>NZ_BAZW01000212.1 GCF_000974365.1 Geofilum rubicundum JCM 15548
AGGTGCGGTTAAAAGTGCCGTTATATCTGATTCCTCTTGATGCAAGAGAATTTCAATTCCACTCTGGTGCGGTTAAAAGTCGCGCGTGATTATTTGTTTCTTCCATACAAAACCATTTCAATTCCACTCTGGTGCGGTTAAAAGGCAAGAATGATAACGACGTATGATGATAACCAAGTGATTTCAATTCCACTCTGGTGCGGTTAAAAGAAGTATTTTAGTGGATTAAATACGGATATTGCCATATTTCAATTCCACTCTGGTGCGGTTAAAAGGGGAGGCCGCAAAGCCCCCCTGTGATTAAGGTGATTTCAATTCCACTCTGGTGCGGTTAAAAGAAATAGGTAAGCGCCCAGATGGTTATTTTTATTCATTTCAATTCCACTCTGGTGCGGTTAAAAGAGCTCTGCAAAATTGCTGACGCTGGCCGGAGATCTTATTTCAATTCCACTCTGGTGCGGTTAAAAGGCATATATATCTTCAGCTCTTGCGATGGCTATGGAATTTCAATTC
>NZ_BAZW01000211.1 GCF_000974365.1 Geofilum rubicundum JCM 15548
CTGACCTTGACAGCTTCGGCCACAGGAGGAAGCGGTAATTATGTTTATCAGTGGTACAGAGCCGGAGCAGAAATAACCGGTGCCACCTCAGACACCTATGTCATTAGCAACGCCTTAGCGACAGATGCCGGAGAATACAGTGTGGTTGTTGGCGACGTTGCCAATGGTATTACCTGTTCCAGCAGTCCCGCCTTATTGACAGTCAATGTAACTGAAGCCACGGCCACCTTGACCGGTGACACCGAATTTTGTGAAGGATCCACCGGTTCCTATACAGCCGGCGGAGGCGTTTCCTATACTTTCACTGTTCTGGATGCCAGCAATAATACAGTAGGAACTGCCGGTCCATCAGCGACCTCCACCTATACTACCCCGGCATTGCCAGCTGGTACTTACTCAGTTGTTGTACTGGTTGAAGATATCAATGGTTGTACCGATGAAGAAACATTGGCACTGACGGTTTATCCTGAACCGGTAGCCACCATCGGTTTTGACCAGGCCGTTGTATGTGAGGGAGAG
>NZ_BAZW01000210.1 GCF_000974365.1 Geofilum rubicundum JCM 15548
AATGTACCCTGCTATAAGGGTCAAAATGACCTTGATCAGGTGCTTGGTATAAAAAGGGCTGCAAAATCAAATTTGCAGCCCTTTTTAAAGCTTTTACAAGATGAATGAAGGTTGGGATCTAGAAACCCATTTCACCTTCGCTGTATTGTTTAACAAGTGAAAGAACCGCTTCCGCACAGCCTTCCTCTCCACCCGAGAAAGAAAATACCAACTGATACACCTTTGTTGCGCGACATATAAATTCAAAACCCTTGTATTTTTTTCCGCCATCCAGGTTGCTACTTAACAACTTATCCTTGTCATATAGCTGCATGATAATGTCATCCGGATTAGAAAGTCCGTTGGCTACATTGAATTTGTAATGGTTACGACTATTCAATAAGACATTGAATTTGACCATGCCGGTGGTGGTTTCATTAACCCCTTTTTCCAGCGTTATTGAAAAATCCTTGATGTACTGGGCATCACCCATTTCTTGCAAAGCTGCCTTCTTAACCGCTTCTTCACACTGAGCCTGAA
>NZ_BAZW01000209.1 GCF_000974365.1 Geofilum rubicundum JCM 15548
GACCGACATTGTCCCAAGTGCCAGGGAACCAAACAGGCTCTTTGGATTGAGAAGCTGATGAAATCAACACTTGCGGTGAAACACTACCACATCATTTTCACGGTACCTCATGAGCTCAACCAGATTTATCTGTGGGACAGAAGGCTTTATTGCAACATCTTGTTCCGTGCTGCCAGCCGTACGCTGCACAGCTTCGGTTATACACATTACGGTTGTGAAACCGGAGCCGTTGCGGTGCTGCATACCTGGGGGCAAAACCTTTCTCTGCATCCGCATTTGCACTGCATTGTTCCGGCAGCCGGTTATTCCTTGTCGGGGAAATGGCGCCATATCGGCAAATATGATAATTATCTGTATCCGGTGCACCAGTTGAGTGCTGCCTTTAAAGGCAAATTTCTGGACAGCATAAAAAGGGAGCTGCGAAAACTTTCTGCAATGGATGGCTTTAAAGTCTGCTTAGAGAAGGCCCATCAAAAAAAGTGGGTGGTCTATTGCGAGCCCTCTATGGCAGGTGCCGAGCATGTT
>NZ_BAZW01000208.1 GCF_000974365.1 Geofilum rubicundum JCM 15548
AAACCAGTCTGCCATTGATAAAGACGCACAAAGAGACGGATTCTTTGGGATCATCACAAACGTGCAAGCCATGAGTGGCCGTGAAATTGTATCAAACTACAAAGAGCTTTGGCGCATTGAAGATGCCTTTGGTGAAATGAAAGGCTATCTGAAAAGCCGACCGATGTTTCATTGGACTGATGATAGGATTTTAGGACACTTGATGATCTGCTTTTTAAGTCACTTTTGCGAAGCGCATATCACCAAGCGCTTAAGACAAGAGCAAGCTGAAATAAATTTAAAATCAGTCGATAAAAAGATAATAAAATCAAGGCCATTAACTGCTGGGATGGCTATGGAGCAACTGGCGCAGGTTATGGCTGTTCCGGTAAAAGTAAAGAAAGATACAATTTGGTTAAGAACCGACATTCCACCTAATGCTGTAAAACTAATAAAAGCAATTGGTATGAAAATACCACCGAAAATTCTTCAACATTAATAGAAATGTAGTGGCACAAACCAAAGTTGCATTGTTTTTCTATTTGATTATGTGA
>NZ_BAZW01000207.1 GCF_000974365.1 Geofilum rubicundum JCM 15548
TACTTCGCCCCTTACTCTTAAAATAATTCACAATATTAGCTATGGATACCAGATTTGAAGCATTGTTAACTAAATAAACAAAAACATCTTCCAGCAGCTTAGGATCTTTGATGCTATGCCGCTGGATTATATCCCGCAACAATACAGTGTCTTTAATAGATGAAATATAATTCCGTTTGGTTTCGTCATTAGGCAATACGAACAATTCTGGCAAAGCACCGCTCTCCATGTAATCAATGTAACTTTGCTTGGATAAGTCCTTTCGGGTTATTCCGACATATTCCGTAAAACTAAAAGGAAGCACTTCAAATTTGACATAACGGCCGGAAAGCAAGGTTGCCAAATCGTTTGATAACATTTTTGAATTTGAGCCACTTAAAAATATTTCATAGCTATCCACGAAATCCTGAGCGTATGAATTAACAAAATGCTCCCATCCGGTAATGTTTTGCACCTCATCAATAAAAAGCCACACCTTGCCTTCTGGCTTCATCTTCTCGCGATACAATTTCAGAAGCATTTCAAGGTCTTTG
>NZ_BAZW01000206.1 GCF_000974365.1 Geofilum rubicundum JCM 15548
ACCGCCACCCCAGGTGTAACTCACCCGTGGGCGCTGCAAACCCTCAGGCAAGCGGGGATAGAGACTGCGCATAATGCTCGACACTTCAAAACGGGCGGCGTCCATGTCCACCGACTTTTCAAAACTCACCCGCACCGTACCGTAGGCATCGAAGGATTCCGATTCCACCCAGGTGATGCCGCGCATCGAAGATAAAGCCCCCTCCACACGTGAGGTAACCTCCTTTTCTACCACATCGGCTCCCATGCCCGGCCAGTCGTACCCCACATGCACCGTATTACCCGTGTTGTGCGGGTAAAGTTGTACCGGCAGACGCGGAATCAGCACCAATCCTACAATAGAAAGGAGCAAAAAGATGATGTTAATGGAGAAAGCGTTTTTCATGGGAAAATAAAAGGGTTACACAGAGTGGCACGGAGTAGTTATACACAGAGGTTCACGGAGAGATTTAAAAAAAACTCCGTGCCTCCTCAGTGTCACCTCTCTGGTCTCAGTGTCACCAATGACTCGTGGGCCAGATTCAGATTATTTTCATAAATCACCTCCATGCCTACTTCC
>NZ_BAZW01000205.1 GCF_000974365.1 Geofilum rubicundum JCM 15548
AATTACGAAATTTTCTGGACAAGCGCGGCTGACTAGGGAGCACGGAACCCACTGTATGCTGTGGAGCCCCGGCTGCCGTATACAGCATGTTGCCGCATGACCCATTTTTTCTGTCCTCAGGCATCATTTCCAATCTATTAAAAATCTTGTTCTTCAAAGCAATATACAATTCTTCATCAGGGTCAGCGAGTCATTAGAAACTACTTTCAATTGGAGATGCTTGTCTTAAAATCCCACTGTTTTTCGAGCTTCTGCTGATTCAGCACTTTTCATATCTTGCATCGTTTAACTCGCGCAATGTAATTCACTCGTATCAACCTTATGTCGGGCAGAAAGCTTCATCCGTGATTGGCTTTCCTTATCCCTCTTTGCTCTGGTCAAAACGCTAAACACTGACCCTAAATTTACCAGATTCTAATCGAGGGTCATATTATATTTCAGGCAGTTTCTGCCGGCGCCGCACCTTGGGTCTTCATTTTTCCTGTCTATCGACCACCTGATACCGCTTCTGAATTCTTGTCGCCCGAAATTGCAGGGTCTTCCAGATTACCCTTATAAATCACATTTTGGTCTGCCGACTTCAAATTCGTTAAGATTTA
>NZ_BAZW01000204.1 GCF_000974365.1 Geofilum rubicundum JCM 15548
TTAGAAGTTTTTTATGAATTAAATCCAGATTTAAAATGAGACAGAGCATAAAGATACCGAGGATTTTAAAAATAAACTGGATTAAAGAGTTATCAATTTCAGTTGTTTTTAACAATGGAGAATCACGAATAATTGATTTTAGGAAAGTACTCAAAAAGAGTAATGTTGATGAAACTTCTCCAGCAAATATTCTCTATGACACTGAAGAGTTCGCTAAGGTTGAATTAGTTGGGAATACACTTTCATGGCATAATGTGGAGCAGTTCATAACGATGAGAAATGGTGAGAAAATGAAAGTTCCATATGAGATTGGTGCGGACGTATTACTCAAATATAGTCAGCCAGAGAAATGAGAGCTTTCACTTAGAATTGGTGAATTGATTAGAGAAGCTAGGCTAAAGTCGGGATTAACTCAACAGGATTTAGCCCTGAAAAGCGGTACATCAAGAACTTATATATCTAAAATTGAGAATGATAGATCTGATTTAGAAATTGCTACTTTGAGAAAGATTATTGAAACAGGCTTAGGCCGGAGACTGGATATTTCAATAAAGTAAATAACCATAATATATAGGAGTCTGAGCGGTCGGCACGACCCAGCGATGACTCTCGAA
>NZ_BAZW01000203.1 GCF_000974365.1 Geofilum rubicundum JCM 15548
AATTATTAAAGAGGGTCAATTGCTGGTTCCCGTATGTGTTTGTATTGGTGTCATCGCAATCGAGTATGATAACCTCCGGTGCAGAGCTGTAGGATCCTATGAAATGTGAGACGAAAGTTTTTCCAATGTTGTATAGATCACGCCAGCTAATACTGTTCTCCAATCGGCTCATGGTAGGCTGTGACCCTAAATCCTTGCCGGTTTGAGGAAGTCGTCCAACACAAGTCTTCAAAATCTGATCGTGTCGCAGCTCATCGCTATCATTACAGTCTTCATAGCCGGCAGCGATTTGGTAGGCGCGTTGACTGACCAGCTCCTCTATGGTATGGTCAATATAACGCTGGTCTCGATTGTCTGTAACACAATTGCTTATCTGCTCAATTAAACCGATTAGCCTGTTGACTTCACGTAGCAAAAGTAGGCCACCATCACTGCTGATGCGCTCACCTGAGAAGCTTAGTTCGATATTTTTTTGTTCAACAGGGAAAAGTCTGAGGCTTTGTTCTTCGTTTTCAAAAAAATTCTGTATCATTGCAAAAAGAGGTGTTGTTGTACACCCTGAAAATACTGATAATTCAGCACATTTTCAGGGACAACCCTCTTTTTTTTATGAATAATTCAGGC
>NZ_BAZW01000202.1 GCF_000974365.1 Geofilum rubicundum JCM 15548
TCCTTGAGCAGATCCATTCCTACGCTCACCAGTACCTTGCCCGACAAACTTTTAATATTGATGGCACTGCCGGCATCGGTCTCGTCCGCTCCTGGTGTTTCCAGGTCGGTAGAGACCAGATAGAAGTTCAACACAAAGCGATCGTGGTTGTCTCCTGTCTCGCTTACGGTATAGGTGTAAGTATTTTCGTGCAGCAAGTTAATAAAGGCCCCCGTTTCTCTATCTTCCAGATAAGGCGCGTGCTGGCCGTAATAGTAGCCCAGATCAAACGTCATGGTGACCTCACCGGCTATGCGGTTTCGAACGCTCAATGGAATTGTTCGGGCGGCTTCATTCAATAAAGGAAGACCGTTGATGGACAAGGCCTTTTCGCCAACACGAGTGTAGATTTCAGGTATTCTCTCAGAATCATTGAAATACTTCTCCGAATCACCTTTATCTACCGCCTCTTCGGAACCATTGGAAAAATAGAGTACCGCTCCGTCCCGGGAAAATTCATTCTCAGTCTCAATGCGTATGACATCACCATAGCTAGTCGCAGAACTGCTCTTCAGTCTGGAGCCCTCAATGCCGTGGCGACGGGCCTCTGGCTTAACAGTTACTGTTACGCCGGGGACTGCGGCATTGACCCAG
>NZ_BAZW01000201.1 GCF_000974365.1 Geofilum rubicundum JCM 15548
ATATTAGCCCGTAATTAAACCGAGCAGTAAAATAAACAATTAAATTTGTACTGCTATGGAAAAAAAGACACGTTTTACGACAAAAATCAAAACAGAAATTGTTCTGTCCTTGCTTCGAGGAGAAAGCATGGAGGCTATTAGCCGTAAATATGGAGTAACGATCGCCGATCTGAGTTCTTGGCGTGATCAGTTTGTTGAGCATGGTGCTGATGGATTTAAGCGCAAGCCAGATGATTCAATGCTAAAGGAGGCCGAACGTATGATTGGTAAGCTGCAAATGGAGTTGGAACTCACAAAAAAAAAGAACGAATTGGCAGCAAAACTAAAAAAGAGATAATCGCTTTGTTGATGAAAGAGGTGTGCTCCATAACGCAAAAGCCATATCCAAAGCGACTTATATTTAAAGTAGTGGGTTATAGTAGTAGCACTTGGTATGAGAAACCAGTACCTAAAACAGGTAAACGCGGTAGGAAACCTATTCATAGTGATGAGACAGTCTTGAATGAGATAAAGGTTGAAATTGAGAATAGTGTATTCAAATCTGAAGGTTATATCAAGGTTAAAAAGCGCATGCAAAGAAGGCCTGACAATGCCATTAGGGCTGGAAAAGAGCGAGTAAATAAGCTTATGCGTGAGAATGATTT
>NZ_BAZW01000200.1 GCF_000974365.1 Geofilum rubicundum JCM 15548
TAAAAGGAGGACAAACTGGTCCTCTGGCTCAATATTACCCGAAGTATCGGACTGGGCGTTTTTTAGCGCTTCGACATACTTTCGTTTATACTCCATCGGGGAGTAATGGTCCAACCTGTGCAATATCCAATGTGTATTATATTTGTCAATAAAATCAGCTATTTCCCTTTGAGCCTCCTCTATAGAATTAAAAGACTTGATCTGCAGTAGCTCTTTCTCCAGCGTACGGTGAAACCGCTCAATTACGCCATTGCATTCCGGCGACCTTACATATGCCTTTGACATACTCAGGCCAAGAAACTTCATCTCATTCATAAAGTCTGCAGAGTCATATTGTGAACCGTGATCACTGCGTAATTTCAACTCCAGACCTCTGCAAATATCTTTTTTAACAGAGCCAAATTGTTTCTGAATTGCAGAACGTACTGGCTCTATAGCCTCAAAACGGTTACCAATCTTTGCTATATGCCAGGCCAATATCTCGTCATTAAAATGGTCAATAACACCAAAGAACCAGTGCCACCCACTTCCATTAATCCAGAACTTTTTGCCATCAGTGGCCCACATTAAATTTGGTTTATCAGTTATAATGCGCCCCTTATGATCGTTCTTCTTAGTGATTCTGGATCTTCTGTTTGGGCTCAGC
>NZ_BAZW01000199.1 GCF_000974365.1 Geofilum rubicundum JCM 15548
CAAAAGGAGGACAAACTGGTCCTCTGGCTCAATATTACCCGAAGTATCGGACTGGGCGTTTTTCAGCGCTTCGACATACTTTCGTTTATACTCCACCGGGGAGTAATGGTCCAACCTGTGCAATATCCAATGTGTATTATATTTGTCAACAAAATCAGCTATTTCCCTTTGAGCCTCCTCTATAGAATTAAATGACTTGATCTGCAGAAGCTCTTCTTCCAGCGTACGGTGAAACCGCTCAATTATGCCATTGCATTCCGGCGACCTTACATATGCCTTTGACATTCCCAGACCAAGAAACTTCATCTCATTCATAAAGTCTGCTGAGTCATATTGTGAACCGTGATCACTGCGTAATTGCAACTCCAGACCTCTGCAAATATCTTTTTTAACAGAGCCAAATTGTTTCTGAATTGCAGAACGTACTGGCTCCATAGCCGCAAAACGGTTACCAATCTTTGCTATATGCCAGGCCAATATCTCGTCATTAAAATGGTCAATAACACCAAAGAACCAGTGCCACCCACTTCCATTAATCCAGAACTTTTTGCCATCAGTGGCCCACATCAAATTTGGTTTATCAGTTATAATGCGCCCCTTATGATCGTTCTTCTTAGCACTTCTGGATCTCCTGTTTGGGCTCAGT
>NZ_BAZW01000198.1 GCF_000974365.1 Geofilum rubicundum JCM 15548
CTGGGATGGTACCGCTTCGATATAAGCTTTCTGGCTGGCTCCAAGCACACCAACAAACACTTCGCACTCTACAACTTCGCCAGTGGTGGGGTTAATATAGCTTAGTTTCTGGCCAGTAAAATCAACGTATAGCTTGTCGCCAGCTTTATGTTCTATATGCATGCTGACTTTGCTATTCTTACGCCATTGGTAGTAATGGAAGCAAAATTGGCTGTATTCATAAGGATCAGGATGGTCTTGCTTGTACTCATCCCAAAGCACCTTTATCGAGATCTTATGCTTCTTTAATTGTTTGTCGAAATACGAAAACCTCCCATAAAGGTCATCATACTTCGGGTTAGCAGTTTTTTGGGAGCCATGTATAGCAGCCGTTAGTTCAGAGTCTGACAATGCTGAAATCTGGCTGTAGGCAAGACCGCTGCGCTTGAATCCATTCAGATAATCGCTAACGGTGGTTTTTCCAACATTTGAGAGTTTTGAAAGCTCACGCACGCTGGTAATGCCCCGCTCAAAATGCAATCTTAATAACTCACGTACTTTTCTCATGTCAATTCTTTGTTTGGCCATTTTTTTGTCTCTTTGGTTAATGGCTCAAAGATTATGAGAAAAGTGTCCGGAATCAAGCGGAATTACTGTCCGGAATCATCCGGTAG
>NZ_BAZW01000197.1 GCF_000974365.1 Geofilum rubicundum JCM 15548
AGGCTTCGTTCTCCCCAGTCACAACCGCTTTGCCAGAAAATTTCGTAACTGGCAGAAATGCCCCGGCCGACCGCATACAGCCGGACGTTGGCAGCAAACGCAAAAAAAAACAACCATGAAGTTAATAACACTATTTGGACTAATTCTCTTAGTATTTAGTTGCAACGGACAAAGGCAAAATGAAGACTCTTCCTTTTCTGACCTTTGTGAAAATCTACCAACCATTACAACACCAATTGTCTTTAACTCTAATATTGACATTCAATTGAAATCGGTTGATTTGCCAAAAAATAGAATATTAAATGAGCTTAATGACAAGAGTGGTTTTTCAGTTTTTGGAAAAATATTCGAATCAAAAAGTCTTGTGACGATAGTTGGATATGTCCCTGATGACTATGGGTCTCCAATAGTAGTGACAATTGACAATAAAGGGAATATAATTGATTCGTTTTCTCTTTATCAGTCTGTTGGCTTTGATATGGGTTACTATCGGTCAAACTTTGTAACCATAAATTCAGACAAAACAATCAGCATAGTTGACAGCCTAATAACTAGAAAGATTTTAGAAGATGGAAGCAATGAAATTCCAGATTCCGACTCATTGGCAGTTACGAAAAGTAGATTCAAACATGCAGCAAGCGGAAAAATCGAGAAAATTGAATAAGCGTCAGCTGCCAA
>NZ_BAZW01000196.1 GCF_000974365.1 Geofilum rubicundum JCM 15548
CAAACGAATGTCAGCCCAAGTGCAAATGAATTAAACAAAATAGTGAAAAGTACGGATAGCAGAATCAATCCGAGATAATTTTTATCTTTATTAATCAGATTGAAGTCTGTCATTATTGACTCTGGGGCTGTTTTTTCTTTATCAATTAACTTAGTGCCTGCAATTAAATCTCCAAGTCTCCGAGTAGGATTCATTAAGGTCATCAACACCTCTATCGGCCATACAATCATTGTGACATTTCTCAGCATACACTTTGTTTCATTCGCTGCCATATTGGTTTTATTATCAATAATTTGGTACCCGTAAATTCTCTTTGAAACACTTTGTCCGTTAAAAAAATCTTTATTTAAAATCACAAAAATCATTGCAGAAAAGGGAACCAAGCTACATGAAAGCGTAATATTTATTGATGATATTTCAGCAAGATTATTGGTCGTAAAAAAGAATGATGCAATCATAATTACCATGAAAAATGGAAAGAACACCGCAAGTATGAAAATATAATCAGAAATCATTGTTTTAATTCGTCGGTTGGCAATGTGAAGTTTGCATGTCTGTCTGAGAAATGCTTTTGTGAAAAAATTGAAGGTCAGGAATCGGATAAAGTTCATAATAATGTCAAGTTTTCTGTTAAGTATATTTCACATTATATTGTTTGCACCGAGGTGCTTTTCAGGTTGTTG
>NZ_BAZW01000195.1 GCF_000974365.1 Geofilum rubicundum JCM 15548
TAAGAAAAAGAAAATAAGCCTGATTGAATAGAATTTTTTAAGCTTGACGAAAAGTGGTATCGGCAGACAATGATTTGGTTCAAAAAGGAAATCTGTAGGAATCTGCAATTTCGGTAGATAAGTATCCAGATTTGGCATCAGGTTGTTGATATCACGAAAAATGAATACCCAAGGTACGGCTCCGGTAGAAACTGCCTGAAATAAAGGGTGCCCTTCGATAAAGAATGCATTGATTAATAAGGCTTAACAAAATTGAAGTCGGCAGACTAAAATGGAGTTTATAAAGGTAATCTGTTAGACCCTGCATTTTCGGCAGACAAGAATTCAGAATCGGTATCAGGTTGTTGAAAGACAGGAAAAATGAAGACCCAAGGTTCGGTGCCGGCAGAAACTGCCTGAAATATAAGATGGCCTTTGATAAGTATCTGGAGAGTTCTGGCTCGGTGATTAGGGTTATGGCCCAGACAAAGTGGATTAAGGAAAGCAAATCACAACTCGCCGACCCTGTTGAAAAGTTAGAGATTGCCTTGTAGACAATTTTTTACCAATAGATTGCAAGCCAGGCCTGAGGATAGACAATAAGGGTCAGGCGTTAACATCATGTATAAAACAATGGGGGTTTATGTGTTCATTGTAACTCCACTCCCCGTAGCAAATTTATTAACGGCAGACAATGACGACGCTCGCAAGCCCCCATCGTTCCATAC
>NZ_BAZW01000194.1 GCF_000974365.1 Geofilum rubicundum JCM 15548
GTGGGCAATAAAAATGCCCGAACGTTCTTTGAAATCCTTTGTTAATCGTAGCTGCAAAGTTTTTTAATAGCGTGACGATTTGAAAAATTTATGGATATTTTGCAGGTAAAAATGCAATAATCCATGAATCAAGGCAAATATATTTTCGCGCAGCTTACAGATTTTTTACCAAGAAGAGTATTCGACGGAATTGTCAGCAAGTACAATGGGAATAGATATGTAAAAAGTTTTACTTGCTGGAATCAAATGCTCTGTATGGTATTTGGTCAACTTACAGGAAGAGATAGCATGAGGGATTTGTTGCTCAGTATTGAAGCCCACAAATCTAAATACTATCATCTTGGTTTTGGCCCAACGGTGTCGCGCAGGAACCTCGGAACTGCCAATGAAAAACGTAGTTATAAAATCTTTGAAGAGTTTGCCTACGTTCTTATTGAGGAAGCCCGGAAAACATCTTTTAGATCAGACTTTGAAATTAACGTCGATGGAAATGTATATGCCCTGGATTCATCAACAATTGATCTTTGTCTGAGTGTATTTTGGTGGGCTGATTTTCGAAAAACAAAAGGTGGTATTAAACTTCACACCTTATTTGATGTAAAAACTTCAATTCCAACGTTTTTACAAATATCGAATGCCAAAACACACGATGTAAAAATACTCGATCAAATATCATATGAGCCTGGAAGCTTTTATGTAATGGACAAGGCTTAC
>NZ_BAZW01000193.1 GCF_000974365.1 Geofilum rubicundum JCM 15548
CCCGGCTGTATGCGGTCGGCCGGGGCTTTTCTGCCCGTTACGATAGTTTCAGGCCAAACGCAGTGAACTGGGGAGAGCGAAACCCGCAATATGACATGGAGCCCCGGCTGCCGTATACAGCATGTTGTAATCTGGCCCCTTTTATATTCTGTCCTCCAGCCTCCATTACGTTTCGGGAAGCTATAATCAACGAATTTATTGCAAAAATTGCAACCTGTCTGCCCTTGACACTTTCTTTTTGGCTCCAGCATACCGTATGCAAACATTTGTCTTAACGAAATACTGGCTTTACGTTTCTGCCAATGAAAATTTTGACCGTGTCGGGAAGCAAACAATCTGCAACTCTTTGTTTTGTAACGACCACTGGTTTCGCTGAACTGGAAAAACGCATCTGCTTGTACTTATACACCCTTCGCTGTGACCAATTCAAAATTCCGTGTGCTTAATCATGCAAATCACGCTTCGGGATTCCGTTGTATTAATCGGGCAGTTTCTACCGAAGCCCTTCACCGGTCTGCCAAATTTTACTTTCCTACGACAACCGCAGGATTCCCCGTGCCCTTCTCAGCACAAACCTTTAAAATACCAACCCACTGTCTGAGCACCACCTTAAATTCACGAAACCCTGGTCAAAGACGTTTGAGATTAAGTATTCAGTTTCGCGAAATCCTTCCGTTCGGGAATCAAGATAAACGCGTCCTGCGAATAAAATCTGCAGTTTGTTGGGTTATTGGGGCTTGA
>NZ_BAZW01000192.1 GCF_000974365.1 Geofilum rubicundum JCM 15548
CGTTTGGCATTTCGAAGCACTTTCCTGTCAAGTTACAAGTACTTTTGACACGAGCTAAAGCGCTCGATAACCCACTGACTGCCAAATGTTTTATATACGATGTTGTGTGCTGGCATTCAATTCTGCTTTATTTCTTTTCTGTAATCGCCATCCGCTTTTTTCTTAAACCCATTACTCAACAATGCTTTCACAGAGAAAATATTTTCTTCAGAGGGGTCGGCTGATATTTCTTTTCCTCTTAGTGCCGTAACTATTTCTTCTAACTTATGAATAACTATTTTACTGATACCCTTATTCAGATATTCTTCTTCGCCAATCAAATAGCCAATTTCGTAAGTATGATTCTTTTCTGCAACATCACCGTATAAACCCTCAAAGTCGTGTCCTTTTTCCTCTATGTTTTTCAGAAAAAAACAGTCGGCGAGAAGACAGTATCCGATTTTTCGGTTGTTATGATAGACGATAAAATGCGTCAAGAAATCGTATTTGCCATCTTTGTTGATTATTTCATCCAACCAAGCTTTGCGTTGTTCTTCCCCATCGGGGCACAGCCGTTTGTAGATATATTCTTTGTCGAGCCATTTCTCGAATAAGGGTATATCTTCGGATTGGAACGGTTTTAATACAATTTCGCTTTTGTTTATCGTCATATTATTCTTTTATTGCATCTTTAAATTTATCAAGTAGCGGACGTTTAGGTTGCCGATAACGCATGATTTAACCTCTTAAACCCCAATGCTTTATACACGA
>NZ_BAZW01000191.1 GCF_000974365.1 Geofilum rubicundum JCM 15548
CCAACTGTTTCCACCATCTTAACTACAGCATGCAGAACTACATTTTGCCGATGTTCTGCTTCTCGGCACACTATGAAATTGTTGGGGGCTTGCGAGCATCGTTATTGTCTGCCGTTAAGAAACTTACTACGGGGAATGGAGTAGCCTGTACACACATAAACCCCCAATATTTTATACATGATGTTGTGTGCTGCCATTTTACTCAATATCTCCTCCAAGCCAATTTATTTGAAACACTCCATTTTTAAGTATTGCAGAATAAGTGTCACTCCATGTCGGTCCAGATGTTTCAAAAATCGCTTGGTTCCCTTTGATATAAATTGGGTAACGAAATTTGGTCATTGCTATATTTGGACTATTATATGTATTAGTGCAATCAAGGATCCTTTTCAATGAATTTTGATCTTGAAAAATTTCTCTAATTTCTCTTTTGTCAGTTACGAAACCAACGGTCTGTTGAGTAAGGGAAAGTCCGGGTGCATAATTCCTGAACTCGTCAACATGCTGATATCTAGTTTTTTCAATTAACTCAATATTTGTCGAGTCGAGTAATAGTATAAATGTGAAGTCATATTTATTTTCTAACCCTGTAATATTTTCAGTTGATTGTAGTTCATTAAGCACTTCTTCGTAAATAATAAAGATTTCCTTTTCCAAAGTCTGTCCATTAATTTGTATTTGAAAGGCAATCAATGCAATCAATAAATATTTTTGCATAATTTTATTGGTGTTGTATTCAGCTTGTTACAGCACTGTCATTTGGTTGCACACAACGCCCACATGG
>NZ_BAZW01000190.1 GCF_000974365.1 Geofilum rubicundum JCM 15548
AATTGAAATTAATAAGCAAGCCTGACTATCTTTGCCCCCGCTATCTTTTAACCGCACCAGAGTGGAATTGAAATTTTTGTATCTATCCCAATCTCCTTATGGTAGTTGGCTTTTAACCGCACCAGAGTGGAATTGAAATACACTAAAACTCGAGAAAACTCCTGATGGGGTCTTCTTTTAACCGCACCAGAGTGGAATTGAAATTCAATAGTTATCCCGATTACAGAGAACAGATACCCGCTTTTAACCGCACCAGAGTGGAATTGAAATGAGATTTCCTAGCGTCGTGGGGTATTCGCCGGCGGCTTTTAACCGCACCAGAGTGGAATTGAAATCGGATGGCGCGGCTTTCTGTTTTAGTGCGTACAACTTTTAACCGCACCAGAGTGGAATTGAAATTAACATCTTACACTTTCGTGGCGTATCATCGAACGGCTTTTAACCGCACCAGAGTGGAATTGAAATTCAATTAATGCAGAATGCTACCACTACGGTGAGCACTTTTAACCGCACCAGAGTGGAATTGAAATCCAGTTGGCGGCATTTCCTTGTGAAAAACTGCAACACTTTTAACCGCACCAGAGTGGAATTGAAATGGTTATCCGCACCCCCGTCGGGGTCATAGCTTGCTTTTAACCGCACCAGAGTGGAATTGAAATCAATTAATCAGGGTAGCGTTTTTACAGGGCAATTGCACCTTTTAACCGCACCAGAGTGGAATTGAAATTACTTATTAACAGCGTCCGCAAAAGGAGAATTTTTCTTTTAACCGCACCAGAGTGGAATTGAAATAAAACAGCAGCTCAAAACAAGGCAATTCAGATATTAC
>NZ_BAZW01000189.1 GCF_000974365.1 Geofilum rubicundum JCM 15548
TGATGGGGGCTTGCGAGCGTCGTTATTGTCTGCCGTTAAGAAACTTGCTACGGGGAGTGGAGTTGCCCATACACACATAAACCCCCAATATTTTATACATGATGTTGTGGCGACGTGGTTTATAGCATCGTAAAGCCAAGTCTCTTTCCTAAGCCTTCTTCAAAAATCTTGAAAAGAGTCGAAATCTGAATATCAATCTTGCCGTTTTCAAGTCTAGAAATATAGCTTTTCTTGGTTCCGGTTTTTGTTGCTAATTGTTCCTGAGTTAAATGTGCTTCTTTTCTAGCTTCTTTAATCATTTCTCCAACAATAAACGCTTTTGCTTTAACTTCAAACTCGTCTCGCTTTTCGGTACCAAATTTACCATACTTAATATCAAGAAGCTCATCAAATGTCCGTGCCTCACTAATCTGTTTCATTGTTAGTCTCCTTTCTTATTATTAAAGTATTCATTTTTCAATCTCAATGCTTTATCAATCTCTTTCTTAGGTGTCTTTTGGCTCTTTTTCTGGAATCCGTTGAATAGAATCACAATTTTCCCTTTGTCAAAACAGCAAAAGACTCTGTAAATATCACTCCCGACTTTAATTCGAATCTCATACAATCCATCCGTGCTTTCAATATGTTTGAGAAATTTTTGAGGAATCCTATCTACAGTTCGAATGAGCTTAAACACGTATTCAATTTTTTCTTGAACAGTCGAATCAAGTGATAGATAGAATTCAACGAAATAATTTTCATAAAATTTAATCTCCCTAGCCATAGAGCAAAGTTAACAAGTTTGTTAACAATTTCAAAGTTGAACTGAATAATTATCTTTCCGCGTATGTTCTTCGGTACCATGCGCCACAACG
>NZ_BAZW01000188.1 GCF_000974365.1 Geofilum rubicundum JCM 15548
TGGACGTTAGCCCCCATAGTACCCCAAAAAACCACTTGCAGAATTGTAACTTATAAGTTAACTTTGGCGAAAATCAGATTGAATGGAAAGAATTCGGACGGTTATTGCTTATAAAAATTATTTCAAAGATTTTCTAATAGAACAACCGCAGAAAGTCCAAGACAAAGTTTTCAAAATCATTGAGATAATTGAATTTCAGCAGCAAATACCCGAAAAATATTTAAAACACCTAAAAGGAACCAAGGGGCTTTACGAAGCGAGAATAAAACTTGGCTCTGACATCTGGAGAGTTTTTTGCTTTTTTGATAAAGGGAGATTAGTTATTCTATTAAACGGTTTCCAGAAAAAATCGCAAAAAACACCAAAATCTGAAATTGACAGAGCCTTAAAGTTGATGAATGAATATTACGAAGAAAAAGGAGGGTGATTATGAAAAAGGAGAATACGACAACTTGGTCTGAATTGAAAGACCAGGTTTATGGAAAGCAAGGAACTGAACGAAGAGACCGTTTAGACAGAGATTTTAAGTCATTAAGAGTTGGCTTAATGTTAAGAGAGGCCAGAGAGAGAAAACACCTGACCCAAGACCAACTCGGAGAAATTATCGACAAGAAACGGAGTTTTATATCACGGATTGAAAATGACGCCAGCAACATGACCCTAAAGACGCTTTACGATATTGTTGAGAAAGGACTTGGCGGTAAGATAAAAATTCAGATTGACCTGTAAATCAAATAACTACGGGGGCTAACACGCGTTATAGTGCATGGCTAAGTCTCATATTTATAGCAAGTTTCGTCTACTGAAGAGCATTCTTAACGGCCAGAAAACTTCTACCTAAATAATTAGCCACGCACCATATCGC
>NZ_BAZW01000187.1 GCF_000974365.1 Geofilum rubicundum JCM 15548
CCCACGGGGACCAATGATGCCTATCATTCGGCTATCCCAGGCGACTTCGTGGTACAGGTAACGCTTAAAGTCGGTGCTTGTATTTTGTAAAAGTGTTTCAAATTTCTGATAAAGTGTCCTCATGGCTTTGGAGTTATTTAAACAAAGATACAAAATGCACAACAGAATCAACACTTTTTTTAATAATTGCACTATTGGTTGTGCAAAACTCACGATGTCGGACATTCCAAGCAATTTATTGGCCGAAATAAGATGACCTATATTGGTTATCAGATAGATATTTCTTTCAATGCAAAAATAAGATATCTTTCAGTATGATGAATGATATCAGGGTTTAGATTTATGAAACGCGCACTAGCTTGGAGAAAGGTTTATTACTAAATTGCTGTTCTTTAGATATGATTGAATAGCTTTCAGAAAAAAAATGTATCTTTAAAGAAAAATTTAGTTATGGGCTTAGCTTTGACGAATAATACTATTGACAAATACTTTGGTTTTCTGTCACGTTTAGACAACAGTTCTAAGAAAAGACTCATTATTAAACTGACTGAATCCATTGAAGAAAAACAAGAAGTGAAAATAAGTTTAAAAGATTTGTCTGGAGCATGGGAAGATTCGCGTGATACTGATGAAATAATTAATGAGATAAGAAATTCACGAGTTGACAAACAAGATAATATGGAATTTTAATCCAAAGGCAGCTTTATTTAATCAGCATTTCTTCCAATATTCCCTTTACTTTTGAAATCTCAACAGTAGATAACTGATCCATTTTTTTTGCCAACCGGCTTTTATCAATGCACCGTATTTGGTCCAAAGCGATAGATCCCATCTTTCCGGAAACCTTGCATTTTACCCTAAAAGGATAAGG
>NZ_BAZW01000186.1 GCF_000974365.1 Geofilum rubicundum JCM 15548
TTACAACGTCCGGCTGTATGCGGTCGGCCGGGGCATTTCTGCCCGTTACGAAAGTTTCAGGCCAAACGCGGCTGGCGGGGGAGAACGAAACCAACAATATGCTGTGGAGCCCCGGCTGCCGTATACAGCATGTTAAAGCATGACCCTTTTTTCTATCCTCAGGCAGCGTTTTCAATCTATTTTAAATCAGTTTCTGCCAGCCAATTCACAACTCTTCATCAGGGTCAGCGAGTTGTTAGGAACAAGTTTCAAATGTAAACCCTTGTCTCAAAAAACTACTGTTTATTGGTTTCTTCTGATTCATCACTTCTATTATCACGCGTCGCTTGATTCACGCAGGCTAATTCGCTCGTGTCGGACAGAAAGTTGTTAGTCGTGAATCACTTTCCTTAAACCACTTTGTCTAGGCCATAACCCTAAATGCAGACCCAAATCTTACCAGATTCTATTCGAAGGTCACCCATATTTTCAGGCAGTTTCTACCGAAACCAGACCTTGGGTATTCATTTTTTCTGCCTTTACGCAACCTGATACTTAATCTGAATTCTTGTCTGCAGATTGCCCTTAAAAACCTCATTTGGTCTGCCGACTGCAATTTCATTGTGCCTTATTAATCGCCGCATTCTTATCGAAAATTACGCTTCAATTCAGGCAGTTTCTATCGGAGTCGTACCTTGGGTCTTCATTTTTCCTGATATCAACAACCTGATGCCAAAATTGGACACTTAGCTACCGAAATTGCAGATTCCTACAGATTTCCTTATTGAACCAAATCATTGTCTGCCGATTCCCTGTCTGCAATGCACTTGGATGCCTGGAGCTATTTCATTAAAATTCCTTTTATCATAAACACCAAGGCCAGAACCGGAGGTTTTTTCTGGGTTTTGCTTTAACGAGCACATGG
>NZ_BAZW01000185.1 GCF_000974365.1 Geofilum rubicundum JCM 15548
GTTAGTGGCAAGCAAAACAAAAAAAACTGCCACGTGCAATTCATATTTTATTTGCACGTGCTATGAATTTGAATTAATTTTACACGTATAAAATTTTTAAATTGGAGGAGTGTAAAATGAATACTAAACTGACACTTACAATAGAGCAATCTATAATTGAGAAAGCAAAGAAGTACGCATCAGGAAAAGGCAGAAGTCTTTCTGATATAATTGAGAATTATCTGAAAATTATAACGAAAGAAGAGCAAGCCAAGGAGGTTGAATTGACGCCCATTGTGAAATCTCTAAAGGGGACATTTAAAGAACCTATAAACTTTGATTATAAAACGGAGCTCTCAAAGAGACTTGCAGAAAAACACCTGTAAGAATGAAAAGAATATTGATTGACACCGACGTTATTCTGGATTTCTTTTTCGACAGAAAACCATTTTCAGACAATGCAGCTAAAGTATTAGCCCTTTGCGAATCTAAAGCTATTACGGGCCATATTACTTCAGTGATTATAAGTAATGTTTACTATTTGTTGAGACAGAATGCTAAGCACGAAAAAGTGGTTGATAAATTAAATCAATTAATATCCATTACTGAAGTGTTGACTACCGATAAAGAAGCAATTTTGCGAGCCCTAAACTCACCTTTTAAAGACTTTGAAGATGCTTTACAGAACTTCTCCGCAGAAATGATTGGAGACATAGATGTGATAGTCACCCGGAATACTAAAGATTTTAAAAACAGCGCATTAGGAGTCATGACTCCGGAAAATTATTTAAAGGTATTAATTGCCAGCCACTAACACGCGTTATAGTGCATGGCTAAATATCATATTTAAAGCAAGTTTCGTCCACTTAAGAACATTCTTAACGGCCAGAAAGTATATACCAAGTAGATTAGCCACGCACCATATCGCTAT
>NZ_BAZW01000184.1 GCF_000974365.1 Geofilum rubicundum JCM 15548
CTAACGTCCAGCGATATGGTGCGTGGCTAATCTTCTTGGCAGTTATTTTCTGGCCGTTATGAATGTTCATAAACCAGCAGAAGCCGCTGTAAATATGACACTTAGCCATGCACTATAACGCGTGTTAGCGGCTGACGTTTATTCATTCAAATCATTTTAAATTCAATTATATATCGAAATCCAAATAATCCTTTCTTTGTAGATAAGCTTATTGTTTTTCCTTCTTCTACATTTTGCCAAAATGACTTAGAGACAGTAACTCTTTGATTATCACCTTTGATATTCAAATATAAATAGTGTTCTTTATTCTTAGTACTACTTGAACCTTTATTGATAACTAAATACTTTTCATTAAGTATTTCACTTTCTGATGAAGATTCATTTACGACACATGCCAATGCGGGAAACAATAAGAACAATCCTATTATTAAACTCATTATGATGCTTAAACGTCTATTACTTTCATCATAAATTGTAGGGCTATAAGATTTCAGTGTCAAGATAATTACAAAGGCAAGTACCATTCCAACGAAACCCGAAATCAGATATAAATTAAGTCCGTCGATTGTATTATCAATTCTTCTTAGAACAAATATTTGAGAAAGAAGTCCAACGAAGAAAATTATCATTGAAATTATATATATGACTTTATCAAAGGATGTTGATGATTTTCTGTCATAACTTTTTGGTGGAAAGAAGTCGTCTACAATTGGTTGAATCTGTGTTATGATTTTAATAAAATTCCAAATTATGAATAGAAATCCAGTTAAGGCTGCAAAACGTTCTGGTCCTTTACTGCTAAAAAAAACTACTATAGGAATAATTCCTATTCCTATGAATAGTAATTTTCGATAAAATTGCTTTCTAATCTTGGTCATCTTATATATTGCTTGTCAGTTTGTTTTATTTTTCGTTTGCCGCT
>NZ_BAZW01000183.1 GCF_000974365.1 Geofilum rubicundum JCM 15548
GCTCCCTACAAAAAGTGCCGAATGCTCGTTTTGCTAATTCATCACCAAAATAATGCTCTATTACAATACTATTATTAAGCGCATTACACCCTGTTGAAAATAGCAATATGCTGAAAACTGCTTTTACTATTACTCTTTTATGCTTTGCCATCTCTGATACATGTTACGGTAATTAGAATCATTAATATAACCAGCAGGATTTTCTGTACTGTAAAGACGTAAATATCTACCTAGTCTCAGTTTCTGATATCCTTTGGACGTACTACGAAATGTACTATGATCTAATTGAAGCTCATAACATTTGTAGTGAGTACCAGTTGTCTTACCATACTTTAGCAAGCCGTGTCCCTTATATTCATGAACACCTAAAGTGTTTTGAGCTTGCTCAACAGTACTTAAGGTATTTCCTATATATTCAGGATTGCTATTCATTGAAACTTTAATCCCTTCATCTCCCATGTTTTTTGTACTTGCACCCCCTGGAGTCTCTGGGTTATTATAACTTTTAGAGTGATCGCCTGGATTAAAAATAGATATGGCTCCATTATACAAATTATCAACCTTTATCCCAGGCGTTTTCGAAGTTATATCTGTGTATATGTTTGAAAGTGCTTTTTCTGAAACTTTAGAATCTTGAATATCCTTAGTATCTGAACTTTCTGCTATACTTCCGCTTTGCACAGAACCATCTTTATTCTTTTCGGCACTGTTGTAGGCTTCCTGTGAGGTAACTTTAATCTGCCCAGCAAAACCATTCTCATCTACACCAAGATAACCTCCTGTTGTCTGGTCATAATAAGGACTTGACCACATTCCATCCGGGTCAATAAACATGATAGGATTATTAAATGCAGATGCGTAAGGGCTCCATCTTCTTCCTTGTTCTGCCAGCGGGTCAACAGTGTGCCACCTTCCCAACG
>NZ_BAZW01000182.1 GCF_000974365.1 Geofilum rubicundum JCM 15548
TGCAGAGTACCAATACGGATTTTTCGAATACGCTGAGTTATGCGGGCATTAAGTCGTGCATTGAAACGGGGGTGGTGAACAGTAAGAACCGGAATTATTTGAATGTGAATTTTGCGCTTTTTAGAATTCTGATTCCTTCTCTTTGGAGTGGTATGCCGGATGCGCCGGCGGTGGATCTTAACAGTGATGCCAATACGCAGTTTGTCTATCAGGCTTACATGTTGCAAAATGTGTTTCAACCCATTGGTTTGAATAATATTGATTGTGTGCCGGAGGTGAGAATGGTAAGTACGCTTTACTACAATGTGGGCAATCAGAACAGTGGCAATGGGGCGTATTACTTCGACTGGACGGCCATGGCTGGCGGAGGCGGCTTTTTTATGACCACGATTGAAATGGCGGCTGTGAATGCGTACTTTGAGCATTCTGAGGTTTTATTGAGCCAGGAGCAGCGGGACATCATGAAGGAGAACCGCATCGGGTTGGATCAAGGCATTGAAAGTATGGAGTTGCATGGTGAGTATTACGGTAAAAATGGCAGTATTTCCAACTCGGCCAATCAGGGGGTGCTGATTCAGATTGAGATGTTTCCGCTCAATGGTATCGATTGTGTGGTGACGATGAATACGCAGGGTGTGACTTTTAAAAATACTTCGCTGAAGCGGACCATTTACGAGGCTTACAACGATTCGTGGGAATAGTAGGGGTGGCTGGCTCTAACGATGTGCCAATGCATCGTTAGAGCTAATGGGATTATTTTATCAGCATTTCTTCCAATATTCGCTTTACTTTTGAAATCTCAACAGTAGATAACTGATCCATTTTTTTTGCCAACCGGCTTTTATCAATGCACCGTATTTGGTCCAAGGCGATAGATCCCATCTTTTCAGAAACCTTGCATTTTACCCTGAAAGGATAAGATTTGATGGTGCTGGTCAAAGGAG
>NZ_BAZW01000181.1 GCF_000974365.1 Geofilum rubicundum JCM 15548
ATGTGGGCGTTGTGCCGCATACTAGAAAAGACCTGCAATGATGTAAATAAATGAAAAAAACTCCTGATAGAAAATATAGACTTCAATCTGCAAAGGATTGGATAAAAACATATTCAGGGAATAATATTGTTAAGGGATATTCAAAAAAGTACTCCGTTGACAAAATTTGTGCAGTTAAAGAATTAAGATTGCTCGGATTTAAAATTTCGGATGAATATGAAAGACAGTTGCGTCAATCTACGGAATCACTTAAACAGCAAAGACTTGCATTTAAGAAAAAGCGAGAGAATGAATTAAATGCCTTTTGTGAAATTGAAAGTGATGAGCATTTTGCAATGATTATTGGGTATACAAGCGGAGGATATCCTTATGGAGTAACCCACGAAGAAATGGAACAAAAAGATATTGAAAATGAATTTGACTAATTATGCCAGCAGGACAAGCACATACTACTTGGTTTCCAGAATTAAAGGATATTCTTAAGAATAAGTGGAATTCAAATTATTCCATTGAACAGCATTTTAGTTTAGTTACCGATTTGAATGAGAAATTACGCCAGATTCGGAAAGAATTGAACATTCAACCCCCTATGATGTGGTGTCCGAATTGCCAAAAACGACATCGCTCAAGATTTAATGATGTTTCAATAACAGGAATGTATTATGCCCTTAAAAGATTTGAATATTGTGATACTGATGAATTTAATAAGTTGTTAAGAGATTGGAAACAATATTCAAAATCAGAAAATGTTGATATATATGGCAATAAAAAGACTGATAAAAGGGAATTGTAAAATGGAGATTAAAATAAAGTACGTCGGCACAACACGCGTTATAGTGCATGGCTAAATCTCATATTTACTGCAAGTTTCATTCACCGTAGAGTATTCTTAACGGCCAGAAAATACATGCCAAGACGATTAGCCACGCACCATATCGCCACACG
>NZ_BAZW01000180.1 GCF_000974365.1 Geofilum rubicundum JCM 15548
AAGACCCGGAAAAGCGGTGTTCGTCATCGTCAGTCAGCAAAAAAGCACGCCAAACCGTCCGGCACTTGTTTTTAAAAAGAAGTTCTATAAGGTAAAAACAAGCGCCGGCCGCCCTTCGGGTACTCGTTCCTCGTAGTTTGTCATGTTTTTTGCCTTCCTTCCTCTTCCTCACTGCAGCTCCTTTGTCTGCTTAGGCCGCTTGTTCCAAAGCTTCGTTCGTGCCCTTCGACAAGCTCAGGTAGCACTCTCTACGCTATGGCCCAAGCCGCCACGCATCCAACCGCTGCTGTGTTTGGCTCGCCTGCTAACTCCCTCGGTTCGGCTTTGTCACAGTTTTTGAGCCACCGCACGAAAAACCCATCCCGAAAATCAAAAACTCCGCCAAAACCTCAGCGTAAACGCCACTGCCGGCTTCGCTTCCTCATACTTCGTCAGCTCCCGCCGTCAGGCCTCAGTCGTACTCGCAGTCGGCTCGCGCCCACAGCGTCTGCAAACCGCTTCGTTCGTTCCTCTCTCCGCTATTTGCAGCCACTTACCCGACGCTGGCTCAGGGCTGTTTTTCCACGCACAATCCATTATTGTTAGCAGGTTCTAAGCAAAGAAGAAAACAAAAACAAAACTCCTGCATCCTTCCGCCCTCATTGAGCAGTAGCACATTTAATCAACTTTTGTAGTTCGGTTGGATGCTCATTTTTATAATTAAATCCGCGCAAAATCCCGCCCACGGCCAAAGCTTTAATCATAAAAATCGAGCTAAACCCATCCAATGCCGAGCGTGCTTTTTTCTTTTAACTGAAATAACTGAAAAAATGATTTTCAATTAAAAAAGTTCAATTAAAAGAAAAAAGATACTAATTTTGAGAGCAATAGACGTTCTTTGAACACCGGTTTTGGAGCAGGTAAGGAGCCAGGGGAAACGCAAAAAAGTTGCGTAAGTTGGTACGATTAC
>NZ_BAZW01000179.1 GCF_000974365.1 Geofilum rubicundum JCM 15548
CCTGTTTAACGAGGTCGAAAAAGAAGCCCTAAATCCTTTGCCAAAGGAAAAGTATGAGCTAAGAACCTTCTGTGTTACTAAGGTTATATACAACTACCATTTCTATCTCAATGAAGATCAACACTACTATAGTGCACCTTATCAATTAGTCAATAAAAAGGTGCTGGTTGTTTACTCATCGCGAACTGTAGAGGCTTATTACAACAATAAAAGAGTAGCCTTTCATAAGCGGGACACTCGTAGGTATGGCTATACAACTAACAATGATCACCGACCTGCTGATCATAAATTTGTATCAGAATGGCACCCCCAACGGTTCATTGACTGGGCTGCTAAAATAGGGCCGGCAGCCAAAGAATTAACCATTAAAATCCTTGATAGCAGGCCACATCCTGAACAGGCCTTCAAAACTTGCATGGGCCTTTTGTCTCTTGCCAAAAAGCACGACCAGGCAGATTTCTTAAAAGCCTGTAATAAAGCATTGAGCCTAAACCGCCTCACCTATAAATTCGTTAAAAACATGCTTTTAAATAAGACTTTCGAACTTTCAACTGAAGAACAGTCAGATCTCTACCTAATACCAGAGCACACCAACTTACGTGGAAAAGAACAATTTAATTAAAACCAATTGATTATGAACACTACAGCAACATTAGAAAAACTAAACTCCATGCGTTTGCATGGTTTTGAACAAGCCTATCGCAACATACTTGATAGTGCCTTACAGGAAAAGTTTACACCCGATGAAATCATTGCTCATTTGGTTGATGCAGAATATGATGACAAGTATAATCGTAAGCTCAGCCGACTAATTAAAACAGCTGGCTTTAAACAACAGGTGAGCATTGAGCAGATTGATTATCATCAGCCAAGGAATCTTGATAAAAACGTGATTCTGAGATTACAAAACTGCGACTGGATTATTAAAGGGAGAGACCTTCTGATAAGTGGTTCTACAGGAACCGG
>NZ_BAZW01000178.1 GCF_000974365.1 Geofilum rubicundum JCM 15548
CCATGTGCTCGTTGGCACCTATTAACCCAGCACCACATAGTTTCCGTTAGAAGGTTTTGCACTCGGCAGACTCAAAAACGAATGATTGCCAAACGGAATTCTGAAATCCAAACGTCTTTGACCAGGGATTCGTAAAGTTAAGGTGGTGCGCAGACAGTGAGTAGGTCTTTTAAAGGTTTGTGCAGAGTAGGGACTCTGGATTCCGGCGGTTGTCGTAGGAAAGTGAAGATTGGCAGACCGGTGTCTGGTTTCGGTAGAAACTGCCCGAATAAAGAATCGGACTTCTGAAACGGATTACACGGACTGTGCTTTATCAAAAGCATCTTGTAGGTGAGGGTTGCTCAGACAGCGGGTATGTTTTTTTAAGGTTTGTGCTGAGTAGAGCACATGGAGTTTAGCGGTTATCGTAGAGAAGTGGGGTTTAGGAGACCGGTGTCGGGCTCCGGTAGAAACTGGCTGAATAATAAAAGTGATTCCCGAAGCGTTATTTGGTTCCCGAAACGGTCAAATTATTGATTGGTAGAAACGCAGGATAGGGTTAGGGGCTTCATTTCAAAAAATGTCGCATCCCAGCATCCACTCGGTCAGAAAGGTCTATATTTATAAAGTCGTTTAATGGCAGCGGTCGCCATCAAAGTACTGGCCACGTGTTTAATGTATTTGGAATTGTCTATACATTGATTGGCAGAAACGTAAATCCAGTACCTCGTTACGACAAATGCTTGCATACGGATTGGCAAACGGAATTTAGAGAACGAGGATTAGTTCCGGGGTCGCGGCGAAGTGGTAGTATTGTCGTTCGCAGACCAGGTCGAACAACGAAACGCGGGGAGAATTCATCACAGGTGCCAACACGCAATATATTGCATAGCTGCTCGCTTGTAGGCAGTTAACTGGTTTCGGGGCAAAGGCCCTATGTGGATAAGAAATTTATAATCAAAGAATACGCTACGCACCATATTGCCAC
>NZ_BAZW01000177.1 GCF_000974365.1 Geofilum rubicundum JCM 15548
CCAATCATGGCCACCGGAATACTCGCGATAACCGCCAGGGGCTGCAAAAAGGATTCAAACAAAATGGCACACAGGAGAAACACCACCCCAATCACCACCAACAGCAGCCAGTACTGGCTGCTCTCCTCCTTTCGCCAATGGCTATAGCCCCCTTTGTCGTGCGCCGTAAAACCCACCGGCAAGCGCTCATTGAGTTGCTCCAGGTTACGTTTACGCACCCGGTTATTCAGTTCCCATGGTCCCAGAAAATCATATTGCACCACCAGAAGGTATTCCTGGTTCTCCTTACGGATAAGATTTCCGGTGCGCTCCCGCATTAATAAAACCCACATCCTTCAGGCGAAAAGCTTTGCCCGATGCCGTCAGCATGTTATTGTGCATGTCCCATATCGTAGTTTGTCCGGAAGAAGCCTCCCGCAAAAACACGGGAATGACCCCTTCTTCGCCAGCAACCTCTGCAGCCCTTATCTCACGGGGCGATTGAAACAACAGTTCCCTGTACACGTCCTGTAAAGACCCATTTACTTCCTCCAGCTTTTCGGCATCCAATCCCATGACAAAGGCATAACGCGGTTTCCCGCGCCATGAATTGCCTGTTTGGATGATGACCTCCTCAATGCGCTTATGCTTAAGCAGCGTATCTTTAAACATCGTAGCTTCAGCCATAATCAGGTCATAATTATAGCCCCTTAACTCAATGTGGTTATTGAACCAGCCCTCCTGGGTGTTATTGCTAAATCCTTGTCCCACCCCCCAAATATCAAAATCCGCACTCCCGATTTGATTGGCCTGCCTGATCAGCTCATTTTTCAACAGATGTGGAAAAGCGCCATTTTCTTCCTCCGGCACAAAAGTTATTTCCAAACGGCCATTATCAATATTGTGAATGCTGGTCACAAAAGACTCAATTTCCGGGTAAGCCGCCAGGTAGTTTTCCAATTCCAGAAAGACCTCATTCATTTGCTGAAT
>NZ_BAZW01000176.1 GCF_000974365.1 Geofilum rubicundum JCM 15548
AAACGGAACCTGAACTCAATAGATAAGCTGTTGGATGCCTACTCTTATATCCCGTTATCCCCCAAACAGTACAAGTATCTTTTGGTGGTCAGGACCCTTTTTGAACAACAAAAACAAATGTATGCCACGCGTACACGCAGTATCGATGATCGGATTGTGAGTATCCATCAACCGCACGTTCGGCCTATTGTGCGTGGCAAGACTCAAGCGAAGGTTGAATTTGGGGCTAAAATCCATGTTTCCGTTATCGATGGCATCTGTTTCCTTGACGAACTCAAGTGGGATGCTTTTAATGAAGGAAGCCACATGATGGCCTACGTTGAACAATACCACAAGCGTTTCGGGTGTTACCCACGAGAATTATTGGCCGATCAAATCTATTGCACAAGAGCCAATCGAGCGGCTTTGAAAGAGAAGGGTATTAAATTAATAGCCAAACCCCTTGGAAGACCACCGGCAGTGCCAATTCACGTAAGCCCGGGAGAACGCAACCCGGTCGAAGGGAAATTTGGGCAGGCCAAAATAGGCTACGGGTTAAACCGGGTCAAGGCCAGGCTCAAAGAAACAAGTGAACCGTGGATTGCCTGCATCTTTTTGGTGCTTAACCTGGTCAAATTGGCCGGGGTGGCACTCCCGCGTCTTATGGTCAACACGGTCATGAGTTTTTCCGCAACAGGGATTTTGGTTTGGTTAACATCAAATGTTGGTCAAATTAGAATTCCAATGGGTACCGCCTTGGAAATAATGAAATCTGAGAAGTTTAACCTAAAAATAGCAGCCTGAGTTTTTCAGCAGGCCCTAATTAACCATAACGCCCGGCTGTATGCGGTCGGCCGGGGCATTTCTGCCAGTTAGGAAATTTTCAGGCCAAACGCGGTTGGCGGGAGAGAACGAAACCCGCAATATGCTGTGGAGCCCCGGCTGCCGTATACAGCTTTGTTAGCAACGGCCTGTTTATTTTAATGTCTAATTCTACTTTGAC
>NZ_BAZW01000175.1 GCF_000974365.1 Geofilum rubicundum JCM 15548
AAACGCTCATGGCGCCCTTCGTAAGTGTCGGGACTACATTACTCAAGGTTATATCTATGCAGTAGATATAGACTTGGAGCGGTACTTTGATACCGTTAACCACAGCAAGTTGATAGAGATACTATCGCGCACCATTAAAGATGGGCGGGTGGTTTCACTTATCCACAAGTACCTAAATGCTGGAGTAATGTATGAAGACCACTACGAAGAAACCCATGAAGGCGTACCGCAAGGAGGACCACTAAGTCCTCTGCTGGGAAATATCCTACTGAATGAGCTGGACCGGGAACTTGAAAGCAGAGGTCATAAATTTGTACGCTATGCTGACGATATGGTCATACTCTGCAAAAGCCGGCGAAGCGCCCACCGGACGATGAAAAGTATTGTTTCTTTTATAGAAGAAAAGCTTTTCTTGACAGTCAATCGGGACAAGAGCCAAGTGGCATACGTAAAGGATGTTAAGTTCCTTGGCTATACCTTCTATCGCAATAGAGGTGAAGGAAGGTTGAGGATACACCCCAAAAGTATGGAGAAGATGAAAGCCAAAATTAAAAAGCTGACATCGAGAAGCAACGGATGGGGCAACGAGCGCAGGAAGGAGGCATTAAGTCAATACATTAAGGGCTGGGTGCAATACTTCAAACTGGCCGACATGCAAAAGCTACTGATAAAAACGGATGCGTGGTATCGCCGACGGCTACGAATGGTAATCTGGAAACAATGGAAACGGATCAAAACCAAAGTGGCTAATCTTATAAAGCTGGGTATAAATAAATACAAAGCTTACGAGTGGGCGAACACAAGGAAAGGCTACTGGCATATAGCAAATAGCTTTATCCTATCCAGAACTATCACAGACCAGCGGCTACGTTTGGCCGGATACGTTTTCTTATCGGATTATTACAAAGCGGTAAGAGTTGAATATTAAGGAACCGCCGTATACGAGAACCGTACGTACGGTGGTGGGAGAGGACGAAACGGG
>NZ_BAZW01000174.1 GCF_000974365.1 Geofilum rubicundum JCM 15548
CAACGTTTGGCGATATGGTGCGTGGCTAATCTACTTGGCAGGTATTTTCTGGCCGTTAGGAGTGTTCTTTTGCGGACGAAACTTGCTGTAAATATGATGTTTAGCCATGCACTATAACGCGTGTTAGAGCCTGGCTATTATTCTGATATATCTTCGAGTAAGATTGTCGATAGGCCTAATGGACAGCTAATTCTGTTCCCTCTTCGATGTCAATTTGAAACTTCACTTTTGCTTTCAAGGCCTTAAAAACTTTAGTAATTGTGGAAATGGTCGCACTGCTCGCACCACTTTCTAATTTTGAAATTTGCGCTTTTTGCACCCCAATTAACTTTCCTAATTGTTCTTGAGTGAGATTTTTATCTTTTCGTATTTTTTTGAGCTTTTCCCCTAATATTTCCATGCTCAATTCAAATTCATACTGCTCTCTTTCTGGGGTGCCCTGTTCCCCTATGTATTTGTCTTCAAGTTCGCTTAATGTCTTATATTTTCTTTTTTTCATAGCACCACAATTTTTATCTAAATCAGTTACCCTTATCCCCCAGCTTCTTTTCTTCAAAGTATTCTCGTTTGAGTCGTTCCGCTTTGCGAATTTCGTCTTTAGGAGTTTTATTCGTTTTCTTTGCAATCCCATGCGTTCCCGCAATCAGAGTTTCGGTTTCTCCTTCAGTATCCCAAAATGCAAATAGTCTGTAAAACTTACCGCTCTCATCAAATCGAAATTCAAAAATGCCATCGCTACCCTTCATTTTTGAGAACCAATCACCTATTAACCTTTCTTTGGTCTTACGGATTCCTTGAAATAGTTTCTTTCTGGCTTTGGGCTCAATAGATTCCACAAATTTTTCAGCAAGTGGTAGAAATATGACTTCAATTGGTTTCTCCATTTGGGTTAATTCACTGGGTTATCTTGTTTCCAAATGTAGAAACAAATTTCGCAATTGTCAAAGTTTTCCTGCTGTTTTGTTTTTCCATTAGCTAGGCTCTAAC
>NZ_BAZW01000173.1 GCF_000974365.1 Geofilum rubicundum JCM 15548
CGAGGTTGGAACGAATAGCTCAGAAAATCGAACTTCACGTTCTCAAACGCTCCCTGCCGCCTGTAGTCTCTACAGTAAACAAGCTTCGTCTTTTCCGGGTGCAGTTCCAACCCACATTGCTTCATCCGTTTGTTCAAATTACGCATTACGTAATCAGCTTGTGATTTACTCTTGCAGTGCAGTATTGCGTCATCGGCGTATCGCACATACTTGACTGTTGAGTGGGTTTGCTCCAACCATTTATCCATGGCATAATGTAAGAACAGATTTGCTAATAACGGACTAATTACACCTCCTTGTGGCGTTCCTTTTCCTTGCTTCATTACCAGTTCCCCGGTTTTAGTTTGCACGGGTGTTTGAAGCCACCTTTCGATGTACATCAGGCACCATCTTTCGCTTACATGTTTCTTTAATGCCAACATCAACTTCGCATGGTCTATGTTGTCAAAGAATCCTTTGATATCAAGGTCGATTACCCAGTCCGAAATCCTGACGTTCTTCCGTACCTCGGCCAATGCCTGATGAGCATTCTTTCCGGGTCGGTAACCATAAGAATGGGGACTGAAAAGTTTCTCAAACCTCTCTTCCAAATAATCTTTCACGACCATTTGTGCCACGCGATCGCTGATAGTGGGAACACCAAGTTTGCGAACTTTGCCGTCTTTCTTGGGTATTTCCACTTCTTTTAACGGCGGCGGGAAATAACTCCCTGACGCCATCCGGTTCCACAGTTTGTACAGGTGACCAGACCGGTTGGCATCATATTCTTCCATACTGATTTGGTCTATTCCTGCACTCCCTGCTTTGGAGCGCACTTTCTTATAAGCAAGCCATACTTGGTCCTTACTTACTGGTACCGATTTTGTCTCATTCCATAAAGTCATCCTCTTGCGAGTTGTTAAATGTTATGATCCGGTATAACTTGCCCCCTTCGCTCTGCTCTCATTACAATCGCTTCTTCGCTACTACGGGGCAATCCGCCCCTACAT
>NZ_BAZW01000172.1 GCF_000974365.1 Geofilum rubicundum JCM 15548
CCATGTGGGCGTTGCCACCAATTATATGAAAGCAGATTTCTACACCATAGAGAATTCCAAGATTATGAAGAATTTTAAAGCAACATTTATTATTGATGGAAAAATAAAAGGAGAAATCATATTTTCTTCTTCAAATCCATTTCATTCTCAATCTGAAAGAATTAGAGATGCGAAAATTGAAATTGAACTACAGCAAGGAATAATTCCAAGTCGTTTATCGCAACTGAAAGTTATTCAACTTGATTAATTATTTATGAAAGAACATATCAAAAAAGTAACAAAACATGTGCTTGAAAATCAATCTGCAATTGACAGTGCATTAAGAATGTTTCCTAGTTGTTGCAGAATAGGCTGTGCTTATTGCTGTATACAACCAATTGAAATTGTAAATATTGAGGAACTACCAATTTCAGAATTCATTAGGTCAAAAATGACAAAGGAGAACTATGCCAAAGTAAGACTTAATATTGCTAACTGGGCTGAGTACTTTAATGATAAATATGACGATACTGGCTTAATGGAGGTGGTCAATCGGGAATTTAGAGAATTAATTGACAAAGATAGAATTGCATGTCCTTTTCTAATTGAAAATAAATGTAGTATCTATCCTGTCAGACCTTTGGCGTGTAGAGCTCACATAATGTTTGACTCACCTGACTTCTGTCGCATGGATGGTTTAAGGGAAGCTCCACCAGAAATTAAAAATCTGAGAAATTTTGTTTTTACGAATCTCACTTCAATTAGAGATACAACTCTGAGGTATTTACCTGTCGCATTATCATCAGCATTAGGATTACCAAGAATTTTCAAACCACATAGAATACGGAAATTGAGTTAAATATAAAATAACAGGTGGCAACAAAGCTGTATACGGCAGCCGGGGCTCCATATCATATTGCGGGTTTCGTTCCCCTAGTCACAACTGCTTGGCCAGAAACTTTCGTAACTGGCAGAAATGCCCCGGCCGACCGCATACAGCCGGGCGTTGTAA
>NZ_BAZW01000171.1 GCF_000974365.1 Geofilum rubicundum JCM 15548
ATGTGGGCGTTAACGGGCATAATATGAGAAAAACTACCACCATATTTATGATTTTATTTTCGTTGACAATTTATGCAACGGAACAAACTCCTGATTTATTAATTTACAAGTCAGATACAATTTATATTGACACTTATCCACTTGAATACTTGATGGATAAAGATTCAAGTATTAATAGAACGATTTTGTTTTATTCAGACGACATGTGCATGTCAACTGATTGCTGGAGAGGACACATTGCAACATGGAGAATTGACAATGACAGCTTATTTTTAGTTAAAATGGTAGATTGTTGCGAAGGGTATCTTATGAAAATGGATGAAATATTTGGAGAAACTTCATCAAAGGTATTTGCCAGCTGGTATACCGGAGAATTAATTGAGTATCAAAGTTGGTTTTCAGTAGAAGATGAAAGCTCAAATAGTTTTAGGTGTAAAATTTTAAATGGGCGAGTAGAGTCCATTGTCAATGCAAAATTTTTAGGTCAAAAGAAGGATACTGCATTGATTGATAACGTCATTAATAGTGACACTTCTATTTATGTGTTGGTAGACAAATATCCCACATTAATGACAGAGAGTAAGAATTATGAGATTGCTGAATTAAAGACCTTTATTCTTGAGAATATTAGGTTTCCTCAGAATGACGTAGATTGTATGGGAGCTGTATATATTTCATTTGTAATCGAAAAGAATGGCACAATTAGTAATAAAGAATTTGTTCGAAGACTATGCAATAGCTATGATGAAGAAGCAATGAAAGTAGTTGATTTAATGACAACCTGGAAGCCTGGATTAATAAATGGTCTTCCTGTTAGGACTAAAATTACATTACCAATAAGATATAGGTATAATTAAATTACGACCCGTTAACATGCTGTATACGGCAGCCGGGGCTCCACAGCATATTGTGGGTTTCGTTCTCCCAAGTCAGCAGTGCTTGGCCTGAAACTTTCGTAACTGGCAGAAATGCCCCGGCCGACCGCATACAGCTGGACG
>NZ_BAZW01000170.1 GCF_000974365.1 Geofilum rubicundum JCM 15548
TATCTTTGACGTAAGATGACTAAACCCAAACGACTTGAGAATTACTAACAAACACATTCTGGCCAAACTGATTAAGAAAAATCAGGGAAACTCAAAATTGGTAAATGCAGTTAAACAGCTCATTTCCGACATTGAGAAAAGCAACTGGCAAACACCCCATGATTTGACTCAAGAAAGACCAGACGCCGATTGTGTTTATGGCGGAGAATTCTATTTTTTCAATATCAACATTCACAGAACTTTAATCCTAATTGAATTTGAAGAAAATGGAGAAGCAACAATTGTTTGGGCAGGAAACCACGATGATTACGAAATGACTTTCAAGAACAACCGAAACGTTATCAAAAAGTGGTTGAATAATAATGGTTGGATTTAAAGCTAAGAACGATGAAAGAAATTAAGGACATAAAAGAAATTGAAAATATCGAAAGAATTGAAAATGAATATGATTTACAAAAAGCTTCATTGCTTGACCGTAAATTGCGATTAATGATTAAAGAAAACCCTGACTTAAAACCTATTCGAAAAAAAATAAGAGACTTAATCGCAGAATACGAAAATAGAAAATGGTCAGACTTTGAAAACATAACCGATTCTCAAATAGAAGAATCTGACAAAGCAGAAGAAATCATTGATTACGAGCAAAAATTCATACAAAAACGAAAAGAAAGCATCAGAAAAAAACTCAAAGAATTTGATTTGACTCAGCAGGATTTTGGACAAATACTGGGTCACCCAAAATCATATATGAGCGAATTAATAAATGGTGTTTCTCAATTCACCTTGAAAGATTTGGTAATAATCCATCGACTTTTAGGGATAAGTTTGAAAATATTAATCCCAACTTATCTTCAATCTGAAACAAGAGATAAAGTCAGAGAGTCCATTGATAAATTGAATAAACCAAAACTCAGATTGAGAAAAACAGAAATAGCATAGAAGCAAAAGCGCATAACAAAGCTGTATACGGCAGCCGGGGCTCCACAGCAAATTGCAGGCTTCGTTCTCCCCAGTC
>NZ_BAZW01000169.1 GCF_000974365.1 Geofilum rubicundum JCM 15548
TTAAAAGACAAGCCGCCACCTTAGATCACTCACCAACTTACATTTCAATTCCACTCTGGTGCGGTTAAAAGTGAATCCTACCTTCTTGGAATCATCACCACCTTCATTTCAATTCCACTCTGGTGCGGTTAAAAGTCACCTTTTTTAGCGGGCAATCATTCCAGTTCCCTCATTTCAATTCCACTCTGGTGCGGTTAAAAGTTGGAAGGCGGGGGTTAATTATTCTTTTGATAATTATTTCAATTCCACTCTGGTGCGGTTAAAAGTCAGTTTTCACAATCCTTTGCATGGACTGACAACGTATTTCAATTCCACTCTGGTGCGGTTAAAAGTGATTTCCGGAGGTGGCATCTAAGGTGATGGATGATTTCAATTCCACTCTGGTGCGGTTAAAAGTCCTTTGGCCTTGTCCGCTATCGCAGTGGATACTCATTTCAATTCCACTCTGGTGCGGTTAAAAGAGAAAAATTCGAGGATGAGACAGGTAACCCTGCAACAATTTCAATTCCACTCTGGTGCGGTTAAAAGTAAAAGGCGGAGACGGAACCACTGTGGCAACTACCATTTCAATTCCACTCTGGTGCGGTTAAAAGATATGTTGTTGATGCCATAAATGTTTTCAATCAACATTTCAATTCCACTCTGGTGCGGTTAAAAGCAATGTTACCGTGGCTAATCTTCCGGCATTTATTGTAATTTCAATTCCACTCTGGTGCGGTTAAAAGTCTTTATGAAACAGATCCACATCCATTTTATTGACATTTCAATTCCACTCTGGTGCGGTTAAAAGAGATGGCTGCCACTGACCGTCCCGGTTCTTTGTTCATTTCAATTCCACTCTGGTGCGGTTAAAAGTAAAGGACCTGCATGGAGCCCCTCTTGGTTCCCTCCATTTCAATTCCACTCTGGTGCGGTTAAAAGAAAATACCGCTTGGAAACATCACAAGCATACATGCGTCATTTCAATTCCACTCTGGTGCGGTTAAAAGGTAGATCTCCGATTGTGTTATATATGCTGATTACTACA
>NZ_BAZW01000168.1 GCF_000974365.1 Geofilum rubicundum JCM 15548
CTATGTGACCGTTGTAGTCTAGCCCTTGGATTCCCAGCACGTATAATTGATTCGCAGAACGTATTTTTCTTGATTCCCAGCCGGAAGGATTTCGCGAGACAAAAATTATAAATCCAAGCGTCTTTGACCAGGTATTCGTGAGGTAAAGGTAGTGGTCAGACAGTGGGTAGGTCTTTTAAAGGTACGTGCAGAGTAGTACACCGGGATTCCTGCGGTTGTTGTAGGAAAGTGAAGTTTGGCAGACCCATATTGGGTTTCGGTAGAAACTGCCCGAATTTATTGAACCGACTGGATTGCCGTGATTTTGATGACAAAGCATCCTGAAAGTTGAATTGGCCACAGTGAAGGGTGTATAAGGACAACCGGATTCGGTTTTCAAGTTCAGCGCAAACAGTGACCTGCATCAAACAAGGGGTTGCGCAATGATTGCTTCCCGACACGGATAAAATATTGATTGGCAGAAACGTAAAGCCAGTATTTCGCCGAGACAAATGTTTGCATACGGATTGCAAGATTCATAAGAAAAGGGTAGAGTCCAGACAGGGTTGCAATTTTTGCAGTAAATTCGGAGATTATTGCTTCCCGAAACGTAAAGGAAGCGCGAGGAATGAATAGAAAAGGGGCCAGACTACAACATCGTATATAAAATATTTGGCAGTCAGTGGCTTATTGGTCATTTCTGCTGGTTTGTAAAGTAGTGGTGGTTGGACAGAATAGTGCTTCGAAATGCCAAACGTTTCATAGTGTGCCGAGAAGCAGAACATCGGCAAAATATTGTTCTGCATGCTGTAGTTAAGATGGTGGAAACAGTTGTAAGTTGAACCACCGGTGTCGTCTTACAGGAGAGGGCATCAAACCACCTAAAGGTGCTGTGGTAAAGAGCTATGGTGCTGAGCGTTTAGGAAAAGGCTATCCACGAGATAGTGCAGGTAAGGATATAGGAGCTGAACGAGAGTGAACCCTTGTTGAGGAGTCGAGAAGTTGTACACCCAGTCAAAAGCTACGGAGTATGAAACGGAGTTATAAGTATAGCGGGAGCCTGAATTA
>NZ_BAZW01000167.1 GCF_000974365.1 Geofilum rubicundum JCM 15548
TGACCCCGAAGCTGCCGGGACTTTCTATAGCCAAAACAAGACGAACCTGGGTACGGAGAATGGAATGTTTAAAGAAGGGACCGCATTTTTTAAAGAATACTTTGCCATGCAACAATATTTAAAAGACATAGGATTCTCTGCAGCAGACGCCCACGATGCGGCGATGGCGTACGTTCTCGATAAAAATAAAACAGGAGTGACATTAATGAAGAAAGAAAAAGGAGATGACGAATTCAAAACTATGAAGACTAAAGGAACCATGAATTCGGACGATAAAGTAACCGATGCTACCTCCACAAAATGTAAATAACTATGAAAAAATTGAATAGCTTAGTAATCTTGTTGATTTTTGTTTTAGGGAGTTGTGCTACTATAAAACAAAAAAGCAGTGCCAGAAACACCTCAAATCCCCAATACAAGGCTTTAAACTCATTTAGTTACGACACACTTGAATACATCAAAACCAATTTCTATGAAAACCAACAGTTTTATGTGGGTAAACCAGTTAAAGTTCTGTTAGACGATTTAGAGGCTGACATTGTAAATTTTACTCCAAATTCATTATGGAATCCAATGGATAAGTCAAACGGAGTTTCTTTAACCATCCGACATACTAAACACATAGCAATAGAAAACAACCTTTCTGCTGCAATACCAACTTATTTCGATTTGATTTTAAAATTCAACGAACTGTATGTTTATATGGATGCTTTAGAACTATGGAACCGCGAGACTGAAATCAACTGGGGCAAAGCCCAGGAGGATTTTTATAAAGATTTTACTATAAAGGAAATATTTTTATACGTTCCCGAGATAGAGCCAATTGAATAAAGCTTTGAAAGGTCGGGACTGCTGTATAACATTGCAGTCCCTGTCTTTTCAATGGTCAGCTAAAACCAAAACAACTTTGTGACTAATGCCAACGACAATGCCGTAGACTCCTATTTCGTGTCCTTGTGTTGTCTTGAGGCGGGTTATACATTTGAATGCAGGCCGAGCCGCTCCTTTGTATCTAACCTAATAACGGGTAGTGCGTATAGCATTAATTA
>NZ_BAZW01000166.1 GCF_000974365.1 Geofilum rubicundum JCM 15548
ACTATCACGACCACTGTTATATGCCTTTGCATATCTACGAAGGTCTTTCTGGTAAGTTAATTACCACGATCTTGAAGCCCGGCAGACGCTCCAAACAAAGCGATGTTGCTTCCATTCTCAAGAGGTTGATACTACAGATCAGGGAACAATGGCCTGAAACCCGAATAATTATTAGGGGAGACAGCCATTTTGCATCAAAAGATCTTATGGACTGGTGTGATACTTCGGCAAAAAAAGTGAACTACATCACGGGCCTTGCCGGAAATTCAAAATTAAAGTCCAGCGCCCAAGTAACCATAGAAAGTGCAGAGCGGGAATTTAAGCAATATGGGAAGCCTGTTAAACGCTATCATTCATTTATGTACAAAGCAGAAAGCTGGGCTTCACCTAAAAAGGTTGTAGTAAAAGTGGAAGCATCAGCCCAAGGCACCAATATCAGATATATCGTTACCAATCTTACTCAGTTTAAAGCCAAAGGATTATATGAGAAGGGCTATTGCGCCAGGGGCGCTGCTGAACTTCGGATTAAAGAACACAAGCTGTACTTAAAGTCAGACCGGGCCTCTTGTACAAGCTTTAAAGCCAATCAGTTCAGACTATTTCTACACTCCATCGCCTATGTATTGATGCATACCATGCAAAAGGAGCTTTTTAAGGGGACTGAATTGGTTAATGCCACCTTCAAAACCTTGCAGAACAAAATTATAAAAACCGCTGCCTGGGTAAAAGAAATGAAAACCAAGATAAAGATTGAGTTCCCGAAATATTGCCCAACAAAAGAACTTCAAGCAAGGAGTTTCCAAATGTTAGGCATGCTGGTAACGTAGGTGTTATCAATTGACTGAAATAAAAACGATTAAATAGTCGAATCTTCAAAGAGCTAAAACCATTGGCTGGAATGCTAACACCCACAATCCAGCCTATTGATCATAACTAACTATGCACTTTCGAATTTTGTGGGTGTATCTGCGGATAAATGCAAATATCGCAAGCTAAGCCCCTCAAATTTTCCAGAAAGCGACTTGATATCTGATTATGCTAATCAGAAATTTTTGTAGATTTGAGGTTTATGAATAAAGCAGG
>NZ_BAZW01000165.1 GCF_000974365.1 Geofilum rubicundum JCM 15548
GTGCGGTGGGGTTTCTATGGGGGCTATTTATCGGGGTTGAATCTAAAGCCTATCTGCTTTCTTGGTGTTGGGTTCTCTTGCTTTTCTATCAGTTCGTCCAGATAGTTAAAAACCAGCTCTATGTTTTTGTCTTGATTTTGGAGTCTCTTTTTAATTTCTTCAATTTCAAGTTTAACGCTAAGATTATCGGTAAGCAGTCTGCGAACTTGGTAAAAATCCTCATTATCTGGATGTTTACTTTTATTGCTTTGTCGCTGTTCAGTACACTTGAGAGCATAAGTACCCCGTGTTCTGTAAAAGCATAAGGTGGCGTTCTTCGTCCTCCCCAACTTGAGGTCGCAAATTGCGACTTCAAGTTTTTAAACTCAGCTTCTGTCAACTCAAACATAAAGTCTGCGGGGAAACGACTAACATTGCGCTTAACCTGTTCATTCAAGCGCTTTGTTTCAACACCATAAAGCTCTGCTAAATCACTATCTATCATCACTTTTTCTTCGCGAACAAAATAAATCTTGTTCATGATGATTTCATCGGGGGTTGCTAAATTGTTTTCTGTATTGCTCATCTTTTCATCATAAGGATTCAAAACTATTAATAAAACCTGAGGCTGCAAATTAAATATTTCGATTGTTCAAGGGATGGAACTTTTCAAGTTTGCTTTGTAAGCTGTCCAGATTGTTTAACTGGTACCGTTCTGTTGAACTTACATATTTATGGCCGGCCATGTATTGGACTTGTCTTAGATTGTGGTTTTTTAGCCAGTAGATTATCACACTTGCTCGGATTTGCTTGGGATGAAGGATTTCAGGGTTTAGTTTCTGGATGGCTTTAAACATGTGCAAAAGGCTGTTTTTGATGTTCTCACTGCCGTTGATGCTGATAAATAACTGGTTTTCGATTTTGGCGTGATTGATTTTAGTGGGTTTTCTGGCTGGTCTTGGAGCTGTGATTTCTTGTAATATGGTTGGTCTTATTTCGTTTAGATATTCGTGTAGTTCCAGTATTTGAAAGGGTTTTAGTTCAAGTGTCCGGCTGTTTCTTCTGCGGTTTCCAGGAACAACTATTTTGCCTTCTTTGAGTTTT
>NZ_BAZW01000164.1 GCF_000974365.1 Geofilum rubicundum JCM 15548
CAGGACTCGCCCCAATTACTGGTGTACACGGTTAATGGTGAGGGCAGCAGTATCAGCTTGAAACACTATGTGGACAAGCACATCATTCCGCACATCTCCCCTTTAGGGGGTATCAGCAGCGTGTCCACCTATGGCGCCACTGCCATGCAGTGGGAACTGGCGTACGACAAGAATGTGTTACAAGGCTATGGACTGAATGAATGGCAGTTGTCCGATGCTGTAAGGTCCTATCTGGAAAGGCATCACCTCGGCATTGCCTATATGAAAAGGATAAGGAAGAGTTGGCCATTAACCTGACCGTGGGGGGCCAGCAGGCGGAGAACCTGAATTGGGACGACATCATTGTGGCGCAAACCAATGATCGGATCGTCCGGTTGACGGATGTGGCGGTTCCCCGCTTAAAGGAGCAATTGCCGCGGAGTTATTTTCGGGTGAACGGACTCAGCACCATTTATCTGACGGTGCATACCGACAAAGGGGCCAACCAGGTGGAGCTGGCCGAAGAGGTAAAGAACGTGGTTAAAAATCTGCAACCGGGATTTCCGCCGAATTTTTCGCTGGCGGTCAACTATGATGCCTCGAAGGAGATCAATCAGGAGGTGCGGAAGATTACCTCGCGGGCTTTTCTGGCCATGATTATATTGCTGGTTTTTGTGATACTGGTGAGCCGCAACTGGCGGTATTTGTTGATTATTGCGCTGAGCTTAGTGGCCAACCTGAGTGTGGCGGTTATTTTTTATTACATCCTGGAGATTGAAATTCATTTGTACAGCCTGGCCGGGATAACTGTTTCCCTGGGGATGATCATTGACAACACCATTGTGATGGCGGATCATATTCGCCACAATAACAACCGGAAGGCTTTTTTAGCGGTGCTGGCGGCCACTTTAACCACCATGGGCGCCATGGTGGTCATTTTCTTTTTGAAGGAGCAACAGCGACTCAACCTGATTGATTTTGCCATCGTGCTGCTGATCAATTTAATGGTTTCACTGGCCGTCTCCCTGTTTTTGGTCCCTGCCCTACTCGATCGTATTCCCTTGAAGCCCGTTCAGAAGATTTTTACGGCGTCGCAAAAGGAGGGTTATTC
>NZ_BAZW01000163.1 GCF_000974365.1 Geofilum rubicundum JCM 15548
GATATGGTGCGTGGCTAATCTTCTTGGCAGATTTTTTCTGGCCGTTAAGAATACTCTACCGTGAATGAAACTTGCAGTAAATATGAGATTTAGCCATGCACTATAACGCATGTTGGGCACCGTAAATTATAGTCCTTCAAAGTTAAATGAAAAATGAACTCCAATATTATAATTTTCAATCCCTATTTTGTCGTTACCCGTTAAGCGATTTCCTTGTGAATAAACTAATGGCTTATCATGCATTTTGAAAGCATAACCACCATAGAGTCCCATAGTCCAATAATCTGTCGGAAGAAAATTGAATTTATACATTTTATAGGATAGATTTAGTCCTACAAATCCTGTCATTTGATTAAATCGAAGGTCTAAATCTCTGTCAATAACATATTGCTCAATTGGAATCTTTTTTTCCTTGTCGTTGTTCAACAACCTATATCTATTCCATTTTACTGCAACTTTTGGAGTAGCCAGTAATCGCTTTGTGTTTAGTATGTTATATCCAAAGTGTAATCCATATTGTCTCGTGTTAAATTCAATATCGAGTGATTCATGGTCGTAAACGCCGTCATTAGCAAAACCAAAATTAAACCCAGCATAATATTTCTTATATGTTCCTGCAAGTTCAACACTAAATATTCCATTGGATTTGTCCATCAAGTCAACATTGTAATCCTTTAAAAGTGTTCTAAAATCGTCAAAATCGTTGAGTATAAAATCAACTTGGAAATATTGAATAAATCCATATTTCAATTTTCTTCTGGGAAGATACTCCTGATGTTCGCTATCGTTAAAATCGCTTATTGGTAATTCTATTTTCAATAAACCTGTAATTGTATCTATATTTGATAGGATTAGAGTTTTATAACCAAAACCTGCAATTCTTAATTGTTTTGATTGTTCTTCATCTAACAATAAGTGGAACAACCCATTATAATCAGAATTAGTACAATTATCTGTATTATATTGGCAGACTAACGCACCAATTAGGGGTTCCCCATTGCTATTAGTAATTTTACCAGTAATAACTATCTCCTGCGTTAATATTGGCAATTGAAATAGTAGAAAAATTCCAAGCAATATTGATTTGACCATCTGCTGTGTTTTTTGGTTTTATGGTGCCCAACGCCCACAT
>NZ_BAZW01000162.1 GCF_000974365.1 Geofilum rubicundum JCM 15548
AAGTTCAGGTTCCGTTTGACAAAACGCAGCTGACTGCCTATTGCCTTTCTTATTTCCTTACGCGATTTGTTCTTCTTTTGCGCTGTATTCAGATAACGTTTGCGAGCTACACGGCGGTAAGTTCGGGGTTTCTTTTCATGCAAGTCAGGAGTGTAAAGATGGTCTATCAATTGTTCTGTCTTTTCCCTGGCTTCTGACAAAAGGTTCAAATCGGTTGGATAGGCAATGTCCTGAGGACATGCTATGGCATCAAATATTATCCGTCCTTTGTTTTCACCGGCTTCTGGATTATTATCGTTCTTATTTGATGTGGAATCGGACTTTTTACCCTTTTCCTCTAGCTGGTCTTCAGCTGCACTATCCGTTCGTTAATAGCGTTTAGGCTTTCCATCCCAAGCCGTTTGCGAAAGTCAACAAATAAGGATGCATCAAAGGGTAGTTCGTTGCAAAAACTGGAATAACCCAGAAAGTATTGCATGTAGATGTTTTCTGATATCTGGTTAACTGTTTCACGATCATCCAAGTTGCACATATGCTTGATGATTAGCGACCCTATGACAACACGGGGGCTCAAAGCTGGCCGACCGGTGGTGCTAACCCCAACATTTTTCAAATAAAGATTACAAACTTCATCCCATGGTATCAAACGGGCAAGAACAACCCAGCGGTTGTCAGGGTTGAGTTTTTGTTCAAATGGGGTTTGGAAGCAATCCAGAGTCAGCTGGTTTGGACTAACGTATCGTGGCGAAGGTGCACGCTTTTTAAGTGTCTTTTTCATATATCCTTGCACTTATTTATACGAATATCGCTACAAATATCTTAATTTCAAACAGGTAATACTTTATCAGCAGACCCTAATTACAGAAAAACAAACCCAGCATCAGATATTGCAAAATGGTATCTAATTAGGTACATTTGTAGAAAATGAATTTTCAATGCCAACGATTGATAGTTTTAACGGAATTAAGATACATATTTATAACGGCGAGCACAGACCTCCTCATATTCATGCAGACTATAATGAATACGAAGTGCTTATTGAGATTGAACGTGGAAATATTTATTCCGGAAACTTACCAAGCAGACAGTTAAAATTGGTGTTCGATTGGTTGGCAGGGAACGCAGATTGGGCTTTAG
>NZ_BAZW01000161.1 GCF_000974365.1 Geofilum rubicundum JCM 15548
TTATAGCCCGTTTCTATTCATTTTCCTTAATAAATTCTATCAGTCTGTCTTCTATGTAATCAAATTCCGAATCAGGTACGTTACACCTACCTTTCAATGACTCATACTTTATTGTTATTTTCTCAATTGCGTTCTCATCAAAGTAATACTCGAATGCTGCTAAATCAATCCATTTGTTGTAGTTGTCTGAATATTCTTTCTTAGACTTCAGGCTTATAAATTCACAGGGGTATTTATCCATGAATTGTTGACATTGAGTTCCAATTGATTCTGCCAATGCTCCATCAGCAATTCTTAAAGCACTATTGAAAGTATGAATATAAAAAGGTCTTGTAACAGAATTATTTGTCAACAAACTATCAAGTATTGAAAATGTCAAAGCATCATCCATAAGTCCAAGTTGACCTTGATAAAACATTTTGCTGTAGGTGTCAATTTGTGGATGGTTCAGGTAGAAGGTTATTGATTTCCCGTTTATTGAGGAAGTAAACCATATGTTAGATGTTCCCTTATGTTTGTCAGGCCTGTTAAAATCTGGAATAGAATCAATAAAAGATTTGATGTTTTTAAGTTCTATCCCAATATTATTGGCGGCTCTTTTCAACGCATCTGCAATTCTATAAGCCTCAGAACAAGTTGAATTAACGCTTATCAACCGAGAATAAATCAATTGTAAGTCAAGCAAGTCGTGAATTGGTGATTCATATTCTGAAATAAGGAACACTTGAATTTCTTTTCTCTGTTCACAAAATGAGGTTAAAGCAGCTAAAGGATAATCTTGTGTGAGTAAAAATAATTTTTCGTTAAACCCTTCTCCTAATTCGACATTATTCCTGTCAGTCGAATAAAAAGCATGGAAGAATTGACCTATCTCAGCTTTCACCCTATCAAAATCTTTAATCCTGGACCTATGCATAAATCCTGTCCGGAATTTAAAACTAACTTTCCACCAATCAGAGCTAATGTCAGGGTAGAAATCAAATTCTTGTCCCTTTAATATAATTCCTATAATATCAGATTCGTCAGATGGTTCAAGTCTTAGATTTGAATATCCATCAGAATCATTGATGTATCCTAATTCCTGTGATTTTATCGGAATCAGCCCCATCAAGCAGATTAATATGATTAGTTGCAGTGTCTTCATAAATGGGCTATAACGT
>NZ_BAZW01000160.1 GCF_000974365.1 Geofilum rubicundum JCM 15548
TGTGTTAATTTCTTAATTCGTTAACTAATCCTTAATGCGTCGCCAGTATATGTCCAGCGAAATGGTTTTGCACGTGTGTTGTTATATGTTTTAACATACTCCATTAATTGTGATGCCAACTGTTCTGAAGACTGCCAGATGCCGCCTTTAACGACGTCCTTAGTCAGTATATTGAACCAGATCTCAACCTGGTTTAACCATGAGGAATACGTTGGTGTAAAATGCAATTGAATTTTTCTTTTCCCAGCTAACCAGCTTTGTACGTCTTTGTGCTTATGAATTGACAGGTTATCAGCGATAATATGAAGTTTCTTATTTCGATATTTTCTATCAAGCGCTTTTAAGAACTTCAAAAAATTCTCGGCATTGTTTGATTTCATGGTTTTGGCCGTAATCTCTCCAGAATGAACTGCTAAAGCTGCAATTAGCGAAACAGTCCCATTGCGCTTGTAGGTTGCTGTTTGTCGCTTCGGGGCACCAGATTTTAAAGGGAGTTCCGGCTGCGTTCTGTCCAAAGCTTGAATCTGAGTTTTTTCATCCACACAGATAACCAATGCGTTTTCAGGAGGAGCCATATAAAGTCCTACGATTTTGGTCATTTTTTCCTCAAACTCAGGATCTTTTGACTTGCCACACCAATAATCAATTTTATGGGGTTTCAAATCAGCTTGTTTCAAAATCTGAAACACTTTTGATTGACTGATCCCAACTTCATCTGCAATACGTTTCTGTGACCAATTTGTATATCCTCCATCAGGCTTGGAGCAAGCTTTATCGATGACTGTTGCTTGCTGCTCTGGGGTAATGGTTCTGGGCTTGCCACTTCTGGGAGCATCTTTTAAACCATCAATACCAAGCTGACGAAACCTTTGTCGCCATTTATTAACGACTGGTTTACTTAGCCCTGTCTGTTCCACAATATTATCCATTGACAGACCTTGGTCCGACAACAGGATTATTTCAGCTCGTTCAACATACCGCCGTTCAAGTTTTCGCGAGCGACTCATGGTAAGAAGTTCTTCTTTCTCTGCCATGGTTAGATTTATTGGTTTTCCTATCCTTGCCATATGACAAAGATAATAAAATATTAGTTAATTAACTAAGTAATTATAACACTAGAAAGATTTATGCTATTTTTGAAAGGAGCTATCCCGTAGGATTTAGTTCAA
>NZ_BAZW01000159.1 GCF_000974365.1 Geofilum rubicundum JCM 15548
GCCGGGCGTTAGCACAAATTGCGACAAACACCCATAACAATTAAAAATAAAAGTCAAATGAATAAAAAAAGTATAGAAAAGCAAAATCTCCAATATTTATTAAAAGCCAAATATATAATTATTGGAGTGATTATAATTATTGGTTGCGATAATGATAGAATGATTGATAAATCATTTCAACCTAATGTAAAGAATCCAATGTATGATTTAGGCCAAGGACCTGAGATTCTGATAGACGAATCACATAATAACTATCACACTAAAGATGGGTTTTATAGTCCTCTATCAAAATTACTTATAGATGATGGATATGTGGTTAAATCAATAAAAAAGTTCACAAAAGAAAATCTTGAAAAAGCAGAGATTTTAATTATATCTAATGCATTACCGAAAAATCATAAAAAAAATGAAAATGCGTTTAGTGAGAACGATATTGATTTAATTGAAAATTGGGTAAAGAATGGTGGTAGTTTATTTCTGATTGCTGACCATATGCCTTGTCCAATAGCTGCTGAAAAATTAGCAAAAGCTTTTAATATTGATTTTATCAATTGTTATGCTTTAGATACTACATCGCATGAATATGAGATTTTCACAAAATCAGATAGTACATTAATTGAGAATATTATAACACAAGGGCGAAATATCGAGGAAAGAATTGATACAGTAGTGACATTTAGAGGACAAGCTTTTAATATACCAGATAATGCGATACCAATTTTAAAGTTTCGTTCTGAATATATGCTTGTTATCCCTGAAAGACCAATGCAATTTGATGAAAACACAAAATATATTCCTGTGAGAAATGAAGTACAAGGAGCTATAATGAATTATTATCAGGGGCGACTTGCTGTATTTGGAGAAGCTGCAATGTTTACTTCACAAGTGGATGAGGAGAAAGGAATTATAGGCTTTGGATACCCAAAAGCAAAACAGAATGCACAATTTACACTTAATATCATTCACTGGTTGGATGGTAAGTTAAAATAATCAACTTGTGCTAACACGCGGTCATAAAACATTGGGGGCGAAGTGGTTATTTGATCTTCGGTTCTCGCATCAACGGTAGTTGTACCTTGATAGTGTAGTAGCTCCGAAATCCCCAACGTTTCATAGTGTGCCGAGAAGCAGAACATCGGCAAAATATTGTTCTGCATGCTGTAGTTAAGATGGTGGAAACAGTTGT
>NZ_BAZW01000158.1 GCF_000974365.1 Geofilum rubicundum JCM 15548
TGGACGTTAGCGGTTATTGCAAGACAAAACCCACTCCGAGCATTTCGAGATAAAAATTTATCTTTGAAATAAAAACTGATTTTATGAATGACTTAAATCGACAGATAGATACGTTTTATTCAAAAATACTAGATTTATTAAAATCTGCCCACCAGACAGTTTACCAATCAGTTAATTCAACTATGGTTGATACTTATTATAAAATTGGTAGATTAATCGTGGATGAAGAGCAGCAAGGTAAAGAAAAGGCTAAATATGGACAGAATCTGATTAATGCATTATCAAAAAGGCTTTCTGATGAGTTTGGTAAGGGGTTTTCTGCAACGAACTTAAAACAAATGAGAAGTTTTTATCTGACTTACTCAAAAGGTCAGACAGTGTCTGACGAATTCAGATTGAGTTGGTCTCATTATTTAAAACTCATGCGTATAGATGACGAGAATGAGAGAAAATTCTATGAAATTGAGTCAATAAAGAATAATTGGAGTAATAAGGAGTTGCAAAGACAATACGATAGCGCCCTGTACACAAGATTATCATTAAGCAGAAATAAAAGTGAAGTTATAGAATTATCCGAAAAAGGACTTGTTATCGAAAAACCAAAAGATGCAATTAAAGACCCTTTTATACTTGAATTTTTGGGATTTCCTGAAAAATCCATTTATTCAGAAAGTGATTTAGAGCAAAAATTAATTGATAAACTTGAACATTTCTTATTGGAATTGGGAACCGGTTTTACTTTTGTTGCGAGACAGAAAAGAATATCGTTTGATGACAAGCATTTTCATATTGACTTGGTTTTTTACAATAGGATTTTAAAATCATTTGTTCTTATAGACTTGAAAATAGGAGAATTAAAACATCAGGACATAGGGCAAATGCAAATGTATGTGAATTACTATGACCGAGAAGTTCGACTAAAGGACGAAAATAAAACAATAGGTTTAATCCTGTGTCAGAACAAAAGTGAATCTGTTGTACAATATACTCTTCCTGAGAATAATGAGCAGATTTTCGCAAGTAAATATCAAACAGTCTTACCTAGTAAAGAAAAATTGAAAGAACTGATTGAGAATAAAGAATAAATAAGCAACAAACCGCTAACACGCGTTATAGTGCATGGCTAAGTTCCATATTTACAGTAAGTACCGTCCCCCGAAGAACATTCTTAACGGCCAGAAAATATATCTCATGAAAATTAGCCACGCACCATATCGCTGG
>NZ_BAZW01000157.1 GCF_000974365.1 Geofilum rubicundum JCM 15548
AGGGCAAACGCATTAAAATTATTTTTCAAAGCATGATATAAACGTGTGATAATCAGACTTTTGTCCTTGTTTTTCTGGTCAAAATTACAGTATATTTGTCTAATAATCAGACAGATATATTTTAAATGGAAAATAAATTACTCAACTTTGCAAGATCATTACCGGAACATAGAATGGATAGGAAAAAGCTACACTTGGCCGAAGATATTGTTTACATCACTCTGGCTGCTGTTATCTGCGGAGCTGATACATGGGAAGACATCTCCCAGTTTGGACGCTCCAAAGAAGATTTCCTCAAACAGACATTGTCGTTGAAGCACGGTATTCCGTCGCCTGATACTTTCAATCGGTTTTTTGCAGTTTTGAGTCCTGATGTTTTTGAAGCCAATTTTATTAGTTGGGTAAAAGAGATTTGTGATAAGAACACAGGAGTGATTGCCATTGATGGCAAAGCTGTCAGAGGCTCGCGTAAACAAGGGAATAAGTCGGCGATCCATATGGTAGGGGCTTTTGCCGCTGCAAACGGACTGGCTCTTGGGCAAGTCAAGACAAATCAAAAGTCAAATGAAATCACAGCGATACCAGAACTTCTTAAAGTCCTTGATATCGAAGGTTGCATTGTCACCATTGACGCCATGGGGTGCCAGACAAAAATAGCCCAGAAAATTATCGAGAAAGGAGCAGATTACATCTTGGCTGTTAAAGACAATCAGAAAGAACTCCATACTGAAATTATCGATACATTCCGTTTCTCGCAAAAAGATAAAATGGCTGTTCATGAGTCCGTAGATGCTGGTCATGGACGAGTAGAGACACGCGTTTGCACAATAACAGATGACTTAAGCTTATTGTCGGATGCAGGAAAGTGGCAAAACGTCAGCAGGTTGGTTAAAATAGATAGCACTCGTTTTCTAAAGGCTTCGAAGGAAACCCAGCAAGAGACAAGGTATTATATCACAAGTTGTAAACTAACCCCTGAAAAAATTGGCGCTGCGATACGGTCTCACTGGAGTATTGAAAACCAACTTCATTGGCAACTTGATGTTTCATTCGGGGAGGATAAGAGTAGAAAAAGAGATAGAAATGCCGCCGAAAACTATTCTGTCATATTGCGAATGGCCCTAAACATTGTAAAAAATGAAAAAACGACTAAACGAAGTGTGAAGGGCAAACGACTAAAGGCCGGCTGGGACAATGAATACTTGTTGAAATTACTCAATTTTTAATGCGTTTGCCCT
>NZ_BAZW01000156.1 GCF_000974365.1 Geofilum rubicundum JCM 15548
TGGACGTTGTGTGGCATTTTAAGATGAAAAAAACGACCTACATATTATTGATTGTAATGACTTCTCTTTTTTCATGCAAAAATGAGAATCAAGGAGAAAAACTAACGGACAGATTAATTGGTGTGCGTTGGGAAAATTCTGATTTGGACTTTGTTGGATTTGACTCTACTTTAATTTATGTTCCAATAAAGGATATGTATCCAACTACTTGTGCTTTCAAATATTCAGTAAAATCGGATACATTAATTATTATAAACAAAACTGTGAATGCCTATAACCTTGTCGATTTTCAAGACACTATTTCTTACTTGAAAATTAAAGCAGAAAAGGGTAGTGTTAAACTTGAACTTTTAAATAATGGAGCAAAAGAACTTTTTAATGGTTTCGAAAATTTCACTTTTTACAATTCAAATACAATTGATAGGTATTCATATTATAAGGAGAAGGACACTGCCTGTCTTGAACAAATAAATAAAGCAAAAGAAGAGATTCAAAATGGAATATTCGTTCTTTGCATTCATCCAAGATGGCCGTTTCGACAAGAAAAAGAATTCGTAGAATTGTTAGAAAAGTACGGAATAAAATATAAAGATTTAGGACCACCACCTGATGTTTTACCAATTGAAAGAAACTGTTATCGAGAAACAATGGATTATTATATCCAAAAGCGATTCGGAAAAGCTTTTATAGATAGTTTGATAAAAGAAGCAGATATGTTAATGGTGTATAATAATCGTTCAGAGTATATTGATTATTATGCCTGTGATGAAAGACCACATTTACCAAATTCCAGACCAAGTTATAATGACAACATGAGTGCTGAAGTTGATTTGCCGATTAAGAAGTTTAGAAAAGAATGGAAATCCAGTGATGGAGAAGATATGTTTGCTGTTTACAGACCTTTTATGGATATCGGATTTCATATTGATACAACTGGAGAAATTTCAAATTTTCATTTAAACTTTTTTAATCCAGAACTTGATTGGAATGAAAAATACAAAGACCAATTATTTAAGTTGGGAGTTAAACGAATAAAGGAAGATTCAATTTGGATTCCCGGTAAAATTTTAGGGATAAAAGTACGGACAAACAATAATGTGAGAATCCATTTTGAAAGGAAAGATAAATAAAAACGCCACACAACATCATGTATAAAATATTGGGGGTTTATGTGTGCATAGGCAACTTCACTCCCCGTAGCAAATTTATTAACGGCAGACAATATCGATGCTCGCAAACCCCC
>NZ_BAZW01000155.1 GCF_000974365.1 Geofilum rubicundum JCM 15548
AATTTTTAAAAAGTGTAGTGAACAATTTTCCCTTAATCGTGCTGGTTTGCACTGGTTTATAACGCGTTTTTCTTATGTTTGAATAAGAAACATCGGGATATGTTCATAAAAACCACCAAAAACAGTAAAGGGACTGCCTATTATCATCTGGTAGAATCGTACCGAGATGGTGGCAAAGTTAAGCAGCGTACCCTATTGTCCCTTGGTCGAGTAGAGGACGGCAAGTTGGATCAACTGGCAGAAGCTATAAGTAAGCATAGCGATAAGCTACGTGTATTCAATTTGGCCAAGGATGTTGATATAAAAGACACTTATTACCTTGGCCCTTTACTTGTGATAAAAAAAATGATGGACGAGTTAGGGATGAATAAGTGCCTGAATATGATTCAAAAGAATCATCCTAAAATTGAGTTTGATTTCCCCAAGGCTGTGTTCACTCAAATCTGTTCACGTTTTTTAAAACCGGTTTCAAAACTCTCATTATACGACAACTGGCTACAGCGATTATATCCAAAAATGATTGATCATGAGATCGGTCTTCAGCATATTTATAGGAGCTTGGATTTGCTTTCAAAACACAAGGAAGACATTGAAGGGTTTCTTTTTAATTATGACAAAAACTTGTTCAATCAAAACGTAGATGTAGTCTTGTATGATCTCACCACCCTTCGTTTTGAGAGCACCCGTACGGACATGGGTGAACTTCGCCAATTTGGTTACAGCAAAGAAATGAGAAGCGATTGTACACAAGTTGTATTAGGTCTTTTAACCGACACCGATGGTATTCCATTATGTTTTGAAGTACATCCAGGTAATACTTTTGAGGGAAGCACCTTAGATGGAATTGTTGAGCGTGTAGCGCAAAAGCTTTCCATCCGGAGGTTTATTTTCGTTGCCGACAGAGGGCTCTTCTCTTTTAAGAATCTGGAACACATAAAGAAACGCAACGGGGAGTTTATTGTTGGATTAAAAATTGGAACGCTCAAGAAAGACATACAAGATGATTTCTACGATTTATCAAAATTTTCATGGATCAATCCAGAGCTTGCCATCCGTGAAACAAAACTGAATGAGGAACGCTGTATCATTACCTGGTCAAAAATAAGAGCCCAAAGGGACAAAAAATCTCGGGAAGACGTACTCGATAAAATTAGGGCTGGTTTATCGTCTTCCAAGCCTTTAACCAAGAAGTTTATAACTAACCGCGCCTATAAAAAATACCTGTCAATAAAAGAAAAGAGTCAATGTTCATT
>NZ_BAZW01000153.1 GCF_000974365.1 Geofilum rubicundum JCM 15548
GGGATGATAGGGTTAATGGGGAAAAATAAAGATTATGCGGGTGTTATTTGTTTTGCTTCAGAAGGAGTTTTTGCAGGTGCTGAGGAACCGGACGATGCTGCCGTTGATACTGGTTTTACCAACGGTGCAGCTTTTGATTCTGATCAATGCGGCTACCATGGATATAAAAAATCTGGACCTGACGGTGGTCGATCAGGATCAATCGCCGGTAAGTCGCCGCATAGTCCATGAATTGGATGCCTCTCCCTTTTTTCTGTTAAGCCCTGAGGCCAAATCGGTGCAAGGGGGTTTGCAGCAGATTGAAATGGGGAAGGCCGATTTGGTGGTGGTGATTCCGCGCCACTATGAAAAGGACTTGATCAGGGGACAATCCCCACGCGTGCAGCTTTTGGCCAATGCCATTAATGCCCAGCAGGCCCAGTTGGGTTATGCCTATCTGCAGCAGGTGGTGGCCCGCTTTGGGAGTAAGCTGAAAATGGAAATGTTAGGGGAAATACCCCCTCAAAGAATCCATGTGACGAATTCTTTCTGGTTCAATCCGGAGTTGAATTATAAGTTTTTTATGCTCCCCGGTATTCTGACCATTCTGGTTTCGATCATTGGTTTGTTTCTGACCGCCATGAATCTGGTGCGCGAAAAGGAGATGGGCACCATTGAACAAATGAATGTCACCCCGGTTCATAAATACCAGTTTCTGGCAGCCAAACTGATTCCTTTTTGGGTGATTGGTCTCTTTGAATTAACCATTGGACTGGTCATTGGTCGGCTTTTGTACGATGTTCCCATTGTGGGTAGCCTGACTTTGATATACGGTCTGGCGTCCATTTATCTGGTGGGTTTGTTGGGCATGGGGTTGCTGATCTCTACTTTTTCGAATTCCCAGCAGCAGGTGGCTTTTATCAGTTATTTTTTTCTGCTGATATTTATTTTAATGAGTGGTATTTTTACGGCGGTGGACAATATGCCTTTGTGGGCACAGCGCATTAATCTGATCAACCCGGTCTATTATTTCATTGACATTATGCGCGGAATTATGCTTAAAGGCTCGGGTTTTATGGATTTGTGGTCGCATGTCCTGGCCCTTTCCGTGTTTGCGGTGGTGTTTGTGAGTCTGGCTATTTTGAATTATAGGAAGAGGGAGGGGTAGGGAGATAGGGTTGATAGGGTTGATGGGGTAGATAGGGTAGAGTAGGGAAGATGGGGTAGATAGGGTTGATGGGGTAGGAAGGGTTGATTGGGGTAATTAGGTTGCTTGGGTCAATAGGTCGTTAGGTCATTAGGTAGATAGGGTTGATGGGGTAGGAAGGGTTGATAGGGTAGATGGG
>NZ_BAZW01000152.1 GCF_000974365.1 Geofilum rubicundum JCM 15548
CTGCTTAAGCACCGGATTATCCTTACGCTTATCTATTCTGCTGGATTGAGGGGGCAAGAGGTCATCAATCTTAAAATATCAGATATTGACTTTGAGCGCATGGTCATCCATATTCGCCAGAGCAAATACAAGAAAGACCGAATTGTCCCTTTGTCTGTTACAATGGTCATAGGACTCGAGAAATATCTCAGAGCCGAGAACCCGCATGTTTGGCTTTTCAATGGCAAAGAGCCTGATGGCCGCTACAGCGTTAAAGGATTATCCTGGGTAATGCGAGAGAACCTTAAAAAGACCTCTATTGCCAAAAGTGTCAATCTCCATTCCTTGCGTCACTCCTATGCCACGCATTTATTAGAGCAGGGATTAAACATCGTAACCCTCAGGGATCTTCTGGGCCATGCAGACATCTCAACAACCATGATATATCTTCACGTAGCCCAGTGCCAGCACATAAAACCTCACAGCCCTTTAGATACCCTTTATGGAAAAGCACTGCAAAAACAAGCATGAATTAGCTCACATTGTCCGCCAATTTGGGAAATCCTTGTTGCAGAGCGGTGAACTATCGCCCAAACAGATCAAGGTTTTGTACAACATAGTTCAGTGCCGTACAGCCTCTTTGGGTGGTCATGAGCAGGTGTGTGATGATTGTGGTGTTATACACTATAGTTACAACAGTTGTCGAGATCGCCATTGTCCCAAGTGCCAGGGAACCAAACAAGCGCTTTGGGTTGAGAAGCTGATAAAATCAACTCTTGCGGTGAAACACTACCACATCATTTTCACTGTACCTCATGAGCTCAACCAGATTTATCTGTGGGACAGAAGGCTTTATTGCAACATCTTGTTCCGTGCTGCCAGCCGTACACTGCACAGCTTCGGTTACACACATTACGGTTGTGAAACCGGAGCCGTTGCGGTGTTGCACACTTGGGGGCAGAACCTTTCTCTGCATCCGCATTTACACTGCATTGTCCCGGCAGCCGGTTATTCCTTATCGGGTAAGTGGCGTCATATTGGCAAATATGATAATTATCTGTATCCGGTACACCAATTGAGTGCTGCCTTTAAGGGTAAATTTCTGGACAGCGTAAAAAGGGAACTGCGAAAACTATCTGCAATGGATGGCTTCAAAGTCTGCATTGAAAAGGCCCATCAAAAAAAGTGGGTGGTCTATTGCGAGTCGTCTCTGGCAGGAGCAGAGCACGTCATTAGGTATCTGGGGCAATACACCCATCGCATTGCCATCAGCAACCAGCGGATCTTGAACGTTGATTCAACACACGTCACGTTCGTTGCTAAAGACTACCGGGACCGGGCACAAAAG
>NZ_BAZW01000151.1 GCF_000974365.1 Geofilum rubicundum JCM 15548
CCAGGGTCAACGCATTTAAATTTTTATAATATCCAGTAAAAATTTATTATCCCAACCGGCTCTCAGTCTTTTTGATTTAAGACTTCCTTTGGATTGATCTTTTTTTAATATGTTCAGAGCCATTTTTTGTATTAAAGCAAAGTTTTCAGCAGACCGTCCATTTCTTTTTCGTTGGTAATCTTCATTAAAGACCATGTCCAAAGTCCAATGTAAGGAATTCTCCACACTCCAGTGCATCCTTATGTATTTATTGAAATCAATTGCGTTTAAATTAAGGCTACTAATGTAATATCTGGTTTCTGATTCAGTTTTTTCTTTTAGAACTCTTTTTGATGTGATCTTTATAATGCTGTTTAGGTTTTCCCATTTCTCTTTGCTATCAAGGAACTTTAGATCTGTGATAACTTCACATTTTCTTGTTTCTATGCGGCCGTGTCCCTTCTCAGTTTCTTCACAGGTTGAGTTGGGTTTTTGTATTTTAAACAAGCTTTGCGCTTCTTCGTTGATTTCTTTCTGGTTGCCTTTTAATGCTAAAATGTAATCAGCTCCTTTGGTCACGATCTTTTCAGCAATAGCTTTTTGTGTGCCCATTGCATCAATAGTAATGATGGAGCCCTCAATGTCCAAAAGATCGAGCAGTTTTGGAATTGCGGAAATTTCATTCGACTTATCTTTTGTTTTATACTGACCAAGTACCAACTGGTTTTTGCATGCCCATGCATTGACTAAATGAACGGGTGATTTTTCATTAAATGTATCTTTTGACCTTCTGACAGTCTTTCCGTCAATTGCAATCAGCTCAATATCAATATTTTTGTCGCGCAAGGAATTAACCCATTTTATAAAGACTTCTTCAAACAGTTTAGGATCCAATATCGAAAACACACGGTTGATTGTGTCGTGTGAAGGAATCCCGTTTCGCAATTTTAGAAACTGCTTCAAAAAATCTATTTTTGTTTTGCCAAAAAGTTCAATAGAATCCCAGGATTCAGCGCCGCATACAACTGCTAAAATTGTTAAAACGATAATGTCTAATAATTCATGCCGTTTATTACGTTTAATTCTTGGATCTGGAAATCCTCCGAAAAATTGATGCAAAGAAGTCCGTTTTGTCGTCATGTGTTTTTTTTACAAAAATCGGAATGCTTTGCTTGTTATTGCGCTATTGCCATTATCAATTTACTAACAATCAAACGATTAGTTATTAACAACAACCATAAAAAAAGATGTTTTCACAAAACCTAATCACCACCAATGTTGAAAACCTGTTAATATCAAGGCCGAATTTTTAGTTTTTATTTTTTTCATGCGTTAACCCTGGGCGAAGTA
>NZ_BAZW01000150.1 GCF_000974365.1 Geofilum rubicundum JCM 15548
GATATTAACAGTGCAAGGTTTAATACGGTTTTGTAAAGGAGCTTTTCTTTTATTTTTTGAGAATGTTTAAGCAACCTAAATATTAATTCCACATCATTATAGAAAGCGACCTGTCGGGGTCTATCATTTTTTGTTAATAATATTTTTAAATTGGAGGTTATATGAAGAAATGGATTTTTTTTGTGATGGCTATCGGCTTAATGATGGTCATGCCAGGATGCAACGATGACGATGAAGGCTATTCCTTGGGGGACTATTGGGTAACAACGGCCACCATTGATACCGAAGAGGTGGAACCTTTTTTGATTATTACCGATAATGGCGACCGGCTGTTCCCGTCGGCCACGGCTGTGCCAGGCTTTGGATATGATCACGGACAGCGTGTGTGGGTGAGTTACACCATTCTTGGGGATGGGGAAGGGGATGTAGATCATTTGGTTAAAGTGAACGACATGGTGGAGATTCTCACGAAAGGCATTTTTGATTTAACGCCTGAGAAAGCGGACAGTATTGGTAATGACCCGATTCGGATTAAGGACTACTGGTTCACCGATGATTATTTGACCATTCGTTTTGCCTACAGTGGCGGTGCTACTATTCATTACATCAACCTGGTGAGGGATGTCAATAATCCGGAGAATGAAGATGGCTTGCCGGTTCTTGAATTCAGGCACAACCGCAATGATGACCCCTACCATTATCTGATGCATGGAACCGTATCGTTTAATTTGGCCTCTTTGAAGGATGAAGCGGCTACATCGGTTGATTTTGTTTTAAAAGCCACTGATTTTGATGGTCATGAGCCTTTTGAAGAGACACTGACTTATACGTATGGGGCCGAGTAAATCATTGGTGTGTTGGATGCCCTATTGCTGAGGAGGTCGTTCTTTTAGGGGGACGGCCTCCGCCTTTGTTTACCCTGGCTGTTTCTGGATTAGAAACTTTGAGGATCTGGCTGGCTGGATTAAACTGGCTGTTTATTAGATGATTTGATAAACGGGAAGCAAGGGGTGGATTTTTTTTTATGTTTTTTCGTGCTTTTTTTATCGAAAATGATTTTTGCTTTCGTGCATTATCCCTATATTTGCACCGCGTTTGACAGAAATGATAACGCACTGTTTTGATTCCGTAGCTTAATTGGATAGAGCATGGTTACGGCCCAGGAGGTTGGGGGTTCGAGTCCCTTCGGGATCACATGTTTTAATGTCTGTTGCCCTGTAAATCAAAGATTTACAGGGCTTTTTTGTGTTATTGATACGGGTTTTTGTACGACTTTCCATGGTTTTTTGTGCTGGCCAATGCATTCCTTCTGGAAAAATTAACAAATCTTTTAAACGGATATAAGGGCTTAGGACATTTATTATCTTTGTATTACCTTACT
>NZ_BAZW01000149.1 GCF_000974365.1 Geofilum rubicundum JCM 15548
CACTAGTGTCCGGTTAAAAAATTAGACCGGGCAGCACATTTTAAAGTACCACCCGGAATGTCTACTTTTGAGTTACCACACAAAAAAGCAAGACATGGGTAAAAGTACAAATTTTAGCGGACAGCCTATCTTTAATCAGCTGTTAAAGTTCATTGACAAAAGTGAGATTAAGAAAATAGCGAAACAACATGGTTCTGAGCGGTATGTGAAAAAGTTCACCACGTATCATCACGTTGTAGTAATGCTTTTTGTGTCCATTGAAGGTTTTCATTCAATTAGGGAAACCATTTTAGGTCTATTGGCTAACGCCCATAAGCTTTCTCATTTGGGGTTATCCTACTTGGTTCGTCGAAGCACATTTTCGGAGGCCAATGGCAGACGGAGCAGTAAAGTGTTTGGCGATATTTATATGAGTACCTATCGTAAATATTCAAAAGTTTTAACGGACAGCCGGCTTACAGATGAGGAATTAAAGCGCTTGTATGTTATGGATTCCACCACCATAACGTTATTTAAGGACATATTAAAGGGCGTTGGCCGTAATCCCAAAGAAGGCAAGAAAAAAGGAGGGATAAAGGCGCACACTATAATTAAAGCCAGCGAGAATGTGCCTTGTCTTATACGGTATAGCGAAGCAGTCCGGCATGACCATATGTTTTTAGATGACGTTCACAACTTGGCTCCTGGTTCGATAATTACTTTCGATAAGGGCTACGTTGATTATGGCCAGTATGAGGCTTTTACACAAAAAAGAATCTGGTATGTCACTCGTTTAAAAGATAATGCCCTCTATCGGGCCAAAGAAGAATATGAAATACCAGACAATGCAGATTCAGGGGTCCTGAAAGATGAAGAAATTATCCTGTATTATGGTGAGAATAAAAAGGAAAATCATCGTGCAAGACGAATAGCATACTGGGATAATAAAAATCAGAGACTTTTCGAGTTTCTAACCAATAATTTTGAACTTTCGGCTGAAAAGATTGCCCTAATTTACAAAAAGCGGTGGCAAATAGAGCTCCTGTTCAAGCAGCTAAAGCAAAACTTCCCATTGAAGTATTTCCTTGGAGATAACGAGAATGCCATCGAAATCCAAATATGGATAGCTATGCTTGCCAACCTATTGATAACCCTTGTGAAATGTCAGGTAAAACGTAGCTGGGCATTTTCTAACCTGGTATCAATAATCCGCCAACAGTTGATGAATTACATAAACATCTATGCTTTTCTCGAAGATCCCGAAGGAAGTTGGCGGGAAATAATAAAAGAAAACAAATTGAAATATCAAAATTCGCTATTCCCCGAAATATAGGGGGCTTACTTTTGAAAAAATGACAAACCGCAACTGATTATATGGCAGTTAGGTTAAGAATTTTATTAATATTCCGGTTTACCGGACAACAATGA
>NZ_BAZW01000148.1 GCF_000974365.1 Geofilum rubicundum JCM 15548
TTGTGCTTCGTGCATATTTATCTTGGCAATAATTGAACCGACAAATCCAATGCATTTGCGACCAGCAAAAGATTTGAAATTTTCACATCCTCGCCATTTTCAATTCGAGAAATATAGGGACGTTGCTTTCCTACAGTTTCAGCCAATTTCTCTTGACTCATATGTAGTTCTTTACGCCTACTTCTTATAATCTCTCCGAAATAATAGGAATATGCTTCTTCACGGAACTTCTCCCTGCTTTCTGACCCTTTCTCTCCATAGCGCTCTGCCAATAAGTCCTTTGCTTTCTTTGCTTTCATAATTCCTGATTTTTTAAATAATCTTCTAAGATCTTCTCTGCGTCCTTAATTGCTTTAACATAGTCTTTATTCGACCTTTTTATAAATCCATTTAAGCAAACGGCTTTAACACATTCAGAAAAATTCAAATGGTCAATCGCAAATATTAAAACTCGATATTCGTTACCGGCTTTAATCCTTAACTCATAGAACCTCGAATTCGTAATTTTCTTTACAAAATTTGCATGAACAATCCTTACCTCTCCAATAATCTCAATCAACTGAAAGAATTTATCAGAAACTCTTGGCCCTTGCAAATCAATGAATTCTAAGCATTTTTCTGTAATGTCTATTTCTCTCATGTTACAAATGTAACGAATTCGTTACGTAAAATCAAAAAATCAGATTTGGAAATTCTCATTCAAAACGCACGGCCTCTTCTTGCATGAAGCACAACGTTTACACATATGCACTGAGGCGGAATGCGGGTTGCGTCACTGTCTGCCGTTAGAAACTTGGTGCGGGGCAAAGACGATGAATAAACCACTGAACCCGCCTTTGGGTATATGTGTTGTTGCCCACTTTGCATTTCTTCCAATTAGAATTCATCCTTTGTTATTTTCTTAACTTTTCTTTCAATCAAAAGAATCTCACAATTATCATCATCAATACGTATTTGAACTGAAATTTTTACCGGTTTACCATTGTTCAAAGGTCGTACATATATATAATTTCCGCTTTTCTTTGCTTCAGCATTAGTCAAAAAATACATTAATGGATGACTCGGGAAATTATAGATTTCAAGCTTATGATATTCTCCTGCATACAAAAGACTATCAAAATTCACTTGTATATTTTCAACAAATAAATCTATCAAAACTTTGTCGTAATTATATATATCGGAGTCGGTGAGACCATTTGTCCAGTTTTGGCGCATTAAAGTGTCACCCGAAGCATTTAGATACTTTAGAGTTCCATGAAACAGACTATCTGCAATCTCCACTGAGTACATGAGATTTCCAGAGGAATAATATTTGTCTATTCTTGTGGAGTCTTTATTATCACAAGACATGAAAATGAAAATTAGAATTATTAGTTGGAAGATTCTCATTATTTAGAATTTATTATTGCAAAGATATTTAATTGCATTGTGGGCAACGCCCACAT
>NZ_BAZW01000147.1 GCF_000974365.1 Geofilum rubicundum JCM 15548
CATTATTATTGAAAATCTCTATGTTATCAAGTCGTCTAGTATATCTAGAATTATCAAACATAGAAAAACGGTGTTCGACATTTGTAAATACTATATCAGTCGAAGAGGTTTTAATTCTTTCCAAAAAAACGGAATTGATTTTTGATTCCATAAAACTTTTTTCCTCATCTGGTATAGGACCAGCAGATGATTCAACAATTTCACATTCAAATTCTACAAGTGTCTTCACTTCTATTGGATATTGATCCGAATAAAAAAACTCGATAATATCATTATTTTGAGAGACAATTCTTTTCAAATACCAAGCAGTAATTTCACTACTTACATTACCTGACAAATCAGTAGTAACGGTGGTTTCTATACATCCACTTCCTCCAAAAAAATATTGTGTACCGTTATCAGTAGTAATGTGTATTTCATTAATATTTAGCCCATCTCCTATTATTTCGTACTTGAAATTATAATGAGGTACAGATTCAATTTTCATGTTAACTAATCCATCACCTTCTCGCTGTTTGTCATTGTTCCTATAAAACCTACCAACATAACCTGCAAAATTGAAACAATATTCGTCCGGCTCTAAATCAGCATTATTCAATAGATTCATCCTTTCATCCACTGACGTAATTTTACCATCAATATAATCTTTAACTTCATCGGATTTCCAAAAAAAACCCTCGGATGTAATAATGTCAGCTTTACTTTTCACAACGCGAGTTATAACTCCTCCAGCATATAAATTCCACCCTCTTCCAACCCATGATGGCAATTCATTAGGTTTAACCCCATTAGAAGAATACTTCAAGGAAATTGGCACCGACAGACTTCCTTCATTAACGGTATATATAGGGATACTATATTTTGCAGTTCCTGTATTCCCATCTAAAGGAACTTGAGAAATGACACCTAGATTAGATGCATTAGGTGAAGGGGGTAAAATGTTGCTTAGTGGATTATCTTGTGCATTTGAAATAAAAAACACAAAATAAATAAACACAAATGATAAATACAATTTCTTCATATAAACGTGAACTTTATTAGGTTAGTGATATAACTGTCAAGAATACAAATTAGATTGAGTGATATAAGGATAGAATTTCTAAAAAGTACGTTTCCGTCCCCTCTCAGAATAATCAGTGGAGGCCAGTAATTTGAGCCATCAATCTTCTTCTATACGAAAACAAAACACATGTCTATTCTTATATCTTAACATTTATTTAAAAAAAACTGAGTCTACTTTTGCTTTACCAAAAACCACTTTAGACTAAAAATGCAGGAACAAAAAGTCCAGTTACGTACAAAAAAAATTAAGCTTGGAAAGAATCAATCCGACAAAAAGGATAGAAAGATGGCAACAAGAAGAAATTATCAACAAAACATTGGAGTGTTACGAGTATAACACACCACATATCTAAACCCCACAATCTGACATAAAAAATTTCAATAAGCCATGAATGCTATCATTCCTCTTTAGTAAAATTAGTTTTTCATGTCAATAGATTTAG
>NZ_BAZW01000146.1 GCF_000974365.1 Geofilum rubicundum JCM 15548
CGTTCATTGACATATTGACAAACGAGAAAAAGAAAAAAGACACAATAACTACGTGTCAATAAGAAAGTAAGCAAGGGCGCATGGAGGATGCCTAGGCTCTCAGAGGCGAAGAAAGACGTGATAAGCTGCGAAAAGCTGCGGGGAGGCGCAAATAGCCATTAATCCGCAGATGTCTGAATGGGGCAACCCACTTGGTTGAAGACCAAGTATCCTGATTTATCAGGAGGCAAACCCACTGAACTGAAACATCTAAGTAAGTGGAGGAAGAGAAAACAAGAGTGATTCCCTAAGTAGTGGCGAGCGAACAGGGACCAGCCCAAACCGGTGTTGTTTAGGCAATGCGGGGTAGTAGGACTACCATCACTGTTTATAAATACGAAATGGAAGCATCTGGAAAGTTGCATCATAGAGGGTGATAATCCCGTACATGTAAGTATGATAAACAAGGTAGTATCCTGAGTAGCGCGGGACACGAGAAATCTTGCGTGAATCAGCCGGGACCATCCGGTAAGGCTAAATACTCCTGAGAGACCAATAGTGAACCAGTACCGTGAGGGAAAGGTGAAAAGCACCCCGAACAGGGGAGTGAAAAAGTACCTGAAACCGTGCGCCTACAATCGGTCGGAGCCACTTCGTGTGGTGACGGCGTGCCTTTTGCATAATGAGCCTACGAGTTATTCCTTACCAGCAAGGTTAAGTGGTATTAGCCACGGAGCCGAAGCGAAAGCGAGTCTTAATAGGGCGCCAAAGTTGGTAGGGATAGACGCGAAACCTTGTGATCTACCCATGGTCAGGTTGAAGCTGTGGTAACACTCAGTGGAGGACCGAACCAGTAAACGTTGAAAAGTTTTTGGATGAACTGTGGGTAGGGGTGAAAGGCCAATCAAACTGGGAAATAGCTCGTACTCCCCGAAATGCATTTAGGTGCAGCCTTATTAAAGTTTTACAGAGGTAGAGCTACTGATAGGACGCGAGGGCTTCACCGCCTATCAACTCCTGACAAACTCCGAATGCTGTAAAATGATTAATAGGAGTGAGGGCATGGGTGCTAAGGTCCATGTCCGAGAGGGAAAGAACCCAGACCATCAGCTAAGGTCCCCAAATGTATGCTAAGTTGAACATAACGCGGTATGGTTGCACAGACAGCTAGGATGTTGGCTTGGAAGCAGCCATTCATTTAAAGAGTGCGTAACAGCTCACTAGTCGAGCGACCGTGCATGGATAATAATCGGGCATAAGCATACTACCGAAGCTATGGATTGTTAATTTATTAACAGTGGTAGGGGAGCATTCCAATCCGCGCCGAAGCAGTATCGTGAGGTATTGTGGAGCGTTTGGAAAAGCAAATGTAGGCATAAGTAACGATAATGAGAGTGAGAAACTCTCACGCCGAAAGACCAAGGTTTCCTGATCAACGCTAATCGGATCAGGGTTAGTCGGGACCTAACGCGAACCCGAAAGGGGTAGTGGATGGCAAACAGGTTAATATTCCTGTACCCGTTATACA
>NZ_BAZW01000145.1 GCF_000974365.1 Geofilum rubicundum JCM 15548
CTACTTTGACAGATTATGAAAAATGTGCTAAACGACTGATTTAATGATAATAGAGCTTGGAAAAACGCCCTGAAATTAGTAATTTCAGGGCATCACAGAAAAACAAACCTATCGTTCGTTTCAATGTTTAACACAACGTAAAAATACAAAAAATTATGGAAAAACACTGGCCGCTAGTGTAAAGCGGCTTGGTGCTTATCTTGTTGATTTTCAGGATTGTTTCCAAAACAGAACTAAAAAATTCTTTGACAAAGCTGAAAGTTATGCCCATGGGGTTTTCATAAGTAACCATCGTAATATCGAAAGGATTTGCGAGGATCAGTCAGATTTGGACTATTACCAGATGCAACATTTTATCACCCATTCCAATTGGAATGAACGAAAAGTAATAGACAGATCCGCCATTCAAGTAAGCAAATCACTTCCAAAACGAAAACTAACCGGTTTAATAATTGATGAAACTGGTACTGTGAAGAAAGGAGATAAGAGTGTTGGGGTGAGCTGGCAATATTGCGGGAACGTAGGAAAGCTGGCCAATAGCCAGGTTGCTGTAATGAGTTGTTTGAGCAATGGCGATTTTGCATCTATGACTGATGCACGCCTTTTTCTTCCGGAAGGTTGGTGTCATGACAAGTATCGTTGCGATAAAGCCGATATTCCGCAGGACCTTCGGATGTTTAAAACCAAAACAGAAATAGCCTATGATATTGTTGAACATCATAATGAGATAGGCATTGATTTTGACTTCGTGGGTGGTGACGGATTATATGGTAACGACCCGGAACTGGCAAGGAAAATAAATGAATTAGGGTATGTGTACATGTTTGATATCCATAAAGACCAACATGTTTTCATTGAAGAGCCCATATTGGAAGTACCAGAATCAAAGCTGGGTAAGGGTAGAAAACCCTCATTGGTAAAACCAGACAAACAAAGCATTCGGGTTGACAAATATTGCGATACATTAAACAAGGGTGACTGGACAGAAATTAAAGTAAGAAAAACGACAAAGGGTACATTGAAAGCCTTATTTCATTTTGCAAAAGTGTTTATCTGGAACAAAACAACAAACACCATCGAAACGAGGCTTCTTGTGATAAAGAAGCAGAAGACAAAGAATGAGGAAGAGATAAAATATTCATTTACAAATGCGAATCTTGAGCAATACACTCCTAAAGCTTTAGCTTATATGCAAGGTCAGCGCTTCTTTGTTGAGCATTGCATCAAAGAGTGTAAGCAGGTTTTGGGATTAGACCAATTCCAAACACGCAAATGGACTGCCTGGCAACATCAGGTGGCATTGAATATTATGACAGCTTGCTTCATATTGAAGGAGAAACTATTTTGTTTCGATGATTTGCCATTACTTTCAGCTTGGGACGTTAAAGCATGGATTTGCTTTAAATTCTTTCAGCAATTATCTGATGATGACATGATTGACAGAATGTTTGTCAGACATGTAAAGAGGCAGGCTGATATCAATAGAGCTTATATAAAGGAAGGATTTACGAATGT
>NZ_BAZW01000144.1 GCF_000974365.1 Geofilum rubicundum JCM 15548
AACGGTCGGCTGTATGCGGTCGGCCGGGGCATTTCTGCCAGGTACGACATCTTCAGGCAAAACGTGGTTGCCGGGAGAGAATGAAACCCGCAATTTGCTGTGGAGCCCCGGCTGCCGTATACAGCTTTGTTGCCGTTCGTTGCTTTATTAGTGTCTGGCAGTCTTTGGTGCAATTGGTGCAATTATTGTGCAATTCACAGTTCATAGAATGAGCCTGCTCCTCTGATATCTGATGCTTTTATTATACCTTTTTCAACCAAGTCTGATAAATCTCTGGTAGCAGTATTTCTTGAAACGTTAAAACTTGATTGGTATTCACGATTGGTGATTCGTTTATTATTTTTCAGAAACTCTATGGCCATTAGTTGTCTGTCATTCAAGTTAAGCGCCTTTAAAGATTCTTCATTTAACTTATCTTTTCTGAATTCTACCCAAAATCCTGACATGTCATAAAAATACTTAGGTGACGGGATTTCAAATCGAATACAATCGTTAATCATCTTAATGGTTCCACGCCCCCAAGCTTCAATATACCCACTCCGAAATAAAGTATTTGCAATATCAGGATTATAAGGTTTAGACGGATGCTTCGTTAAAAGCTTTTCCACTGTCCAGTTATCAGGTAATTGAGCGTCATTCCAAAAGATTAACTTGTCTTGATATACACTAATCTGTATCGGTGCCCCTTCGGCATAATCTTTATGGCAAACGGCATTTAATAAAGCTTCTCTGATAGCATCTTTAGGATAATCGTATTTCTCTACTCTATTAAGACCTTCATAATTAATCGAAGAGTGAATATACTTAGTGAAAAGAATATCCATGGTTTTTTCCACTTGTTCAAAAATGTTTCCATGAACTTCATCTTGAAATTTCAGTTCATCATCTGACTGGAAAAATCCTATTTTTATGTATGCTCCAGTAAAGAATTTTTCTGGGTCTGAATGAAAAAGTAAAATTGCAGCTCTTTTGAGAAATGCATTCTCAATTAGCTGTAAGTTCTCAAGAAGAAGGTCATCAGAGTCTGTTAACACATCCTCTTCAATTCTCTGCGCTTTAACTGCCTTTTTTCTAAAATGGGTAAAGGTGTCTAGTTTTAAATCTCGTGTGGATACTTTAGGAACCGGAACACCGTCCCAACGTTTTCCCTTTTTCTGTAGTAAAAATTTGTCAAGTGCATTTCCTTTTAATTCCTGCTTTGTACTTCCACTTCTATAGTGATACTGTCCTTTGTAGTTTACAGGATAGGGATGAGCTTCAACTATAACATCTAAATACTCACCATTGTCTGTTTCGTAGAGATTCACATCAACGATGATACCTAAAATATCCCTAACCTTATTTGGAATGTCTTCGAGTAATTTTTTGGCATTTTTCAATCCAACAATTCTGCCTTTATCGTCTTTCCCGATAATAATTGAACCACCATTGGCATTCGCAAACCCGCATATCCATTTAAGATATTCGTCTCTCCAGGATTCCTTCCATTCAATGTTCTGATTCTCTGCCATTATT
>NZ_BAZW01000143.1 GCF_000974365.1 Geofilum rubicundum JCM 15548
CTAATTGGCCAGCTACGCAACGAAACAAGCGGCATTCGGGGGTTAGCAAAAATTAAACTACTAATCCAAAATTGCTAATGGCATCCTTTTTAGATAAATTTGAGCACTTAAACAGAACCAAAACCATCCGCAATGAATATAGACATCCGCTGGCAACAACGCTTTGAAAACTATGAAAAAGCCTACGGGCGCCTCAACGTGGCACTCATGATTTCCAACCCTTCTGACACAGAGCGTGCCGGTATTATTCAATTCTTTGAAATCACCATTGAGCTGGCATGGAAAACCCTCAAGGACTTCTTAATATCAGAAGGCTTCGAGATAAAAAGCCCAAGGGAAGCCATAAAAATTGCTTTTCAGAATGGCTATATCAATAATGGAAACACATGGATCGACGCCCTCAACAACAGAAACCTTTCGGTGCATACTTATGACGAAGAAATGGCCATCGAATTAACAGAAAAAATCAGAGTCCACTATTTCCCACTATTAACATCATTCAAAACATGGGGCGAACAGCAAATAAGCCAATAAGCATTCCGGGCATAGAAAACGACCACATGGATCTCATTTTAAAAGCCCTGAAACGATTCCCCGAAATTGAAACGGCCATTCTTTTTGGTTCCCGGGCCATGGGCAATTACAGACCAGGCTCTGATATTGATTTGGCCATTAAGGGCAGCCAAATAAACCAGGCCACATGTTCTGAACTCTCAGGCCTACTCAATGAAGAACTTCCCTTGGCATGGTATTTTGACATCATACCATTTGATACCATAAAAAACAGTAGTTTAATGGACCACATCAACCGTGTAGGTATCGAAATTTACACAAACACAAATTAGCGCGCGTTTCTCCCAGTTGGTAAATATCGAATTACTGTGCTTACTTTATTTTAAGATCGCCCGGATTTTGTCTGCAATCCCATAGAGTATGTACAATAATATTATCAGAAGTCACTTCGTAAAACAAAATAAACTTATCAACAATAAGACCGCGAATAGCTTCAAGGTCTGTTTTTATACCTATTCCAGGTTGCTTGTGAAGTAAAGCCAGTTCTTCATTAAATCTTTTGTAAAGTTTTGCTGAAAAATCTTTACTCTTATTTCGTTTTTCGTAGAAATCAAGAATTTCAAAAAGTTTGATATTGGCTTTATGTGACCAGACTATTTTGCGTTTAGCCATCTGTTAAATTCTTTGTCCATTTCAGTTTGCTCAATAAACAAACCCTTTTCAAACTGTCTTTTGGACTCGACGATTTCAGATCGTTGACCATCTGTCAAATTCAAAACCTGAGATTGAGTCTTTGCATCTAAAATTGTATTAATAGCACGCAAAAAAGATTCATCATTAATTTCAGATATTCTATGAATCAATAACTTCTTTAGCTCGATGGCTGTCATAATAAAAAAATTTAATGATTGTAAATATAACACATTCCAAAAACAATAGCACACAAGTAACCCAAAGAAAGTGTGCGTCATGGACATGGGACTATATTTTAATACAACTGGTACAA
>NZ_BAZW01000142.1 GCF_000974365.1 Geofilum rubicundum JCM 15548
GATTAACCCCTATAATTAACAATGAAGCAGATATGGTTTTAGGACAACCTTCTGAAACATTAATAGATTATCGAGTTAATCCTTTTAGGTCATTAACAGGTGAAAGAGCTATGCTAAAGAAGGATATTACCCCCATTCTTAATGACATAAGAGATATTAGGTTCGGAGTAGAGACATTTATTAATTTGTATTTTCAAAGACACGGAAAGAAAATAAAGTATGTTTTAATGAAAGAGTTGAAGCATCCAACAAAATTTGAAAAAACGTCAATATTTAATGCTTCAAAAGAGTTTGCAAGTGAAGGCAAAGAAATAGCTCTTACCTACTTAAATAATTATGAATTAATTACTCAGCGCATTGAAATATTAATAGAGAAATCGAATAAAAAGGCGAAAATTAAAATTAATTCTTTACAGAAGGAAGTCAATAATAAATTACAAGAATTAAAGGATAAATATTTTTAAAAACAGGAGTTCAAATAGTATAATATTTTACTACTTATACTTTCTAATATTCTCAGTACATTTAGGTTGTTTAAAATAACAAACAGATGTGAATCCGAAAGTGAAGTTTAGAATATCATCATTGAAATCCACTACACACAGCCAAGCACAATTGCAATTCGCACGAGCCAACGCATGCCCAAAAATTGCAATAGAGCTTGTCTGTTTGCCACCGCTTTTTTGCCGCCCCTAAAAACTAATTTTTTCGGGAGTAGTAGTGCTTCGATTGAAAGCATTAGTGTTCGTAAGTGACAGGTAATTAACTAATAGAGAATGAACACCAGCAGCTAATATATAGGAATATGAGCGGTCGGAACGACCCAGCGATTATTCTCGGTTGAACTACATCCCGCTAGGTCTGCAGCCTGTTTTTATGGACTTTAAGTCGGTTTTTGATGTTTTTGGCAAGGCCACCCGTGGTACCGTCTTCCCGTTTTTAAGCATTTGAACTTAAGAAGTGACTGGTCGTAGTGGCTGAGAAGTTGAAAATCTGTTCCTTTTTGGCTGAAAACCTGCCGTTAAGGCAATACAATGCCGAACCTCATGTCAATGAAGTTTTTAGGGGGGTGTTTAGTAGGTTACTGCAACTTCGCAAAAAGCAATGAGGGCAGATTTCCTGCGGGTGACCGTATCCTGGGTAAGGTTCTAATGACAATCAGACGTCCCTCTTTGCAATGCGGACATTTGGTTAGGTCAAATCCAGTCAGCCTTAAAATGCGCTCTGAGGCCGTTTCATCCTTTTGGTCAGCTGCCATCTGCTCAATGTCGGGCTTTTCATCGGGCACAAATTGTAAATCCAGATGAAGCTTTGTAGAGTGATGATAAATGCCGAATCGACGAATACGCACATAACCATCGGGCATTACATGCAAAGAGAATCTACGCAGAAACTCTTCGCCGGTCAGTGATACCGGTTTCTTTTGTGCCCGGTCCCGGTAGTCTTTTGCCACGAAAGTGACGTGTGTTGGATCAACGTTCAAGATCCGCTGGTTGCTGATGGCAATGCGATGGGTGTATTGCCCCAGATACCTGAC
>NZ_BAZW01000141.1 GCF_000974365.1 Geofilum rubicundum JCM 15548
TTACAACGTTAAGTGTATGATTTCGTAAGGGATTGCGGGCTTCAAACTTATCAAGTTACCACCCAAATTTGATGCGGGCGATAACGCTCGAAAACCTCTGAAACCCTTATGAATTATACACATTGTTACCAAACGTTATTTATTCAAATCTTTAAAATCTATCTTATAATTTTCCGCTGTCAATATCAAGAGAAAATCACTTCCCCAGCCACTCGACCAAGGTTTAAACTCTTGAGGTGTGATATTCTCAAAATCACCAATACGTTTTATTTTACCACTTCGCGGATTAAACCAATATGCATTTATTCTCTTCGAATCTATTTGTGCTAAATCAATCTTAATTGGATTTCCTATTGGCGTATATGCAATAACAACTTTTTTATCTGAACTAATTGCGCTTAAAATATATGATTCGTTCTCTGGATTATTGTTTAGTATCAAATTTTGATTAAGTATCATCTTTTGCCATGATAGTTTCTCAAAAATTCGTCTCATAAAGCCCATTTGAGAAGAACCGGGTAGCTGAAGTGCAGCTTGCCAATCAGTCCGTGCATTTATTATAGGCACTTTGCTGACATCATACATTTGCCAAATATCATTACAGCCGTATGTGTAACCTGCTGCTCCAGCAATTAAGCTCCAATATGCTGAAACTCTAACGTCAGCATCGTCAAGCCAACCATGTGATTTTTCTTCCCAAAATCTATCAGGTATATTTTCATATCTCGCTTCACCATTTATTATTGGTCGCTTTGTTGACGATTTTTTACTATCTAGCACATAAGAATACTCTTTAGCAGTTCTGCTATGTCCACTTTGATACATATCAAAATCAAGCCACTTATCATTAAGGAAATCCGTAGCTTTTTTTGCGCCGACTGGATGAAAACTTATTAAATGATTTCTGTCAATCTCTCGAATACCCTTTGCCATTGCTCGAACTATTTCAAAATGATTTTCATTTTCAAGTGCTCTATCTCCTCCAAGAATCCATATTAAATTATTGTAATTTAGATATCTTTTTGCTAAAAGCTCTCCGTATATTCTAGCATTCTCTGTATTAAATATTTCTGGTCCTGTTCCCCATTTTTTATTGAACTTATCACCCCAAGATGGCAGCAAGGCTATATATAGTCCAAGTTCATTTGCTTTTTCTATTACATAATCAACATGTGTAAAATATTGCTCATTTAATTTAGTTGGGTCATTATTAATTAGGGGTTTTTCTCCATAGGCATTTGGTGTATTCAAACCATCTAGTTCTGCAAGAATTACAGTTTGTATTACAGTAAATCCTTTATTAGCTCTATCTGCCAGATATTTGTCTATTTCTTCTTTACCCAAACGATGTATAAGTTCCCATGCAGTTCCTCCTAACCAAAAAAAAGGTTCATTGTCATGTGTTACAATATAATTGCTATCACTACTTATTTTTAACAAAGGTAAGTTCTGTCCTAGACTTGTCTGAATTATTAAGAAGCTGACTAAAATAAAAAGTATATGTTTCATTGTTGCACTGTCCTTTTTAATGTTTGGTAACG
>NZ_BAZW01000140.1 GCF_000974365.1 Geofilum rubicundum JCM 15548
CCGGGCATATTAGCGTATGTCCAACAATCTTTTCTACAACGAAGAGTTTGATCCTGGCTCAGGATGAACGCTAGCGACAGGCCTAACACATGCAAGTCGAGGGGCAGCACGTCTTCGGATGGTGGCGACCGGCGCACGGGTGAGTAACGCGTATGCAACCTACCTGTAACTGGGGGATAGCTCCCTGAAAGGGGAATTAACACCGCATAAGACCACGTTTTCGCATGGAAGAGTGGTAAAATATTTATAGGTTACAGATGGGCATGCGTGACATTAGTTTGTTGGTGAGGTAACGGCTCACCAAGACTACGATGTCTAGGGGTTCTGAGAGGAAGGTCCCCCACACTGGTACTGAGACACGGACCAGACTCCTACGGGAGGCAGCAGTGAGGAATATTGGTCAATGGGCGCAAGCCTGAACCAGCCATGTCGCGTGCAGGAAGACGGCCCTATGGGTTGTAAACTGCTTTTGTATGGGAAGAAAGTGTTCGACGTGTCGAATATTGCCGGTACCATACGAATAAGGATCGGCTAACTCCGTGCCAGCAGCCGCGGTAATACGGAGGATCCGAGCGTTATCCGGATTTATTGGGTTTAAAGGGTGCGTAGGCGGAATGGTAAGTCAGAGGTGAAATCCTGCAGCTCAACTGTAGAATAGCCTTTGAAACTGTCATTCTTGAGTACATTTGAGGTAGGCGGAATGTGGTGTGTAGCGGTGAAATGCATAGATATACCACAGAACACCGATTGCGAAGGCAGCTTACTAAACTGTAACTGACGCTGAGGCACGAAAGCGTGGGTATCAAACAGGATTAGATACCCTGGTAGTCCACGCTGTAAACGATGATTACTGGTTGTTTGCGATACACAGCAAGTGACTGAGGGAAACCATTAAGTAATCCACCTGGGGAGTACGTCGGCAACGATGAAACTCAAAGGAATTGACGGGGGCCCGCACAAGCGGAGGAACATGTGGTTTAATTCGATGATACGCGAGGAACCTTACCTGGGTTTAAATGGGAAGTGACAGGCTTAGAAATAGGCTTTTCTTCGGACACTTTTCAAGGTGCTGCATGGTTGTCGTCAGCTCGTGCCGTGAGGTGTCGGGTTAAGTCCCATAACGAGCGCAACCCCTATTGATAGTTACCAGCACGTAATGGTGGGGACTCTATCGAGACTGCCGGTGTAAACCGTGAGGAAGGTGGGGATGACGTCAAATCAGCACGGCCCTTACATCCAGGGCTACACACGTGTTACAATGGCCGGTACAAAGGGCAGCTACCCCGCGAGGGGATGCGAATCTTAAAAGCCGGTCTCAGTTCGGATCGAAGTCTGCAACCCGACTTCGTGAAGCTGGATTCGCTAGTAATCGCGCATCAGCCATGGCGCGGTGAATACGTTCCCGGGCCTTGTACACACCGCCCGTCAAGCCATGGGAGCCGGGGGTACCTGAAGTATGTAACCGCAAGGAGCGTCCTAGGGTAAAACTGGTGACTGGGGCTAAGTCGTAACAAGGTAGCCGTACCGGAAGGTGTGGCTGGAACACCTCCTTTCTGGA
>NZ_BAZW01000139.1 GCF_000974365.1 Geofilum rubicundum JCM 15548
ACTTAAGTTTCGCACATTCTTTTAAGCTTTTTAGCGTCAGCGATGTACGTTAGCTGATGTTTTTATATATCTCTGTAATATAATGATTTATGTTTTCCATTTTCGTCATGCGGCATTTTCTGTCTGACTTGACTCACTTCCTAAGATATGGTTGACCATTTGGTTTACCTTTTCATTTTGGAAGATTTTTTCTAGCAGTTCCTGTTCATCAATATCTTCAAACAGAACTACAATTATTTGCATCAATTCAATGAACAGCCCCCATAAACGTTGGTCGAGACGCTGCTTGACAGCAGCCTCTTTTACATTGGAAAACAGGCCTACCATTGATTCATAATATTCAACCCTGTATCTCATGGTCAACAATATGTGCTGGATCATTGTAATGGTTGTATCGGCAATCTGAGCATCAAAGCTGTTGGACTGGCACCGACCCAGTCCTAATAATTGCTTTCCTTCCTTAAAGGCCACCTCTATAGTCCAGCGTATCTGATAAATTTCGATCATCTTGATAAACGATAACTTTATGTCGGTACATAGGAATACTTTCCATTTTCCGTTTTTGCCCTGCTTGCTAAAGAACAACTTAATTGGCTTTCCCTTGAAGGAGACCAGTGCTTCAGTATAGTAGAAGCCAAGTTTACGGCAACGCTTTGGCTTCCCTTTTAGGTTCCGTATTTGTTTATGCGTGTACAATTCGTCATTATATAGAAACTTGGTTTTTGCAATCTTGTACATCCCTATTAAATGTACTGTATGCTTTTTAACTGATAGCACTGCATCTACAAAGGCCTCACAAGTAAACCAACTATCCATCAAAACATAATCGACCATAAAACCTTGGGATACCGCCCTTCGGAACATTTTTATGGCACTGTCTATTTTTGACATATCAGCCTCCCGTGCTCGCTCGTCAGAAAAAGAACCACTTTGCCTTTTTGTTTTGTGCTGCTTCTTTAACTCCTTCGCTTTAAAGCCAAAGGGCTTCTCTTTATTTTGTCCCCGTTCACGGTGTATTGAGAAATCCAGAGGGATAAATGAAACCCCGTCCCAATAGCCCATCAAAAGCAGCTTAAAACCAATAACATACCGCTGTGTAACGTGGTCGAATACCCTAGACACTTTTTCAATGTTCTTCCCCGTTTTTGTAAGAATGGTGTCATCAAAAATCATACACTTCGGTCTATCAGAGCTTTCTAAACAATTGGCTGTTAGCGCCTTGTGCTTGGCAGCGAATAACCACAACAACATTCGCCAACATATTGATTGATTATTCTTTATGCGATAAAATGTATCTTTCCCTGCTACAATCTGGTGTTGTATGCAACCATTCAACATCGAGTTGACCGTTTTAGCATCAAGAAATGGCATCGAGAGAAGGATGGTCATAATCCACTCAAAACGATATCCTTTTATCTTAACTTCTGAAACAACTTTACAGAGGTTCGAAAATGTGAAACATTTCAAAGAACTGGAAATAAAATCGGGTTCGAGCCACCTATGGGTAAAACCGTTTTTTAATTCTGAAATCTTATTAATATCTTTACAGTGCAGCATGGTATTTGTGTTTGGAAACTTCGCTAATATACTTATAATTAAGTATTTAGCCAAATATCCATGCTGCTTTTTTTATTCTTTTCTCTTAATTTTCAACTATTTATCAAACTGCGAAACTTG
>NZ_BAZW01000138.1 GCF_000974365.1 Geofilum rubicundum JCM 15548
GCCCATTGTTTATGACGAATTTGGACGCCAAGAATATCAGTTGTTGCCCTACCAGAGTAATACTACTACCGGCGAATTTCGTTCCAATCCCAATATGGATAATTACCATGGAACTGCCAGCGAGCACAAAACCTTTTATAGCAACAGTAGTAATGATGTGGTATCAGATGCCTACCCATTTTCCAAAACCGTTTATGACAACTCTCCCTTGAACCGGGTAATGGAGCAGGGAGCACCTGGAGCCTCATGGCAACCTTCTAATCATTCTATCATATATGAGTATGGTACCAACATTGCAAATGATGTATGTTTGATGTGGACCGAGGATGCAACAGGAAACCTTCGTATAGGGAAAAGCATTAATGGTATCCATTCTAAATATTATCCTGCCAACGAACTTTATAAAAAGGTGGTTAAAGATGAAAACTGGGAAGTTGGGCAAGACATCCTTTTACTGAACACTACCGAAGAATATACCGACAAAGAGGGAAAAGTTATTTTAAAACGCACTTTTGTAGAAAAATCAAGTGGCTATGATAAAGTAGAAACCTATTATGTGTATGATAGTTTTGGATTATTACGTTATGTCATATCCCCAAAAGCTTCTATTTATTTTCGTGCCGTCCATTTGACTTCATTCACATCTGAAAATGATTATATCACTCATTCGTGCTACTATTATGAATATGATGGGCGTAAGCGCATGGTTATGAAACAGATTCCGGGGACTCTGCATCGAGTATATATGGTCTATGATAAACGAGACCGACTAGTGCTTACACAGGATGGCAACCAGAGAGCCAATATTGGGCCAAAGTGGTCATTCACAAAGTATGATCAACTGAATCGGCCTATACAAACCGGGGAATTAACAATGTCAAAGGCTTATGATCAGCCAGGAATGCAGCAATACATGGATTCTGTGATGCACAATAGGACGATGCATGAGTCCAGAACAAATAGTTACACAAATTACTATTATAGCAATACAGGGTTTCCAAATTCTTCAGATGGAATCATTAACTACCTGACCATAACCTATTATGATTCGTATCCTACAACACCCTCTTTTTCTGTGCAGCATAATATAAGTGATTATAGGGAAAGCGACGCCACACCTTATTATTTTAATGGATTAAAAGGGCTGGTAACCAGAAAGATGGTTCGGGGAATTAGTCCAGATGGTAATAGCTCTTTTATAACTACAAATTATTTTTACGATGACAGGTACCGTGTAATTCAAAGCATAGAAAAGCCAGATTTTAATACCACTGAAATATTTAGCTATAAATATGATTTCAGTGGACAAACGGTTCAAACTCGCCAGTTCTTGTCATTTAATTCTGAGGAAGTTGCTATAAATAAGTATTTTACCTATGATCATGTAGGTCGTTTACTAACTGTTGAGCAGCAAATTGAAGGGGATGATGTGAATGGACGAGTCATTGTTTCTAAACATGAATACAACCAGCTTGGTCAATTAAAGCGCAAGCAATTACATAAGACGGTTGATATGAGTGGGTTTTTGCAGAGCATTGACTATGAGTATAATATCCGTTCCTGGCTTACAGCTATAAACAATCCGGATGCTCCCGGTAATGATTTGTTTAGTATGCGGTTGCATTATAACAGCTTGCCAGACCTTGTTCATTCACAACCAAATTACCCCATACAATATAATGGAAACATAACAGCTCAAACATGGAATAATAA
>NZ_BAZW01000137.1 GCF_000974365.1 Geofilum rubicundum JCM 15548
CAGCAATTCAGCGTAAAAATTAAGTGAACTTAAATGTACTGATATTTAAGGCAACAGGAAATTTGCCAAATATTATTTTTCGCGCTAAATTTGGCAAAAGCTATGCCTCTCGGCATAGCGAGTGTTTTTCCATAAAGCGCTTATTTTAAAGTGATTAAAAGCCTGCTGCGGTAACGACCTGACCAGCAGGCTTTTTGTTTATTTTTGATACTTCAAATATAGCCAATTTCTTTAATATTTTTTTCATCATAGCACTGATAATCAATTAAATATTTGATTTTTTAACGATTGTTCTTTTACTTTTGGAAGAACATGTTTATCAAAGTCCTGGGAAATCTGTTATAAGCCAGATATTCAAAACTTTACATCAATATTTCCCTTCTTTGAAAACTCATTTGGCCTCCCTGCCTGATTCCCGCCGTCGGAAACAGTATTCCACTCAAGAATTAGCTATGGCTGGGGTCTGTATGTTCATGTTAAAGGAAGGCAGTAGAAATGCCTTTAATAATGATCGCAAGGCTCCTGTTTTCAGAGCAAACTACCAAAGCGTATTTGGACTTGATTTACCCCATCTTGATAGTGTAGATGATTATTTTCGAGACCTTGCTACTTCCTGTCTTGAGGAAGTTAAAGCCTCACTGATCCGCGATCTGCTAAGGAAGAAGGTTTTACAGCCACATAAGTATCGGGGGTGTTATATTGTAGCTATTGATGGCACTGGTGTTTCAACGTATTCACACAAGCATTGTGAGTATTGCCTGCATAAAAAGTCTGGCAGCGGGGTTGTGACATGGTCACACAATGTACTTGAGGCTAAGCTGCTAACGCCCACCGGCCTAAGTTTGTCCATAGCCACCGAGTGGATAAGTAACGAGGGAAGAGCAAACTATCAAAAGCAAGATTGTGAGCAAGCGGCCTTTAAGCGACTATCCATCAAAATAAAGAAGATGTTTCCACGCCTGCCAATAATTATAATAGCCGATGGGCTTTACCCAACTCAAGGCTTTTTTGATATCTGCAAAAGAAACAACTGGCACTATGTGGTAACACTAAAGGATGGGAATCTGCGATTGCTTCAGGAGGAAATTGCGCTTGAAAGGAGGCTTGTACCAAACCAAAAGGGAGAGTCCTTAGCATTCCATAAAGATCATCGAACCAAGTTACTTTGTCATTGGCTAAGTGGATTAGAGTATAAGACGCATATGCTAAACTGGGTTGAATGTAATGAAGAAGTCTCAGTTAAAAATCAAGGTGTTATAAAGAATCAGCGCTTCGTGCATATTACTGACATGGAGTTGAGCAATACTTTATGCGTAGGTGTGAGTCAGACGGGGAGGTTGCGACAAAAAATAGAGAATGAGGGGTTTAATGATCAGAAAAATCAGGGCTACGCTTTGGAGCATAAATTTTCCAGAGTAAGTTTTCCGGCAATGAAGAACTACTACCAATGTCTGCAGATAGCTCACATCATTAATCAATTGGTTCAGGCCAGTCAGGAAATTGGAGGATTAATAAAAGTCCGACTAAAATGCACAGTCAAGTATCTGTGGAAACGCTTAATGAGTTATATGCTCGAAGTACTTGTTGACAGAACTGAATTACTGATTCTTACACAAAATAGATTTCAAATCAGGCTTGAATGAATCAGTTTTGGGGATGTCCTGCTCCGGAAATCAGGAAAACACCAACTTATAAAACGATACGCCTATACCAAAGAAAAAATTTTGAGGGCTTGAATCCTGCGGTTAATCCAAACGTGAATTACACCGGGGTGGGAAATTTATGTGCCAAATTTTCAGTAAATTTATCAGCGTAATGAATAAAGCTTATTACTGAATTGCTG
>NZ_BAZW01000136.1 GCF_000974365.1 Geofilum rubicundum JCM 15548
TGCGTCATGCAAGAAAACACATAGCATCATTTAACATCACGAAAATTAAGACAATGTATAGAGTTGATAAAAGACAATACAGACTTAACGACCTAATATTACCAAATAATTCATCATATCAAGATTCTACAAGATTTTATCAAGATAAACAAAACATTGAGAAAATATTAAGTGAAGAAATGCCAAATGAGAAAACTGCTAATAGGAAAACTGGATTATTTGTATTTGCAGATTTATCTGATGCCATGAGATTCTGTTGTATTTTGACAAATAGCCGAATCTACGAAGTGGTTCCAGCAAAAGATACGCTTCTTTTCCATCGTGGTGATATGAATTGGACTGAGATTATGAATCAATTTATCAATGATAATACTACATTAAAGCATTTAGCTGGATTTTATTGGCAAGGCTTGAAGACTTATAAACCTTGTTGGGAAATGTTGTTTAATAAGGTTTTAGTATCAAAGATAATTGTAGGGGATGATTCAACCAGAAGTAATCTTCATCGTGAATATCATGAAATGGCTGGGGATATCGAACGATTAAGTCTTTATTATGAAAATTTGACCAATAAATAAACTAATCACTGCTAAAAATAAAATATTATGTGGAGTAACTTAATGAATACAGGCCAAATAAAAGTCGGGGCCAAATTGCGAAGTATCATTCATGACGGAGACTTTCAGCATGAAACAATCTATGTTGTAAAAAGACCGATGGAGATATTTTTAATGGCTCAAATAATCGAACAAAATGGACATCATTTACCACAAGAACAACAATTAGTAATTCCTATTCGATTTGCTGATTTAATTGATTATGGTTTTGAATTTTGGGTAGATTAAGATACCAAAATAATGCACGAACGCACAACATCGTATATAAAACATTTGGCAGTCAGTGGGTTATCGAACATTACAACTCTTATCAAAAGTTCTTGTAACTTGAAAGGAAAGTGCTTCGAAATGCCAAACGTTTCATATACGTGGCCGTTGCTACCAATTGTAAGAAAAAATCCATGCTTAAATGAATGTAACCGAACACAATAAAAACGTCTGGGATAGATATGTTGAGAATAATGTGCGATGGACCATTCCCGTTACTAAAATTGATATTGAGAATGCCAAGAATGGTATTTGGAACATTGTTTTAACACCTACGAAACCCGTTCCTTATTCCTGGTTTCCCAATTTAAAAGGATTAAAGATACTAGGATTAGCATGTGGTGGCGGACAACAAGGGCCGATTCTGGCAGCATTAGGGGCTGATGTTACCATTTTTGACAATTCGGAGAATCAATTAAATCAAGATAGAACTCTAAGTGATGAGTTTAACCTTAATATCAAAACAGTGCAGGGAGACATGAAAGACCTGTCAGTATTTGCCGACATGTCATTTGATGTAGTATTTAACCCATGCTCTGTAGTATTTGTCGATAACTTAAAACCCGTTTGGAAAGAATGTTTTCGGGTCTTGAAAACTAATGGAATATTAATGACAGGCTTGATAAATCCTATTTCTTTCCAATTAGACCAAAACGTTAATCCCTTTCAATTAATCTATACCCAACCATATTCAGACCTGACCTCATTACCGAAAGAAAAGTTGGCTGATATTATCAAGAATAAGGAAGCATTAGAATTTGGTCATAGTCTCACAGCGCAAATTGGCGAACAGTTGAGTGCTGGGTTTTTAATGACCGATTTTTACGAAGATTACTGGGGCGGCGAGAGTGCAATTGATAAATATTTCCCTGCGTTCTTCGCGACAAGAGCTATAAAAGGACAATAATACAACTGGTAGCAACACGCGTTATAGCGCATGGCTATGTAGCATATTTATAGCAGGTTTCGTCCGTTGTAGAGCATTCTTAACGGCCAGAAAGTATATACCATAAAGATTAGCCACGCACCATATCGCTGGACG
>NZ_BAZW01000135.1 GCF_000974365.1 Geofilum rubicundum JCM 15548
ATCAACCCTTCCTACCCATCAATCCCATCAACCCATCCTCACCCTTCTCACCCTTCCTACCCTTCCTATCAACCCTTCCTACCCAATAATCCCCATCAACCCATCTCACCCTTCTCACCCTTCCTACCCTTCCCCTAAAACGAATAACCCAGCCCTACCCGGCCATTGATTCCCTGCATGGGATAACCGTACCAGCGGTAATATTTGGAAGCTGCCAGGTTGCGCACTTCACCAAAGAAGTGCCAACGTTTGTTGTGGTTGTAGTTGGCACCGATGTTGAAATCATAGACCGGATCCAGCTTTTCAATTCCTTCAGGCAAAGAAGCATAGCGGGGTCCCATCATATTGCCCGAGACGTATAAGGTCAGACTCTCATTGTACTTGTAAGTCATGCGCGCGCCCACCTCCGATTTGGGTTTGTGCCACGCATGCTCCAGCGAGTCGGTATCCCAGCCGTAGTAAGCACCCCGCAGCAGCACATCCAGTTGCGGTGAAAAGCCCATTTTGAATTCACCCGAAACCGACAGCATACGGCCATCGTCGTAATCCACCCCAAACTGATTGCTGAAATCATTTGGTTCACCCGACATTCCACCATAAGGCACAAACTGACGGTTCACAAAAAAGTGCTCATTGTGGAACACATTGTAATCCATCCGGGCCGCAAAGGAAGTCGACCTCGTGAAATTCCCCTTCGCCCCCAGAAAAAAGCGCACCCCGTGAAAAGCCGTCTTCACATTCAAATCAGGCGACACATACAGATTCTCCTCCATAATAGAGCGGTAAGTAGATGGCTTAATCTCACCCGTAATACCCCCTTCAATGGCCACAAAACCCTCTGCCACGGTCAGGTTAGCCCTCACATCCGGCGAAATATACAGATTGTCCTCCAAATCATCGAACTCTGCCGCAAAACGCAAGCCCATGTGCAAATCCAGGTTTTTATTCGTCTTCACCAGCGCCGGATTCATTTGCACCAGCGTCTGCTGACGATTTTCGAATTGATAGAGCCAGGGCATCTCATCCACCGGCACATTGGTACTGGCATGATCCATCGCCGTCCCTAATCGGAGGCCCAGCTCACCCAGTGAAAAATCAAAATCCCCGGTATAGCGAAATTGGTTCTCCTTCACCCCCGTTCCATTGCCAAAAGTCGAATACCCCATCTTCAAATCGTAGCGCGTTTCCATATGGCCCGTCACCTGATTCTTCAGTCCCATCGTCACATCAAAAGCCGTCTGGTGCTGCTGATCATCGTGCATCAAATTACTGCCCTGTGTCTGTGGCGGGATGGAACTCATTTCAAGAGAAGGATAAGGCGCCAGGTAAGGCCTGGTCGCATCCATCGTATGAAAGCCATAATAGCGGTAAGCCAGATTACTGAAATCCATATCAATACTCAGCGTCTTCCGCTTAAAGAAGTGGCGCATGTACAAACCACCCAGCGTTTCATGATAATCCGCATCGGCCTCCGTCCCCATCACCTCAATATCGCCCATCGACGACTCGTGGCCCGCCTTTAAAGCCAGAGCAAACTTCTCATTGTGAACCAGGTTGTAGCGCAAAGCACCTCCCAGCATATTGTAATTACCCACGTAGCCCTGCAGATAAGAAGGATAAAGCTCCTCACGCGGCTCCTTCGCCATCTTAGCCGGAATCAGTGGCACCACCTCCGGTGTTCCCACCATCGCCTTACCACTCAGTTCATAGCTAAAATCAGGAGCCGGCACATCCGCATCCGACTGCTCAGGCATCTCATTGATTTTAAAAGCATCCGACACCGTAGGATTGTATTCACGCACCACACGCACATCCTGGTTAATCGTCTCCTCCTGGTCGATGGAATCCTCCTGAGCCACAGCCGTAACAGCCACAAAAGCCCAGCCACCCCATATCAATAAAAATTTCAATGTTCTCATATATAAAACTTATAACTCAATGTACAACACCCATTAACAACTATGAAATCCCCATCTCCCCTTCCAACCCAATAACCTAATGGCCTAATAACCCCATCAACCCATCCTACCCCATCTACCCT
>NZ_BAZW01000134.1 GCF_000974365.1 Geofilum rubicundum JCM 15548
GGGGTAGGAAGGGGTTGATGGGGTAGGAAGGGGAGTTGGGTGTTGAGAGGGAGTGGAATAGGAATAGGGAAAACAGATTGTTAAAATTTTAAGATAAGAATGGTATCAATCAATCAGTTAACAGTAGATTTTGGGGGTTTTCGTCTGTTCGACGATGTTTCGTTTTTGATAAATCCGCGGGATCGTATTGGTTTGGTGGGGAAAATGGGGCAGGAAAATCCACGCTGTTAAAGATTATTTCGGGCCAGATGTTGCCGTCAGAAGGTACGGTGGCTTTGCCCAAAGACTTAACCCTCGGGTATTTGCCGCAGCATTTGGAGTACGATGATACGCAAACGGTGATACAGGAGGCTGAAACCGCGTTTGAAGATATCATCTACCTGGAAAAGGAAGTGGAGCGCTTAACCGATGAAATGGCCAGTCGCACCGACCATGAATCAGACAGTTACATGCAATTGATTCATGATTTGACCGACAAGTCGGACCGCTTCAACATGCTCGGTGGACACAGTTATCATTCGCTGGTGGAGCAGACGCTCAAAGGTTTGGGTTTTAAACGCAGTGATTTCGGTCGCCTCACTTCCGAGTTCAGTGGTGGTTGGCGCATGCGTATTGAGCTGGCCAAAATTCTGCTGAAACAGCCGGATGTTTTTTTACTGGATGAGCCCACCAACCACCTCGATATTGAATCCATCCAATGGCTGGAGGACTATTTGAAAAACTATTCCGGAGCCTTGCTTTTGATTTCTCACGACCGGGCTTTTTTGGATAATATCACCATACGGACGGTGGAGATTTCGCTGGGGAAAATATACGATTATAAGGCATCTTATTCCCGCTTTGTGGAGTTAAGACACGAAAGGAGAGAGCAGCAACTGGCTGCCTTTCGCAATCAACAAAAGAAGATTGGCGACACGGAAGCGTTCATCGAACGCTTCCGTTATCAGGCCACAAAAGCGGTTCAGGTGCAATCACGCATCAAGCAACTCGAGAAAATTGATCGCATTGAAGTCGATGAGTTTGATAACAGTGCCTTGCGCATCAAGTTTCCGCCGGCCCCACATTCAGGGGCGATCACAGTTAAGGGCCATCATATTTCCAAGTTCTATGGCGACCTGCATGTGCTGGACGATATTCATTTTGCCCTTGAAAGGGGCGATAAAATCGCCTTTGTCGGTAAAAACGGGGAAGGAAAAACCACCATGGCCCGCATCATTTTGAATGAAATAGACTACCAGGGGGAGATTGTCCTGGGGCATCAGGTGAAAGTGGGGTATTTTGCTCAGAATCAGGCCGACCAACTGGATGAGCGCCTGACCGTTTTCGAGACGGTCGACCGGGTAGCTGTGGGGGAGGTGCGGACCAAGATCCGGGATTTGCTCGGGGCTTTTTTGTTTGGCGGCGAAGCGGCCGATAAAAAAGTGGCGGTGCTATCCGGTGGGGAACGCACGCGTTTGGCCTTGGTTCTGCTATTGCTTGAGCCGGTTAATTTTCTTATTTTGGATGAGCCTACCAACCACTTGGATATTCGCTCCAAGGAGCTGTTAAAAAAGGCTTTGGCTGAGTTTGAGGGCACTGTTCTGGTGGTGTCGCACGACAGGGACTTTTTGGATGGATTGATTACGAAGACCTTTGAGTTCACCAATAAAAAAATGAAGGAGCACGTCGGAGGTATCTATTCCTTCCTGGAGAGTAAGAAGCTGGAGTCGCTCAAAGAACTGGAAGCGAAACCTTCTGCCCGGAAAGAAAATGTTGTCGCCAAACCTCAAAACAAGGAGGAAAGCAAAGGCAAAATCTCTTTTGAAGAGCGCAAAGAACTCAATAAAAAAATCAAAAAGCTGTCCACAGAGGTGGAAGCTTCGGAGCGACGGATTGAACAACTGGAAGCCAGCATCGCACAAATGGATGTACAACTGGCCAACCCCGGTCCGGAAGACGATATGTCACAGATTTATATCCAGTATGAGAAGGTGAATAAGGACCTGAGTGAAGCCATGGAGAGATGGGAGGAGCTGCTTCTGGAGTTGGGGGAGGCGGAAGGGGAGATAGGTTGAGTAGGGTAGGAAGGGTAGATGGGGTAGATGGGGTA
>NZ_BAZW01000133.1 GCF_000974365.1 Geofilum rubicundum JCM 15548
AAGAAAGATTGATAACAACCAATGTAATATGATGTTGGACATAATAGATGAAAGACATACCAAGAGTTCAACAATTATATCATCACAACTTCCGGTGAAAGATTGGTATGATTGTTTTGCTGAAAGAACAATTGGAGAAGCCATATTAGACAGGGTCTCAAATGGGTCATATCGCATCCATTTAGAAGGGGACGTTTCAATGAGAAAAAGTTTGAGGAAAACCGAATAATAAGTTTTAATTTTAGACAGCTATTTTTTTTGAGAAAAGTGTCCGGTATAATCCGGTACGGGTGTCCGGTATTAACGGAATATGCACTATATACTAAAGATGCTGCATCGCTAAATACTAAAAATAGTACAAAGGCATAAACTAAAAATACTACATTTGTAAATACTAAATTTGGTACGCAGGTATATACTAAATTTAATACAACTATTAAAGTTTAAAAAACATGGCCACACCACAGGAAAAACTGGCTCAGGCATTGGCAGCGTTGCAGAAGCTACAGCAAAATAACGATGTCGTAATTATTCATGCTGATGATTTGACGACTCTTCATAAAAAACTTTTGAAAGCGAATGGCTTTATCAAAGAAGTTATTAGAGGTTGGTACATCTCAACCCGTCCGGATGAGCGTGATGGAGATACTACTTCATGGTATATGGCTTACTGGAAATTTGTTTCTGTATATGTTAATTCACGCTTTGGGACTGATTGGTGCCTGTCGCCCGAACAATCATTGCTAATCCATAGTGGCAATACCATAATACCTACCCAGCTATTGGTTCGATCTCCAAAGGCCAGTAACAATATTGTTCAATTGTTGCATGGTACTTCCATTTTGGATAACAAACTGAAGATCCCGGAAGAAAAATCCCGGGTGAACAAGGATGGTTTGCAACTCCTAACATTGGAAGAAGGCCTTATAGCGGTAAGTGAAGACTTTTTCACTCGTCATGCTACGGATGCCCGGTCCTGCCTTGCATTGGTTAAAGAGGGCTCCATTCTGCTTGAAAAGCTTCTTAATGGCGGACATAGTATTGTAGCCGGCCGTCTTGCCGGGGCATTTCGGAACATTGGTAGCAAAAAGTTGGCAGACAATATACTTAAAGCCATGAAGTCAGCAGGGTATGATGTCAGAGAGCTTGATCCCTTTGATGAGCAATTGTCAATTTCTCTAAGCACAAGGGAAACCTCTCCTTATGCTAATCGAATGCGCTTAATGTGGCACAATATGCGCGAAACGGTAGTTAATATTTTTCCGGTTCCAAAAGAGTTACCATCAGATATTGAAGCATATCTTAAGGAAGTAGAAGACAACTATGTCGATGATGCATACAACTCTCTTTCAATTGAAGGGTATCGGGTTACAGCTGAACTAATAAATAAGGTGAAGTCAGGAAATTGGAATCCTGAAGATAGTGAAGCAGACCAGGAAGCCCGTAATGCAATGGCAGCGCGTGGCTATTATCAGGCTTTTCAGGCCGTAAAAGAAAGCATTAAGACAATCCTGGAAGGTGAAAATGCTGGGGAAGTTGCTGATAATGATCATGGAGATTGGTATCGGGAATTGTTTGCACCAAGTGTTACCGCAGGTATTTTAAAGGCAGGAGATTTGGCAGGTTATCGTTCGGCTCAGGTTTACATTAAAGGATCAATGCATACCCCATTGAATCCGGATGCAGTGCGTGATGCCATGCCTGTATTGTTTGATTTATTAAAAGAAGAACCACATGCTGGTGTTCGTGCAGTGCTGGGACATTTTTTATTTGTATTTATCCATCCCTATATGGATGGTAACGGTCGTGTCGGGCGTTTCCTGTTTAATGCGATGTTGGCATCCGGAGGTTATTCGTGGACAGTAATACCACTAGCCCAAAGGGATGCTTATATGGCAGCTTTGGAAAAAGCAAGCGTTCATGGGGATATTACTGATTTTGCCCGGTTCCTGGGAGATTTGGTGGCTGGTAGTTCAAAATAAATGTTTGAATAAGAATAGGGATTGAGATGGGCGCCATTTGATTAACCAATTTGGTTATGTTTTTCATTTTTTTAAATGGTTATTGTTTGGGCAAAATGAAGTATTTTAGGGAATTTGTTTTTGTCTTATTTTTAATATTGATTTTACAAATGAGTTATATTTTAAGGCAATAGCGTCCTAAACGATTAAAAAAGTGAGAAGAAATTTAAGTATCTCAAATTATCT
>NZ_BAZW01000132.1 GCF_000974365.1 Geofilum rubicundum JCM 15548
CGTAGCGAAGTCCCGCAAGGCGGGATCGATAGGTCATTAGGTTGATAGGGTGGGAAGGGTAGATTGGGTAGATGGGGTTGATAGGGTAGGAAGGGTAGATGGGGTTGATGGGGTTGATAGGGAGCATGGGGTTGATGGGGTGAGTAATAGGTATATTATTATTTAGAAATATAGAGTGATCATGCAGGAGAAGAATATTATTTTTGGGACAAGGGCTGTTATTGAGGCCATTGCGAGTGGTAAGAGCATCGAAAAGGTGTTTGTACGGGCCGGACTTCAGGGGGAGCTGTTCGATGAGTTAATGGCGGCCATGAAGGAGAGTCAGGTGGTGTGGCAAAAGGTGCCGGTGGAGCGCATCAACCGCTTAACGACCAAAAATCACCAGGGGGTGGTGGCACTGACTTCGCCCATTGAATACCAGAATATTGAGAAGGTGGTCACAGATGCGCTGGCTGCTGGTCGTCAACCCATTGTGGTGATTCTGGATGGGGTGACCGATGTCCGTAACTTCGGTGCCATCGCACGTACGGCTGAATGTGCCGGTGTGGATGCCATTGTGATTCCTGAAAAGGGCAGTGCCCCCGTGAATGGTGATGCCATCAAGACTTCAGCTGGTGCTTTGTTTCGTATTCCTGTGTGTCGCGTTGCTAAACCTTGGTACACATTGAAGTTTTTAAAAGAAAATGGATTTGTTATCATTGGTGCCTCTGAAAAAAGTGAGACCGTTTACCATCAGGTGGACTATAAGCAGCCATTGGCCATTGTCATGGGCGCAGAGGATACCGGTATTTCCTCACAGGTTTTAAAGATGGTCGATACTTTGGTGTCCATCCCCATCAGCGGTGAGATTGGATCTCTTAATGTGTCTGTAGCCGCCGGAATTTTAATCTATGAGGCCATTAAACAGCGTATTGTTTAAGTAGTGAAAATAAGGTTAAATAATGTGATTGACCGGAATTATTCTAAATAAGCCGTATTGATCAATATGTTAGTAGGTTGCAGTTGTTTGGGTGGGTCTGACCTTTTGACCAATCTATCATTTTGTTACAGGAAGGTGCTTTTTGTTAATACAAATTTGTATTTCTCTTTATTTTTTGTCTAAATTCGAACATTATAGGATGCAAAATAGTGAGGCAATAGTATTCATTAAATCAATCCTTCATGAACAACAAGGAGAGAGTGTTAAAAACACTTAACCATGAGCAACCCGACCGTGTTCCCTTTTTTTACTGGGGTGTTCCGGAGTTCACGGAAAAAATGATGGGTCACTATGGGTTTTCAGACAGGGACGAATTGTTGGATTTTCTGGATGTGGATTTTAGATGGGTAGAGCCTGCCTATGTGGGCCCTCAAATGATTAGCGGAAACAATGGTTCTGCCATTAAGCATGATATTTGGGGGGTAGGCTATAAGTTGTCAGGTCACGGAAGCCTCAAATATTGGGATTCCTTTCATTATCCGCTGCAGGGAGTGACCGATCCGGCCGTTTTGGCCGACTATCCATGGCCAACGGTTGATTTGTTTGACTTCTCGGTGATTGATCAACAGTTAATTAAGTATGCCGACTATGCCACGATGACGGCGCCGGGTTTTTCTTCTCCGGGCTTGTTTCGAATCATTCAGAGACTCATTGGCCGGGATGATTTTTTGGATGTGATGATGTATCATCCTAAGTTTTTTGATGTTCTGGTTCAAAAGGTGTCGGAATTCTACTATGAATTTATTGATAAATTCTTTGAAGTCTCTGGTAATCGTCTGGATTTTATTCGAATAGCTGATGATTTCGGTGGTAAAGGAGGACTCATTGTCAGCAATGAAACCTGGCACGATATGGTGCGCCCGGTTTTTGAGAAATTCTTCGAAATTCCAAAAATTCACGGTACCCACCTATACATGCACAGTTGTGGTGGCGTTCGCAAGCTATTGCCGGAATTTATCTCGGTAGGTGCCGATGTGCTGGATCCTATTCAAACACGCGCCGCTGGCATGTCTCCCAATGGCCTTAAAAAAGATTTCGGTTCCATGATCACCTTCTGTGGGGCCCTTGATGAAGAACTGCTGATACGTCGCGCCACCCCCGTAAGGGTGAAAGAAGGCGTTAAAGAACTTTTGGACGTTATGGCACCCGGTGGTGGTTTTATATTAGGTCCCTCACACAAATTCAAAGTGGAAACCCCCGTTGAAAACGTCATGGCCATGTACGAAGCCGCCAAAGAGTGGAAGTACTAACAATCAAAAACTAACGATCTAATCACCTATCAACCCATTGCCCCATCAACCCCATCAACCCCTCCAACCCTATTGGCCTA
>NZ_BAZW01000131.1 GCF_000974365.1 Geofilum rubicundum JCM 15548
GGATTTATTCCACCCGCCCACCAGCACCGCGTTAGCGCACCCACCGACCCCAACGGTAGCACCCCAATGGATGCCACCCCCTTCAGGGCCCACAAAACCTACATCCTGTCAGACGCCCTCTCCTGGATATCCCTCGTCGGCAGCATGGCCCGACCCCGCGCCAACAACCGCTCCACCAACTTCTGGGCCTGGTTCGGCCAATGCTTGGAGAAATTAGGCGATATGGGAAGTGCTATGGCGCCAAGGGAGGCTTATGGGGAGGAGAGCGAAAAAACACCAACTCACATTGCCGAAAAAGAATATGGAATAGGGGCTTATAGTACATGGATAAAAGAAAGTCCAAATATGTTTTATGATCTTACAAGGGATTCTGTTCTATTAATAAGGCCAACAGGAGACTCCGTACTTTATGTTGGAGCCACTCAGAATCCTCATGGCGTAAGATACAAAGTCCCTACGAACTTTAAAAACACCTCTAAATAATGGTATTATGAGAATTAGAATAGTAATTGGTACGCTACTTTTTAGCTTTTTAATAATTAATTGTAAACCCAACTCTGAACACCATCCCCAACTGACAAAAAGCCAGTGGGAAGACGTCTTTGATACTGCACTTAATTTCATTAATCAAATTTTGCCGGACAGCATATCAACAAATGCTTTAGACTTATATCACAAATACGATAATGAGAATTCCCGTGTGTCTGTGTATAGCTTCTATCTGAATGGAAAACAAGGATTAAACTACAGCCTCGATCAAAATGTAATTCAAGAAATAGTGGAAAGACAGAATATTGAAATTGAAAGTAGCCTTAAGAATTTGCCATCCACTGCAGTCACCTTTGCAAAAGACACAATTGATCTTAAAACTAACCTGTTTTTCATATCCCAACCTCTGTTAATTAAAGAAAATCTGATCAATATTGTATTCAGGTTAAAGCAGCCCAAGACGAATATCACCAGAAATTGGGTGTTTGTATATATAAAGGAAAATATACTGCTAACCCCAATAGTCATCTACGATGAACAGAACGACTTTTTCTGGGAACTGCATGATTTATAGGCTACCAAAAAACTCAAGACAGTCATAGAAAAGTTTTGCTTTATCCCCCCTGATAATTTTGAAAAATGCAGACTTTTATATCCAAATCAAGCAAGACACCCTCTCTGCGCATTCTCAGCAAATATTGATTCAATTGTAAATTTCTGTATCTTTGTTTGGTAACTTGCCTTTTTTCACATGGATAGTAACTTTGACACAGAAAAAATCATAATTCATTGGATTGAAAGCTCTGATAAAGATTTCAAAACGATGATGGATCTATATAAAACCCAGAACAACAGTTGGTCATTGTTTATGGGGCATCTTGTGATTGAAAAACTTCTTAAAGCACTATTCGTCAAAAACAACCACGAGTTTCCACCTATGATTCATGACCTTAGGAGACTAAGTGAAAAATCAAATTTAACGCTTGATTTTGACCGACAAGTTCTTCTTGACAGCATATCAAGATTTAACATTAATGCTCGGTATGATGATTACAAACAAAGTTTTCATAGAATTTGTACGGATGATTTCACAGCTGAATGGATTAAGAAAATAAAAGACTGTAGACTATGGATAAAAACGATGCTTTAAGGATAAGTCGGTCGTATTTAAATCGATTAAAGGAATCTGATATCGGATTTTCCGAAGCCTACATGTTTGGTTCATTTGCTAAGGGAAATCAACATGAAAATAGTGATATTGATATTGCTATTGTTTTAAAAGATGAAGTTGAGCATACATTTGATACCGATGTACAATTAATGATAACCAGAAAAGGAGAAGAAACTATAATTGAGCCACATGCCTTCACCAAAGACGAATTTGACAATAATACGCCCATTGTTTTTCAAATAATTAAACATGGCATAAGAATAGAATTATAGAGACCAGGATAGAGCCTCATCCCCTATCGCTTCAAGACCTAATTTCTGACAATCCCTTTGTTCTCGAAATAAAGAAAACCGGAATTGAAATAAAAAAATAGCCCAAAACTTCCTTCGCTCCCCAAAACAGCTAATGACCTACGATGAAGTCATCTAGATCACATCCAATAATTTCCAAGCCTGAATATGCCGAATGCCATTATTCGATGGAAAGGAAACATCATCTAACGAAATGACCATTTTTTCATAATTATCCGGAATGGCTTCCAATGGCGCGTACTCCCGTCGTATCGTTTGTTCATCAACCAAAACATAAGTGCATTGCAGATATATAAGTCTTTCACCCTTTTTGGCCACAAAATCAACCTCCTTATCACGCATCGCACCAACATAAACATCATATCCGTTCC
>NZ_BAZW01000130.1 GCF_000974365.1 Geofilum rubicundum JCM 15548
TCCATCAACCCCTCCTACCCAATCTACCCCATCTACCCTCTTGGCCCCATCTACCCAATCGCCCCTATCAGCCCCATCAGCCCTCTTAACCTATCGACCTAATAACCTTACATACTAATCAACAACCACACATCATTATACTTTTCATGCCGGCGACGAATTTCACCCAGTCGCTCCCGGGCCGCCAACTCATCATTAAAAGCCGCCACCGAAACACGGTAAAAGCCCTCCTCACTCTCCAGCATCATGGGCGTAAAACCCTCCTGAATCAAATCCGTTCTAAAACGGCGGGCATTGTCCAGCACCTGAAAAGAACCCACAATAACGTAATAATCGTAGCCCGGACCGCTATGCTCCACCGGCTTTACTCTTTCCTGGCGCACCACAATGGCCGGCTCAAGCGATTTATCCTCTGCCACAGCCACCTTTGGCGGCTCATCTTCCTGCACATAAAGAGATTCGCTACTGTCGAACCGACTACTACCCTTGCGCATACTGGCGCACGACGAAATAATAAAAACCACTGTAACCGCTAATAATACTATTTTACTATTCATATCGTTTTGTCTTTATGTTTGTATAATAATTTTCAAATTTCAATTCTAGGCCAAAGATAACCCAACCCCCGCTATTATTCAACTATGCAAAGGCAGATTTTTTTCAACAATAATAGTGGACCCATTTTTGATTAGAAAAATTGAAAAAAGCGTTTACTTTGTGGGGGGAAGGCTGAGTGGTGGGAAGGGTGGGAAGGGTGAGTAGGGTAAAAAGGGTAGAAAGGATTATTAGGTTGGGAGGTATAGCGTAGCGGGATCCCACAAGGCAGGACGAAGCGAAGCGGGATGCGCAGCAGGCAAGCAGGATGAGTAAAAAATGAGATAATATGGCATTAAAAACCAGTGATAATAAAAAGCAACTGATGGGTAAGAATTCTATAGTGATATTTCTGATCGTTTCGGCCGTGCTGGCAGTTGGCTTATTGATAGCCCTGAGCTTCTACAACCGCATTTTTGGGCCCAATGTCACCACCGACCTGGAACAGGGCGTGGAGCTTTATCTGCCCACCAACCCCGATTTTCAGGAAGTGTTGGGATTGTTGCAACACTCCGGCGCCATTGACGACCTAAAAGGTTTTATTTGGGTGGCGCGGCGCAAAAGCTACAACGACGCCCCCAAGGGCGGTCGCTACCTCCTGACCAACGGCATGAGCAACAACGAACTGGTGAATATGCTGCGGGCCGGACTGCAAGCGCCTGTCAACGTCACCTTTAACAACATACGCACCCACCAGGAACTGGCCGGTCAGCTGGCCAGACGACTGGAACCCGATTCCACTGCCTTTCTGGAAACCTTGAACGATAAAGAATTTCTTGAAGAGCTGGGCTTTGAACCCCATACCGTTTTGGGCATGATACTGCCCAACACCTACCAAATGTACTGGACCACCAGTCCCGAAGCCTTCTTAAAAAGAATGCACAGCGAGCACCAACGGTTTTGGAACGAAGAACGCCTGCAGAAAGCATCTGAACTGCGGCTTACCCCCATCCAGATTGCTACGCTGGCATCCATTGTGGATGAAGAGACCATCCGTGAAGACGAAAAGCCACGCGTAGCGGGGCTTTATCTGAACCGACTCGACAAAGGCATACGTTTGCAGGCCGATCCCACCATCAAATTTGCCATGGGAGATTTCACCGTCAAACGCATCCTCAACAAAGATTTGCTGACCGACTCACCCTACAACACCTACAAATATGCCGGACTCCCCCCCGGCCCCATTCGTATGCCCTCGGTGAAAGGCATACAGGCCGTTCTCAATCACGAGGAGCACGACTACTTGTACATGTGCGCCAAGGACGATTTCTCAGGCTACCACGCCTTTGCCAAAACCCTCCGCCAGCACAACATCAATGCCGCCCGCTACAGACAAGCACTGAATAGGGGGCGGATTTACAGGTAGGGGAAGGGTAGATGGGGAAGAAGGGTAGATGGGGGAAGAAGGGTTGATGGGGTTGATAGGGGAAAAGACATGACGATGATTAACCTTGGATGTTTTTAGACCTATAGGCTATTAGATTTCTTAACATCATGGAAATGGCGTGAGCTTTTTGTTGGATGACTTCGGATTGTTCAATGGTAATTAAGCCAGCTTCGTATGCTATAATAGTCTGCGTAATAAGTTCAGCAACTGAACCTCTTGCTGTGTGAAAAAAGAAAACTGCTTTTTTCGAATGGCCAAACTCCTCTCCTTCTGCGATATTTGAAGCAATAGAAACAGCGGCTCGCTGCATTTGATCTTTCAATCCATAATCCCTTACCAAAGCAGAAGAACCAACAATTTTGTATGTTTCCACAGCCAATTGTTTAGCAATTTGCCATACCTTCAAATCAGTAAAATTTCCCATCAGGTTAAAATTAAGGTCACTAATTATTTTCAAAGTATTCTGTGTATCCTAAACCACCATTCACCCCCACTA
>NZ_BAZW01000129.1 GCF_000974365.1 Geofilum rubicundum JCM 15548
TTCCAGTATTTGAAAGGGTTTTAGTTCAAGTGTCCGGCTGTTTCTTCTGCGGTTTCCAGGAACAACTATTTTGCCTTCTTTGAGTTTTAAATGATTTGGTTCTAACTGATGCAGCTCTTCGGTGGTTACGCTTGATAAACCAGGATTCCTAAAATGATTTTGTTTCGTTTTTCTCTGTTGGTTGTGGTTTCTAAGGATTGGTAAAGGTTTTCAAGGTCCTTAAAGTCGATGATATTGGAAGGTAATTTTTGCCGGATGCCTTTTAGATTCAGATTTGAAGCTGGATTAATAATGTTAGGGTTAGATTGCTTCAGGTATTCATAAAAGTTCCTGATGCTTCGTAGTTTGCTGTTGATGTGCCTTTTGCTGTTCCCTTCGACTCCGCTCAGGGCATCGACTTCGAGTTTGCAGTAATCAATGAAGCTGAGTAAATCGTTGTACCGGGTATCTTCTGGTTGCAGGTGTTCGGTTTCAAGCCACTTCAAAAAGTACCCGGCGTAGTTTGATTTCTGGCGGATGGTGTTTGCTCCGTTACCCAGTTCCTGAAGGTAGGTTTTAAAGCCTGTTAGTTTGCTTTCAATCTCTTTGTTAAAGATATATTCGGGCTTCTTACGCATTGGCTAAATGGGTGTAGATTTGGGTGCTTTCAAGGCTACTATGGCCTAAGAACTGGCTGACTTCTTCCAAGGTCATTCCAGATTGTAAAAGGTGGGTGGCGATGGAGTGGCGCAGGGTATGGATGCCTATATCTTTTTGCAGTTTACTTGCCTCTGCTAATCTGTGAACCCTTTCTATGATGGCATTTCCACACAATCGGTTTACTTGCATGCTTAAAAAAAGTGCTTCCGGTTTGGCGTTTTTAAAGCTGCGTATTTTTTCTCTGGCCACGTAGATGTAATTCTCTATGTCTTCTTTTACGGCTTCTGTCATGGGTATGTACCTTTCTTTGTAGCCTTTGCCTTGTCTGACGTGGATACGTTTTTCTTTGAGTAAAACATCATTCACGTTTAAACTTACCCCTTCGCTTCGTCTTAGTCCACAACCATAATAGATGCTTAAAATGGCTCTGTCCCGGATGCCTAAAATACTGTTGTCGCAGGCTTTGTACAGTGCTTTGATTTCTGATTGTGTGAGGATGATTTTGCTGGTTTCTTTGTCAGGCCTGGTTTTTATTTCCACTTCAAAAAATGGCTTACCTGTTTCCTGTAAGTACCTGCTGAACCGCTTTATGGCATTAATGTTACTGGTTATGTAATTATTCGACAGGCTACCGTTTTGCCGCTTGTTTTTGCGGCATTGAAGGTGTTTGTTGTAATTGGTTAAAGTCTGGGGCTGGATGGCTTCAAGGTTGGTTATTTCAGAAGATTTCAGATAAAAGAAAAAATCATTGACATAGCGCACAGATGCGTAAACAGTACTTGGTGCATATTCTAAGGTCTTGAGCCACTTTTCAAAGCTTTCTGAGAGTATAACGTTTATATCCATTACGATGATTTTTATGGGTACATATTGCACTTTCTTAAGTATAACAGTCATTCTTACTCAGGCCTTTATTTTCAATAAGTTACAAACTCAAGAACAGTGTTATTCTTCTGTTATACTACTGTTACACTTTGGGTTTTCCTTCGTAGCTGCTCTAAAACTTCGTTCATCTCATCGGTTCCGGCTTGCAGTTTTTCGTAATCATCCCAACGGTAGATTTCATATTCAAAGCCTGTTTTTCGGTTGCCTCCTGTCTTTCTGACAAATCCCCGACTTTCGAGCTCGTACATGTAACGGTTTACTTTCATGGGATACATTCTAAGCCTTTCCCGGACTTCCTTTGCATAGAAGTTTTCCTTCTTCTCCTTTTTTGTCCAACGTTTCAGACTTTCGAAGAACTCACGTACTGCCCGGGGCAGTTCATCGGATTTAGCCAGTAGCACATCTTTTAAAAGTATGTTTGCCCATTCTATGTCTTCCAGAGCTGTTTCAATGTAGCGCTCTCCGGTTATCTTGTCTATTTTGATTTCTCGCTGATATTGGTGATAAAAGGTGATGGTTTCGATGGTTGCCAGGTAATGAGAGTTTGTGCGAAGGGGCTTAAAAATGTATTCTGGGAGCTTTAACAGTTCGGCATAAGGGTTTCTGACTTTTATGGGTTTTAATACCGTTTGCATGTCCTTAAAAAACTCTTTCAGCTCGTTTTCTTCTTTGCTGTTTATTTTCCCGGCTGATAATCTGCGTTGATATTCCATGATGTGTTCTTTTTGCTGGCCGCTGCCGTCCAGATAAATCAATAAACTACGGTTTGAGTTATCCTCATAAAGCTTTTCCCTTGTGGTTGTTCCGGCCAGACTTATAGGACCCTCAACGTGTAGTGTTATGGTTTTAAGGTTGCCTTTACTGTCTTTTATGGGGATGGTTTTTGATATTTTCTTTTTGCTCTGTAATTCCCGAAGCGGATATAAGACATCCTGTGCACCGTCCATGTCTTCAATAAGAACCAGTTTATGTTTTAGCTCTTTGCGGTCGAAGTAGTAAAAGGCATTTTCTGAGAGTATGGTAATTTCCAGTTTCTCTTGTTCTGGTATCAGCTCACTTACTTTCTCCTGAAGGTAAGTTTTGCCGGTTTTATGCAAAGCTATACATAAATGTGG
>NZ_BAZW01000128.1 GCF_000974365.1 Geofilum rubicundum JCM 15548
ATGTGGGCGTTGTAGGGCATTAAACAAAAAACTTGACTATTCCATGAAATATAAAATAAAGAATAAAATTATTTCAAATGCACAAAGCTTAACAAATATTAATCATGCAGAAAATGTTGAGATAAATAATTTTAACCATAAACCCCCAGTAGAAATAGACTATAGTAAGAAAAGTCTGAAAGAAATAGCTATCAGTCCAAAAAAGCTTACTATTAGTGGTGTGATAAGTTTTGGAGGAATAATTATTACTTATTTCTCTTTGTTTGTAAAATACCCTATCACTGAATTATCCTCTTTGATTAATGTGTTGCCATTCATTATGATATTCTCTGTTCTTATTGTAGCAATTGGTTTATCACTACTAAATAGGAAATTTATTCCATTCTTGGGTATTTACAGTTTGGAATCAAATGGGAGAAAAATATTTCTAAAAAAGACAAAATCAATATGTCCTGTTTGTGATTCTAGTATGCGGATTTTTAAAAATGAAATTGGAGTTTTTATCTCTTGCAAAAGAAACCCTGAACAGCATTTTTACTCTTATGACTACACCACATTTGTTGATAATGAATAATATGAAAGACCTTATAACTAAATTGAGGTCTCTTGAACTTGAGACATTTCCTACAAGAGAAATTGAAGAAATCATATCGAAATTTGGAGCTTTGCCAGTTGCAGTTACTGACTATGATAAAGGAAAAATTATCCACCGTGCAAGACAAATTAATAAGGGACAGGTTTTGTCAGAAAACCATGAGTTATCTTTTACCCCTGACAAATTCAACTCAAAATATCAAAGAGCAAGTACGCCTGAACAGACAATGTTTTATGGCGCTGTAATTCCGGAAATTAAGGGACAAGGTGAACTAACTACTGAAAGAATAATTGGAGCTTGTGAAGTAAGCAATTTATTGAGAGACCCTAACACAGAAGATGGAGAGGAGATTATTATTTTCGGTAAATGGTGCGTTAAGGAGAAAATTACGCTATTATCGATAATTAGTCCTGACATGGAAAAAAATAAAATCAATTTCTTCCAAGAAATGACTCGTGACTATCATTTATATTTAGAGCAATTAGGAGAACAAAAAGAAGATGCAATTGCTTTTCAAGAGTACATGTCTTCTGAATTTGCTAAAATTGATATACGTGGAGAGTATGACTACCTAATCTCCGCAAAGCTTACAGAAAATGCAATTCGAAATTGTGATGGAGTAATATATCCAAGTGTTAGAGCTGATTATAATGGGTTGTGTGTTGCAATAAAGCCTAAATCCGCAACGGAAAAATTAGAATTAATTTCAGTTCTTGAATGTTCAATATCGAAGAAAAATAAAAATGTTAGAATAACGAATTTACGGTTTACGGACAAAATTAATAATGGCAAATTTGAATTGAAATAGCTTAACGCCCTACAACATCGTATATAAAACATTTGGCAATCAGTGCGTTATCGAACATTCCAGCCCGTATCAAAAGTACTTGTAATTTGACAGGAAAGTGCTTCGAAATGCCAAACGTTTCATATACGTATACGTTAGCAACAAGCATAAAAAACAACCATGATGAAGAAAACATTAAAAACATTTTTCAAACTTTTCCTAGGAGTATTAGTGATTATCGCTACGAACATTTTGTTTCTTTTATTATTTGAAGACGTTATTAATATAATGAACTTTCAAGTTTTAAAATGGTTTCCATTATTAATGTGTTTTATAGGGTTTTACTTAGCGGGACTCATAAACAGAAATACAAGATTAATACTTACTCCTATACTTTTAATTTCTATAATAATTTATATTCCGTTGAAATTATTCTATTTCCCGATTTTCCTTATTATTATCCTATTCTCATCTCTAGGCATTCTACTTTCACGGAGGGAAATAGTTAATAGAATTAAGATTCCATTACTGGTGATTTTATTTGGTTTATTTGGATTCTTTTTATTTTCGCAACCACTCATTATAAAAAATAAAGGTTACGGTACCGATACCGATAATAATTTGTATAATGTCACTGTCCTTTGGGATTTTACATCTAATACTCCACCCAGCTTACCAAAGGAAATATTTAATGACAAAAATGGTAATAAAGTTAGCTTGAAAGACTTTGGTGGTAAAACCTTGTATGTAACATTCTGGGCAACTTGGTGTGGACCTTGTCTTGGAGTAAAACCTGAACTTGAAAAACTAAAAAAACAATACGAAGATAATGAAGATGTAATTTTTATAGATATTTCACTTGATTCAAATGTTGAAGTTTGGAAAACTTATTTATCCCAAAATGAATATAATGGAATTCAGTTGATAACTGGTAATGAAGCTAAAACAAGGTCAAATTATCAATTTTCAGGAATACCGTATCATATTATTGTTGATTCTAAGGGAAACTATAAAGAATGTCACCACCCTTATTTCATTGACAAAGAATTACTCAATAATCAAGATAAATCAACCGAATATATAAACACTCCCTACAAAGTTTTTAAAACATTTAAGGTTAATGGAAAAGAAACAATTATAAGAGTGAGATAAAATGCCAGTTGCTAACATCATATATAAAATATTGGGGGTTAGGTGTTTATATTAATCTTTCTGCCCGCACCAACTTTTATAACGGTGGACAGCGACGACGCCCGCAATCCCCAACA
>NZ_BAZW01000127.1 GCF_000974365.1 Geofilum rubicundum JCM 15548
TTCTCCCTCACATACAACGGCCTGGTCAAAACCGATGGTGGCTACCGGTTCAGGATAAACCGTCAGTGCCAATGTTTCTTCATCGGTACAACCATTGATATCTTCAACCAAGACAACAACCGTGTAAGTACCTGCCGGTAATGCCGGAGTTGTATAAGTGGAGGTCGCTGATGGACCGGCAGTTCCTACCGTATTATTGCTGGCATCCAGAACTGTAAAGGTATATGAAACACCGCCGCCGGCTGAATAGGATCCTGTTGATCCTTCACAAAATTCGGTATCACCGGTCAAGGTGGCAGTAGGCAAAGCGTTTATTACGACATCCGTGGTAGATGAAAGACTGTTACAAGAACTTGCGTCAGTAACAACCAGCGTATAGGTGCCATCCATAGCAAGCGTGGCCGGATCAATGGTCGGATTCTGTACCGTGGCTGTAAAACCATTGGGACCCGACCAGGAGTAGGCCAGGGTTCCAGTACCAGAACTGGCAGAAGCACTTAAATTTATTATCCCGCCATCACAAACCGGACCATCATTGGCAACGACATCAATCACCGGTCGCGGAGTTACCCCGACCGTTACACCGGCTGTTGAAGAACCACAACTGTTATTATCAGTAACTACCACTTCGTATAAACCGGCATCTGAAAGATCAGCGACAGGAATCGAAAGTGTGGAGGATGTTTCACCAAAAGTAGTAGCCCCCTTACTCCATGTATAAGTGTATGGGCCTGAACCACCGGTAACACTTGCGGTAATGCTTAGCGGACTGGCCTCACATACATCAAAATCAGTGGGTAACGAAACAATTGGATTTTCATTAACAGCAACATCAAGAGTTTGAGACTTAATACATCCTTTTATATTTTCAACCGTTAAAATATAGGTTCCATTATGATTGGCACGTAAAGCATTTGTAATAACAGGATTTTTATCGGTGTCAATTGATCCATTAGGATACTCCCAAGAATAGCTAACCATGTCATCAATACCAGGATATAACAAAATTGTCTCTCCCTCACAGTATGAGGACTTATCGCTAGAAGGAAGAGGATCTGGTAAGGCATTAACTGTTAATTCTAATTCACCATTCATTAATGCAGGGCAACCATAACCAGTATTTTCTGCCCTAAGAGTATAAGTACCTTCTTGAGAAACAGAAAATGATAAAGAATTACCATTACTACCATCAGCAATATCAGAAAACCCGCCATCACGAAATAAGGTATATCGCACATTATCTTCTGAGTTATCCAAAACAATAGTTGCACTTTCAAGAGAACAAATCTCTTTATCTTGCAATCCATCGTCAAAAGTTAAATCATAGGTAGTAGGAGCCTTCAATACTGTAGATACATCAGAAACACTTGTACTCCTAAAATTGGTTGCAGTCAATTGGTATATGGTAATTACTAATGTTTTACCATATAATTCTGTAGGCATTAAATAAGGATGAAAATAAAATTCCTTAGACATACCACTACCACTGGAGGTAATAACACCTCCAATAACATTACCATCATTTACTACCTCCCACTCAAACTCAACGGTAGAACCAAAGATTGTCCAATCACTATTAGGTTCTAAAAGAACAGGATCAGTCGAGTTACTACAATAACTAACTTCTAAACAATCTATAGTCCCCTGGACACCTGCCAGCTTGATATAATCATCCCACCTTTTATCCATAAGAGCCTCATCAGCGGCTTCGCGTATAGCTTCTATACCACTAGGATTCTCTCTTTCCTGCGCATCAATCGAGTCAACGCTTGAAGCAAGAATTGCGATAAGTAAAATTATCTTAAGTAAAAATCTTTCAATCATAACCTATCAATTAGGGTAAGACAAGTTTATTTGGCTTGACATTAACATGCAAAATTAATCTAATTCGCCTATTTACAAGGCGTACGAGCCATTATTCCGCTTCAAAATTTTGTAAAAATCAAAAAGCCAAACCTCTTTGGGATGGGAAATGATCTTTTACGGAAAAACGGTCGCATTAAATCAGGAACACTGAGCCCTCATGAATTTGATAATCAAGCCAAGAACGACCCGAATAAAACAAATACAAGGAAATAAATCACTCAAAAATCATCCTCTTTAGAACAATTATAAATTCCTAAACATTTTTTACGTTATTACATTAAATAAGTTTCAAAACACTGTATTTACAGACGTTTTTAATAATCTGACTTCGAAAAATTAAAAGTTTGGTACCTGTTTCACATTTTTAATTGTTGATAAAGCTCTGGCTTTTCATCCAAAGCAATCTTGGCAATTTTCAAATAATCACTGACCCATTCCTGGAGCACCTTTAATTTTTGCTTTTTTGCAGCTGTCTGCTTCTTTGACTCCTTCTTGCTTTGTTCACATAGCAAAGCTACCGAACGCAACTGATCCAGTTCCTTCATCATTCCCTGTATGTCTTTGCGTCCAATTCCATATTGGGTCAGCATTTTTAACCAACGCTCCTCTCCCAGTAACCTGTTGCCAAACAGCGCCACTTGATTCATCCAGGCATCCAGATTGGTCATTCGGGGACCATCCAATTGCAAGGCCTTACTTATGATCGCATCCTTATCAAATGCAATTCGCGCAATTTGCAACATCTTCATATAGCTTTTGCGCACCAAAGCATACAGCTTTTTTCTTTCATCATGCGCCCTCAGCTTTTCCTGTATGGCATCTTCCTGCATTTGACTATAGGCCAACACGTCTTTGTAATGTTGCTCCCCTTCCCTTAAGCGATCTTCACTATAGCCGAAGCGACTTGTAGCCGTCAAGATATTGGAATCGCCCAGCGAATTCCCAATTAAAGCAGCCACACGGCTTATGTATTCATCAAACGATAGTTTTGAAAAATGCATCGTTTATAATTTTATTCTATACTTAATTTGACAAATATATATTAAATATTTTTTAACAAGCAATAATTCAATAAAACTTTTTAAATTATTA
>NZ_BAZW01000126.1 GCF_000974365.1 Geofilum rubicundum JCM 15548
TCTTACCCCATCCTTTAATAAGGAAAAAAACCTTTGCCCTTTGAAAATTCAAAAAAAAAGCCCTATTTAGGGCATCCAAAAGAATTAAGCCGACAAAGCCTTTCGGGCGCAAAAAATAGAAGCACATCATGAAGGAAGAAAAAGTATCCACGGTCAATAATGCAGGTCACATCGTTGCCATTGAAAATGCATTGATACGACAACAAGAACATATCATTCTCAGGGATGTCAACCTGACGATTAAGCCCGGCGAATTCACCTACATGATTGGTCGCGTAGGTAGCGGAAAATCCAGTCTCTTAAAAACCCTCTACGGAGAAATCCCCCTGCGGGAAGGGGCCGGTTTTGTGGTGGGCTTCGACCTGCTAAAAATCAAACCCAAACACATTCCCTGGCTACGCAGACGCATGGGCATCATCTTTCAGGATTTTCAGTTGCTGATAGACCGGAATGTGTATGACAACCTGCACTTTGTATTAAAAGCCACCGGCTGGAAAAACCAGGTAGAAATGGACCACGCATCCGCGAAGTTTTATCTGAAGTCGACATGGTACACAAAGGCTACAAAATGCCCCACCAGCTTTCAGGCGGCGAGCAACAGCGCATAGCCATCGCCAGAGCGCTTCTGAACAAGCCCGATTTAATCCTGGCCGATGAGCCTACCGGAAACCTCGATCCCGACACCTCCGATGAACTCATGAAGCTGTTGCATCAGATTTGCAAAGACGGCAAAACCGTCATCATGGCCACCCACAACTACAACCTCATCAAGAAATTTCCCGGACGCACCATACGCTGTGAAGATACGCGCCTGAGCGAAAAGCACCAGGAAGAAATTGATTTTGACCAGATGATTTTGTAGAGGAAGGGTGAGGAAGGGGTGGAAGGGGTGGAAGGGTTGAATGGGTAAGAAGGGTTGATGGGGTGGATAGGTTATTAGGTTGGGAGGCGTAGCGTAGCAAGGAGTTGAAACGAAGTGGAATACCGAGAATCGGTACCCGCAAGGCGGGATTGATAGGCCAAGAGGTGTAGCGCAGCGGAATACCGAGAATCGGGACGTAGCGAAGCAGCTATTATTTACGAAATTTAAAAATTGAAATAGAATGGACACATGGACCATATTGTTACCTTCCATTGCCACCATGGTATTTGCGTTGGTATTGATTTACCTTTTTATTACGCAGGAGAACCGGCGACGTCAGCAGGAGATCCGGGTCAAGGAGAGCACCGAATTGTTGCGCTTGCGGATGCAGGCCTACGAACGGCTGATTTTGCTGTTGGAGCGCCTCAATCCCGAGTCGCTCGTTTTGCGTGAGCAGCGTCACACAATGACCTCCGTGCAGTTCCAGTCGCACCTCCTCAAAATGATACGTCAGGAGTTCGACCACAACCTGGCCATGCAACTGTATGTCAGTCCCGCCACCTGGAACAAAGTCAAAGCAGCCCGTGAGGGCTTGATACGGCTCATCAACACCACCGCCAACAACATCAAACCCGAAGCACCGGCCCTGGAACTGGGCCGCTTTCTGATCGAAAACATGGGGCGCGACCTCAACCTCTATTTCAACGATGCCATTGCCACCATTAAAAAGGAAATGAACGATTTTTACGGCGGGTAAAGCTATAACAAAGTCCATCCTCCGGAAAAAGATCAGCTCATTCAAAGAGACAAACCTTATTCAACGAGCATGAACCTTATTCAAAGGATGAACCCATCAAAAAACCCCTGAGTGTCTGAACACTCAGGGGCTTTTCTTAATTAAGAAACTGTTTAAGATAAGATTTATCCTTATTTTAACAGCTTCTGAATTCCTGTTATATCAACCTTTTAATTTCTCCGCCATCGCCTTACCTAACTGTCGGCAAGCCTCATACTTATCCGCCTTCAGCGCATGCTTCTCCTCTACCGACTCTCCTACCACTTCCCACTTCACCGATTCCGCAAAAGCCGTCAGCTTTTTAACCGCAGCCCCCGACCAGGTAAAACTGCCAAAAATGCCCAGGTAATGCTTCTGAACACCCATGTGATCCAGCTTGGTCACGAGGCTTCCAGACTCGGATGTAATTCATTGCTGTAGGTGGGACTGCCAAAAATAACCCCCTTGTACTTAAAAATATCAGAAATAATATAGGAGGCATGCGTCTTTGAGACATCATACATGCGAATGGCCTTCACGCCCTGCACAGCCAGCTCCCGCGCCACAACCTCCGCCATTTCCTCGGTATGACCGTACATCGAAGCGTAGGCAATCACCACGCCATTGCCCGCCTCGTACTTGCTCCAGGCATCATACATTTCCAGCATTTCAGCGATGTGCGTCCGTATAATGGGACCGTGCGTCGCCGCAATCATCTCAATCTCCAGTCCCGACAACTTATCCAGCGCCTTTTGTACCGGATTGCCATATTTACCTACAATATTGGAATAGTAGCGACGCATCTCATCCTTGAAGTAATCAAACTCCACCTCATCATCAAAAACACCGCCATCCAGCGTTCCAAAACTTCCAAAAGCATCCCCGGAAAACAACAATTTTTGCTCCTGCACATAACTCACCATCGTCTCCGGCCAGTGCACCATCGGAATCATATGAAACTGCAGCGTATTCTCACCCAGCATCAGCACATCGGCCTCTCCCACTTCAATGAACTTATCCTTGTCATTGATACCAAAGAAGCCCTCCACCATCGGAATCGTCTTCTTGTTACCCACCAGCTGCATATCCGGGTACAGCTCCGTCAATATTTGAACAGAGCCGGCATGATCCGGCTCCATGTGATTAATCACCAAATAATCGATCGGCTTATCGCCAATCACCGCACGCACCTTCTTCAGGAATTGATCCACATGCCCAATCTCCACCGTATCAATCAAAGCCACCTTGTGGTCGTTGATCACATACGAGTTATAGGCCACACCCCTTTCCAAAGGCCACAAATTTTCAAACAAATGCGTACGGCGATCATTCACCCCCACATAAAAAATCTTATCCGTCAAATTAATTGGTTGATACATAATTCAATCTTCAATTATATCTTTAATACTAACATTTATTCAAAACCCATTTCCCGCATCGCAGGACCTCAAGCCGCAGGCACCGATCCGATTTATCGAAATCGTT
>NZ_BAZW01000125.1 GCF_000974365.1 Geofilum rubicundum JCM 15548
AAGCGCTCATGGCGCCCTTCGTAAGTGTCGGGACTACATTACCCAAGGTAATGTCTACGCAGTAGATATAGACTTGGAGCGGTACTTCGATACCGTTAACCACAGCAAGTTGATAGAGATACTATCGCGCACCATTAAAGACGGGCGGGTGGTGTCACTTATCCACAAGTACCTAAATGCTGGAGTAATGCACGAAGACCACTACGAAGAAACCCATGAAGGTGTACCGCAAGGAGGACCACTAAGTCCTCTGCTGGGCAATATCCTACTGAATGAGCTGGACCGGGAACTCGAAAGCAGAGGGCATAAATTTGTACGTTATGCTGATGACATGGTAATACTCTGCAAAAGCCGGCGAAGCGCCCACCGGACGATGAAAAGCATCGTTTCTTTTATAGAAGAAAAGCTTTTCTTGACAGTCAATCGGGACAAGAGCCAGGTAGCACACGTAAAGGATGTTAAGTTCCTTGGCTATACCTTCTATCGCTATAGAGGTGAAGGAAGGTTGAGGATACACCCCAAAAGTGTGGAAAAGATGAAAGCCAAAATTAAAAAGCTGACATCGAGAAGCAACGGGTGGGGCAACGAGCGCAGGAAGGAAGCACTAAGTCAATACATTAGGGGCTGGGTGCAATACTCCAAACTGGCCGATATGCAAAGTCTGCTAAAAGGGACGGATAAGTGGTATCGCCGACGGCTACGAATGGTCATCTGGAAACAATGGAAACGGATAAAAACCAAAATGGCCAACCTTATAAAGCTTGGTATTAATAAATACAAAGCTTATGAGTGGGCGAACACTAGGAAAGGCTACTGGCGCATAGCAAAGAGCTCTATCCTATCCCGAACAGTAACAGACCAACGTTTGCGTAAGGCTGGATACGTTTTCTTTCTGGATTATTACAAAGCGGTAAGAGTTGTAAATTAGGGAACCGCCGTATACGAGAACCGTACGTACGGTGGTGTGAGAGGACGAAACGGGAAATAATCCCGTTTCTCCTACTCGATTGGTACGTTGACATGATAATGCTCCTCAAAATGCTTCAATGCCTGCGACAAACGTGCCAGTGAAACAGGCTTCAATAAATAATCACATGCCTTACAATCAAAAGCCTCCAAAGCATATTGATTATATGCGGTAATGAAGATGATCTGCAAGGGTCGCCCCAACATATTCAATTCCCGTGCTACGTCCATTCCGGTTGTTTGTCCCAAATTAATATCCAAGAACAGCAAGTCCGGCTCAAGGGCAATTACTGAGGGTAAGATTTCAGATTCATCCCTTATGGTCTTTATTACCGTATATCCGGCAAAATTTCCCAAAAGCTTTTCCAGCACTTCTATGGCACGGGGTTCGTCATCAGCGATTATTACTTTGTACATTTTTGGGCCTAATGATTTATATTTCCACAATTTAAAGAATTTCTCAAATCAACATAATATTTTTTGATTAAATAACTCCTGACGTTCGTTAATGAAATGGTTTGGTTGGTTAAATTCCAGTCAAAAGGTATTGGATGTACAATTATTAAGAAAGATATTTGCTAAAATGATAATGATTTTATTTATCACAAATCTTCTATACCATACAAGTTGACCATCATCAATTGAAATCCTATGCTTAATTATCTGAAAAAATCACTTTTCTTTTGTCTTTATATTTTAACAGTAGAAATAACTTATGCACAATCCTCTATTATCAAAGGTGTCATATTAGCTATTGAGGATGATGCCGTTTACATTGATTTAAACGACTCACAGATATCCATTGGAGCCGGATTACAGGTAGTGAAAAAACGTGAACATTTCGTTCATCCAGTTACTGGAGAAACGATTCAACGTGAACCCGAAGTAATTGCATACGTTGAAATAATCGAAGTTAAGCCCAATTATTCTGTTGGTAGGGTTTCACCGCGGACTGCTATTAATCAGTTGCAACCAGGTATGGTGGCTCAAATTATGGATATTACAACTGATGCATCAAGAGAATTTCGAAAATCTATTGCTATACAACCCATGAATGTAACGAGTGCCAGAGGAGGGTATCTGGGTTTCTATATTGCTGATTTACTTACGGAAGAACTATTTAGTATTGACAAGTTTAAAGTGATTGACAGGCAAACGCTTGGACTCCAAATGGATGAAATTGCAATATCCCAACAGGGTATTATTGATGAAAAGGAAGCATTAAGAATAGGACGTACCCGCGGTGTGGACTATTTTATAACCGGAACAGTATATGAACCTGATGTGGTGGAGATTAGCACCGGCGTACCCATCAAAGGTATTCTAGGGACAGCAGAAGCGTTATCGGGCATCAATATGGGTTCAGAGTATGTATCTGATGTTCGAACCTCTCAGTTGAGGGCTATTGTGAATATCTCTTTAAGGGTTGTAAATGTTGAAACAGGTGAAATACTTTTCATAGCATCAGAAATGCAACAGTCATTTGGTCGAAGCCAAATCAATCTTGAACAAGGAGCTTTGGGAGGGCTTCAACTAAAGGGAGGGGCGACCTCCTTTTTAAATACTGTAACCGGTCAGGCCACTAAGGCGGCTCTGACCAACCTTGCCGGTTATATTGATGATTACTTCGAGGGAAAAATTGATGTGAGGCACTTTCGAGGGAATACAATCAATATTTCAGGGAAATCAGCTACCAAAGAGGAACCTAAAGTTATAAATGCGTCTATTACTCAGATAGATTATGTTTATGAGAATGACAGAATATCTGTTTCAGATAAGCATACAGCCATAATTAATAAAGGCGTAGAAGAGGGTTTTAAAAACCACTTTTCTTATCCGGTTTACACAATGCTATATGAATCTTCAAAAATATCCGGGGAGATTAAGGAAGTTGGAAACAAGCATATTGGTACTTTGAAAATAAAAGATTGTGAGAGAAACATGGCGCAAGGACTAATAAAGTTTAACAAAAGTTTCAATGTTGAAAGTGAATTGGATTTAAGTAATTCATATGTTGAGAATATTAAACAAAGAATAGTTAGTGTTGAACCAGTCTTAATTTTATTGTTAGATCAGGAACTACTTGGCAAGCTATCAATTGACTTCGCTGTTTCAGGAAGATTCTCATTTGGATACACATACTTAGCAAGCATTGAATACAGGAATAGATACCTAGAAGCACATGGAATAAACCTAA
>NZ_BAZW01000124.1 GCF_000974365.1 Geofilum rubicundum JCM 15548
TACTTCATTTACCATCAAAACGGTTAGAATATGAGCGAAGATACAACAAAAGAAAAAATTAGCTGGAAAAAACGCCTCATAAGAATGTCCATTGGTATATCGGCAGGCGCCCTTTTAGGTTATGCCTATTACTACTTTATTGGGTGCAACACAGGCTCCTGCCCCATCACATCGAATCCCACGAACAGCATTTTTTACGGAATGCTAATTGGTGGTGTGTGGACCTTCAAATAATTGACAAGCATGATTATTATCAACAAGTCCATCAAATTTAGTTTTGCACTTTTACGACAACAATCAATTTTGTAAATTGTACAACAACTAAAGTTCACACCTATGGCAACAATGAGGGCGCTCGTAAAAGCGCATCCTGAAAAGGGCATCTGGATGCAAGAGAAAGAAGTCCCTGCTCCCGGACACAACGATGTGCTGATCAAAATATCAAAAACATCCATTTGCGGCACCGACTTGCATATTTATAAATGGGACGACTGGGCACAAAAAACCATTCGTACCCCTATGACCATTGGTCATGAATATGTTGGTCACGTGGCTGCGGTTGGATCAGAAGTGGGCAATGTAAAGGAAGGCGACCGGGTAACCGGTGAAGGACACATTGCATGCGGTCATTGCCGAAACTGCAGACGCGGTCGCCAACACATTTGTGAAAAGACTGTAGGAATTGGGGTGAATATAGATGGCGCCTTTGCCGATTACGTGGTTGTGCCTGCCAACAATGTCATGAAGGTCAGCTCAAAGATCCCGGATGAGATCGTCTCCATCATGGATCCGTTCGGCAATGCGACGCATACCGCCCTGAGCTTTCCGCTTATTGGTGAAGATGTATTGATTACCGGTTCGGGTTTAATTGGAAGCATGTGCGTGGCAGTAGCCAAATTTGCAGGAGCCAGATACGTTGTAGCTACAGAGACCAACGAATTCAGAGCCAATCTGGCACGAACAATGGGCGCCACCAAAGTTGTGAACCCCTTAAAAGAAGACCTGACACAGGTGGTTAAAGACCTGGGCATGCGGGGTTTTGACATTGGACTGGAATGTTCGGGTTCTACAGCGGCCTTTAATCAAATGTTGGACCACATGTACAATTCCGGAAAAATTGCCCTGTTGGGCATCCTGCCCCCCAACACCACCGTCGACTGGAATAAAATGATTTTCAAAGGACTCACCATCAAGGGCATCTATGGTCGTGAGATGTTTGAAACCTGGTATCACATGGAGCAAATGCTTATGTCCGGATTAGATCTTTCGCCCATGATAACGCATCGAATGCCCGTGGAGGATTTCCAGAAAGGCTTTGACATTATGGAAGAAGGGAATTGTGGGAAAGTCCTTTTAAATTGGGAATAAGAAACCTTCAGAAACAAAAAATCCGATGACTTTCTGTCATCGGATTTTTTGTTCTATCCGTCATCTAATCTTCAATACTTTTTTGAATTTTTCTAATGGCGTTTTCAATGGGCTGTTCCGGCTCAATCACGTTGTAATCGCCCCAAAACGCATCGTCAGCAAATCCCTGCACAGCATCTTCCATGATCACATTCATTTTCAAACGGTCTGATGACCTGTAAGGACGATCATCTGTCACTTCCCAATCGGTTACAGCCATCTCCATGGTAGTATGGTAGTTGGTATTAAACAGCTTCCTGCGCCAGTTGACACGGAAAGAAATTTCTGCCCGGGCGTAGCTGAAAAACCATTTCCCATCCTGCTCCCTGTAATTAACCATATAAGCCGTTTCGGTTGGAAAAACCCTTGCCCCCATGGGTTTGCGACGAATAAACATACGCGCAGCCTCTGACCGGTTGGATATATTCATATTGAAGGAGGCGCTGGTAATGGCCAACGATTCCGTATCGACATACAGTTTACCATAGAATAACGGTGTATTAACATCCGGCTTTTGCTTAAAGCTCAACACATACAGCATCCGATCGTCCACACGCGTAATATTAGACATTTCAAAAACATAATAGTCCACCATTTCTTCATCAAACAGCGTGTAAGGATCTTTCATAATATCCAGCATCAAAGCCGAAACAGGACCTCCCTGCAGTCGGAAGACCAAAGTATCAATTTTGCCGTAATCTGTGCTTTTGCGTCCAATAATTAACTTGGCCTGATCGCTGCGTGAGCTGTTGTAGGGATGCTTATAAATATCTACAACGGCCTCGGTCAACGATACATAAGACCAGCCCTTCTTAATTGTTTCCCGGTAAAATGCCGTTTTGGAGGTAGGCACATCCAGGTAATTCTGGTCGCGTCGATTCATCACTGCACGAATCAACAGGTCAGGATCAGAAGGAAATACACTGACTTCCACAAGAGATACAGTAGTCATATCCAACGGAATATCATTCCCTTCGGCATTAAGGGCACTTAAGGGAATCGATTTCTTTTCATAACCAATAAAAGATACCACCAGGTTCTTACCGGCATGTTGTTCCGGCACCTTCAGAATAAATTCCCCGTCCGAATTACTTACCGTTGCAATATGAGTTCCTTCTACAGCAACCGTCGCAAAAACGAGCGGATCTCTGCTCTCTGAGTCAAATACAGTCCCACTATATTGGGGCACTGATGTCTCCTGATCCTGGTCAATGGCGGACACATCCATCATCACCATTGAAACAAGCAACATTAAAACAAGCATTTTAATAGTTGTGCGATGACCTTGCGAATTTATTTTTCTCCTTTTCATGGCTAAATATATTAGTTAAACCAACCTTTGTTTATTATTAGACAGAGCAGGATGAAAATACCCCTATTGGGTGGGAGGAAATTAGGTCGTTAGGTCAAGAGGTGATTAGGTCAAGAGGCCGAGAGGCGGAGCGAAGCGGGAGTTGTAACGAAGTGGAATACCGAGGATCGGTACCCGCGAAGCGGGATTAAGAGGTGATTAGGAAGAGAGGGGTAGGAAGGGTTGATGGGGTTGACTGGGTGAGACGGGGATATAACGCAGAAAAGCCGACTCATTGCTGAATCGCCTTTTCTTATGATCGGCGGCGATCCCGATGCTCTGGATCTCAAGCCGCAGGCGCAGTTCCGATTTTTCGGAATCGCTTCGCTGCGTCCCGATAAACCGGGATTTCGCTGCGCTCAACCTCCTGAAGTACGGTCGCCTTGATATCGATGACCAGAAATTAGCGCATAAAAAAAGGACATCCATATTTCTACGGATGTCCTT
>NZ_BAZW01000123.1 GCF_000974365.1 Geofilum rubicundum JCM 15548
TGCTTTGTTTTCCCTGTGTTCTGTTAGCTGCCTTGATTGTGGTTTCTGCTCCTTTTGGCTTTCTATTTTGCTTAACCTATAGCTCTCTATTTGTTCGGTCAGCTCTGCAATGGCTCGCTTTAAAACATTGGTACCGGTTTCTAATTGTTCGCTGGCTTTGCCTATAAACTTTTCTAAATAATCGGAGTGGTAAAGGTCGATGGTGTGGCGGATGCTGTGCAATGGGTCGTTTGTATCGGTTCTACTGATTTTAACCGTGATTCTAAGGCGGTCGATTTGCTGCAGGTTGATGCCGCCAAGGATGATGATTTGCAGCTCTTCTGTGGTGTAGGTTATAAAGTCGGGATTTCGGGTGTTTAGCTTTCCCTGTTGTGGCAAGTTCTGTCTTATCTGTACTTCCGGTAATGGTTGTGACTGGGCTTCTCTTTCCTTTATTTCAGTTTTTTCAGTTAAAAAAAAAGGTTCATCCCGTACCGAAGATCGGGAAGGTTTTCGATGCTCGAACAGATGGGTAAAGATTTCAGTTTCGTAAGCCAATGATAAGCTGTTTACGTCTTCGCCTTCGGGCGCTTCAATGGAACTTAGTTTTATTTCTGGCATTAATTCGCTTAGTTCATTCTGATACTTTTCTATGGCTTCATTTCCGGCTTTGTCGCCATCAAAAAAGAAAATGATTTCTTGTAGGTTCTCCAGCTCTCTTATGGCTTGTTTGTGTTCTTCTGTAAGTCCGTTTGTTCCGTAACAAGCTAAAACGCTGTATTCTGTTGTAATTTCCGGCATCAGTAAAAGTGTTGCTGCATCTATGATGGCCTCGGTCAATATCAGTTTGGTGGTTGCCGGTTTCGGATAGCCTGGATAAAGTCCGCAGCGGTCTTTTAAATAGTAGTGTTTCGATTGGTTGTTGTTGGTAGTGCTTCGCCCGTAAATGCTAACGATTTGGTTTTGCTTGTCCTTTAGAGGGAAGATTATGCAGTCCTTTGCAAAAACTTTGTAGGTATTTCCGGTGGCATTGGGAACCGGACTACTGTAAGGGATTAACAGACCGGCATTGATGCAGGCTTTCTGGTCGGCTTCGCTTAATTTGCCCCGGTGATGGAACTGGCCGGAGTTATAACCGATTTCTAAAAGTTCATACTTTAGATTACGGCCTTTCAGGTATTCTTTAGGTTTCACGCTTACAGGATGGTTCAGTCCATTGCAGAAGCTTTCAAAAACCTTGGTTAATATTTCGGTGTGGTTCTCTTTTGCCTGGCTCTTTTGTTGCTTAGGCTTATTGTTTATCGGTGTTATCTCTCCGGTTAGTTCCGTTGCCTTTAATAAACCTTTGTGCTTACTGCCTTCTTTCAGAGTACAAAACTCTATCTGGTCGCCACTTTTGCCGCAGCCAAAGCAATTAAAGGTATTGGTGTTTGGGTAAATCTTCAAGCTTGGCTTATCATCAGGGTGGAAGGGGCATTTGAGCATGTTGTTTCGGTCGGGCTGTAAACCGTAGTGTTTTAGAACTGTGTAGATGCTTAGACGCTGCTTTATTTCTTGGATTTCCATTTTTGAAAATTTTTTGAAATTCTTTTTTCTGAACAATTATTCACAAATGTAGATTATCATTCTGAAACAAACAAGCATTATCAAAATTGTTTATGAAGCTTTATTCACTTAAATTTGCAAATACTGGGTTATTCAATACTTAAAACTGAAGAATACTGTATGAATTTCGGGGAGAAGATGACATTAATACGCAAACAGAAAAAGCTCTCGCAAGCAGAGCTTGGAAAGCGTTCCGGCATCAATGGCGATATTGTCGGGAAGTATGAGCGTAATGAAATGAAGCCAAGCATTGAAACCGCTAAAAAACTGGCGGATGCCCTCGAAGTGTCTTTGGATTACTTGGTGGGTGATGGTGACCTGAAGATTCTGGACAAAAAAACTTTAAAGCGGCTGGAAGATATTGAGAACCTACCCGACGAAGATAGAACCAATATTTTTTATACAATTGACAACCTTATTAAAGCGGCTAAATTAAAGGCGATATAATGACAAAGCCCGGACTTGCCGGGCTTTGTCACTACATTTATATGAAAGCTTAGTTTACAATCTAATTTTGCCTCTAAGCCTCTCGCTCTGCCGCTTGGTTTACCAAGAATGGCAGTTGCAAACTGCCGGTTAAAATTCGACGTAATTACAAATTACGCCGAGCTGCGGGTTAGGACAGCTTTGACTTTAACTCTTCTATTTCAGGAAAATCCTCTTCTATGAATTTTTTAGTGGTATTATGAGTCCTGTAAGTTAAATAAATCTTATTGCCAAATTTAAACTCTCTCTTTAAAAATACAGTATAACACTTACTCATCTTTCCATTTATTCCAATCCCCCCAATCCCTCCTTGGATTTTGGAAATCTCTTGGCACGAAACCCTAATTACTTCACCGTTTAAATCAATGACTAACTCTTCATCTTCTAACACAACTCTGGTGATGTTCTGTTTCTTTAATTTGTTAATTAAAAATAGAGCAATTAACATCCCCCAAAAAAGAATGACTCCAACAGTAAACACATCAACAATTGCAGAATAAATAAATGAAAACACAAGAAAAACAGCTATATAAAACATTCCTTTTTTAATTGCTTCTTCTCTATTAGTAACTGGAAATTCAATCATTTACATATATTTTTTATGTAATTCTCTACTTATTATTTCATCATCTACAGCACCAATTTCATGCTTAATAGCTCTATTTTGGTCTTCTAATTCAAATACCTGCTTTACCTTACTATCATAATCAGCCTCCATTTGTTTATAATTATCAGTGGTCTTATCCTTCAGATTTTCCATTTTTGAGGCTAAATCTTTAGCTTCATCTCTTGTTGCATTTGCCTGCTCTGTAAGTCCATTACTTAGATCCTTGAGACAACTTCTAAAATTCATAAGGTCTTTTGTAGAAGCACCACTTATTACTTCAGTAGCATTATATAATGTTTCTGAAATTCCAACTACTGCAGAAGCTACTTCTTTTGTCGTTGTAAGCATTCCCTTAACAAGCCCTGCTGTTAACGAAACTAAATTATCCGTACTAAGATAAATTGGAACTCCCAAAAATGAACCTTTATATGACAACTGCTCTTCTCTAGTAGGCAGTTTATGAAATCCAAGAACTTCATTAGTTGAATAAACAGCTTCTCCATCCGGGTCAATGAATAAAATGGGATTATTTAATCCATAAACATAGGGAGAACCAAAAAAATACTTTTCAGCCTGAGGGTCCAAAGCGTGCCACCTCCCCAGTGCCGGGTCATACATCCTGGCGCC
>NZ_BAZW01000122.1 GCF_000974365.1 Geofilum rubicundum JCM 15548
TCAACCAAATTACTGTTTATCAGCATTGATCTATTCATTCACTTTACATTATATTTTAAATCAAAATAGACAATAGTGTCTATCAAACTTTAAAATATGATGTGATGGAACAAAAAAAGCAAACCATTGATGAGTTAACGGAAGACTTCCTCCGTTATTTAAGAAGCATCCGCAGGTCAGAGTCTACTGTAAGAAAGTACCTGTTAGCATGGGAAAAATTAAAGACTTACATGGCGGTTCATCGGAAGAAAATTTATACCGCTAAAATTGGCGAAGCCTTTCTTTTGTCGGAGCTTGGGAAATATAAGTTCGAGAACCTATCAGTGACCAAAAAGAACTTTGTAAGTAAAATCGAAGCTCTTGATGATTATCAAAACACAGGCAGAGTCCTGCTTGGAATAAGAAGAAAACCCCCGAGAGAGCTGCATGGAGTAATAGGAAAATCTATGATGGACTTCATTGATTATAAAACAACAATTTATAGTCTGGCAAATGCGACAATAACCTATCATAAGATATACCTGCATGCGCTCAATAGCTTCTTACGTGAAAAAAGAATCAGATCGGTTCGTAGAATCACGTCTTCAGAGATTTTGCAATTTGCTGCTGGGCTTAATCCTCATAAGCCAGCAGCAAGATATGTAGCTCTATCCATTTTCAGGGGTTATATGCGTTATTTGTTTGAAAGGGAACTTGTCAGCACCGACTACTCAAGGAAAATACCATCTGATAATTATAAACGACAGCCAAAATTGCCTTCCACTTTTACAAAAGAAGAGATTGAGCAATTTATCAGTTCCATTGACAGAGGCAACCCTAAAGGAAAGAGAGACTATGCCATGTTTTTGCTTGCACTAAAATTAGGATTTAGATCGTCTGACATTGCAAATCTTAAGTTCGAGAATATTTCCTGGCAAACAAATGAGTTTAATTTTGAGCAAAAGAAAACCGGTAAGAGTGTAACACTTCCAATACTACCGGAAGTGGGGAATGCAATTATTGATTATCTAAAATACGGAAGGCCTCAGTCTAATGAAAATTATTGCTTTCTGCAAATCCTATCCCCGCATGATAAAATCGCAACGCACGATATAGCAAACTCTGCTCAGTTTTATTTTAAGCGGGCGAATATTGATTTAAGAAATAGAAAGCATGGGCCACATGCATTGAGACATTGTTTTGCTTCCAGTCTTTTAGATCAGAAAACTCCACTGCCTGTTATTTCAGAAGCACTGGGTCATTCGAGCACTATGTCCACCATGTTCTATCTGCGCATCGACACTTTATCACTTAAGCAGTGTGCACTCGAAGTTCCCTCTATTCCATTTTCTTTTTACATGCAAAAAGGAGGTTGCCATGAGTAAGCCATTCTATAGTGTCTATGGTCGCTCAATAAAAGAGTTCCTGACTGTAAAAAGAAGTCTTGGCTTTAAATACCAGGCAGCAGAATATGAATTGGGCAATTTTGATAAAATTGCATATAAAAGAGAGGAGTCGTCCATTGGCATAACCAAGGAACTTGCAAGTGAGGTCTGTGCCAGACATCCCCATGAATCAGAGAAAAGCAGATACAACAGGATACAGGTAGTAAGACAGCTTGCATTTTATCTGAATGATACTGGACATGCTTCCTATATCCCAAAACTTCCACTATTTAAGAGTTCTTACACTCCTTATGTTTTTACGAAGGAGGAGGTTCTGAAAATCTTTAGTATTGCCGACCAAAGCAAAGCAAACAACTGTAATTTAAGGACGGGGATGTTTTTTATACCTGTCCTTTTTAGGCTGCTTTATTCCACAGGAATCAGAACAGGTGAAGCCATGAGCCTTTCTATAAATGATATTGATGTTACGCATAATGTTTTAAAGATCCGAGACAGCAAAAATGGGAAAGAGCGTCTCATTCCATTTTCAAAATCACTCTCAGAAGCTTTGCAAGATTATCTAAAATACAGGAATCAAAGACCAGCTATAAAGGGTGTAAACCATCTCTTTGTCCATCCTGCTGGAGGTGTAAATGGATCTAGCATAGCTTATAGGTGGTTCAGGAAAATTCTTTTTAGCTCAGGCATATCGCACCAAGGCAAGGGTGCTGGTCCCAGATTGCATGACTTCAGACATACATTTGCAGTTCACTCGTTGGTATCAATGTGCGAACAGGAACTTGATCTTTACTATTCACTTCCTATACTCTCTACCTATCTGGGACATCAATCACTTGCGGCTACTGATAAATATGTAAGGCTGACCGCAGAAATGTACCCTTCACTTATCAAAAGTGTAAATAAAATCTGTCCTCATATTTTTCCAGACCTAAATAAAACTCAATGTTATGAAGCCGACTGATTTTTCTAAAAGCCTTACTGATTTTTTATCAAAATATCTGCCGGGAGAAAGAGGTATGAGTGCCAATACCATAAACTCCTACAAGACTTCTTTCATCTTGTTTATTGGCTTTTTTGAATCGCAAAAAAAAATAAGAATAAACAAGCTGTCTCTTAAGGATATTACAAAGGAATGTATTGTTGAATTTCTAGAGTGGCTTCAGCGAGAAAGAAAATGTAGTGATTCTACCCGCAATGTACGTCTTGCAGCGATACACTCATTTTTTAATTTTTTGCAGTACGAAGTTCCTGAGAGTATAAATGAATGGCAGAAAATACTCTCTATTAAGGTCAAGAAGGTTAAGAAAAGGACGATGAATTATTTAACAATAGAGGGTGTTAAATTGCTTTTTGCTCAACCCGATCTTTCTACAAAAAAGGGAATGCGTGATCTTACCATGCTTGCATTGATGTATGACTCTGCTGCAAGAGTGCAGGAGGTTATTGATCTTACGGCATCAAGCGTGCGTCTGACAAAGCCATATACGATTAAATTGGTTGGTAAAGGAAACAAAGCCAGAATCGTTCCTCTAATGGATCAACAAGTGGTGCACTTGAAAAATTACATGGAAATGAATCACTTGCTTGAACCTCATGTAAATATGCATCCATTATTTTATAACAGCCGAAGAGAAAAGCTTACCCGTGCAGGAGTTCATTACATTCTTCAGAATTATGTAAGAGCAGCAAGAATGAAAGATCAGAAGTTGGTGCCAGAAAAAATCAGCCCACACTCGCTCAGACACTCAAAGGCCATGCATCTTCTACAGGCCGGTGTAAACCTTGTTTACATTCGTGACATACTTGGTCACGAGTCGGTACAAACAACTGAAGTCTATGCAAGGGTGGACTCTAAACAAAAGCGTGAAGCAATTGAAAAAGCGTATGCAGATGTTATTAAAAAGGAAAAACCTTTATGGACAAACAATGATAATCTTTTAGAGTGGCTGAAGAATTTCTAGTGAAAGTGAAAAAATAATGTAAAGTAGAACGCTATCGTATTGTTGTAACACAATGCTTTATGTGA
>NZ_BAZW01000121.1 GCF_000974365.1 Geofilum rubicundum JCM 15548
ACGTTATGCCCAATTAAAAAAATGCCAACCGCACAAACAGCACATTTGGTTTTTGCCGACACGAAAGCCAATGAAAAAAACCAAAAGAGCTGTTTTTTTGCCAACGCTCGAAAGGAAACTCATTGGAATTTTGGAATTTTGCAATAATCTGATGAAAATATGACTTACACATTAGCCTTTACGGTAATATTGCTCTCGGTAAAACCAGCGATTGAATTTGCTTTCTTGGAATTAGATAGGCAGACCATCCTGAGCGACAATGCAAGAAAACCGACACTAATCACAGAAAATGAACAATGAATCAAAAGATATTAATTAAGAATTCTACCATAGTAAATGAAGGCAAATCATTTGTCTCAGACGTATTGTTGTCAGACGGACTTATTCAGCAAATAGGAAACATTGACATTGAAACAAATTACAAATTAATTGACGGAACAGGCAAACACTTATTACCAGGAATCATTGACGGACAAGTTCATTTTAGAGACCCAGGGCTTACCCACAAAGGCGATTTATATACCGAAAGCAAAGCTGCCATAGCAGGTGGAGTGACTTCTTTTATTGATATGCCAAATACGGTTCCTAATATTTTGACCGTTCAAAGCTTAAGAGAAAAATATGAGATAGCTTCTAAAAAATCTTTGGCGAACTATGCATTCTTCCTTGGTGTAAACGGGGATAATATTGATGAATTTATAAAAATGGACACAAGCCAATTTATTGGTGTTTCTGATGATGGCTTATATTTTACCAAAAAAGGAAATCTTTTGGCTGACAGTCCAGAAAAAATGGAAAAGCTGTTTGCTAATTGCAAATCCATTATCGCCATTCATTCCGAGAAAGAAGAAATCGTAGAAGAAAATGAACAAGCGTTTCGAAAAGAATATGGAGATAATATTCCAGCAAAATTTCATCCAATTATAAGAAGTACTAAAGGTTGTTATGAAGCAACCAAACGAGCGATTGATTTAGCCAGAAAACACAACGCCAGACTTCATATTCTGCACTTAACGACAGAGGCAGAAACACATCTATTTCAGAATGACATTCCTTTGCAAGAGAAAAAAATAACAACCGAAGTTTCAGTACATCATTTATGGTTTTCGGACAAAGACTATGAACGATTGGGAATGCTCATTAAGTGGAATCCAGCCATAAAAACAGAACAGGATAAACAAGGCTTGCTAAAGGCACTACTTGATGATAGAATAGACATTATAACCACTGACCACGCACCACATACATTGGCAGAAAAGCAACAACCCTATTTTCAATCTATGTCAGGAGCACCAATGGTTCAGCACTCGCTCAATTGTATGTTGGAATTTTATAAAAAAGACCTGATTTCATTAGAAAAAATAGTGGAGAAAATGTGCCATAATCCAGCAATTTTATATGGTATGACCAAAAGAGGATTTATCCGAGAAGGCTATTATGCAGACCTGACATTGGTTGACTTGAACAGCCAATGGACAGTTGCCACGGACAATCTTTTATACAAATGCGGTTGGTCGCCATTAGAGGGAACGCTATTCCATACGGCAATCAAACAGACATTTGTGAATGGAAATTTGGTGTATAATAATGGAAGATTTAATGAAATGTTTAAAGGAATGGAAATAACGATAACAACAAAATCCAATTAAAGAGATTATCGCCTTATGTTCATCAGTAGAAAATTAATCATAGCAACCAAGCACAAAAAGGAAAGTGTAATTGCACCAATTCTTGAAAAAGAGTTGGGAGTAAGGTGTTTTACAGATGAAACGTTCGATACAGATACATTAGGAACCTTTACAGGAGAGATTGAAAGGGAACTTGACCCAATAGCAACGGCTAGGCGAAAATGCCTTTTAGCTATGGAACTAAATAACTGCGATTTGGGTGTGGCAAGTGAAGGCTCTTTCGGTCCACATCCTACGCTATTTTTTGCAAGTGCAGATGAGGAGTTTTTAATATTCATTGACAAAAAGAACAACTTAGAAATAATCACCAGAGAACTAAGTATGGAGACTAATTTCAACGGTAGTGAAATTGAAAATGAAAAAGACCTTTTAGAATTTGCTGAATCAGTAAAATTTCCATCTCACGGACTCATACTTCGCAGGTCAAAAAAAGACAACAACGATATAATCAAAGGCATTACAAAATTACAAGACTTAAAAAAAGCATTCCATTTACTGTATAAAAAATTCAACGGGGTTTACGCTGAAACCGATATGAGGGCAATGTACAACCCTAGCCGAATGGCTGTAATTGAAAATGCAGCCAAGAAATTAGTTGCCAAGGTAAATTCTTGCTGCCCTCAATGCAATATTCCAGGTTTTGGAGTTACAGATGCCAAAAAAGGATTAGAATGTAGTTTATGTGGCTTACCCACCAATTCTACGTTGAGTTTTATTTATAGCTGTCAAAAATGCAATTTCACCAAAGAAGAAATGTATCCACATAAGAAAACAACCGAAGACCCTATGTATTGCGATTACTGTAATCCATAAGAGGGTAACTAACATAGAATAAAAGTGAAAAAAACAATTTTTTTAATAACCAAAATGGACTGTCCATCAGAGAAAAATCTAATCCAAATGAAATTGAACGGGATTTCAAGTATTGCGAATTTGGACTTTGACATTCCGAACCGAAAATTGACCGTTTTTCACAGCGGAGAAACCGACCAAATCGAAAAGTCCATCATCGAACTGAATTTAGGCGGAAAGAAAATCTCTACTGAACAGAGCGACCAAACGGATTTTAAAGGAAATACAGACCAGAAAAAGCTACTTTGGGCTGTACTTGCCATCAATTTCGCATTTTTCATTATCGAAATGACCACAGGCATAATTTCAAAATCTATGGGACTTGTTGCCGATAGTTTGGATATGCTTGCGGATAGTTTTGTTTACGGAATTAGTTTGTTGGCGGTTGGTGGAACGCTAATAAAGAAAAAACGTATTGCAAAACTTGCAGGATATTTTCAAATTACACTTGCCATAATCGGATTTGTAGAAGTTTTAAGACGGTTTTTCGGAAAGGAAAAACTACCCGACTTTTCGACAATTATTATCGTTTCGATTTTCGCACTTATTGCAAACGGAATTTGTCTTTACATTTTACAAAAGTCAAAAAGCAAAGAAGAGGCACATATGAAAGCGAGTATGATTTTTACCTCGAATGATGTGATTATCAATTTGGGAGTAATAATCGCAGGAATTTTGGTAAATTGGTTGAGTTCCAATAAACCTGATTTGATTATTGGAACAATTGTTTTTGGTTTGGTAATTCAAGGAGCGTTTAGGATTTTAAAATTAAGCAAGTGATTGATTTGCCAACGCTTAAAGCCATACACATTTGCAATTCGCAGCAGCCGAAACGCAAGCCAAAAATTACAAAAGAGTATGTCTTTGCCAACGCTAAAAACAGAACGTGAAAAATAAAAAAAGGGCATAA
>NZ_BAZW01000120.1 GCF_000974365.1 Geofilum rubicundum JCM 15548
AGGGTAGAAAGGGTAGATAGGGTAGAGAGGGTAGAGAGGGTAGATAGGGTAGAAAGGGGTTATTAGGTCATTAGGTCAAGAGGCGTAGCGAAGCGGAGTCCCGCAAGGCGGGATCAAGCGGCCATTAGGTTGAGAGGGTAGGAAGGGTAGAAAGGGTTGATGGGGTAGGAAGGGTGGATAGGGGCAGGAGGGGGATTAGGTTGTGAAATTTTAAGTCGAAGTGATATGTCTATGTTTTATCATCCGCAGGTTTACAAAATAAAAGATGAGCCATGCAGCCGTTTATTGATGCGGAGGAGTTGTGGGGGATTTTAAAGGAGAATGAAGGTCCGTCTAAGGAGCGGGTGCGGGAGGTGATTGCACGGTCTTTGGATAAGCACCGCTTGAGTCTGGCCGAGACAGCGGTCTTGATCAATGCGGATGATCCGGAGTTAATTGACGAGATTAAAGCGGGCGCCAGGGTTTTGAAGGAAAGGGTTTACGGACAGCGCATTGTTCTTTTTGCACCGCTTTACATCGGCAACCTTTGTACCAATAACTGTTCCTATTGTGGGTTCAGAACCGACAATAAAAAGCAGGAACGTATTACCCTGGATCATGACCAGATTGTTGAGCAAGTCACTGCCCTGGAGGAAGCCGGGCACAAAAGACTGATACTGACCTTTGGAGAGCATCCGCGCTATTCCCCGGAATTCATTGCCGAAACGGTCCGCACCGTTTACAGCGTTAAAAAAGACCATGGGGAAATTCGCCGGGTCAATATCAACGCTGCACCATTGAATATTGAGGGTTTTAAGGTGGTTAAAGCGTCTGGCATTGGGACCTATCAGGTTTTTCAGGAGACCTACCATCCATCCGCCTATCTGGACGTGCACTTGTCGGGACAAAAGCGTGATTATAACTGGCGCCTGACCGCCCTCGACAGGGCGCAGGAGGCGGGTATCGACGATGTGGGGATAGGGGCTTTGATGGGGCTTTACGACTGGCGATTTGAGGTCATGGGCCTGTTGCGTCACGTCAATCACTTTGAGGCGGTCTATAATGTCGGCCCCCATACCATTTCATTTCCCCGCATAAAAACCGCTTCGGGCTATGCTTTTAATAAGCAATACGAGGTCAGCGATGCTGATTTTACCCGACTGGTAGCTATTTTAAGATTGGCGGTGCCTTATACCGGCATGATATTAACCGCCCGGGAACCGGCCCACATACGTGATGAAGTCTTACAATTTGGGGTGTCCCAAATTGACGGGGGCACCAATATTGAATTGGGGGGTTACAGTAAAAAGGGGGTTGCCCAAAATTTGGATTCGGAACAGTTTCAGATCAATGATAACCGATCACTGGAGGAAGTCATTTCTGAATTAATCAAGAAGGATTACATCCCCTCCTTCTGCACGGCTTGTTATCGCTTGAACCGCACCGGTGAGCATTTTATGGAATTTTCAGTGCCCGGCTTTATCAAGCGTTTTTGTCAACCCAACGCCATGCTGACCTTGGCGGAATATCTTGAGGACTACGCCACGCCGGAGAGTAAAGTAAAGGGATATGATTTGATTGAAAAAAACATAGAAAATTACACCGACGAAACCTTTAAAAATAAGCTGCTTGAGCGCCTGGAACGGGTAAAGGCCGGAGAACGGGATCTTTATTTTTAGGAGTTGTTTAAGCTGTCCGGCCAGGTGGAAAATGGAATTCCATCAAGAATAGTTTTCAAAAAAAATAATTGGATTTTCAGACTTTGGCATATTTCTTGAAAAAAGAGGCTGAGAAACACTTTAGCCCCATGAAGAAATTTACCCTGTTTAGCCTAATGGCTGTTTTAACTTTTCATTCAGCCCTCTCACAAACCCGTCGTGTTCGTGAAAAAGTTTCGGAAGACAAACGGTCTTCCTCTTCCCTTGATGGATACCATGCCTATTCATCGGATGCATCCGCTTCGGAATCGGATTCTGAAAGTTCTTATCTGGCTGTTATGCTGATAGAGGGCCTTGTCTATGGCATCGGTTATGCCGGTTATGGTATTTATAAGGGTTTTTGGAACGGTCAGCAGGCCGTTCTGCAACACAGAGACCTTCGACCCGAATTGGTTTCCTTGCAAATATCTGCGGTGGGCGGCTTTGATTACCAGAGCAATACTTTTTTAGCCAGTCCGGCTATTCGGGGCAATTACGGAATTTTTGCCAGTGATTTACGTTATATCAACATGAGCGACGTAACCGGTCGCTTGCATTCTGTCGATTGGCAGGTGTTAATGTTGCGCCTGCCCATCCAAAGTTTTAAGCTTGAATACGGCTTAGGTTTCAGTCATTTTATTTCGCCCTCAAAAACCTATTTTGTGCAATCACTGGGTTTCGACTTAGGTTTTCTGCAAAACAGGGCAGCTCTGCAGGGTCAATACCGATGGAGCCAGAAAACCAGTGTTGGCAGGTATCGCCAGGAATATGCCCTGGATTTTGATGCAGAGGTGGCCCGCAGAGGGAACCTCAGGTTTTGTCCCTTTGTGGGCTATGTGCACTATCAATATTTTCAGGAGATTCCCTTTGATTTTATCCGGCTGGGGATGAAAATCAAACTGTTCTGATCAGAGCAGTCGGCCAGCCGCTTCATCCAGCATCCACAAGGCCTTTTTGTCGACCAGCGCGGCCGGATAAGACTGGTAGTTACCCGTTTGATTAACTATTTCCGTCACCTTCTGTGCTTTGTTGCTGCCGGTGACCAAAAACAGAATCTGCTCCGAATTGTTGATGACCTTGCCGGTCAGACTGACTCTTTTTTGGCCAGAGTCCGGATGGGTAGCTACTTCACAGAGTAGGGGTGATTCCCAAAGGTGAATTTGATGCGGAAAAATGGAAGCCGTATGTCCGTCATCTCCCATGCCCAGAATCATCAGGTCAAATGCCGGCAGGTTATTCTTTTGAGGAAGCACCTCGTCAATGATCTTTTCGTATTCCAGCGCAGCTGCATCCGGCGGTAGTTCCCCTTTTACCCGATAAATATGCTCCTCCGCAATGGGCAGTTGGCTAAAGAGGTAGTCCCGGGTCATTTTATAGTTGCTGTCGGTATGGTCGGGCGCCACACAACGCTCATCTCCCCAGAAAAACCGTAGTTTGTCCCACGCTATTTTCTCTTTATACTCAGATGCCAGAAATTCGAAAATCACCTTGGGCGTACTGCCCCCCGATAAGGCAATGAAAATCTCCTCCTTTTCCTGACTGATTTTTAGCAGCCTCTCTCCAAAATCCGCTGCCAGTGCCGCTTTATCCTTAAATGTTTTAATCTCCATATCCTTTAATTTTTTTCGTTGCCCCTGGCAACCTAATGACCTAATCCCCCATCAACCCCATCCACCCCATCAACCCTCTCAACCTAACGGCCTAATGGCCTCTCGACCTAATATCCCGCTTCGCGGTACCGATACTCGGTATTCCACTTCGTTAAAACTCCCGCTTCGCTCCG
>NZ_BAZW01000119.1 GCF_000974365.1 Geofilum rubicundum JCM 15548
AATTATGGAGAACCTCGATCAGTTTTTCGAGGGACGAACCGTGGTGGTGGTTGCACACCGCTTAAGTACAGTGCGCAATGCCCATCAGATCATTGTACTTGAAAATGGCAGTATTACTGAGACCGGTTCACATTTAGAACTGGTTGAACGTTCCGGTGCGTATTTTAATTTGGTTAAAAACCAACTTGAATTGGGGAACTGATGAAGGATAATTTACATATTACAAAAGACGAGATCGATTCTGTTCACCTTCGAAGCGAAGAGGTGAAGGAAATTATGAACAAAGTCCCAAGTCGTATTATTCGGTGGGGTATCTCGGTTATCGTTCTAATTATTGTTGCTGTTTTTAGTTTTGCTTTTGCTTTTAGATATCCCGATATTATTTATGGGACTTTTTATTTGCAAACAACTAATCCGCCAGCTTTCTTACTTGCTCGCTCTACTGGCAAGTTACAAGCATTGCTGGTATCCGAAGGTGACACTGTTAGCCCTGGACAGATTTTAGCAGTTATCGAGAATCCGGCAGATTTTGAGGCTTATCTAAACTTAAAATACTTGACTGGCTTAAAACCTGAGCCACTCAAAACTCGAGTGATATTGGATTCATTAAATTCTATAAATATCAGATTTGGTGAATTGCAAATACCTTTATCTGCATATGTTAAATCACTTGACGCATACAAATCGTATATAGAACTTGATTTATATGGTGTTCAAAGAAAGTCTGCTCAAGTTAAAATTGACCAGCTTATAAACCATAGTGTGCTTTTGCAGAGTCAAATCAACACGGAAGAGTTAAATTTCAAGTTAGCCAAACAGGCGTTTTTCCGGGATTCCCTACTAAATATTCAAAAGGTTATAGCGCCCTTGGATTATGAGAATGCACAAAAGAGCTTATTGGCTAAAAAAATGGCATTAACCAATGCAGAGATAACTTTGTCGAACACCCAACTTACATTGGCTGATTATCGACAGCAATTTGCGCAACTTTATTTAAACGAAAAGCAACTTGAATCCGAACTTATTAGTACTATTGAGCAAAATGAGGGGAGTCTTCTTAGTGCACTTTCGGAGTGGGAGAGCCGCTATTGTTTAAGGAGTCCTATCCTTGGAAAAGCCTCTTTTTCTGGGATATGGAAAGAAAATCAGAACGTCGGAACTGGGCAACATTTGATGACTGTTTTACCTTTTGAGCAGACCGAAATTACCTGTCAAATCATAATCCCAGTTCACCGGGCAGGTAAATTGCAGCCGGGTCAGGAAGTTAACCTCAAATTCTCTGATTTCCCTCACCGGGAATACGGAATGCTTGTCAGTACGTTAAATTCGATATCATCCGTACCCGATAGTGCTTATGTCGGAACAGCGTTTATAGCTGACTCTTTAGTTACTAACTATGGTCGTTTATTGCCTTTCAAACAAAATATGCAGGGAGTTGCTGAAATAATAGCCGAGGATTTAAGCTTGGCACAGAGATTATTTTACCCTTTACAGGCCATTTATAAGAATCACATCGATTTTGGTAAGCGAGAGGATTAGAGTACACCACACCTTCCAGTTATCAATCTTTCTTATAGCAACGCGACCAATAATCTTCAATTAAAGTATTGAGCTTGAAGTAAGGTTTTATTTCTTTTTACGTAATCAAGGAAACTGGTCATGTGTCCAATTTTTGATTTTATACAAATTATATATAAGCGTGTGTTTTACATGGTTTGTTTGGTGTTTCTCGGTTTTGCCGCTATCTCTTGTGAGCCTGAATATCAGACATCCAACAGTGATTTGAGCTTTGACCGTGACACACTGGTGCTGGATACCACCTTTGCTTATCTGGGTAGTCCTACGAATAGCCGGCTTCGGCTGAACAATAGCAGCAAGCATCCAACGGAAGGTGTTGTTTTGAGATTGGCAGGAGGCGCAGGCTCAATATATACCATCAATGTAAATGGCGAGTCGGGTACTTATTTTGATGATTTAAGTGTCAGGGGTAAGGACAGTTTGTTTGTATTTGTTCAGATCAAACCATTTGAGTTTCCTACTTCCATAGATAACGGTGTTCATCTACTAACAGATAGTATTATTATTGAAAGTGGACCTTATGTTAGAAAGGTCGTGTTATCCACACCAATAATCCATGCTGATATTAAATCAGGGCATGTATCGGATGAGATATGGGAGAGCAATCGGTATATTCTGGTGACTGAAGATGCTATTATTCCAGCCAACCATCAGCTGACAGTTGAACCCGGATGCAATGTGAATTTTAGGGCTAATGCCGGATTGATTGTTGAGGGGAGCCTGGTGGTTAACGGAGAATGTGGCAGTCCCGTTTTGTTTAGGGGGCACAGGCACGACTACCTTACTTCATCGGTGCCCTATACCAAAGTCCCTGATCAATGGAAAGGTATTTGGTTAAAAAGTGGAAGTCAAAATAACTTGTTGAACCATAGTGTCGTCCGTAACGCATCAATTGGTATACAAGTCGGTGAACAAGGCAAGGAAGGCAGTGATCTGGAATTAAATAATTGCAGGTTGCTGTATAATGGTGAGGCAAATGTTATAGGATACAATGCTCAAATATCCATGTTTAACTGTGTGCTTTCCAATTCAATTGATCAGGTGCGTCTTTTTGGAGGGGGAGTTGATATGGTGCATACCACCATCGCTAATTATAATGAATGGAACCAGGGGAAAAGAGGGTTTGCGTTATATTTGGCTGATAAAGACGAGGATGAGCTTGAATATGCTTTTGCTGCATCAAATATCTCCAATAGTATAATATATGGCTGGAATGCAGAAGAACTGTTTTTCTCTTCAGAGGATATTCCAGATTTTTTCACCTTGGAAAACAGTATTGTTAGGACTGATTATTTTCCCAAAAGTACAACCAATACCAATCCCCAATTTCGAAGCCTGGATCGCTACAAGTATGATTTTCGCTTAACCAAGAGTTCTCCTGCTATTGATGCAGGGGGCGATAGGGATGATCATAGACAAGAATACGATGTTTTATGCCACCTAAGAGACTTCAAGCCAGATATTGGGGCCTATGAGTATGTGGATGAAGAAGGATATGGTGTGAATGTCGATTTTTTAGAATTAGAATGGATGTATTTTTAAAATTTATTTGTTGCATATCATTTTTTTTTTCTTTCTTTGCTTTCGTAAAAGGATTATTAAAATTCCCCTGTTTTTTTTGATGAAGAAAGACAGCCTGCTAACTTTAACCTAAATACCCATGCTACATTCTGCGAATAGACGTATCTTCTTCTTTGGAAAAATGAACCTTTCGGGGTTTGAAATCCCTATTATTACCTTTTTTAATTCATTTTTATTATTGCCTGAAAAGGCTTAGATCTTGTAAGGGAAAACTCTAAAGTGAACCCTTTGAGGGGGAATTCCATTGCCAATTTTTTGATTAAAGAAAAGAGACTTTTTTTAAGATGAGGTGCCTATTCTCGGATTCTTAAGTGTGTTTCAAAAATGATTAAAAGACTGCCTATGTAAAGAACTTGTGCCAA
>NZ_BAZW01000118.1 GCF_000974365.1 Geofilum rubicundum JCM 15548
TGAACTATATCCATTTTTGCAGGGGAAGCTTGCCATGCCACATTCTGCATAGAACGACCCAATCCATCATAATAATCTATTACTACGTTCTTATCCTCCGAAGTAAGTGCTTCCACTTCCTCGAAAGTCTTAACTCCCATTTTCTTTACAATTGATTTTTGTATATAGTTAGTTTGTGTTTGTGGGGATTGCGAAAAACTATTGAATACAAACAAAAGTATAATATTCAATAAAAAAATAAACTTTATTTTCATAATAAAAACATTAAGGGTAATGAAACAATGTTCAATTCACTTGAAAACTGAATTTGCTGATTTAGACATATTAACCATGTCCAATTATGTTAATAATTATGCGAGCCTTATTATAAGCAAGGGCGATACCCTTCTCCCTCATAGATATTAGAGTAATAACTGATCCCATTATACACCACCCTAAATCGCCCACGATACTTTTCAGCACGAGCAGACTCAATATCACAAACATTAAATTCTACATAATTAGCTCCAACCAATGGAGTCTCCTCCCAAGGTGTATGATCATGAAACTGGCAATCTTGCAAATATTCCGCAGCACATCTCTGGAATTGATAAAACACCTGTGCCTTCCTTAAATCTATCCCTTCTGCATGTAATTCTAAAGTTATGAATTCAGGACTACCACCACTACTACAAGGCCAGCAAACAAAATCATTTCCACCCATCCAGGTTGCTGTAATTATAGGATCCCCAACAATTACTGAAATTTCCTTTTCATGTATTGTGGTACCAAAAAATTGATTAGAAACTGTGCACCGCACCAAATAAGTACCAGATGTTGCATAACTATGGGTAGCATACTGATTAACTGAAGAGCTTCCATCTCCAAAAGACCATGAATAAGAAACAAGGGGATAGAAATAGGAATCTAAATAAGCGGTTGCTGAACAAGTAATGGTTCCACCATTTACAGTTACTTGCATTGATGAACTCATGGTTTCTGTAAATCTTACAATCTGGGACTTAACCACATTTCCATAAATAGGATGTGAGGTCGACAAAACTATTTGATACTCTCCTTTTGTCGGGTACAAATAATAGCCCCAGGTTTTATCACTCTTAACACCTCCATCACCAAAATCTATTGATAATTCAGTTTGATCATCAATACCAGAAACAGAATAGGTAACCCTACCATCACTTGTTTGATGAGTAATGGATAATTGGGGATTATAACCATTATTGGCATAATTGTATCTTGTTGAATTAACAATATCCTTATTAAAATCTCGCTCTCCAATCAGTCGTCCAAACATATCATAATCATAATATCTGGTCATATTATTTATGTCTGTCTGGGAAGTCATCCCTTTCAATGGGTCGTAAGTATAGGTGGTCATGCGGGCGCCTTCAGGAAAAACACGAACATCATCAATATACATTGAAGATTCCCCTATTGGAATATCAGTTACTCCTACCGAAATTGCCCTTTCCGTAAGATCCCACCTGAGACCATCTGTACTCGTCCAATAGCATAAACGATAATCGCCTGGGACAAATGACTTTGCAGGTATTGAATAAACTCCTCTATATGAGAAATATCCAGTTTTACAATTCCTGCTTAACTTGGATTCATCAGGATACTCTTCAAAATCTTCAAAAAAACATTTTGAAGATGACCCAATTAGGTAATTAAACAATTTAACATTCAAATCTAATTCTGAATCAATATCCAGATCACTATTAAAATATATTTTTAATGTATAAGTACCTAAAAACAAATTAATATCCCTAGTACCTGGATAGTATCCAATTCCCATGCTACTATAAGTTTTCTCACCAGTAACCTCATTAACAAAAACAAATTGCAAATAATTACTTAAACCATCTATATTATCATAATGTAATAGTTTGATCTTTACATAATCATTGGCATTGTCTATTTCGATGCCCTCCAAAAGTGTAAATACTTTAAACTCCTCATCAACAGACAAGTAATTTGACAATCCAACAATACCAAGGTCAATTTCCTCTGGCGTACCCGAATTTGCCCACGGAATAAATTCATTAATGCAATTATCAATAACAGCAATAGGCACTGTTTTATTATTATTCCAGAGTATTGAAGTTTCACCTTTTTCAACATCTCTGAAATTCAAAACATTTGATTTATCATCATGATTAAGAAAAGATAACTCTGGTTCCAAATTATAATGAGGATCCATAATAGCTCCTTTGAACTTAACATAATAATCAGATGGAATTAAATAATTTTTCAAATTGAAAACAGATCGTGGAACAATTTGGTCATAAATCGTAGTATAATATTTAACCAATTTGGCTGCAATCACATTGTCGCCTTTCAACTCTATTGTTTCTATGGGTATACTCAACATATTTTTACTAATCATATCCCTATATACATCGAAATTAATAGATGTTGGATACTGAAACATTTTACAATAACTTTCTCCACTTGAACCAATTGAACAGGCCTTCTTTAACAAAAAAACATCTAGTGCTGCCTCATCATTATCCTGAGTATAGTCGTAAGTTTCTTTTTCAAGTACCGCACCAGAATCAAAAAAACTAGTAGTCGCCTTCTCCGTTAAATATTTTACTCCTGTGTAAATAAAATAAGTATACCAGTACCCAGGAACATCCAAAAGAGATTGACTAATTGGACTTACATGATGCATGCCAAAAATATTACTATCTCTATAATTGGTGTATGTGTAAACAACTTCTTTTACAGGCGTATTTGTCTTGTCATAAAAAATCTCTCTATTCACCATACCCCTTAGTATATCAAATTTACAAATCGGTCGTTTAATTAAAAACGAAGAATTACTATTGCCATAAATGAAATCAGGATATTGCAATGATGTTGAATAAATCGATTCTTTGCTACTATTATTACTGTAAGTTTCAATTACTTTTTCGTAGGTAATTGGTGTTTCCCCAAGGGGAAAAAAAGAAAATCTATTACTCTCAGTATAACTTGCATCTACATAACCAGGAAAATCAATAATACCTGACGTAGTGTATACAGGTTTCATATACAGAATGCCGTTAGAATAATTATAACTCCTATCAATTTTGGATGAAAACTCGTCTCCTGAATACGAAATCTTAGAAACGCGTAAACCACCTCCTTCCTTTTCAGTATGGACGGAATAATTAATCGAATTGCCGAAAACTGATCCAGAATATATATATGAATTAGGCATGTATTCAAAAGTTACTGTACCTCCCAAAGGATGGGTAACAGTTTTTAACATATCATAATGTAAAACCGATGAATTCGGTTCACGCTGAGGATAAAAAATCGTTCCGTCAGATAATATTACCTCTTCGGGAATTAATGATTCTGTTAAATTATTATCTCCATTAAAATAACCCCAGTGGTCAATCTTTTTGGTATAAAAGGGCGGCAACTTCCCAAAATCATAATAGTCAAACACATATGGTCCTAAAACTTCATTATCCGTTGACTCTTGCAACTTATATAAGACTATAGGATAATTAGCTGATTTATATAAAAATTGGAACCTTCTAAGCGGAGTTGATAAATCATTACT
>NZ_BAZW01000117.1 GCF_000974365.1 Geofilum rubicundum JCM 15548
TGGGTTTGGCGTTAACGCCACATGTATGAAATGATGGGGGCTTGCGAGCGTCGTTATTGTCTGCCGTTAAGAAATTTGCTACGGGGAACGGAGTGGCCTATACACACATAAACCCCCAATATTTTATACATGATGTTAACGCCTGACCCTTATTCTTTATCCTCAGGCCTGGCATACAATCTGTAGATAATAATATGTCTACAAGGCAATTTCAAACTATTCATCAGGGTCGGCGAGTTGTTTGAAACTACCTTCAAATGATGATGCTTGTCTCAAAATCTTGCTTCCTTTATGCTTCTACAGATTCAGCACTTTTTTAACCTCGTAACGCTTGATTCACACAAAGTAACACTCATATAAATCTCGTGTCGGGCAGAAACATGTCACCCGTGATTTGCTTTCCTTAATCCACTTTGTCTGGTCAACAACGCTAATCACCGAGCCAGGATTTTCAGATTCTATTCGAAGGTCATATTATATTTCAGGCAGTTTCTACCGGCACCGCACCTTGGGTCTTCATTTTTCCTGTCTTTCGACAACCTGATAACGCTTCTGAATTCTTGTCTTCCGAAATTGCTGGGTCTAGCAGATTACCTTTATAAACCCAATTTTAGTCTGCCGACTTCAATTTCGTTAAACCTTATTAATCACTGCACTCTATATCGAAGGGCACCCATGATTTCAGGCAGTTTCTACCGGAGCCGTACCTTGGGTATTCATTTTTCATGATATCAACAAACTGATGCCAAATCTGGATACTTATCTACCGAAATTGCAGATTCCTACTGATTTCCTTTTTGAACTAAATCATTGTCTGCCGATACCCCTTTTCGTCAAGCATTAAATAATTCTATCCAATCAGGCTTATTTTCTGTCCCTTATAAACACCTTGGCCAGAACCGAAGGTTTTTTCTGGGTTTGGCGTTAACGTTTAGTATATACGAAGTAGGCGATTGCGAGCTTCAATCCTATCAAGCCAAGATGAAGTTGGAGCGGGCTACAACCGCTGAATATACCACTAGCACGCCTATTTTGTATATACATTGTTGTAGGGCGTAATTTATTCATTCTCAATCAAGTTTCTTATTTCTTTTTCAAAATTAAAGTTGTTGTCAATCCACTGCTCAATATCATCCAATCCTATCTTAATGATATATTGTTGACCTCCTCCATGATATTCGCTAAAAGGATAAAAAGTAATCCAGTTCGAATCTGAAGATTTATAAAAAGTTCTCCATGAGTCAGAATCTGAATCAACTTTTTCAAGTTTGAAACCACTTATCAATTTATTATCAAATTTATAGACTTCATAATCATTGTAAGTCAATTGTGATAAGGTTTCTAATTCTTCACTAATCATTGATTTTTCTGCACTTCTTTCACCTTTCCAAAATTGTCTCTTTAGAAATCCTCGTAAATGTTTTGCCCATTCTCCCGATGTTGTTAATTGTCCCTTTTGTTTATGTGCCATAATTCATAAATCAATTATCAACTACCTCCAAACTTATACCAATTACCTTTTACTCTTTCTTTATATGAAATCGTATGGTCGCCAATATTGAATTGTTCTGATGGCACCAATGTCGTATCTGTCACATGGAAGAATCCCCAAATGCCATCTAGAAATCCATCAACAATGAAAATGCTAAACGAGTCAACATTCTCATATGTCCTCAGTTTAGTTTTCTCAAGTCTATCTCTAAAATCATGAAACTTAGAACTATCAATATCATGTTGACTTAATATCTCCATGTAATATTCAGGATAATCATTTAATCTTGACGGAACAACTGCATTGGAATCATCAGGAAAAAAAACAACATATTTAGAAGAATCAAGTTTCTTTTCCATTCTTATCGCATATCCATTCAGATACTTTTGACTTCGAGAACAATCATCCATTTCATAAATCTTCCCATAAGTCTTAAAATCGTTCAAAAGTTTCTCAGCCTCCTCATATTGCAAAGGAACACTATGTGGTTCAGGTACGAATCCACACGAAGAAATCTGAATGGTTAATATTATAAATGTTATTTTGTTCATGTAGCGTGTCTTTATGCCCTACAACGGTCACATGTATGAAATTGTTGGGGGCTTGCGAGCGTCGTTATTGTCTGCCGTTACAAAATTTGATGCGGGGCAGAAAGGTTCAAGTAACCACTATACCCCCAATATTTTATACATGATGTTATGCGGTCGGCTTTTATTCAAATCAATTATAATTAATACACAAAAAAAATGAATTTTTTAAAGTCAAAAAACACACAAAGTAGAAGCAAGAATACTCCTACTTTGTATTGTCCTGATAGCAACATTATTAGTTCACTAATTGAGAATGAAGACAATTATTAATTCTCAATTAATCGTGTCATTTACTTGGCCTGTATCCCCATGTTCGGATACCGTGTCTGCAAGTCCTTTAGAGCCTGTTTTCTGAAATTTTCTATGTCCTGTTGATTTGGCTTTGTCAAGGAATAATTATTGCTCAGTACAAAGTCAAATGCTCTCTCTAATACTGCGAGTCGAATCTCTGTATTGATGATAGATTCTACTACGTTAATGTCTCCAATTTGCATGTTTTAGTTTTTAATGGTTATTATTATGAAAATATCTCATGTAGAGTCTTTTAAGCTGCCGCATAACGTCCAGCGATATGGTGCGTGGCTAATCTTCTTGGTATACATTTTCTGGCCGTTAAGAATGACCGTTTGTGAGCGAAAGTTTCTGATAATGCAGTATTTAGCCATGCACTATAACGCGTGTTACCGGCTGCTTAATGATTGGTCGTCAGGCAGTGGTTTTCTGCTATATACAATATTTTCACCCCGTTACAACTTGTCCGCAAAGGCGATTTCAGTGTCTGTCTGTGTGTTAAAAACTTTCTTGTGAAAATATGAATTTTCTGCAAATTGTGAGTCGGGAAATACTGCTTTTCATTTGCAACTTGAGCTTTAACAGCATACAGTCTTGTCGTAATAGTCTGCCGTTACTGAATTTCCTACAATTGATACACCTTCTTGATTAAGCACTTTCTTGTCAGGCAGCAGGAAAAATTTTCTGCCTATCAACTACACAGTTAATTTCGAATGGCTTTCGTAGATGCGGACCTCCTAATACATATGAACTATTTGCGATTTCGTTCTTGTCTGCCGTTAAAGACTATTGACCAGGCAGAGCTCTTTTAATATTTATGGCATAGTTCGATTTATTAAATCCTACCTTCTTGTCTACCAGCAGAAACAATAGTCTGTATGGCAATAATTTTTATGGCCTGGAATTGTTTTGAGGTATGGAACAATGTTTCCATAACGTAGTGCTTGTCTGTACCGACCAACTGTATTTTAAATACTGACTGATAGGAGCATATTAATACTGGCAGCTTCCATTATCGTTGATACTTGTCGCTCAGTGCCAGATTCAAGGTGATTATCGTATTATCAATGAACGTTTTGTTTGTCTCCTTTTTATCAGCGGGGGCCAAAAGTATCTCTTTGGTGTCTTCATTTTTAGCAGGACCATGAACTCACGCGTTAATTAATTCCAGTCTATGTTGTCTTCCGTTTAAGTTGCCGGTAACGTCCA
>NZ_BAZW01000116.1 GCF_000974365.1 Geofilum rubicundum JCM 15548
ATTCCGTTGCTGAAAAAAAGACCATTCCGGCTTGTGCCAGAATATACGGTTGAAGTGTTCGCTCCTTAAAGTAACCTAAGATATGGTTAAAAGGCCGATAGGACACCCCCATACCAAACTCCAGATACATGTTCTCGAATGTGGCATACGGTTCATTTAGCGTCGGAGGAAGCTGCTCCCCTTTCATGGCGCCAGCCATTAAATTAAGGCGTGCTGAAATTGTTCTGGACATTTCCCGGTTGACCAGAGCGCCTACCGAATAGCTGGTTCTTGATTGATCTACAAGATCACCAAAAAACATATTGGCACCACCTTTCGGCGTAATTGACGTACCCGAAAGCAGGTCAAACGGTTGGGTCGAATACCCCCGCCTTAGTTGACTATATCCTGATACGGATATCCATACAGCCAAAATGAGGAGAATTGTTTTTTTGTTATATGTGCACATCTATATTTCCCAGGTGTTAGTGTCAGATGTATAATTCGCTGTAAAATTGGTGAAAACTTTGATAACTTCAAAAAGCTGTTACCTACAAAAGACGAAATATAACCCTTTTTGTTTCGTTTTTTTTATTGAATGCCTATTATTATTGATTAACGACCTAGTTTTTCTTATCGTTTTCACCCAAATAATATCTAATATTTAGTTTATTATGGTTATTCATTATATCCTTACCCGTGGGCGTGAAAAGGTATTCAATCTCTTTATTGTAAGTCACTTCAATGACCCGCCTCACGATTTTCATCGTACTGTTAAGCATTTTATTGGCCTCGGTAAAGGGTTCAGGCAGGATGGCAATGGAAGTCGGTAACCACCGTTGTGGAAACATATTCTGCAATTTACCATCTTTTTTGAATTGTGCCAGCTCTTGTTGAATTTGATTGAGAATAAAATGAACTTTTTCTTCCTCATCGTTTTGCGGATGCTGCTTTAACAGAGATTTGATTTTGTCACGGGCCGGAACAGCAACGGCTACCGTGTAGGGACTCTGGTTGTTATAAAGGACTATTTGATCGATGGTTGGACAGTGGTCGATGATGGCCTCTTCTATGCCTTCGGGACTGTATTTTTCTCCATCGTGGGATATGAGCAAACTTTTGAAGCGGCCAAGGACATATAAATAGTTTTCCTGATCCAGATAACCCAGGTCCCCTGTAAACAACCAGCCATCCTTGATGGTTTCTGCGGTAGCTGTCTCATTTTTCCAGTAACCCAACATGACATTTTCCCCCTTGACAACAATCTCTCCGGAAACGCCGACTGGCAGGTTTTTCCTTCCTCATCGCAAATGCGGATGTCCAGATTCTGAACGACTTTACCGGATGAACCCATTTTGTGGAAGGTGGGGGTATTGGCCGAGATAATCGGGGCTGCTTCACTTAAGCCATATCCCTGATACATTGGAATGCCCAGGGCATAAAAGAATTTTTGAAGTTCTATGTCGAGCAAGGCACCACCGCCAATAAAATATTGCAGGTTACCCCCTAAGCCTTTTCGAATGGCAGAAAACAATATTTTGTCAAAAAGCCGGCCCAGTGGTTGTGTCATTTTTCTCAGACCTCTGCCTTTATTGTCTCCTGTGCCATTGTACCAGTAGCATGAGCCAGAGCAGTTTTAAACAATAGCCAGGCCAGCCTTCCCTTTGCTTTAACACCCTTTTCAATGTTCTTTTTGAAATTTTTGGCCAGTGCCGGAACGCTCATTAAAACATGGGGCTGAACCTCCAATATGTTATTGGCAAAATTCTTTAAGGTTTCGTTGGCCGTTTTGCCTGCCTGAACGGCAGCTATGGAGGCCCCATGATACATAAATGCGTAAAGTGCTGCCGTATGGGCAAAAGCATGATCCCAGGGCAAAACCACTAATGTGCGAAATGTGGCCGGAATATCTATAAAACTGAAGGCCTGCTCCACATTAGCGGTATAGTTTCTGTGCGAAAGCATGATGCCCTTGGGGTCGGCAGTGGTGCCCGAAGTATAGGAAATATTTGCCATATCTTCAGGCTTAACCGATTGACGACGTTCCTGAAGTGCCTCCGGACTATTTTTAAGAAATTCCTTTCCTTTCTGATAAATATCCTGCCATGAGGTTTCCTTTTCCTGCCAATCGTCCAACTGACCAAAAACAATAACCCTGTCGAGTCGGGGCAATTGTGCCTGTATTTTTCTTATTTTGTGAATATGAAAGGGAGATGCCAAAATCAATTGACTGTCAGAATGATGGATTCTGAAGAATAAATCATTGGCTTCCTCCAGTTTTGTGGATAGCGGCACGTTCACGGCCCCTGCATATAAAATGGCCAATTCGGCTATTAACCAGTCACGGCGACCTTCCGACAACAGGGATACTCTGTCTCCTTTTTGCAGACCCAGGGACATCAGACCAGCTGCATAGGTTTGCACCAGATCTAAACTATCCTGATAGTTGGTTGGATGGTAAACCCCATCCACTTTTTCCCAAATGAGGGCATTATTCGGGTACTTATTGGCCTTATCTTCAAAATAGTCAATTATACTAATCATGGCGCCTGTTTCAGAAGTTATTGTTCTGTGCTGAACTTAAAAACGGTGGTATGATTAAAGGGTTTATCGGGCGCTGATATGGCACTGGGAAATTGCGGTTTGTTGGGGGAATCGGGAAAATACTGTGTCTCCATACAGAAACCTTCAAAGCTTTCAAATTTTCTGGCGCCACGTCCGTGGCTGCCATCTAAAAAGTATCCGGCATAAAATTGCATGCCCGGCAGGGTGGTAAATACTTCCAATACTCTGCCAGACGCCTCTTCCTTAACGATGCAGCTCTTTCTAATTCACCTTCTTTGTGTTTCAGAACAAAGTTATGGTCGTAGGTTTTTTCAGGCAGTGAATCAATTCTTTCGCCAATGGTATGCAGACTGGTGAAATCAAATGGGGTATCTTTTACAGAGGCCAATTCTCCCGTTGGAATGGCATCTATGGCAGGGGTGTATTGGTCGGCCATGATCATCACCTCATGGTTGAGTATGTCGCCCGATTGTCCCGACAGGTTAAAATAAGCATGGTTGGTAAGGTTGACCGGAGTGGCCTGATCCGTTTCCGCATAATATTCCATGATCAATTCGTGGTCATCTGTCAGTTGGTAGGTGATGCTTACCTCAAGGTTGCCCGGGTATCCTTCATCATTATCGGGACTGGAAAGTTTCATGACCAGCTTGTTATCCATGATTTCACCTTTCCATAATTTGAAATGAAAACCTTCAGGGCCACCATGTAGGTGGTTTTCGCCATTGTTGATGGCCAATTGGTAGGTTTTTCCGGAAAGGGTAAACTGTCCTTTGGCAATGCGGTTGGCAAAACGACCAGCAGTGGTTCCCAGATAAGGGCAGTTGCTTTTATAGTTGTCGGATAAATAGGTCATGGGATCATCGAAGCCTAAGGTGACTTCTTCAATTTTTCCATTTTTATCAGGGGTGGTAATGCTGGTTATGGTAGCGCCAATATTGGTGATTTTTACGGTGGTACCTGTGTTGTTGCTTAGCTCATAGAGATAAACCGGCCGTTGTTTATCATTGGAAATGATGGTTTCTTGAATGCGCATGAGTTTCTCTTTTTAGTAGATAATGTTCACAAAAATAGAAAAAATAGGTAATAAGCCATTAAAATAAATGGGCTA
>NZ_BAZW01000115.1 GCF_000974365.1 Geofilum rubicundum JCM 15548
TGTTTGGGGTTTTCGGGCTCGTCACTATCAACCGTTACAAAAGCCGATGCGGGGCAGAATGTTGCAAGTAACCACTAACCCCCCAAATATTTTATACATGATGTTGCCGGCTGTGCGGGTTTAAATGTTGGTCTACTTCCATCTTCATATTTTTTTTCTTTGTTACCTATGTTGAAAAAGTCTAAAGAGACCGGATTGAAGATAGATGAATATACCCCTCTTAATTCGTTATAGCTTATTGGATTTTGTTCTAGAACAAAGAGTACGGATTTTTTCACTTTAGGATGAATAAGTGATTGGATGTAGCTTACAAAGTTGTTAGTTGTCTCGTATGCTTTTTTTACTGTGTCAAAATCTGGTCGGTGGTAAATCTGCTTAATCGTGTCAATTGCTGGCCGGTCTTTTGAAATTGTATGCAGTGGAAATGCACAGTCAAATGATACTTCACCTATTTTGTTATGAGCTGTGTCTTCTTCAAAATGAACATATTTATTTCTTAAAATCATAAGCTCATTTGCATCTTTAATTGCTTGGTGTTTTGTGTCAACATTTGAAACCAATAAGTTAACATAAAAGCCCAAATTTCTGACTCGAAACATAAATTCTGACCGTAGGTATTTATCGAGTATTTCTTGAAAATCCTTAAGCTCTTGTGTGCATCCTACCCGTATTAATAAGTTCAAGAAGGATTCAATTTGAAAAGCTGCATTAAGTACCATTGATTTTCCAAGGGTATGGAACTTAATACTGTTCTTTATAAATTTCTTTACTTCTTTATGATAGGACTCTAGCTCACCCTCATTGCTTAGGTGGTTCGTTGGACTAGTCGGAACTGACAAGTCAATCTTTTGAATTTGGGCCCAAAGTGAGCGCACACATTCCTTGTAACTCTTATAATGATTTATGTAAACGGTATGCTTTTCAAATCTCTTAATTGCAGCTAGGATTGGCTTAATGTGACTGTTTATATTTTCGTTAAAAAATTTCACCAAGTCAAAATCATCATCATCAAACTCATAAATTGCTTCTATGATATGTGGGGTTCTCCATACTTGAATAAAGCCCCTTTTTGACTCTAAAATAAAATCCCACCATATCATGTTGTCAAGGGGCCGACCCTCGCTCAATAAAGTGTAAAACCCGTTTGGCTGGTCTGATATTTTCAGTTTTAGCAATGCATAAAGCTTGATTACGTCAACATTAACAGGAGCTACCCTTTTAATTTTTGACATATCTTTGCTACTCACGAATTTAAAAAATCTCTTAGGCTTTCCTGCCATGCTTCAATCTTGTAAAAATCATTAAAATGCTCACAAACCGAGGCATTTGCTACCCACCAGTTTCCGTCATTTCGCATATAAGCTAATGCTTGAAGCAACATGCGAATTTCCATAAGCCTCAAACTAGGTTCCATTCCGATTTCTTTCGGATCGAAAATATACATTGATAGAATAAAGTAATCTTCGATAGGACGCATCCAATAATATGTGTGCAATTTATTATTTGGATTATAGGTCTCATGATAGCTAAGATTGGGGAGGTCAAAATCGTGAAAGGAAAGATCATTTGCTTTAATAATTCCTTTAATATTGTCATTGATTTTTCTGCAACTTATTTGAAATGAGCTATGTTTATCAATCTCAAATTGACATGGATAGATATCCTCATTTTCTCCATTCTGTTTATGGTATTTCCAATTTTCTGGAACTTGAATCTTGAATTTACCATTCGGGTCTTCAAATAGAACAAATTTGCGTTCCATATTATTTAAGTGTATTCATATAAATATGTGCTATTTCTATGAGCATTTGCTAGCATTGCCGGCAACGCCCACATGTATGGAATGTTGGGGGCTTGCGAGCGTCGTTATTGTCTGCCGTTAAGATAATTGCTACGGGGAATGGATTTACACTGAACACAAAAACCCCCAATATTTTATACATGATGTTGCCGCATGACCCTTTTTTTTCTGTCCTCAGGCATCATTTTTAATCTATTATAAATCAGTTTCTGCCAGCCAATTCACAACTCTTCATCAGGGTCAGCGAGTCATTAGAAACTACTTTCAATTGGAGATGCTTGTCTTAAAATCCCACTGTTATTCGAGCTTCTGCTGATTCAACACTTTTCATATCTTGCATCGTTTGACTCGTGCAATGTAATTCACTCGAATCAACCTTATATCGGGCAGAAAGCGGTCATCCGTGATTGGCTTTCCTTAACCCTCTTTGCCCTGGTCAAAACGCTAAACACTGACCCTAAATTTAACAGATTCTAATCGAGGGTCATATTATATTTCAGGCAGTTTCTGCCGGCGCCGCACCTTGGGTCTTCATTTTTCCTGTCTTTCGACCACCTGATACCGCTTCTGAATTCTTGTCTGCCGAAATTGCAGGGTCTTCCAGAATAGCCTTGTAAATCCATTTTGGTCTGCCGACTTCAAATTCGTTAAGACTTATTAATCAATACATTATTTATCGAATGGCACCCTTTATTTCAGGCAGTTTCTACCGGCACCGCACCTTGGGTATTCATCTTTCGTGATATCAACAACCTGATGCCAAATCCGGATACTTATCAACCGAAATTGCAGATTCTTACATATTGTCTTTATGAACACCATCATAGTCTGCCAATTCGCTGTCTGTAATGCTCAAGGATGCTTAAAGCCATTTCTTAAAAATCTTTTTATCATAAACACCAAGGCCAGAACCGAAGGTTTTTTCTTGGGTTTTGCGGCAACGCCCGGCTGTATGCGGTCGGCCGGGGCATTTCTGCCAGGTTCGAAAGTTTCAGGCCAAGCGGTTGTGACTGGGGAGGACGAAACCCGCAATATGCTGTGGAGCCCCGGCTGCCGTATACAGCTTTGTTGTAGCCCGTAATTTTATGTTGAATAGTCTTCTAACTTTATTAATCTCCACTCTTGACCAAATTTTTTGAAGGTATATTTTGCATGTATTCCATTTTCAATCCCTCTAAAAAATATGATCCTATAAACAGAGCCAATATCCTCATTAAAAGTCATTAAACTCCCCAATTCATTCTCAAATTGCATATACTTCCAATTTTCTGAGATTAAAGAGTCATATACAATCTCATAGTCATTATCATAGTCAACATAGTAATTGGGGATTGGAAAAGCAACATGTTCCTTTTGGAATATTGAATCAGAGGAAAACTGTTTTATAAAATTAATAAAACCAATGTCAATTAATGAATCAATATGCTGTATTCCCACTTTGACTAATTTCCAACCTTCAACCGTCCTTTTAAAATCAAAATTTTCACTTTCTTGGTTTTCAAACGACACAATCGACATTGTCAATAAATTATCAGATACATCCTTGTCATAATATGTTATTGTATCCGTATGCAAAATCGGCATGTAGCTTTTTACTGTATAGAATCTATTATACTTCCAATCTTTCTTTGATTCTAATTGTTTCCCTTTATAATTAATGGGGTACACAATCCTTTCATTTTGAAATTCACGATTCCACATGAAATTTCCAAAGAAATCCATGAATGTTTCTTCTGTTATATTATTATCATCAACTGTTTCACTTAATTCATTTGTAACTTGAACTATTTCAGAATCAACTGATTTTATGGAATCCTCACTATTTCCATTATTTTCTTTTGTCTTGGTTTGGCAAGAAACTAAAATCAATATGACTAATATTTTCAGTAATTCTCTCATGTTTCCTTTTGTTTTATGGGCTACAACGT
>NZ_BAZW01000114.1 GCF_000974365.1 Geofilum rubicundum JCM 15548
GGGGGCAATCAGGACCTGTCTTAAGTCTCACTCATCCGACAAAAACTCTTTGGGGAAATTTACCAGATAAAGGCGTTCAGTGGCACGGGTAACTGCCGTGTACAGCCAACGTATTAAATCACGAGACAGGAAGTCCTCTGTAAAATATCCCAAATCAACAAAAACGGCCTTCCATTGGCCTCCCTGCGCCTTATGAGCAGTCATGGCATAGGCAAATTTTATTTGAAGCGCATTGTAAAATTCATTGTTCCGGACCATTTCATATTGCTTCCTGGTGGGCCGGATATCCTGATAATCCTCCATAACCAAAGAGAAAAAAGTCTCTTGTTGTTCCCTTGAAAAGCCAGCGCCTTCACTTTGCAGGCTGTCCAGTATGATGCGGGCATCCACCTCAACATTTTTGTAATCAACCAATTCACAGGTGATATCGGCAAAACGGTAGCCATACAGATCCTGGTTCTTTTGAATTCTCAAAACCCGGGCAATATCACCATTGGCAATAAAACTAATTTCACTGTGCTGCCTGATCCAAAAATAATTGTTCTTCATCACCAGCAAATAATCACCTGTTGCCAATTCTTCCTCACGGTATAATATGGTATTGCGAATACCCTGATTGTATAAATTGGCTCTTTTATTGGTGCGACAAACAACCAAGGTCTCTTCCAGTCCGTAATGGTCATAGCAATAATTCAATTCATCCATCAATTCAGTCCCCGTAATACGCAAAACATCCTTAAAATCTCTGGTTTCAATTTTGGGATATACTTTAATTTCCTCATTTTCATCCAGCAAACGGCGCAACGCGGTAGCATTGTGTAATATACCACCCCCCTCCTGTTGGCGCAGCACATCGGTCAGAGAACTCTCCCAAACCTGAAGTCCATAGGCCTCCAGACCTGTTCGTTCCAATGCCGGACTCATAGAAATTCCTACCGGCGGAAGCTGGGCAGTGTCCCCTATTAATAATAAGCGACAGCTTTCTCCACTATAAACAAATTGAATTAAATCATCCAGTAAGCGACCTGAACCAAAAACACTGCCGCCATAACTATTGTTGGCAATCATGGAGGCTTCATCCACAATAAAAACCGTATTTTTATGAAGGTTATCATTCAAATTAAAGCCACCAAAACCATCCTTAGAGCCTTGCTGCCGGTATATCTTTTTATGAATGGTAAATGCCGGCATTTCAACATGGTTGCTGAGCACCTTGGCGGCCCTTCCTGTAGGGGCCAGCAAAACAGCCTTTATTTTAAAGTCATTGAGCGACTGAACCAAGGCCCGCATGAGGGTTGTTTTGCCGGTACCGGCATAGCCTTGCAGTAAAAACATGGGTTTATCCGAAACAGCTCCCAGAAAGTGGGATATTCCCTCCATGGCCTTGAGCTGCGAAACGGTAGGCTCAAATGTAAAATGTGATTTAAATGTGTTAAAAATGTGTTCTTTCAGCATTTTTTTGGTAAATAATTCCTCAAAGAAAAGATGATTGGTTTTTTTTTTATAAATTTGTACAAAGTTTCAAAAACAAAATCATAAAGATAATGAAAACAGCATTCCAAATTCTATTGACCATTGCAATTATTGTCCTGGCCTATTTTTTAGTGAACAGCATTAATAAGCCGGTTAAGTTTCAAAAAGACTATGAGACTAGAAGAGACAAGGTTATTGAAAGATTGAAAGAAATTCGAAGCGCTCAGGTTGCCTACAAATCCGTCAATGGTATTTACACAGCCAATTTTGATACTTTGAGTGCTTTTGTTGCCAAGGACTCATTGCCAATGGTTAGAATGGAAGGAGCTTTGACAGACAGCATGCTTGAAGCAGGCATGACCGAAGCAACCGCATTAAAAATGGGCATTATTACCCGGGATACCAGCCGCATCAGTGTCAAGGATTCCTTGTTCAGTCGTAAACCCTGGATCACTGACTCATTAAGGTATGTTCCCTTTACAGACAAAAAAGAGTTTGAAATGGGTATTGGTATCATCAGAACGGCATCAGAGGTTGAAGTACCGGTTTTTGAAGCAAAAGTACACAACAACACCTATCTCAACGGATTGGACGAACAGGAGATCATTAATATTAATGACCGTCAAAGACAACTGGAAAAATATCCGGGACTTAAGGTCGGTTCATTGACAGAAGCTAACAACAATGCAGGTAACTGGGAATAGTCTGAAAAACACAATGAAACCTTTTTCGATCGTTGACGAAACATTTGATCCCAGTATCAGTTCATCTTACTTTATATCCATCCAGATTACTCTGGATGGATTTTCTTTTTGTACACTGGACCCGGTCAGGAACAAATACATACAGATCCAGCACATCGGTTTTTCCCGTCAAAAGCCATTTTACCAGCAGGTGGAAGACTGCTTTAATCAAATAGAAAAACTCAGTTTACCGTACAAGAAAACCCTGGTTTTATTACCTGGCAGGGTGGCCACTCTTGTCCCCACCCCACTATTTGATGGCGAGGATGCAGCCAAATGGCTCTCATTTACGCATATTGTACCCGAAAAACACGCTGTTAAAACCAACAAAATTAAAATGGCTGATGCGTATAATGTTTTCCCTGTAGATGAAAACCTTGAGCAGCTATTGAAAAAACAATTTCCTAATCCTTTGTTTTTTCACCAACATACGCCCATTATTGAAGGAAACCTGACCACCAATATGAGCAATGCACAACAAACCACCCTTTTTATTAATCTGGCAGGGGAATATTTTGATTTATTGGCCTTTGGCAACAACAACCTAAAGCTCTGCAATTCTTTTCCCATAAAGAGTGAAAATGACTTCATTTATTTCACGCTCTTCACATACGAACAATTAAAACTCAACCCGGCGGATACGGAAATAATTTTGAGTGGCACCCACCCCCAGTTTTCACAACTATCGGTGCATATCAGCAAATATGTGCGAAAAGTTAAGCATACCAGCATGCCCCATCATTTTCAATACAGTCATCAGTTCAGAGAAATTAATAATCAATCCTTTTATAACCTGTTAAGTTTACCGGTATGCGTATAGTAGGTGGAGAATTAAGCGGACGTCGGTTTTCACCGCCAAAAAATTTCAGGGCCAGACCAACCACCGATACAGCTCGTGAATCATTGTTCAACATATTGGCCAATCATTACGACTTCGAAGAATTGTCGGTATTGGATTTATTTGGCGGAACAGGTGCCATTAGCTTAGAATTTGCTTCCAGAGGGGTTCCACAGGTGACCTGTGTAGAAAAAAATTACCACCATTACAGTTTCATCAAGAAATGCATTGTTGAACTTGATTTAACCTCCGTCATTCAACCTGTCAAAGCAGATGTGTTTACTTTTCTTAGCAAGGGGGGCATGAGTCCTGTCAGGCTTATTTTTGCCGATCCTCCCTTTGACCTGCCCCACTTTGATAAAGTATTACCAGCGGTTTTAGAAAGCGGATTAATGGCACCTGAAGGCCTCTTTATATTAGAGCACGGTCCGCAAAACGACTATTCAACCCATCCCGCCTTTCAACAACTAAGAAAGTACGGCAAAGTGCACTTTAGTTTCTTTGGGAACCAAAAATAAAAAAAACGCTAAGCACCAAAAAGCCGGTCAACTAATAAAAGTTAACCGGCTTTTCGCGGTCTGGACGGGACTCGAACCCGCGACCCTCGGCGTGACAGGCCGATATTCTAACCAACTGAACTACCAGACCAATAATTCAATTCAAAAACATACATAATGTT
>NZ_BAZW01000113.1 GCF_000974365.1 Geofilum rubicundum JCM 15548
AAAGAATAATAAAATAAACGGATACAAAAGCTATGGAATTTCTTTTAACGGCATTGAATATTTTGAAATAGAAAACAATATTCTCGAATCTGGTACTACCGGGTCTGCTAGCACGGCAATGAATTTAGCGAATTCAAGCGGATTTGTAAAATCTGCTGACGGTTATGGGTCTAATATTGTGGCCAACAATATAATTAATGCACACAGGGGCGGAGGGGTAACCTTTTCCGGCAAATATCTCGACTTTTTTCATAATACTGTTCGCACCCAAGGTTCAGCTTTATATTTATACTACGAAACTGAAAATACAAATATTGAAAATAACATTTTTTCATCTCTAAATGGTTATGCTGTAGAAATTCCCAATGGAAGTGTTAAGGATTCATACGTTATGAAATCCAATGTTTTATATACTGAGAACAATGATTTTGTTTTGCTTAGAGGCGTTTCTTACAGGGATATTTTTGAATACCGAAATTATCAAAAAGAGGTTGTTGGGTTTGATGATTATTTTTCGATTTGTGCCAAGCCATTTTTTGAAGAAGATGAGAATGGAGTGTTGGCGCCACAGTCATATGTTATTTCAAAAATCGGCTTAAATACATCTAACAGAGTTACAGCCGACATATATGGCATGGAAAGAGCGGTCATGCAAAGTACCCCGGGAGCTGTCCAGCGATACTTTCCACAACAGGAGTTGCCCGAAACGGTGATTGTTGATCCCACAGGGCAGGGTGATTTTGAAACCATTCAGGATGCACTTAATGCCTTCGCAAGTCACGGACTAAATAAGAATTGCACCATAAAAATTGAAGAAGGTGAATATTTTGAATCGAACCTTAGCCTCTATACAATTCCTATCATTGATTATTCTGATATTGAGAATTACAATAATGTTCGTTACACTCTTACAGTTACATCGGAGTCAGGAGCGACCATCACAAATTCATCAGCCGATGCCGTTTCTGTTTTTAATATTTGCGGGGCTGATTATGTGAAGATTAATAATATCAGTTTTAAGAATAACGGTGAAACAGGATCGGCTTTAGGCCTTATAAAACTGCTGTACGTGTGCGATAATATTGAAATTTCCGATTGTCAGTTTAATTTGATAAGTACAAATACAACCACACGCGGCATTTTTGCCAGTAATAATTTTTCCAGAAACTGGACTTTTCAGAGAAATTATTTTGAAAATGAAGGAACTGCCATTGACCTGGCTGGCTTTTCGTCAGCAAGATTGGAAAATGTAATTATCAACAATAATGTGTTTGACAATACTCAGCAGGGCATTAGTGTAACGCAGGTAGAAGGTTCTGAAATATCAGAGAATAAGTCCTATAATTCGAAAATTTCCATCAGTTATAGTGGAAGTCTTGATTTTTCGCGTAACAGGGTGTTTGGATCCGGTTTTTCAGGAACTTATTCGAATGCGGTTATGGTTGGCATATACCATGCTATCGATGCCGACATCCTTACAAATATTATAAAAATTACCGATTCAAATATCCAATCGTTAAAAGCTCTTGATATTAACTATAATTGTAAGAATATCAATGTTCTGCACAATACGCTCTCCGTAGAGCAGTCTAATTCGTCAGGCAAAGGTACTGCGCTGAGTTTGCAGGGAACTACAGACGCTTCTTTAATAAATAATATCCTCTCGGTTGAAGGATATGGATATGCGCTACTTCAGGGAGGAACTGATGTGTTTTTGGAAATAAGAAATAATTGTTATTATGCCGATGGGCCCTCTTTTGCATGGGTGGATGGAGAACAGTATTACGATTTTTATGATTTTAGTGGTAAAACCGGCTATACCTACGAGATGGACGGAAGCGATTTAATATTCCATTCCTTTTTAGCGTATCCTTTTTTAGATGAAGATGGATATGCTCATTCGGCATACTTAATTGAGAAAGGTGAAAGCCTGGGAGATATAGCTCTTGAGACCATTCATGAGGTGGCTGACAGCGATGAGGTTAAGCAATGGAATGAGGACCTAAGCCCGAGAACCATTGGAGCATCGTTCAGTAGATATTCGGGCGACAATAGAGAGCCTGTAACTGCCGATTTTTCAATAGGATCGGATTATGAGAATCTGCATGAGGCTTTAACCGAACTCATGAAAAGAGGGGTGAAAGGTAACCATGTTCAGGTTTTAATTCCCTCCGGAACTATAAACAGTAATATCCATATCCGTGCCATTCCGGGTAATAATCATTTTGCATTGGTAAGTCTGATAGGCGATGAGGAGAATATGCCAATGATTAGCTACGCTTCATCTTCTGCTAGTGATAATTATGTTTTAAAACTTAGTGAGCCAAATGGGATACGATTTGAGAATTTATCATTTAATGCTTCCGGAAGTGAATACAGTACTGTTGTAGAGCTTTTTGGTAGAAACAATAAAACAAGGTTTGTGAATTGTGAGTTTATCGCACCAGAAACCACTTCTCTGTCAGACAATAAGGTTTCTGTTAAATCAAAGCATGGATACAATACCGATTTGTTTATTCATGATTGTGAGTTTGATGGTAATGCCTATGCCATTCAAATGAAACACAGTAATTATGCTGATGATAATATTGAAATATCATCAAACAATATTCACAACAGTTTGTATGGTATTCAGCTGGCCCACACAAGAAGTTATAATATAAATAACAATACTTTTAACAATGGTATAAGTTCAATTGAAGTGCGGAATAACAGAGGCACGGACAATTCAATAGCCAAAAACTATATTTTTGCTGATTATTATCCTGTAGAGCTCGTAAACAATGAATTAGGATTCGCTTGTTCGATGAATAATAATGTGATAAAAACCTCGAATACTAATGCCATTTGTGTAAACACCAATTTTGTACGTCTGAATTTTTATTTTAACACATTAATCGGGTTAGCCAATAACGGCACGTCCCTTTTTACTTTCGGTAATGCAGAGGGGCAGAAATGCAATAATAATATTTTCTTTAGTGATGCCCGGGCACTGTGTATGCAAACCTATAATCCAGAGTACGTGGAAGAAATGGATAATAACCTATTCTTTACAAAAAATGAATACCTGATGACCTGGGGTACTAATAGCATTACCACTCAACAGGAATTAGAATCAACAGGCGCTGAAAATTGTATCATTGCGGATCCAAAGATTGATTTTCTCAATAATGGGGAGCTGTTTTCAAATTCACCAGCATTAGGGGCCGGACGAAAAATCGAAAGATTACTATCATTGCCTTACAATGATATTCTTGAGAGAACCAGAGATTATGAAACTCCTTCGATTGGTGCTTATGAGTTTGCTGATGCAGGAGAACCAGGAGGCGCAACGGTTCTTGCTTCTCCTCTTGCGGGTTCAAATGTTTCCGTTTTCCCCAACCCTTCAAATGGTGTTTTTAATATTAGTTGTGAAGGGCAATATGATCTGGAAATTTTAAATATGCGGGGTGAGTTTATTGGTAAACAAACGATAAACAATGGCATTTCTGAAGTAAATATCCAAAATCAACCATCAGGTATTTATTTCATTAGACTGAAGAATGAGGCGGGGCTAAAAGTTTTGACCCTTATCAGGCAATAGTATCTCACACTTGGCTCATGGTGAATCGCAAGGTGTTTTTTTAAAGAGGTTTAACAGTGCTAAAGGAATTTTTGGTGTGTTGAATTCCGGAACAATACACCTGAGAAAGAAACTCTAGCGCCAAATTAGGTCAAAAGATCTGAATTGTCCAACAAACAACGTTTGCCGCTTGCCTATTCACGCAGGAACTATGCCATGGAGATGATTCAGCCTTTGCAAAGTTAACGTCCACACATTCAAAAGACCTGCATTCATCTATTTCGTTTGTTGGCGATGCCAACGCTCTGTCAGCCTTCGCGGTAAGTGTTTTGGTTAAATACATCAAAAATGAAATGTCATGGAACAATTTAAAAACAATC
>NZ_BAZW01000112.1 GCF_000974365.1 Geofilum rubicundum JCM 15548
CGTTGGGCGTCATACAGAGAAACCGTGCATCAAACCTTAAAATAAATTGTAACTTTACAAATTAACAATTGAGGACAACAATAAATTATGGATGATTATAGAACAATAGAAGTACAGACTGCGAAGAAACATGGTGCTACTGCAAAAGGAACTCGAAAATCAATTGGAGACTTCTTGCTCGATGACAACATTCAAAAGCCAGTTAATGTTAAAAGTAATAATGTTGATAAAAACAATTACTCGCCAAATATAATTTCAGCTAAAAGATTAATAAAATGGCTTAAACAAAACGGGAATGAATTGTATTTTATTTTCGTAAATTACAAAAAAACAGATGACGGTGTTATAGTTATTGACGATTCAGGTTTGATTCCCGTTCAACATATTAATTGGGAATGCTTGACAATTGAAGCGCAAGGTTGGGGAGTAATTCAAATGGTTGGCGAATTGAAGATAGACAAAAATCAGGATATGAAGGGTTTCTTTCGTGGTATGAAAACGGCATACGAAAAATACATGGACAAGGAAACCAGAAAGATGGCAAAAATTCGAGAAATGATTAAAGACTTTTAGCACAATGACCTACTTGGAAGCACATTTAACGAATAGAGCTTTGACTTTCTTCATAGAAAATCAAAATTCACTACAAAATTACTTGGAGATAAACTCAATTATTAATGAAGTTAGTGGTTTAAATAATTTCTTTGATACACAGGAAGAAGCAACAGAGTTATTAACAGAAATTAGAATTAATCAATCCATTGTTTCTGAACCTGACAGAAGAGAATATGGAGATTTCCAAACAAACAAAACTCTAGCTTTTCAAGTTGCCAAATATGTTTTAAATAAAGATGCAAATATTGAATTTTTATTAGAACCAACTTGTGGTAAAGGTAATTTCCTTATTGCTTGTTTATCACAATTTAAAAACCTGAAAAAAGTCGTTGGTGTAGAAATCTATAAACCTTATGTATGGAAAACAAAATTCGAAATTCTTACCTATTATTTGGCCAATCCAACGTTTGCGAAACCTGAGATTTATATTATTCATGGAAATGCCTTTGAATTTGATTATTCGGCACTTGCTAAATCTACAAGAAACCTAAAAACATTGGTAATCGGAAATCCTCCGTGGGTCACTAATTCCGAATTGGGCTCAATTGATTCAAAAAATCTTCCAGTCAAATCAAACTTCAAGAAACATAATGGTTTAGATGCCATGACGGGAAAGGGCAATTTTGACATTGGTGAATTCATTTCCTATACAATGTTGAAATGCTTTGAAAAACATGATGGAATATTCTCATTTTTAATTAAGAACTCGGTTGTTAAGAACATAATTCACGACCAAAAAATAAATCAATTTAGGCTAGGGCATATAGAAAAGCTTAACATTGATTCCAAAAAGGAATTTAATGTTTCTGTAAATGCGTGTTTATTCCTATCTAAATTAAACAGTGAGCCTGAATTAATTTGCAAGGAATATGATTTTTACACTCATGAAATGCTGACAACTTTTGGTTGGTATAAAGATAAGTTTGTCTATTCGGTTCAAGATTATGATGAGTCAAGTATTGTGGACGGTAAATCTACATTTGTGTGGCGCTCAGGAGTAAAACACGACTGCTCCAAAGTTATGGAACTTGACCAAGTGAACGGTCATTTCATAAATGCTCTAGGTGTAGAAGTCAATCTTGAAAATAATTTAGTTTATGGGTTATTAAAAAGTTCTGACTTAAAAGGAGACAAAACCAACTCATTTAGGAAGTTAACAATTATAACTCAAAATAAAATAGGTCAAGAAACATCATACATAAAGACACAGTTTCCAAAAACATATAAATACTTGGATTCACACAGAGAATTTTTTAATACGCGTAAATCATCGATTTACAAAGACAAACCAAGCTTTTCAATTTTTGGGATAGGCAAATATTCATTTTCAAATTACAAAATAGCAATTTCAGGTCTTTACAAATCAACTCATTTCACATTGGTCAGTCCTAAAGATAGCAAGCCTATAATGCTTGATGACACCTGTTATTTTATTGGTTTTGATGATTTAAAGATGGCAGAGATTGCTCATTACTTGGTAAATTCTGAGTTAGTCCAAAAATTCCTTAAATCAATAATTTTTTCAGATTCTAAGAGGTCAATAAATAAGGATACTTTAATGCGGATTGATTTTCAGAAGGCTTTTGAAAGTGTAGATTTTGAAAAGGCCAAAAGAAAGTTAAAAGAACTAAAAATTGAAGATTGGGAAGCATTTGCTGAAATGGTAAAAGAAGACGTTACAGAGCAAATGACACTTTTCTAGAAAAGTACGAACGCCCAACATCGTATATAAAACATTTGGCAGTCAGCGGGTTATCGAGCTTATCAGCCCGTATCAAAAGTACTTGTAACTTGACAGGAAAGTGCTTCGAAATGCCAAACGTTTCATATACGTAACCGTTATGCACCATTAAAAAAGGGACCCTACTAACACATTGACAATGAAAAAAGCAGAAATTATTATTGCCACACTTTCAATTATAGCACTTGGGATGAATTTACTATTTATTCCAGGGAGTGGTGCTTTGACTGTTTTGACTCTATTAATACTTTCAACTATTTATTTTTATTTCGGCTTTGCACTATTTAATGACATAAGACTTCGACAGGTTCTTAAAAAAGACAGCTATCGAGACATATCTTCATTAAGAATCCTAGGAGCAGTTGGTGCTGGACTTGCACTTTCATCTACAACTAATGGAATAATGTTTCAATTTCAATCTTGGCCGGGTGCTGATTTCATTTTAGGCGCTGGTCTTGTTGGACTCTCAATCGTGACGACAATAGGAATTATTAAATACTCAAAAAACAAATCAGACTATTATACTAGAATTTTAAAAAGGACAGTTATCCTTGGCGGACTTGGACTAATACTTATGTTTATGCCGAAGACAACTTGGATTGAAATCAAATACAGAAATCAACCCGAATATGTTGAAGCATTAAAAAATGCAATGGCTGACCCAGAAAATAAAGAGTTATGGGATATTGTTGAGCGAGAAAGAGAAAGACAACGGAAATATAGTGGAGAAAGACTTGAAAGCCAAGACTAACGGTGCATAACACGCAATATAGCAAAAGGCGGGTTTTGTGGATTTTTAAACCATTCTGCCCCGCATCAAGTTTTGTAACGGTAGACAATGACGACACCCGCATTCCGCCTCTTGCCATATTGCCAAACGTTGTAATCAAGCCCCAATAACCCAACAAACTGCAGATTTGATTCGCAGGACGCTTTTATCTTGATTCCAGAACGGAAGGATTTCGCGAAACTGAATACTTAAACTCAAACGTCTTTGACCAGGGTTTCGTGAATTTAAGGTGGTGTTCAGACAGCGGGTTGGTTTTTTAAAGGTTTGTGCAGAGTAGGACACGGGGAATCCTGCGGTTATCGTAGGAAAGTGAAATTTGGCAGACCGGTCTAGAGCTTCGGTAGAAACTGCCCGAATAATAAAACGGACTCCCGAGGCGCGATTTACATGAGTAAGCATACGGAATTTTGAAATGGTCACGGTGAAGGATGCATAAGTACAAGCGGATGCTTTTTCCAATTCAGCGAAACCAGTGGTCGGTACTAATAATGGGCTGCTCAATGATTGCTTCCCGAAACGGTCAAAAAATTTATGGACAGAAACGTAAAGCCAGTATTTCGTTGAGACAAATGTTTACATACGGAATGCTGGAACCAAATAGTAAAGTGTCGAGGGCAGACAAGGTTACAATTTTTGCAGTTAATTCGGTGATTATAGCTTCCCGAAAAGCAATGCAGGCTGGAGGACAGGATATAAAAGGGGCCAGATTACAACATCATGTATAAAACAATAGGGGTTTATGTGTTCAGTGTAAATCCATTCCCCTTAGCAAAAAACTTAACGGCAGACAATAACGACGCTTGCAAGCCCCTATCGTTTCATACATGTGGGCG
>NZ_BAZW01000111.1 GCF_000974365.1 Geofilum rubicundum JCM 15548
GTTTCAACACCGATCACAAACGTTACCACTAAACAAGAACAAACGATACCACCCTTTCGAGATGCCCATTATTGTTGTGTCCTAAAGGGGGTGTTTTTTCCTTGATTCCGGTGGATTTTTAGATGTTCAATTTTGAAGTTAAACCAAGCAAGCCTTACATAGAAGGCGGTATGCCTATATATTACTGATAATTAACGTCATATATTACCGTCGAGCGTATCGCACAAAAAAGGCGCTAACTTCTGTCAGCACCTTTTTTCAGATTTGTAGTTGGATCTTGTTCCGATTATTTCGCTTCCTGTTTTTTACTGGTGTATTTCTTTTGTAATTGTTCACTCTGGTACATTCGGTAACTTGGGCCGTCTATCCGGACGATCACTGAGTGGTGGAAAATGCGATCTAAGATAGCTGAGGTGGTGATTGGATCGCCCAGGAACTCGGCCCAATCGGGTTCTTCTACATTAGTGGTGAAGATCAGGGATTTGTTATCATTATAGCGCTGGTCGATGATCTTAAAAAGAAGGTGGGCTTCTTTGACCACTTGTAACTCTAATCGGTCATGCCCCATTTCATCGATGACCAGTAAGTCCGGGCTGGTGTATTTGCGCATCCTCTTGGCGAGGGTTTTCTCATACACACCGGCATTCAGATCATTGATAAGGTCGCTACAGGTGGTGTAATACGTTTTATAATCATGCTGGCAGGCTAATAAAGCCAGGCTACGGGCGATATGGCTTTTTCCTACACCATTTGCTTTACTTGTAAACAGTATGGATTCATTGCGTTCAATAAAGCCAAGGGTGGCCAGATCCATGATTAACCTGCGGTCCAAGCTGGGTTGGAAGTCAAAGTCAAAATCAGCCAGCATTTTTAGCGGCTGGGGCAGTCGGCTGTTTTTTATAAGGGTTTCTATGCGCCGTTGCTTCTTGGCTGCCGCTTCTGTCTGAACGATGTTATTGATAAAATCGTAATAGCCCAGAGAACTTTCATTGGCCCGGTTAATCATCTGCTGGTATTCCTCTGCCAGGAGCTTTAGTCCCAGATAACGGCAGTTTTCAGCGAACGCTTCTGCCTGCTCTTTGCCGTAACTTTTATTTTTGCTGCTCATCATAGTTGTTGTTTCTTGGTTTAAAGGATAGTTTGATGCTATATCGCGGCTCTGAGTTGTTTTCCAGGAAGTTTTCGACGACGCTTGAGTCAAAAACCTTATATAGCAAGGCTCTGCGTATGGCCACCAATATGTCTTCCACGCGATAGTTGACTTTGAGGGCCAGTAGGTTTCGCAGATGATGCCGCCATGTAACTGGTTTATGTTGCTTAACCTGCTGGATGTATCCGTTCATTTCTGGAGAAAAGCACTCTAAGCGACTGATTACATCAGCAATGGGCAGGTCGGGTTTCTTCGTTGATTTTTTATGATCTCCTACGTAACGCTCCTTGCGTCCCTTTTCGGCCAAAGGGTGACAGGCGATTTGTTCTCCGCAGGGCGAGTAAACAATCATCTGCTCCTGGGTTATGCGCAAGGGACATAGCTCAAACATGTGCTTTGTAGGTACTACATACTGATAGCCCTCGTAGTAAATGCATGATTCTTGATTGACCACTTTATGTGTTACAAGAGAGGTGTCAAAATGATTCACAGGCAATGGTTGCAGATAAGGCTGTTCCTGGACATATCTGTCAATGGGCCTTTCTTTTGTTGTGCCATGTTTGCGCACGTCATTGACCTGCCTTAACCACAGCTGAAGCTGGTTTTTCAGATCCTGAAGGTCTTTGAACTCCCGGCCACCCAGAAAATTCTGCTCCAGATACCAAAAGGGGCGCTCAATCTTTAAATTCTCGACTGGATTTCTTGGAGTAATCGTCTTAGGCGTAAACCGGTACCAGGAAGCAAACTCCAGATACTTGCTGTTGAATACCGGATTGCCGGGCGCCCATTGATCCACACAGGCCTTTTGATTATCGCTTCGGATTTCCTTGGGTACGCCATCAAAATAGATAAAGGCGGCGATAAGTTCTCGAAAAAGGGTGGGCTGTTTTTTGTTTTCTACCACACTTACGTATTGACGTCTCGAGAAGCCTAAGATGTAACTAAAAAACGTCACCTGCTGTGTTTGTCCCGTTGAGGTAAAGGTAATATTGTAATCGCTCCAGTCATGAGCGGCCAATTGGCCCGGGTCCGTTTCAACCATCTTAATCGGTGTTTTTGAACCCACCTGTCGAACGCTTTTCAGGTACTCACGAACAATGGATATTTCGCCTGGGTAGCCTTTCTCTTTGATAAGTTCATAGACCCGCTGTCCCGTTATTTTAGGATGTTTAATGAGCAAATCGCCAATGTATTCTTTGTACTGATCCAGCTTGCTCGGACGCTGCTTTTTTACGAGTTCTTTGTCTTTGGAGGTGGTATCGCGTAACATCGAGTTCGATACCAGTATCCGGCGAATGCGGTTACGCGAGAGATTCAATTCCCGTGAGATTTTTCGGATCGACCAGCATTTTTGCACGTGTAGGGTGACAACGGTGTTGATTATTCTTTCATCTCTCATTTTGGCATACGGTTTTGGGGGTTTGTAACGAGGTAATAGCTTTGATGAGTTCTGTTGCAGAACCCCGCGCTTTGGTGATTTCCGGATTAATAATCATCTTCTCGGTCTCCTTTAACACATTCGCTCCAGTTGAATGCAAGTTGGCCAGCATATCGCTGATGGTTGTAAGAACAAACTGGGTTGACCTCAGAAGCTCATTGCCATAACTGCTGAGTCGGGCATCATCTGCTCCAAGGGGCATGTGCCGATACTCAGGTTCTTTGCTTGCAAAGACCTCTTGCGGGCAATCGAGTATGTATTGTTGCTGAGCTTCATCTGTTGCACACAGAAAGGCCTTAACCAGCGTATTACTCTGGCGACTGGGTAGCTTCAGGGAAGTAATCACCCGGGCCATGGCCATTTGTTTGCAGCGCGGCAACTTTATGAGGGCGCGTGCCTGGCTGCTGTTGATGGTCCCCATTTTAATCTCTGATGCCACATGGGTATCTATCTTGCTAATCAGTGACAACCGGCGGCTCACCCAACTGCGGCTATAACCGGTGAGCTTGGAGAGGCTTCTTTGGTCCAGACCGTGACTCTTTATCAGATCTGCTAACACCATGGCTTCTTCCCATACTTCCATGGATTGATGCAACCGGTTATAACTTAAAACCAGAAGCTTGGCTTGTTGTAAATCAACATCCAAAACATAACATTTTAGGTGCTTTTTCTTTAGCTCCATAGCTGCATAAACACGCTTTATGCCATCAATGACCTGGTATTGTCCTTTGAAAGGACGAACCACTAAAGGCTGCAATTGACCTTGCACCAACATGGAACTTTGGATGCGGGCAACCGATCCGGGGTTGATAATCCGCATTTCAGCCAGCGACAAATCTAATTTGTCCGGGGCTACTTCTTCGATTGTAGGTTGTTTCATCGCGTAAGTTTTTTAACACCTATAAAATTAGAAGGTAGCCTTTAGCTAAGCTAACGCGTCCGTCTTTACAATCAACTAGAATTGGAGGCAAAAACAGGGCCTATCCCAAGGTGGGCCTGCATTTGAAGAATTAACGTGTCCGTCTTTACAATCTTTCCACTTTTTATCTTAAAAGCCACGTATGTGTTGCCATCAAAGGGATGTAGAGATAACGCGTCCGTCTTTACAATCTTTGGCTCAGCGACCTGATTACGCTTTTTATTGCGTTTTCGCTGCTGATCACGATTGAAATTTTCGTATTCAGGATGAGTATTCCGGTAATGTTTTTGATATTCGTGTGCGGGGTATTTAGCTCGCCACTTCTGGTTACGCTTTTTCTTGGAGGCTCGACCCTCTGGGGTTGAGAGCGTTTGCTTTTCATGCAGGCGTTTACGTGCATTTTGACAAGCTGCTGAAGAACAATACTTTTGATGCTTGTTGCGGGGGTTTCTTTGGCACTTACTTTGGCAGTGCGACATAGGAAGGTTGATTTCATCGTGGCATAACTTTCAGAATATGAAAGTTTACCGCTTTTTCAGGAGAATGGAAACTTGGTGGTATCGTTTTTCGTCGGTAAGTGGTATCGTTTTAGATCCTTATTAAAA
>NZ_BAZW01000110.1 GCF_000974365.1 Geofilum rubicundum JCM 15548
GTAATCGTAACAGTTTACGCAACTTTTTTGCGTTTCCTTTGGCTCCTTACCTGCTCCAAAACCGGTGTTCAAAGAACGTCTACTACCCTCAAAAATAGCATCTTTTTTCTTTTAATTGAACCTTTTAATTGAAAAACAAGAGACTAAAAAACACTAGTACACTTATAATTACTAAAACCCCTTTCCATGTAAGGTCTGATGCCTTCAAAACCATTCCTAAAAATCTAAACTCTATTTTTTCATTTTTTCTCATTTTGTATTCTATTTTCTATAAATAGTATGTATTGAAGAAAAACCTACTTTTTCTGTCAGCTCAAAGCAACTTTTTTATTGCGTCTCAAAAAAGGACAACATAACCCCCATTTAATGTGTGACTTAGGAACTACAATGCAAGAGAAAAAATATTGGCATGCTTATATATTATACTTGTTTTTAGTACAGTCACGCGCTTGGGTAGTGTTTAATCTGTCCCTTTCTAAGACAGATTTTCCATAAAACATTTCAGTTTTTTCAGTTAAAAGAAAAGACACGCTCTGTATTGGATGGGTTTAGCTCGATTTTTATGATTAAAGCTTTGGCCGTGGGTGGGATTTTGTGCGGATTTAATTATAAAAATGAGCATCCAACCGAACTGCTAAAGTTGATTAAATGTGCTACCGCTCATTGAGGGCGGAAGGATGCAGGAGTTTTATTTTTGTTTTCTTCTTTGCTTAAAACCTGCTAATAACAATGGATTGTGCGTGGAAAAACAGCCTTGAGCCAGCGTCGGGTAAGTGGCTGCAAATAGCGAAGTGAGGAACGAACGAAGCGGTTTGCAGACGCTGTGGGCGCGAGCCGACTGCGAGTACGACCGAGGCCTGACGGCGGGAGCTGACGAAGTATGAGGAAGCAAAGCCGGCAGTGGCGTTTACGCTGAGGTTTTGGCGGAGTTTTTGATTTTCGGGATGGGTTTTTCGTGCGGTGGCTCAAAAACTGTGACAAAGCCGAACCGAGGGAGTTAGCAGGCGAGCCAAACACAGCAGCGGTTGGATGCGTGGCGGCTTGGGCCATGGCGTAGTGAGGAACAGCCTGTCCCGCAGGGCGGGAAACGAAGCTTTGGAACAAGCGGCCTAAGCAGACAAAGGAGCTGCAGTGAGGAAGAGGAAGGAAGGCAAAAAACATGACAAACTACGAGGAACGAGTACCCGAAGGGCGGCCGGCGCTTGTTTTTACCTTATAGAACTTTCTTTTTAAAAACAAGTGCCGGACGGTTTGGCGTGCTTTTTTGCTGACTGACGATGACGAACACCGCTTTTCCTTCTTTGTGGGGAGCAGACAAAACAGCGTTGGGCTTTTTGAGGGTTGGCGTTTTGGCTGCGTGGGGTTTATTTGTTGTTCAAGGGATGGAACTTTTCTAATTTGCTCTGCAGGTTGTCCAAGTTATTTAACTGGTACCGTTCTGTTGAACTTACATATTTATGGCCGGCCATGTATTGGACTTGTCTTAGATTGTGGTTTTTTAGCCAGTAGGTTATCACGCTTGCCCGGATTTGCTTGGGATGAAGGATTTCAGGGTTTAGTTTTTGGATTGCTTTAAACATGTGCAATAGGCTATTTTTGATATTCTCGCTACCGTTGATGCTTACAAATAACTGGTTTTCGATTTTGGGGTGATTGATTTTAGTGGGTTTTCTGGCTGGTCTTGGGGCTGTGATTTCTTGTAATATGGTTGGCCTTATTTCGGTTAGGTACTCGTGTAGTTCCAGTATTTGAAAGGGTTTTAACTCAAGTGCCCGGCTGTTTCTTCTGCGGTTACCAGGAACAACTATTTTGCCTTCTTTGAGTTTTAAATGATTGGGGTTTAACTGATGCAGCTCTTCGGTGGTTACGCTTGATAAACCAGGATTCCTAAAATGATTTTGTTTCGTTTCTCTCTGTTAGTGGTGGTTCCTAAGGATTGGTAAAGGTTTTCAAGTTCCTTAAAGTCGATGATATTGGAAGGTAATTTTTGCCGGATGCCTTTTAGATTCAGGTTTGCAGCCGGGTTGATAATAGTGGAGTTGGATTGCTTCAGGTATTCATAAAAGTTTCTGATGCTTCGCAGTTTGCTGTTGATGTGCCTTTTGCTGTTTCCTTCGACTCCGCTCAGGGCATCGACTTCCAGTTTGCAGTAATCAATGAAGCTGAGTAAATCGTTGTACCGGGTATCTTCTGGTTGCAGGTGTTCGGTTTCAAGCCAGCTCAAAAAGTATCCGGCGTAGTTTGATTTCTGGCGGATGGTGCTTGCTCCGTTGCCAAGTTCCTGAAGGTAGGTTTTAAAGCCTGTCAGCTTGCTCTCTATCTCTTTGTTAAAGATGTATTCGGGTTTCTTACGCATTGGCTAAATGAGTGTAGATTTGGGTGCTTTCAAGGCTGCTGTGTCCTAAGAACTGGCTGACTTCTTCCAAGGTCATGCCTGATTGTAAAAGGTGTGTCGCTATAGAGTGGCGCAATATGTGCAACCCGGTTTGTTTTTGTAGTTTGGCGTTTTGTGCAAGTTTGTGAACCCTTTCTATGATGGCGTTTCCACATAATCGGCTTACCTGCATGCTTAAAAAGAGTGCTTCCGGTTTGGTGTTTTTAAAGCTGCGTATTTGTTCTCTGGCCACGTAAATGTAATTCTCTAAATCTTCTTTTACTGCTTCTGTCATGGGTATGTACCTTTCTTTGTAGCCTTTGCCTTGCCTGATGTGGATACGTTTTTCTTTGAGTAAAACATCATTCACGTTTAAATTTACCCCTTCGCTTCGTCTTAGTCCACAACCATAGTAAATGCTTAAAATGGCTCTGTCCCGCATGCCTAAAATACTGTTGTCACAGGCTTTGTATAGTGCTTTGATTTCTGATTGTGAGAGTATGATTTTGCTGGTTTCCTTGTCGGGCCTGGTTTTTATTTTTACTTCAAAAAATGGCTTTCCCGTTTCCTGTAAGTACCTGCTAAAGCGCTTTATGGCATTGATATTACTGATTATGTAGTTATTCGACAGGCTACCGTTTTGCCGCTTGTTTTTGCGGTATTGAAGGTATTTGTTGTAATTGGTTAAAGTCTGGGGCTGTATGGCTTCAAGGTTGGTTATTTCAGAAGATTTCAGATAAAAGAAAAAATCATTGACATAGCGTACAGATGCATAAACGGTACTTGGTGCATATTCTAAGGTAGTGAGCCACTTTTCAAAGCTTTCTGAGAGTATAACGTTTATATCCATTACGATGATTTTTATTACCCCGCACCTGCGTTTTCGTGGACTACTGAACCACTGCGTTTATCTTACTGATTTTATTACTGTTGAGTGGTCTATTTTGCCCGTGAACCACTTGTAACCCACCTGACCCACTCACTTTTTGTTTTATTTCTTCCAAAACATTGTCAAGTACTGTATTTACTGCATTCTCAAGGGTTGTATATTCGTCTGTGGCTATTACTTCGTATTCAAAGCCGGTTTTAAAACGGTTGCCACCGGTTATCTTGATAAAATTATAGGTGCTTAGGCTGTACAGATAGCGCTTTATCTTGCTCGGGTGCATTCTAAAGGCCTCCCTTATTTCTTTGGCGTAAAAGCTTGCTTTTTTGTTTGCTGCAAGCCATTTTTTAAGGGATTCAAAGAAGCTGCGTTCTGCCTGATTTAATTCATCGGCCTTGGCCAGTAAAACTTCCTTTAACAACTTATTAGCCCATTCAATATCTTCCAGAGTGGTTTCAATAAAGTGTTCTCCGGTTATCCTGTCCATTTTGATGTCTCGTTGGAACTGGTGGTAAAAGGTGATGGTTTCAATTACGGCCAGATAATGGGCGTTTGTCCTTAATGGTTTAAAAACATACTCCGGGAGCTTTAGTAATTCTGCATAAGGATTTCTGACTTTGATGGATTTGAGTATGGTTTGCATATCCTTAAAAAACTCTTTAAGCTCGTTTTCTTCTTTATCGTTTACCTTACCTGCCGATAGTCTGCGTTGGTATTCCATAATCTGTTCTTTATGCTGCTGGCTGTTATCGAGGTAAACCAGTAAAGAACGATTGGCATTGTCTTCGTAAAGCCTTTCTTTGGTGGTGGTTCCGGCAAGGCTTATCGGCCCTTCTACTTTTAAGGTAATGGTTTTCATATTTCCTTTGCTGTCTTTGATGGGGATGGTTTTGCTTATCTTCTTCTTGCTTTGAAGTTCCCGTAAAGGGTAGAGCACATTTTCTGCCCCGTCCATGTCTTCAATAAGTACCAGTTTATGTTTTAGCTCTTTGCGGTCGAAGTAGTAAAAGGCGTTTTCTGAGAGTATGGTGATTTCCAGCTTCTCTTGTTCCGGTATAAGTTCACTTACTTTCTCCTGAAGGTAGGTTTTT
>NZ_BAZW01000109.1 GCF_000974365.1 Geofilum rubicundum JCM 15548
CCGGTTCCGGAAGCACCAAGGCTGATTATGTGCAAGGGTTGTTCCCTTAATCTGGATGTAAACACCAGGTACATTAAAAGCCGGTTGTTTTCTTCCCCTATCATTCCAGTTCTGCCGATGTCGTTGTTTGTACGTTCCATCAGCTTGGGGGCTTTCAGGTAGTTTAGTGCTTTGCGGTATCGCTGTTCGCTTAGCTGCCGTGCTTGTGGTTTCTGCTCCTTTTGGCTTTCTATTTTGCTCAGCCTATAGCATTCTATTTGTTCGGTTAGCTCTGCAATGGCTCGCTTTAAAACATTGGTACCGGTTTCTAATTGCTCACTGGCTTTACCTATGAACTTCTCTAAATAATCGGAGTGGTAAAGGTCGATGATGTGGCGGATGCTGTGCAATGGGTCGTTTGTATCGGTTCTGCTGATTTTCACGGTGATTCTAAGGCGGTCGATTTGCTGCAGGTTGATGCCGCCAAGGATAATGATTTGCAGTTCTTCGGTGGTGTAGGTTATAAAGTCGGGATTTCGGGTATTTAGTTTTCCCTGTTGTGGTAATGTCTGTCTTGTCTGCATTTCCGGTAATGGTTGTGGCTGTGGTTCTCTTTCCTTAATTTCAGTTTTTTCAGTTAAAAGAAATGATTCATCCCGTACCGAAGGTCGGGAAGGTTTTCGATGCTCGAACAGGTGAGTAAAGATTTCAGTTTCGTAAGCCAATGACAAGCTATTTACGTCTTCGCCTTCGGGCGTTTCAATGGAACTCAGTTTTATTTGTGCCTGTCCCGCTTTTCGCGGGAGCATTAATTCGCTCAGTTCTGTCTGATACTTTTCGATGGCTTCATTTCCTGCTTTGTCGCCATCAAAAAAGAAGATGATTTCTTGTAGGTACTCCAGCTCTTTTATGGCTTGTTTATGTTCTTCTGTAAGTCCGTTTGTTCCGTAGCAAGCTAAAATGCTGCATTCTGCTGTAATTTCCGGCATCTGTAAAAGTGTAGCTGCATCTATGATGGCCTCGGTTAAAATCAGCTTGGTGGTTGCCGGTCTCGGATAGCCTGGATAAAGTCCGCTGCGGTCTTTTAAATAGTAGTGTTTCGATTGGTTGTTGTTGGTGATGCTTCGCCCATAAATACTAACGATTTGGTTTTGCTTATTCTTTAGTGGGAAGATTATGCAGTCCTTTGCAAAAACTTTGAAGGTATTGCCGGTGGCATTGGGAACCGGACTACTGTAAGGGATTAACAGACCGGCATTGATACAGGCTTTCTGGTCGGCTTCGCTTAATTTGCCCCGGTGATGGAACTGGCCGGAGTTGTAACCAATTTCTAAAAGTTCATGCTTTAGATTACGGCCTTTCAGGTATTCTTTAGGTTTCACGCTGACAGGGTGGCTTAGGCCATTGCGGAAGCTTTCAAAAACCCTGGTTAGTATTTCGGTGTGCCCTTCGACTACGCTCAGGACAGGGTTCTCTTTTGCCTGGCTCTTTTGTTGCTTGGGCTTGTTGTTTATTGGTTGTATCTCTCCGATTAGCTCCGTTGCCTTTACTAATCCTTTGTGTTTGCTTCCTTCTTTTAAGGTGCAAAATTCTATCTGGTCGCCGCTTTTGCCGCAGCCAAAGCAATTAAAAGTATTGGTGGTTGAGTAAATCTTCAAGCTTGGCTTATCATCGGCGTGGAAGGGGCATTTTAGCATGTTGTTTCGGTCGGGCTGTAAACCGTAGTGTTTTAGTACCGTACCAATATCCAAGCGTGCCTTTATGTCCTTGATTTCCATAGTTAAAATTTTTATTGCGATTTTTTCAACCACAAAACTAAAAATTAATTCACTATATCGCAATAACATTTTAATCTAAATCGCAATTAATTGCGTCAAATTCACTTTATCGCTACTTTTGCCATAGAACTAAATTTTCAGTATCATGAGTTTGGGAAAGACCATCAAAAAGATTCGGGAACAAAAAGGCATGCTGCAAAAGCAAGTAGCTGCAGAACTTAATATAGGAACTACCAACTATAATAAATTGGAGAACGGTAATCGTGAACCATCAGTTAAAGAACTTCAACAACTGGCCACACTTTTTGATTTAACGGTTGACCAGGTCTTAAACTTTGAAGACGACATGCCTAAAGAGGTTTCTTTGGAGAATAAAACGGAGATGGAGCAATTTAAGCTTATACAACAGCTCGAGGAAGAAGACAAGCAAACGGTAATGAAGATTATTAATACCATGCTTACAAAAGCCAAGTTTAAAGACTTCTTTAATAAAAATATTGCAACTCTATAGCATGAAAGAAGCTTGGGATTTTTATATTAGTATATTTACTCATGAAAACGTTGCTGTCAAAATAGGTGCTTACGGCGCAACATTAGCGACTCTTTCTTTCCTTATTACATTTATTTTTAAGCCAATTTATAAAAGGATTGAGCGTAATGTCGGTAAATTAAAAGTAAAACACTCCATAAACCAACAATTAATACAAACTTACGGCATTTATCAAGACATGTCTGCCGGAGACCCTCTTTTTACTGTGATTGTAACAAATACTGGAAGTGTACCAAAACACATCAGAAACATAAACATTAAAACTTCAAAAAAAATAAATGGAGATAACCAGTTCTCAACTCCTAATGTAAACGGGGCATTTCCAGTTAAATTGGAACCCGGCCAGCAATTCAAACATGATTTTTCGATAGGAGCTTTAACCAGAGATGTTTTTAATTACCTTAGACCGAACGACAAAGTTCAATTTTTGGTTTATGACACTTCCGATAAAAAGTATAATTCTAAAAAAGTAAATGTAAAGCAACTTACTATGCAATTGGGAGTGGCACACAACTTTAACACTGGAAAATAAAAAACCCGGACTTGCCGGGCTTTTTTATCTACATATTTGGCAATATAAATTTCCCTATACTCAAAATCACTGCATTAAATGAGATAAATAAAATTATCTTTTTTAAGTACTCTTTATAGCCATTTCGGCTTGATATTAAATAAAACATAGCAAACAATGCTAATAGCATTGGGATAAACGACTGTCCTACATCAACATTGTTAACTCTTTCTGCAATATACCATATACGGTCTATAATCACCCCTACAACCACAAACTGACATACTATTAAGGTGTTTAATTCCTTCTTTAAAAGGTAATAACCCGATAAAGCAAATAAAAAAGAATAGACCATAGTTCCAAACCAGTCCTTCATCTCAAAAGGGAAATTGTAAAACACTCTCGGTTCTCCCCCAAAATAACCTTGATTAAAGAAGCGAATCAATATCCATAGAAAAATAACAATACCGACTGCCATCATTAAAATACTGATGGGTAATTTCTGTTTGCTTATCATCCTATTTCCTATTAAAAATCAATTGTAACTCTTTGTAAATTATTATTTTCCATATACTCAAAGATTCTCTGAAAAGTATTCGCATTAAGCACTACTCTAGTATTGTCTTGCTTAGCTGTCCCCTCATCTTCATTACCTTCTTGCTTTGCCTCGCCTAAGCCACCATTTACCTGCACATAAGATTTTGCTGTATTTGCATCTCTTTTCTCGCCTCCTGTATTAAAGGATGTTGGCTCAAGAATACCAAACAACTCCTCACCTCCATATTTTAGCCTTTGTGAACCAGCACCATCACTATAAATCTTTCTGAGGTAATTTTCGAACTTCACAGCTTCTTTTTCAACACTAAATTTTGAACGTCCTTTAATATTACCCGTCTCATCCTGGTATGCATGATACAATTCATGTCCAAGCATCTCGAAAGAACGGTATTTATTACCCCTAACCTCCGCATCACCTTGATAATAAGTCGCTCTATTCCAAAATGGACTATATGATGAAGAGGTAGGAAACCATCCACCGCCTCCAATTTTATAAACATTGCTTGAATTATGCAGAGCTTCAATCATTTGTCTCCCCATTGGAGTTGCATAAATTATTGCTAAATCATTATAAGTTTGTGCCTTATTAGGACCAACGATAACAATCTCTCTGCCATCAGGGTCTATTGCAACAGTCGGCCGATTCCCCACATAGCAATAGGGTGATAAAGCAGAATATTTGAAAGCCAGTGGATCAACAGTATGGAAACGTCCCAACGCCGGGTCATACATCCTGGCCCCGTAATCGTACCAACCTGTTTCATCCTGTAATTCTTTACCGTTGTAAAGATACTTATTATCACTCTCCGGGTTATAGGGCATAGTACGCAAACCAAATGAATAATAATCGGAACGCTGTAAAGCTATGGCCGTTTCTCCTGACCCTCGTTTAAAAGCAACTCGGGTATTACCTAAATGATCCTTTAAAAAGTATTCATAAGAATAGATTGGTGTAAAACCGTTACCATAAGTCACTTTAACAACACCCTCATCATGATGTATCAGGTCAACCAATCGATCAATCTGGCTATAAGTCCAATACGACTCAATTCCATTGTTGTAATATCGAGTCTCGTCATACTCGCCACTTTCAGCCGTAAGATCAACATACTCCTTTCTTAATTTTCGTCCTTCGGCATCATAAATATACCTATAATCAACATAATTACCACTGA
>NZ_BAZW01000108.1 GCF_000974365.1 Geofilum rubicundum JCM 15548
TAATGAAAAACAATAAGGAATCAAGCAAAAAGGAGACATCCTCCAAAGGAAAAATCTTTTTTGGTATGGCACTTATAGCCATCTATGCCGCTCTATTTCATTTTCTTTTGTGGCCCGGGTTTAAGCTATCGCTCGACTCTAAAAACTGGCCAACAGTTAAAGGACAAATAGAATCGGCTGAGGTGTTGTATCATAACGGACAGACTTACCGTTCCGAAGAGCTCTGGCAAAACCTTGGTCGCCACAGTGACGATGACGAGTGGCGCTTTCATGTATATGTGAAATACAGCTATGCTGTTGGCCAGGATGAATTTGTAAGTGACCAGGTTTGTTTACGATTAGGGAACTCTGATAAAATTAAAACAGTTTATGAGGGCTCCAACCTCCGGAGAGCAAAAAGAATTGCACAGGAATATGCCCAAATGAAAACCCCGAATGTTTTTTTTAATCCAGACAATCATTCAATGGCTGTGTTGAAAGCAGGTGCTTCTTTAAGCAGTTGGGCCTTGCAATTGGGTCTGTTAATCTTTCTCCCGCTTATAGGTTTGTTGTTGATTGTTAGTGGAATCCGAGACAAAAATAGTCAACTAAAAAAGAATAAGGGGGCGCAGGACTAATACTGAGTTAGACGATGAATAACTCAGCGTTCTATTCGGTTTTAAAACAAAAAAAATGAAACAAAGAACTTTTATATATGCAGGTCTCTTTTTTTTGATCAGCGTAATTTTAGGAGGAATAATTTTCTTTAAACAGACAGGTTTTTTTTCAAGTGAAGAGACTTATGATATTTCTCACCCGAGCGACTATCAGGAGCAAGGGCAATTGTCCTTGGTACAAAGCGACGAAGAAACCCGCCGTATGTTTGCAGAGCGCGAAGCCGATATTCAGCGACTAACAGAGAACAGCGAATGGGAAGACCTTAAACAGAGGAAAAATAGCGATCTGTTTTTCATTATTCCTCTGGTTGTTATAGGAGCTATCTTATTAATTTTCCGAAAAGGCATTCATCAAAGGGCTTCATTAACTCAGGCCAGAAGGTCCTCGTTCACGCAAGGCCTTTCACACATGGCCAGTAAAATGAAGGGCAATTTCGAAAAAATCCCCTTCGACGAGATGATGAAAGACCCCAATGTTAGTGAGGAAGACAAAGAAAGCTTTCAGAAAAGTGAAGCGTATATCATGTCCTTGATGGGCCAAAAAGCACAGGCGCAAGCCGGCTCCGAAGAAAGCCCGCTTGAGGATGCCAATCCCATTATGTCGCACGAAAACCTTCAACAGCTTTACGAAACAGAGCTTAAAACGTCCATTTCAGCTATCGAAGGCCAACGCAAAGCTGTTGTAAATAGCTTTGCAACTATGGTTGTTTTAATAGTATTTATTGTCCCTTCGTTTGTATTGTTAACTCCAAAATTCTATCTGAATGTTATTGTTGGGTTCATATTCATCATAGCAGCCATTGTGTTTTTCGTGAAAGGCGTATATCGTTTTTTAGAATTTCGCAGCGAGTATAAATCGTCTGTAGTGAAAAAGGTGGTTCAGTTTATCAACCCCAATTACTTGTACGATGCCAATAGGCACATTTCGCTCAACGATTTCAGGATGAGCAATCTTGGAAGTAAAAAGGTAAATAAAGCAGTTGGCGACGATTACGTATGCGGAAAAATTGACAAAACCCTGTTCGAATTTTCGGAATTAATTGCGCAATACGAATGGGAAGATACCGACCACGATGGCAAAAAGGTAATGCGGGTCGAAAACCATTTCAATGGTCTGTTTTTTCTGGCCGATTTTAACAAACACATACAAGGCGAAACCTTGGTAATGCCTGATAAGGCTGAGAGATGGCTGGGTAAGGTTGGTCAAAGCCTGCAAAAAAGCTCGAAAGGCCAACTGGTAAAACTTGAAAACCCCGAGTTCGAAAAGTATTTTGCTGTATTCTCGACTAATCAAACCGAAGCACGCTACATCCTTACTCCAACTATGATGGAAGGGATGGTCCGTATACGCAGGAATATTGGAGCCAACTGCTCTTTCTCGTTCATTGGAGAGCGGGTTTATTGTGGTATCGAGTTCAGTAAGGCCTTGTTCGAAGCTTCCCTTTTAAAACCGATAAGCTTTGCCGATGTTGAATTCATGCACTCTCTATTTATCCTTATCGAAACAATTGTAACTGAAATGAACCTGAATACCCGTATTTGGATGAAAGATTAGTGTTTGAACCGGGTGCCTTTTGATGGTGATTATACTTAGCTCTGTCAGCATTTTTTTTAAGTTGGTCAAATTATCTTTCTGGGTGAATGTAGCCTGTTGTTTTACAGGTGCATTTTTTATCTTTTATGCTTAATTTTAGGGTGCTGGTTTTTGTATTGTTTTTAAATGCCTTTCATTTTTTCTTACCCACAAATTATTGATCTAAATAAAAAAGCGCTTAATCCATGGAAAAGTTAAAATTATTTTTTGCTGTATGCCTGAGTGTAATGCTTCTTCCCAGGCCCGCAGTTTCGCAGGACATTGAGGAGTTATTGTCAAAATACACCTCTGAGAATGGTGAAAAATACATGCAGCCTTTTGCGGATGCCTTTTCAGCCAACCTTAACAGTGGATTGTTTCACAATGCCAAATTGAAAAAAATGGGATTTCAAATTTATTTGGGGCTGGAGACCCAAATGGCGGTGATTCCTTCTAGTCAAAAAACAATGACGGCCACTACCGAGGGCGATTTCTTCCCCAAGAAAAGCGTTGATGGTGTTCCTACTGTGTTTGGCCCCACAGATGGTTTAAAAGTTGAAGATGATCAGAGTGGCACTGTATATGCTTTCCCGGGCGGTCTGGATATTGGCTCTATGCCTATGGCCACTCCACAACTAACCATTGGTTCTGTTTTTGGAACCAATTTAACCTTTCGGTATGCCGGAACCAATAAGCTTGAAGATGTTGGAAAAATCAGTCTCTTTGGATGGGGTGTGCGGCATTCCGTAGATCAGTATTTGCCACTTCCTGTTAATCTGGCTCTCGGTTATTATAATCAGAAATTTTCAGTTGGTGAATACATTGATGCTTCTTCCAGCCTAATAAGTCTTCAGACCAGTTATTCCATTCCTGTTGTCACCTTTTATGGTGGGTTAGGTTATGAAATGGGATCTATGAGTCTTAGTTATACTTATGAGGATGCTGATACCAATGAACAAACCAGTATTAATTTTGACCTTACGCCTTCGAATAAGATTAAACTAACCGGTGGGTTTGGTATAAATCTGGGGCCGGTAAATTTTCATGCTGAATACAATTTGGCAAAACAGAGCTCTATTTCGGCGGGGCTTGGAATAGGGTTTGGGGACAAATAAATATTTTATTAATTCTACTTTCATGAAACGAGCCATGAGAGTCACTTCTCACAAAAGAGAATAATTGTAATGGCAAGTTGCATAGGGCAAAACAATCAAATTTAAACATATGAAACGAGCCATGTTCAACGCTTTAACACACAGGGGTATGACTATTAATGCGAGTTCCATGTGGCAATTAAAAAACAAATTATAAACATATGAAAACACTCAATTCGTTGCTAGTTATTACAGTCATCGCACTCTTGATGAGTTGCGATGCTAAGGAGGTCAATCTGTATCCGTCATTTACGCATACAGCTGAAGTTGTTGTGAACCAGGAGGGTGCTTATGACGAGGCCATCGATATTTTTGTCTCTGAAATTAGTGAGGCCATTGCCGATTTAGATACGGATGGAGGGATCCTAGACGTAATGATTGAAGGTATGTTTTTGGAAGTTACCCCCAATGCTGCAAGTGGGGTTCCTGAAAACTCTGCATCCAGGACTACTTCAAGCATTGTTTTAACAGATTGGAATGGTGGTGAGCATCTGTTAATTGAAGATTTATCCATTGAGCTGACGGAGGTCACTCAGGAGGTTAACCTTCAGTCTTCATTAAGGAAAGCTGGTGTCAAGCAATTTCGTGACATTCTTTTCGCAATAGCCCAAAATGACATTCCTGCAGGAAAGGAAAAGGTTGGTGTGCGCCTAACAGGAAGTCCTACGCCTTCGGGAAGTTATATTAATGCAGAACTGAAGCTGAAAATTAAAATTGTGGTTGAGTATAAGACCGATATTTAGTATAGGTATTCGTCAATTTTTGGATGAACAACAAAAGCGGTGATGGGTAACATCACCGCTTTTGTTGTTTTGCAACGGATTCAAGATGAATCAAAGCACTTTCAAATGGCTGTTCGGTCAACCAATCTTTGGGTTTAAATTTGAAACTGAATTTAAACCTCTTTCTATTAACTTCTCAGATAATCTAAAACATGAAGCAGAACCTGATTTTTATTATTTGTGCCTGGCTACTAGGCCTGTCACTTATGGCACAAACAGCTACTAAACCCCAAGGCGAGGGCAACGAGAGCAATCCCTACCAAATTGCTAACTGGCAAAATCTTTACTGGATGAGCCAAAATACGGATATGTGGGATAAACACTATTCCCAAACAGCGAATATTGAATTTCCTGCGGATATAACCGAGTGGAATTACTCAGGAGGTTGT
>NZ_BAZW01000107.1 GCF_000974365.1 Geofilum rubicundum JCM 15548
CCAATTGGTCCGGGCCACACCGCGGGTCGTCCTGTTTTTCTTTACATTGATGGAGGATTAGTGCAACTTTGAAAAATAATTGTGAATAAGCAGATGACCATGAAAGTATTTTTTGTTCTTAGCTTTTTAGTGCTGGCGGGTACTGCCAATGTAAAGGGGCAATACGCCATTAGTGGCATTGTCAGGGATGCCGCGGAGCTTCCTTTGGCAGGTGCCAATGTCTTTATTAAGGGGCAGTTTGATGGTGCTGCTACCGATGCGGAGGGCCGTTTTCAGTTTGAGACTGCGCTCAACGGCGAGCAGGTTTTGGTGGCGACTTTTTTGGGATATGAAATGCAGGAAAAGCGCATAACGATTGACCAGGCATTGACCCAGGCCAACTTTGAGTTAAGGGTTACGCCCGGAAAAATTGGCGATGTGATCATCACCGCCGGTCTTTTTGAAGCCGGCGACCAAAAGAAAAGCATCACCCTGAATCCCCTGGATATTGTTACGACCCCCAGTGCCGAAGGCGATATCTACGGAGCCTTGATGGCCTTGCCGGGGACCGCCGTGGTAGGGGAAGACGGGCGCCTGTTTGTGCGCGGGGGGGATGGTTATGAGTCGAAGACCTTTGTGGATGGCTTGCTCAGCAAGAAGCCCTACTCGTCGAGTATGCCGGATTTGCCTTCACGGGGACGTTTTTCGCCCTTTTTGTTCACCGGAACGACTTTTAGCACCGGCGGATATTCGGCAGAGTACGGCCAGGCACTTTCATCGGCCCTGATTCTCAATACCAATTCCTTTCCGGAGAAAACACAGACAGAACTTTCCTTTCTGAGTGTGGGGCAGGGGATCAACCAGACTTTTCGTGATTCAAACAGCTCGCTTTCTGTGGGCGCGAATTATTTCAATCTCGGACCCTATTACCGATTGGTCCCCCAAAAGAATGAAATCAATTTGCCGCCCCGGGAATTGGCGCTGACGATGAGTGCCCGACAATTATTGAAAAATCAGCACATGGTGAAGGTCTTCAGCACTTTTTCCCGCTCACAGTTTGGTTTGGATTTTCCAAATACCACCCGACCGGGAACAATGGCCAAACTGAGTATCGATAACCGCAACAGCTATACCAATGTGACCCATTCGGGGGAGTTAAAGAGCGGTTGGTTCATCAAAAGTGGTATGGCGCTGACGGTGGACGACAACCGACTGGATCTGCAGTATTTTAAGGTCGATGAGCTCAATCAGAATCTTCAGGGCAAGATTTCGGCGCGTAAGCAACTGTCTGGCGGACTCAAACTCGTCATGGGCATAGAAGAAACCTTGAATCGTTTTCGCCAGGATTATTACGAGACGGAAACGGGCTTTTCCAATCAAAGCCAATTTCACGATCTGGGATCGGCTCTTTTTTCGGAAATGGAATGGCAGCCCTTGGGTCGCGTTGCTACCCGGGTAGGGCTAAGGGGCGAGCACAGTTCCTTGCTCGACAAAAGTCAATGGGCTCTGCGCCTGTCGGCCGCTTATAAATTGTCGGCCTACGGACAAGTATCGGCGGCCTACGGCAATTTTTACCAGACACCGGAAGAGCCTTTGCTGCGGTTTACCAGTCGGCTCGATTTTGAGCAGGCCAACCATTACATCCTCAACTACCAATGGGAACGTAACAATCGGGTAGTGCGTCTGGAGACCTACCTCAAGGATTATAGCAGTTTGGTGGTCTATAACAAGGAGGAATTCTGGAACCCAGAATATTACAACAACAGCGGAAGCGGATATTCCAAAGGCTTTGAACTGTTCTACCGTGACCAGCAATCCATTCGGTTTTTGGATTTCTGGGTGTCTTATTCCTACCTCGAATCAGAACGCAAGTACCGCGATTATCCCGAAAAAGCAACACCCCCTTTTGCACCCACCCATTCCTTTTCCTTTGTGGGTAAATATTGGCTGAATGCCATTACCACCCAACTGGGACTGTCCACCACCATAGCCAGCGGTCGCCCCTACCACAACCCCAATAAAGCGGGATTTATGAATTCATTCACCCCTAATTACAGCAACGTCAGTATCAATTGCAGTCATTTAAGAACCATATGGGGAAAGTCAACCATAATTTATTTCTCGGTGAGCAACGTTTTGGGACGCCAAAACGTTTTCGGACATCGTTACGCCGATCAACCCGATTCCAACGGGGTGTACCAGGGATATCCGGTAACGCCGGAAGCTTCCCGGTTTTATCTTGCCGGCATTTTTGTAACCATTTAAATATTTCGTCATGAGAACACTGTTGATTTTATCATTTTTAATTTATTTTTGGACCCAGGCAAATGCAGAAACGTCCCCCTTTGAGGCAGCGGTATTGCAGACCGTTGATCAATTGCATCAGGCTTCTTCTGTTGAGGAGGTGAAATCCTGCGTCAGCAGACTGGAACGCATGGCTGTGGCTGAGCCGGAACGCTGGGAGGCCCGTTATTATTTGGCCTACGCCCGCATTATGCATGCTTTTAGGGAGTCTGACGGAGAAACGATCGATGCCATTTTGGATCAGGCGGAACGGGACATAGAAAAATCTCTGGAACTCGGCGGCGATGCATCGGAGTTGAATGTACTGCAAGCCTATCTTTATCAGGGGCGCATTCAGGTCAGTTCTTTTCGGGGCATGAAATTTTCCGGACTGGCCGCAGAAGCACTGGAAAAAGCCATAGGTCTCAAGCCCTCCAACGCCAGAGCGCATTTATTGATGGGAATGAATGTGTACCACACCCCATCGATGTTTGGAGGTGGCGCTCAAAATGCCTTGCCGCATTTTGAAAAAGCGGTGGCGTGTTACCAAACAGCTTCTTCTCCTTCCGCCCTTTATCCCGGATGGGGGCAGGAGAAGGCCCAACAAATGATGGAAGAATGCAAAAAATAGCTATTTCAGTCAGGAACTTTCTGCTAAGGACATCCCGGGATGTCCTTATTGTTTTGGTCATAGGCCTGACCATCAGTATGCTGTTCAGCTGGGGCAGCATTTTAAAATCATCCGATCACTTTTTAAAATCCGCCATTTATTCACTGGTGATCGGTTCTTCCTTGTGGAAGGTCAATGAATTATTTTCCCGTATAATTGCCCGTTTTTTTCCGTGGCATGTACGACCCAAATTCACGCTTTTTCTGGATGTCGTGGGTACCATTCTGATTTCTGCCCTGGTCATTTTCCTGGTCAACCATTATCTGTATTTTCTTATTTCTGATCATCCCATCAAAGAACGCCCCCAGTATTTTTTTCTGGTAGGCATTATTCAATTATTTATCTCCCTCGTTATCACCAGTATCTTTTACATCAGTCGGTTTTTTACCGAATGGCGCAAACTGCTGGTCAGCGAGGAAGAGCTGAAAAGGGAAGCTCTGGCCCTGCAATACGAAGCCTTAAAAAGCTATGTCAATCCCCACTTCCTTTTCAACAGTCTGAGTGTGCTCAACTCATTGGTGGATGCCCATCCGCCCAAAGCCAAGGTTTTTATTTCCCGCTTTTCAGACGTTTATCGATATGTGTTGCAGCAAAGGGACAAGGATTTGGTTTTGTTGGCCGAAGAGCTTGAATTTGCCGAGTCTTATATTCAGCTGATAAAAATACGCCAGGGAGATGCGCTGAATGTGACCATTGATGTCGCCGACCGGGCAGGATGGGTGGTGCCTGTGTCCCTGCAAATTCTGTTGGAAAATGCCTTTACACATAATGAAGCGTCCATGGAAAACCCTCTTCAGGTCACCCTTACCAGAGAAGGTAACCATTTGGTGGTGACCAATAATTTTCAACCACGAAAGGTGGTGAGCAATGGCTCGGGTATCGGGCTGCCAACCATCGCCCGAAGTTATGAGCGATTGGGGCATCAAAAGTTGGAAGTCATTCATCAGAACGGTTACTTCAGGGTTCACCTGCCCATCATTTCAGAAGCATCCATTGGCTCATAAAAAACACCGCAGCATGGCATTAAGAATACTGATCGTCGAAGATGAGCCCTTTTCGGCTCAAAAGTTAATCCGGATGTTGTCCGAATTGATTCCGGATGGGCAAATCGTGGCCACCCTTGATTCGGTCCGATCCACGGTGAAGTGGGTGCAGGAATTTCCTGCCCCGGATTTGGCCTTTTTTGATATTCAGCTGGCCGATGGCATTTGCTTCGAAGTGTTTGAGCAAACCCGGGTCGTTTTCCCCGTCATTTTCACCACCGCCTTCAACGAATATGCCTTGAAAGCCTTTAAAGTGAACAGCATCGATTACCTGCTCAAGCCCCTTAAAGAGGAGGAGCTTAAGGCAGCCATTAAAAAATTCAACGATGGCTTTTATTCCAGACCCGTTTCATTGGAGCTGTCATCCATGGCGGCCACCCTCAATCAACTGACCAATAGTTTTAAGAGCCGGTTTTTAGTGAAAGTCGGCGAGCACCTCAAAATGATTCCTACCGAGGACATCGCCCTTTTTTACTCGATGGAAAAGGCCGTTTTTGTCAAAACCTCTGCCGGACAGGACCTGGCCCTGGATTTCACCCTCGAACAAATCACCGGATTGGTAGATCCGCAGCTGTTTTTCAGAGTTAGCCGAAGCCATATTGTTTCCCTCTCACATATCACCGATGTGGTGGCCCACTCGGGTAGCCGACTGGTTGTCAAACTCGCGGTTAAGACAGATGGGGAGGTGATGGTCTCCCGTGAGAAAGTGACGGCGTTTAAGGGGTGGCTGGAGGGGTGAGGGGAGGGGTAGGGAGGGGTAGGAAGGGTAAGAAGGGTAAGAAGGGTAAGAAGGGTAGGAAGGGTAGGAAGGGTAAGAAGGGTAGGAAGGGTAGGGAGGGTAGGAAGGGTAAGAA
>NZ_BAZW01000106.1 GCF_000974365.1 Geofilum rubicundum JCM 15548
GATGTGGTCTGGTTTATTTGGCTGCCCTTAATGGCCAAATCAATATCAGAGCCCGGTCGGTAATTGCCCATGGCCCGGGAACCAAATTCATTTTGGATTTGGGGTAGTTAAGTTTTACAAGTTATTATTGGTATTTTTCAGACAAATAGGTTCGCTTGGCATTGTCTGTTTCCGTATTTTTGAGAAAACCAGCCCATTTTTTTACAAAATCCGCAGCTTTATTAGGCGGCATAATTGTGGTTTGATTTTTTGGTACGATTATAATTTCTACCTCCAGAATCTTAAATGAGCATTTTTTTCAATACAAATAAAAGATATCTTTCAGTATGATGAATGAAGTCAAGGTATGAATTTTAAGAAACGCGCGATAACGGTGGTGCCAGCGACTCACATTAATTTTTTCTGTTAATTCTATGGACATTTCTTCGTCATAAGTTTGCACCGACAAGTTTCTGTTGTTATCAGATTAAGCTTCCCAGGGGTTCCTAATTTTAAGATTTGGAACGTCAATAAAATCTTTTGTATTGCGACTGAGCAAGGTGAGATCATATACCAAAGCGGTTGCAGCAATAATGGCGTCTGGAAGAGCTATTTTGATTATTTTTCGTAACTCAATTGTTTTAACAACAATCAAGTTTTCGATATCTAGCATGGTGGCGTTATCAATAAACGCTCCATTGCATTTTGTTCTCTGGCTGTTCCGAAATTAAAGCCTAGTGCCTCCATTTTAGTTATGACCGAAATGCAAGCGCTGTTATCGATAATATTGTTTAAAAAATTCATACCCTTAATAGGCAGAGAAGCATTTAAAAAACCGATTACGACATTTGTATCAAGTAGGTACATAATCAAAACTGCTTTTTTAATCTTTCTTCCCACGCGCTACGGCTTTCTTCCACCTGGTTTAACATGGCTTCGGCTGTTTCAACTGACAAGGTGCCTGCTAGTTCTGAAAGCTTCTTTTTGGGGGGCGGCTCTGTACTTACCAAATTTTTAAGATCTTTATAGCGTTGAGTTAATATCTCCCAGTCATTGATCGGGATGAATACTCCTGTGTTTTTTCCTTGTCCGTCTTGTATAACCTGCAGTTTCATTGTGGCAATATTTAATTGGTTTCAAAATTCAACTCTACTAATGAGTTGAATCTGTCTTGCAAATTTATCTAAAATGGATGCCATTAGCAATTTAAGGCGCGCTAACGGGTGTAGCACGAGTTGCTAATCGGCTGTGCAGCTTTTTGAGTGCGCAAAGAATTGAAAATCGACGTAGTCAAACTCGCGCTATCGGTTAAAAATGAGGTTTTGTGGACTGTTTATTGTAAAAGGTGATGCCGTTTTGGTCAATGTGTTGTTTTAAATTATTGTTATTTATGCTGTTATAGTTAATAATATCGACCAAATAGGGTAGGTCTGATTCATCAAATGTGTTTACAAGGCTTAGTATTATTGTTAATGTTATACCTTCTCCAAATAGCGCAATGTCAATGTCGGAACCGGGCCTATTGGTTTGCAAGGCCCTCGAACCAAATATTTTAGCAGATTCTATTTCCGGATGAAGTTTTAAAGCATCATGATGCTTTTTAAGTTTTTATCTGATAGCCCGAAAGTCATTGTTCAGTTTTGTGATGGATCATTGTTCGATGAAAATTCTCGAATGCTTCAAAGTAGTTATTGACTATTTTATCCAGAATGGCGTCGGCTGTTTCTTCATCGTAAGTATGAGAGGATAGATTACGACTGTTGATCATATCCATCCATATTTCTCCATTAGATATAAGTTCCAGGTTATAGGCCAGTCGGGAGGTGTCTTTCGAGCCATATATGTTTTGCTGTCCCTTGCTTTCAAGAAAGTTTTTCATGGTTTTCCATGCCAATTCATGTGTAAACTCAAAAGCCTGGATTAAGCCTTGTTTTTCCAGTTCAGACAGTGTTCTTTCATTGGCCAGTTCAACTGCAAACTTTAATTGATTAAATGCTTTTTCAAAATTTTGAAAGCGTTGTTGCCAGCGGATGTCTAAATTCATTGCGGATGGTTTTGGTTCCGTTTAAGTGCTCAAATTTATCAAAAAAGGATGCCATTTGCAATTTTGGGTCAGTAGTTTAATCCAAAGGCCCATCTTATATTTCCGATATTGGATTGGTCGCCAACCAGGTTAAATATAATGTTTGTGTTGTCTAAATAGACTTTGTCAACTTTTGCTAACCCCAGAATGCCGCTTGTTTCGTTGCGTAGCTGGCCAATTAGCCCTGCTTTTTCCATGTATGAAAAATAGTCGTCCAGCGAATTGCGACTCACATTAATTATTCCTGCTATTTTTGAAAAATTGGGTTTGAAGGGCACGCTCTCGGCTATGATGGAAAGTAATCTTTTGAGTTTTCGACTGGTTCCTATATTTAAATTGGCGTATTGCGGAATGGTACAAAATGCACAACAGAATCAGCACTTTTTTTGATAATTGCACTATGGGATGTGCAAGTGTCATTGTGTTTATGATTGAAGAGTTGTGATTTTCTTGCAAAACATTCAGTTATAATTGAAGGATTGACTGAAATATTTGCCCATAAGGGAATTAATCGAATGCATGTTAAAGACTTTTGTCTAAAAATAGTGTAGCATCCTATATCATGTCCTTTGTTTGGGTGTGTTTAGGGGAAGTGCTAACGCGCGCTAACGGGATTATTTTCAAAAAAGTCATGGGCAGGGACCATTCTGATGGTGAGGCCGTCTTTTTCAAAGGTATCTTTTTGATTAAGGGTTACGATGGTTCCTTCGTTTAATCCAAGGTTTTCTAAACGTCTGCCCATATTATCGCTTGTTGACAGGGAGGTTTCGGTATATAGTCCCATGTCCATGACGTACACTTTCTTTGGGTTACGGGCCTGAACTTTTAATGAATGACTGAATATTGGGATGAATTCAAGCAGGTAGGCATCTTTCAGGAATGAAAAATATTCTAAGAATGTAGCAGGGGATTTGATGTCGAACATTCCAAGCAATTTATTGGCCGAAATAAGATTACCTATATTGGTTATCAGATAGATATTTCTTTCAATGCAAATATAAGATATCTTTCAGTATGATGAATGATATTGGAGTTCAAATTTTTTAGTAGTTTAATCCAAAGGCCCATCTTATATTTCCGATATTTGATTGGTCGCCAACCATGCTAGACGGATAAATCCATCATCGATGCCCTGCCTGAAAAATTCCCAGATTGACCTTTGAAGAAAAATTAAATTCTGATTATTTTTGAAAAAAAAAGATGAAAAAAATATTCCAGATTCAGATTGCTTTAAAGGGAGTAAAACCCAAAATTTGGAGGAGGGTTTTAGTGCCTTCCGATGTTTTATTATCCGATCTGCATGAGATTATTCAAATCTCGATGGGATGGTCAAATGCCCACTTACACCAATTTGTAAAAAATGATATTTATTACGGAGTTTCTTCGGGAGATGACTGGGACGACTTTGAAATTGAGGATTATAGCAAGATTAAGTTAAGCTCTTTCTTAAAGGAGGAGAAGGATAAGTTTAAATATGAATATGATTTTGGGGATAATTGGGAACATGATATTATTTTGGAAAAGATTCTACCGATTGATGATAAAACAAAATATCCTGTTTGCCTGACTGGTAAAATGAGTTGTCCGCCGGAAGATTGTGGAGGGGTATGGGGTTATTCAGATATGTTGGAAATATTAAAGCAGCCGGACCATGAAGAATATGAGAGTTATATAGAATGGTTGGGTGGAGAATTTGACCCAAAAAGTTTTAACAAGGAGGTTGTTAATGCCTTGTTTCTAAATTATTTTAGTTAGTGAAAGTTGACGCGCGCTAACGGGAAAGGGGGCTTCCTTAATTTTACAAACTAGTTTATAGTCAGTGGTAATTCGTTATTGTTGATTAATATTTGGTTGAGTAGTTCAATTGAATAATAGCGTTTACCATCAATAAGAGTCCTAAACAATGGAGCTAACTCTGACAATAATCCATTTCTTTTGGCACTAGCTAATAGTCCAATTGTTCCGATGCAGTTTAATCCGAAGTTTTCTGCGATTTTCCTTGCCTTTTTGTCATCTATTAGAAGAAAGTCTGCGTGAGGTATTTTTATTTCACTAAATAGGGCATTGAGAAGTTCCAATTTTCCTAATACGGCTAATGAAAAAATGGGGCCGGCATCGGCTATGACAATTCCGTTTTTCATTTTGGGTGTGGTAATTCAGGTTATAATAGTTTATTTACGTCATTTTCGATATCCTTTATTCCTAAAAGTGAAATAGGGATTTTGTTATTAGCTAGTAATTTATCGAATTCCAAACGTGATAATCCTGCCAATTGTGCTGATTTTCCTATGGTAAGCTTTTCTTGTTGATACAGATGGATAGCCAAAGAAATCTTGATGTTTTGTTTTAATTCTACTTCATCAGAATTCAGCGCAAGCAAAAGGTCTGATGGGATATCGATGGTAATGGAGCTTTGTCTCATTGTGTCAAATTTTATTTGGTTGCAAAATTATACTCTGCTAATGAGTTGAATCAGTCTTACAAATTTATCAAAAAAGGATGCCTTTAGCAATTCAACGCGCGCTAATCATAGTCCATACCTTCAATATAACGCTTGATTTTTATGCAGCATCATACATGTCCTCAATGAGCAGTATTCGGTCTCGTTTAGACATAGATTAGGTCTGATTGATTTGCCACTAAATTCAACCATTAAATCCAAATCACTTTGGTCATTTTGTTCTTTTCGGGCGTAAGATCCAAATATGGCCATTGATTGAATGGGGTATTTTTCATAAAGCAACTGTCTATGAGTGGCAAGTGTTTTTTGGATGTCTGTTAATGTTTTCATGTCAATGAATTCTTTTCAAGCATAACGCTATTCACTTCAATCTGTATTGTCAAAAATACTATTTTTTTTGTTGAAGTGAAAAGGTTGTTTGCAATAGGCCATTTTGGTGGTCTAGCTAATTGCCAGTTAGTAGTTTAATCCAAAGGCCCAAAGTGGTATTACATTGTGGTAACCAAATTCTATATCGTCTTTTACTACAAATGATTGACCGTCTTTTTCTAATTGGTTTTGTTGCTTGTTTTTGCCGCCAACTTCGAAGGTGTACTGGTCTATGACAAAATCTGCGTTTCTGGAAGCTATTACTTCATTCTTTACCCGCATTTGATTGAAGAAGAAGGTTTCTCTTATATTTCCGATATTGGATTGGTCGCCAACCAGGTTAAATATAATGTTTGCGTTGTCTAAATATACTTTGTCAATTTTTGCTAACCCTCGAATGTCGCTTGTTTCGTTGCGTAGCTGCCCGATGAG
>NZ_BAZW01000105.1 GCF_000974365.1 Geofilum rubicundum JCM 15548
AATGTGGTCCGTTAAACTACTGTTTTGTATGGTTTCAAATGGTATGATGTCAAGTGCTATATCTTGTTTTTTAGTATCTATTATGCCAATGAGTTGAATCAATCTTACAAATTTATCTTAAAAGGATACCATTAGCAATTCAACTCGCGCTAACGGGGTCGAAACTTACATCAAAGTCACCACCCCCGTTTAATCCCTCATTTAATCCCTCAAATAATCCCTCAAATAATCCCTCAAATAATCCCTCAAATAACTTTTTTAGAGAATTTTTTTGGGAAAAGTTGCGAAATGTTATCTATTTAGCTAATTCACAAAAAAGCAAATAGCCGATTTTTTTGAAATCACCGAACGCACCGTAGATAATTATTTAGAAAAATATGAAAAAGAACTCGCCAAAAACGGATACGAAGTGTTGCGAGGTAAACGTCTGGTTGAATACAAGTTAGTTCATGCAAGAACTTTTGGTAACGAAACAGATTTCGTTACCAAATCAACAGTACTTGGAACTTTTAATTTCCGCTCTTTTTTAAACCTCTCTATGTTGCTTACAAACAGTGATAAAGCCAAGGTGTTACGGAGTGCTATTCTGGATATTGTAATTGACACCATTAATAAACGTACCGGGGGCAATACTAAATTTATTAATCAGCGAGATGAAGATTTTGTTGGCAATTTGCTTCGCGGCGAAGATTACAGGCGTAAAATGTGTTTAGGATGGTTTCTTGCAAAATCATGTTAACGGGAGAATAAATCTAGTCTTCATGCAATTTGTTGGGCTATTGAGGTGATGGTTTGGCGGCTGTTTGTATTTTTGTAACGCAAAAAAACTTTAAGACTATTTTTTATGGCGCTTCAATTCGGTCAGACCTGGTGGGGTGAACAGTTTTTAAATGCGCTTACGGATATTGATTATTCAAACCGCCTGCCCAGAGGCAGGAGCTATGCGCGCAATGGTTCGGTGGCGGAGATTCAGACGTCTAATAACAGAATTGATGCTAAGGTGAGGGGCAGTCGCCGCACGCCTTATAAGGTGCAGATTGGGCTGCCCTTGTTCAGCGATGCGGAGAAAGCGATGCTGATGCAGGCCATTACGGATGATCCTCTGGTGCTTTCTCATTTGCTCAACCGTGAGCTGCCGGATGAATTGAATGCCATTGCTCAACGTCATAAGATGGCGGTTTTTCCAAAGAAGTGGTCCGATTTTGATATGGATTGTTCCTGTCCCGACTGGGCGGTACCTTGTAAACATCTTGCGGCTGTTATTTATATGCTTTCGGCTGAAATTGACCGGGATCCGTTTTTGGTTTTTCGATTGCATGGCCTGGATATTCTCAAGGAGCTGAGCAAGGCGGGTCTGACGCTCAATAAGGAAATGCGTATACCAGGTTTTGAACAGCTCTTGCTGGATAAACCGGTGGTGGTGGAGGATATGGATACGCTGGGTGATGCGCCTTTCGACCTTTCAAAAATCACACCTCAAACGAATCATCTGTTATCGCTGCTGGAGGCCAAACCTGTTTTTTATGGAAAGGCTTTTTCTCCCCTCTTGCTCAGGCATTATAAGGCGGTCGGTCGCCATTCTAAAGAATGGCTGAGCAGGGAGGTGGTGGAGTTTGAGCCCAAGGTGTTTGAAAGTATGGAAAAGGTGGAACTGCTGTTGGATGGGGACGGCGCTTTTCATCAGGTGATACTGCATGCGGATAGGGGTGATTTGGTGTTGGATGCTTCAGATGACGGACTGGATTCTCTGATTCAGTTTTTAATCCGACTCCCCAAAAAATATGAGGAGCGACTGTCTGCCGGATTACGGAGCTTATACCGTGCCTGGCATTTTAGTCTGAAATTGGCTGAGTGTGGGGCCTATATTCCTCAGTTGCTGGAGTTAAATAAAAACCACTATGTGATTCGATGGATTCCGGCTGTTATCAATGAGGAGGTGGATGCTTTATTAACCATGCTGGAGCATGGTTTGCCGCAGAATTTGGTGCAGGTGCAAAGTGCTGCCAAGAAATGCCTCTATCTGAGCCCGCGTGACCAGGCCATGGCGCTTGTTTCCCTGTTCTTAACCCACTTTATGAAGGAGGTGTCGCCGACTTCATCGACTTCCTATCCGGATACGGAAACAAAAATTGAGCAGTTGTTTTTTCTAAACCATCGACTGAGGTTTAGTCAGCTCAGAGAAAATCAATTAGCGGAGGCCATGCACCAATTCCTTCAGCGCTTTTACCTGGGCCATAAGACCTATGTGCCACTGATTAAAATTGTGGATGATGCCACAGAGGGTACTTTTGATTTACAGCTATGGGTGGAGAACCGTAAAGCGGCTATGCAGGAGCTGTTGACCTTACAAGGATTTATCGAGGATAAGGCCTATAATTCCTTTAAGGCTTCCTTGTTTCATTCAATGGCCAGTCTGTCCAGGGATTTCCCGGCCATAAAACCCTTGATTTCTTCTTCGGGGACCGAGCGGTTGAGCTTTGATGCGGAGGGTTTTGTTGAGGTGTTATTTCATGTTTTGCCCGTGCTTAAGTTGTTGGGTATTCGTATTCTATTGCCCAATTCGCTTAAATATCTGGCACGTCCCCAAGCTTCCCTGAAAATGGACAGCAGGTCATCTGATGCGACGGTAAGGGCTACCTGAACCTGAATGAGATGCTGCAGTTTGAATGGCAGATTGCTATTGGCGACAAGACGATTCCTATTGCGGAGTTTAGAAAGCTGATCAAGGGTGTTTCGGGGGTGGTGAATATCAAGGGCCAATATGTGCTGATTGATCAAAAGGAGATTCAAACCCTGCTGAATAATATGGATGAAGATAAGGCGCTTTCTCATGCGGATTTGCTGCAATCGGCGCTGTTGGAAGAGTACCAGGAAGCAAAAATTACGCTTTCACCGGCGGCCCGAAAAATTATTAAGGAGTTGATGCAAAGTGAACAAATGGCTCTGCCTAAGCACTTGAAGGCGACTTTACGCCCTTACCAGGAACGGGGGTATCAATGGTTGTACAACAACAGCAAGGTGGGCTTTGGCAGTATTATTGCCGATGATATGGGGCTTGGAAAAACGCTGCAGGTGATTAGCCTGTTGCTTCAATTTAAGCAGGAGGGGCGTTTGAATAAGCGAAAGGCGCTGATTGTGGTGCCTACTACTTTGATTACCAACTGGCAGAAGGAGATTGAGCGCTTTGCGCCGGAGTTGCAGCCGCACATTTATCATGGAGCCAAGCGGGCGTTTAAAACGGATGGGTGTGATTTGGTGATTACTTCGTACGGAATGTTGCGCAGTGATGCTGCGCTGTTTCAAAAAATCAGGTGGGAGGTGCTGGCCATTGACGAGGCTCAGAATATTAAAAATCCGGGAACGGAACAGACTAAGGCGGTTAAAAAGCTGAAGGCCGATGTGAAAATTGCTATGAGTGGCACGCCTGTTGAAAACCGATTGAGCGAATACTGGAGTTTGTTCGATTTTGTGAACAGTGGCTACCTGGGTTCGGCCAAATACTTTAATAAGGTTTTTGCTTTGCCCATCGAAATTGAGAACAATGCGGCGCAATTGGAACGCTTCAAAAAAATGACTGCTCCCTTTATTCTGCGTCGTTTAAAGACGGATAAGTCGATCATCAATGACCTGCCTGAAAAAATGGAGCACGATTGCTTTGTGCAGCTCTCCAAAGAACAAACGGCGCTGTACCAAGAGGTGGTGAATACCATGTTGGATGCGCTGAAAAGTACCGAGGAGCATTCGATAGAAAGGAAGGGACTGGTGTTTAAAATGATGACGGCCCTCAAACAGATATGTAACCACCCGTCGCAGTTTCTTAAAAAGGAGGACGACCGGGTGGCTTTGTCGGGCAAAACGGAGCTGCTGCTGGAGCTGCTGGCTTCGATCTACGAGCAGGATGAGAAGGTGTTGATTTTTACGCAGTACAAGGAGATGGGTGAAATATTGGCCCGTATTTTGGAGGATGCTTTTGATACGAAGCCTCTGTTTTTACATGGTGGTGTGCCCCGTAAGAAAAGGGACGATATGGTGGAGGAATTTCAGAACAAGAAGCATGTTAAAATTTTTATCCTGTCGATTAAAGCCGGTGGTACCGGCTTAAACCTGACGGCTGCCAACCATGTTATTCATTACGATTTATGGTGGAACCCGGCGGTTGAAGCGCAGGCTACGGATCGCGCTTTCCGCATTGGACAACAAAAGAATGTGCTGGTGCACCGTTTGATCTCGAAAGGAACTTTTGAAGAGAAGATTAATCAGATGTTAGAGGACAAGAAACATTTGGCTGATTTGACCGTTGCCAGTGGCGAAAAATGGATGGGGGATTTATCAACGAAGGAACTACAGGATTTGGTGCATATGGGGGCATAGAGAAACGCGCGCTACCGAGGAAATGGTATTATTTTTTCAAGAATTCTTTTGGCGTTAAAACCTCAATTGCTGAACCAATGAAGTCAGACTTGTTTCTTGTCAAAATTAAATCTAATTGATTGAGTTCTGCAGCAGAAGATTGAATGGCATCCTCAAAATCTTTCATTTCTGATGATAGGGCCCGTGAAATAGTTTCTTTATCAACCCCAATTATATCAACAACTTCAATCAGGTTCTTAATAAAGTTGATTGCTGTATGGTGGCCTTGCTCTTTTTTAGCAATGTAATAGATGTCTGTAATAGTTGAAGCAGTGACACTACCGGAAAGCTCCTCTTCATCTATAAGTATGAATAGTTTTAGGGCATCCTCATAAAAGGAATCTCGATTAAGTGCTATATCAAGAATTATATTTGTATCTAAAAGGGCTCGCTTCATTTTGGATTAGGGGTAGTTAAGTTTTACAAGTTATTATTGGTATTTTTCAGACAAATAGGTTCGCTTGGCATTGTCTGTTTCCGTATTTTTGAGAAAACCAGCCCATTTTTTTACAAAATCCGCAGCTTTATTAGGCGGCTTAATTGTGGTTTGATTTTTTGGTACGATAATAATTTCCACCTCTTTGTTGAAAAGACTTGGATTTAATGGCAGTTGAATTAAGCCGCTTTCAGAAATCCGTAAGTCAAATTTATAAGCTTTCATATGTTTATATTTTGTATGAATTATACCAATGAGTTGAATCAGTCTTACAAATTTATATAAAAAGGATGCCTTTAGCAATTTTGGGATGGCTTTATTTTATCAGCATTTCTTCCAATATTCCCTTTACTTTTGAAATCTCAACAGTAGATAACTGATCCATTTTTTTTGCCAACCGGTTTTTATCGATGCACCGTATTTGGTCCAAGGCGATAGATCCCATCTTTCCGGAAACCTTGCATTTTACCCTAAAAGGATAAGA
>NZ_BAZW01000104.1 GCF_000974365.1 Geofilum rubicundum JCM 15548
CGTAGGAGCTGAAAACAGCATTTTTAGCTCCTGGCGATTCAATACAACCGGTAATTTGGTGTCTTGCTTTAATGAAGGCAAAGCAATGGCCTTTTTGTTCATGCCCAAAAGGCGGTAGTAATACCTAAGACCGTAAACCATGTGTTTGAAGCTGCTGCGCGAAGGCGCATTGGGGTCGCGTGCCAGAGCTACCAGATACTCGTTGATTTCATCTTCGATGACGTGTTCTGGCAATTTCTCAAAATGAATGACAAACAGGGCAATGCGCCTGATGTAATTGTTTAGGGTACTCTGGCTCTGGCCACGAAGAACCACCTGATGCTCCAGCTTCAAGGCTCTGTCCTTAAATTCCGGAACCAGAACCATGGCGCGCTCAACAATAGTTAAGCTTGTTTTCTTTCTCATAACTGTATTATTTTAAAGTGAATAATACAGTTATAACGACTTGTGACTAGAAAGATTTATGCTATTTTTGAAAGGAGCTATCCCGGAGGGATTTAGTTCAACATCATGTATAAAATATTGGGGGTTTATGTGTGTATAGGCAACTCCACTCCCCGTAGTAAGTTTCTTATCGGCAGAAAATAACGAAGCTCGCAAGCCCCCAACAATTTCATACATGTGGGCGTTGTATGCAAGTGTAAAAAGACAAAACTCGATGCTTTGAAATAAAAGATTAATTAATAGAAAGAAAAATTTATTGATTTGGTGCTTCGTAAAAAGGTCAGTGCATATTGAGGGTAATTTATTTTGTTTTTTCTCTCCCCCGCAAAGACAAAAGAAACCCAACCGCACAAAACAACACATTTGCAAACCGCTGCAAGCCAGCCCTGCAATCCAAAGTTTGCAAAAGAGTTGTTTTTTTGCCTGCGCTACATTAGCTTAATCATTGTACATTTACATTTATGAAAGGCAAAACAGATAAAAAATTAGAACAAAAGAATATCAAACCAACCGCTATGCGCCAATTGGTTTACGAGATTTTGGAAAAACAAAAGAAAGCATTAAGCCTTTACGAAATAGAACAGCAGTTTGACAATGTTGAACGCTCAACGATATTCCGCACGCTCAAAACGTTTCAGGACAACTACCTTATTCACAGCATTGACGATGGTACGGGAGCGGTAAAATATGCCTTGTGCGATGATGATTGTACCTGCAAACCCGATGACCTTCATATTCATTTTTTATGCAATAAATGCGGTCAAACTCACTGTATGAAAGACATGCCAGTTCCAAAGATGGATTTAGCAGAAGGCTTCTCGTTTGAAAATGCCAATTTTGTGGTAAAAGGAATTTGCCCTAATTGCCGATAAAACTTTGCAATACTGTTGCACTTACTCATTCAGTAGTTTTGTTACATAATTTTTAAAAATTATGCTATGAAACAAACATTCACTATTCTATTACTTCTTTTTTCAACAGGTTTATTATTCGCACAAAACAAAATAACTTTTGAGGTAAAAGAAGAATCTGGCGAATCCTTAATTGGAGCAAGTGTAATTATTGAAGGAACGACGACAGGTACAATTACAAATAATGAGGGTTTTGCAAGATTGGAGAATTTACCCAATGGCGAAATAGAGTTTGTAATTTCTTTTGTCGGCTTTGAAGAAAAGGAAATTACTCTATCTTTTCCAGAGGACAACAACAAAACGATTGAAGTTGAGCTGGAAGAAGGAGAAGAACTTGAAGAAGTTGTAATTGCAGCAACAAGGTCTTCCCGAACAATTCAGGATATTCCAACAAGAATTGAAGCAATTACAGGCGAAGAATTAGGCGAAAAAGCAGCTATGAACTCAACAAATATTGGCATGCTTTTAAGAGAAACCACAGGTGTGCATATGCAGCAAACCTCACTTAGTTCTGGAAATATGAGTATTCGCATTCAGGGTTTGGATGGTCGATACACACAAATATTAAAAGATGGAATGCCACTTTATGGTGGTTTCGCCGGTGGGTTATCTATTATGCAAATACCACCGCTTGACTTAAAGCAAGTTGAGCTAATTAAAGGGAGTAATTCTACTTTGTACGGTGGTGGAGCAATTGCAGGTTTGGTAAACCTTGTAACCATACGACCAGAAGAGGAAGCAAAGCTTGATGTTATGCTAAATCAAACAAGTGCTTTGGGTACAACTGGCAATTTGTTTTATGCGCAGAAATACGGAAAAGTTGGTCTTTCAGTTTATGGCTCAGCTAATAATCAAATTGCATTCGACCCCGACGAAGATGGTTTTTCAAATATGCCCAAAGCGCAAACTTTTAGTCTAAATCCAAAATTCTACTACTACTTCAATCCTAACACTGAATTAAGTTTAGGGTTAAACACTACCATCGATAATAGAACGGGTGGAGACATGGAAGTGATAAAGGGAAACACAAGTACTGAACATATTTTTTCCGAAGAAAATAAATCGGAACGTTATGCTACGCAATTAAGTTTTCGGAATACAACCGATGACAGAACATTCTCTTTTAAAAATAGTGTTTCCTATTTTGACAGAAAACTAAGTATTCCAGACTACCGATTCAGTGGAAATCAATTATCCAGTTTTACCGAAGCCATATACAATTTGCATAAAAACGATAATGCAGAATGGCAATTGGGATTAAACCATTATCTCGAACAGTTTACAGAGACAGACGCTGACTCATATTCTGCAAGAGATTATACACATAACACCTTTGGTGGCTTTATTCAAAACACTACCGATTTTAGTAAAAAACTTGGGTTAGAAACTGGCTTACGAACCGACTACAATGCTGACTATGGGACATTTGTGCTGCCACGTTTTTCATTGTTATTTAAACCTAACAATAAATTAAGTTCACGACTTGGCGGTGCTATGGGTTACAAGCTTCCTACAATTTTCACCGAGGATGCTGAGAGAATTTATTATCGGGATATTCAACCATTATCAAAAGACCTGGTAGATGCAGAAACTTCAATAGGAGGAAATTTCGATATAAATTACAAAACCGCATTGGGCGATGAAATGACTTTCTCAATCAACCAACTCTTCTTTTTGACTCAGCTAAAAAATGCATTGGTTTTACGGGAAGACGAAACAATGGGCATGGCTTATTTTGAAAGCGCTGATGGTAACATTTTAAGTTCAGGCTTTGAAACCAATATAAAACTAACATACGACGATTTTAAACTCTATTTAAACTACGCCTTTGTTAATACTGAATTACAATACGATAATATCAATAACCAGAAACCACTTACACCAAAGCACAATGCGGGTGCAGTATTATTCTATGAAATTGAAGAAAAATGGTCTGCTGGATATGAGGTTTATTACACTGGGAAACAGTTCGATAATTTAAACAATCAAAAAACAGATTATTGGACAATGGGAATAATGATTATGCGACATTGGGAACGTTTATCTTTATTCGTGAATTTCGAGAACTTTACAAACGTTATGCAATCTGATTTTGAACCTTTGGTTTTGCCGCCAACAAATAATCCTACTTTCCCTGATATTTGGGCACCGGCTGATGGATTTGTATTTAATGGAGGAATAAAACTTAGATTATCAGGCGACAATGATTAAATCAGAATACCACATATCGAAAATGGATTGTCCATCCGAAGAAAACATGATTCGTATGAAGTTGGATGGAATAGAGGTTATCAGGAAATTGGAATTCGATATTGAAAATCGCAATCTTACTGTTTTTCATTCTCGGGAAGATGAAGAAATATTATCGCGTCTGGAATCATTAAACTTTGGAGCAAAACATACATATTCAAGTTCTATTGATGAAAAGGAAGTAACAATAGAAAGTTCCGATGTACAATCAAAACTGTTATGGACGATACTCATAATTAATTTTGGATTTTTCATAATTGAAATGACTACAGGACTTATTTCAAAGTCAATGGGTTTGGTGGCAGATTCTTTAGACATGTTAGCTGATTCTTTTGTATATGGATTAAGTCTTTGGGCAGTTGGTTCAACAGTTCTGAGAAAAAAGAAAGTTGCACGTTGGAGTGGTTTTTTTCAATTATCCTTAGCCTTTTTAGGTATTATAGAAGTGGTAAGACGATTTATAGGTTCTGAAGAAATGCCAGACTACAGAATTATGATTGGAGTTTCAGTTTTAGCATTAACTGCCAATGCCATCTGTTTGTACCTACTCCAGAAATCGAAAAGTAAAGAAGCACACATGAAAGCCAGTATGATTTTTACTTCCAACGATGTAATAATAAATTCAGGAGTTATTTTAGCTGGTGTATTGGTGTTGCTGACCCAATCAAAATATCCTGATTTGATTGTTGGTTCTATTGTATTTTTGATTGTATCTCAGGGTGCATTTAGAATATTGAAACTTGGGAAATGATAGCCATCCCTTTTTGTAAGCACATTGTCAAGTCGCACGAGCCACTCTAAACCTAAACTTGCCAAAGAGCTTACAACGCCAACCCTAATTACCGCCTTTAAGGGCGGTTTGGGGATTTACCCACCCACAAAAACAAAATAAATTTGTACTCCGAATCAACGTCTGTGCAGATTGATAAGAAAACTGTTAAATTTGTTAAAACTTGAGACGTATTGACTTTGAAGGATAAACACCAGCATACAATATATAGGAGTCTGAGCGGTCGGCACGACCCAGCGATGACTCTCGGTTGAACTACAACCCGTTAGGACTACAGTCTTCTTTTATGGACTTTAAGTCGGTTTTTGATGTTTTTGGCAAGGCCACCCATGGTACCGTCTTCCCGTTTTTAAGCATTTGAACTTAAGGAATGGCTAGTCGTAGTGGCTCAGAAGTTGAAAATCTGTTCCTTTTTGGCTGAAAGCCTACCGTATAGGCAATACGATGCCGAACCTCATGTGAATGAAGTTTGTCATCGGGGTCTTTTTTAGGTTACTGCAACTTCGCAAAAAGCATAGAAGGAAGATGTCCTGCGGGTGATCGAATCCTGGGCAGGGTTTTAATGACAATCAGACGTCCCTCTTTGCAATGCGGACATTTGGTTAGGTCAAATCCTGTCAACCTTAAAATGCGCTCTGAGGCCGTTTCATCGTTTTGGTCAGCTACCATCTGTTCGATATCAGGCTTTTCATCTGGCACAAATTGCAAATCCAGATGAAGCTTTGTTGAGTGATGATAAATGCCGAATCGTCGAATACGCACATATCCATCGGGCATTATATGCATAGAGAATCTACGCAGAAACTCTTCACCGGTCAGTGGTACCGGTTTCTTTTGTGCCCGGTCCCGGTAGTCTTTTGCAACGAACGTGACGTGTGTTGAGTCAACGTTCAAGATCCTCTGGTTGCTGATGGCAATGCGATGGGTGTATTGCCCCAGATACCTGAT
>NZ_BAZW01000103.1 GCF_000974365.1 Geofilum rubicundum JCM 15548
GTCAAAGTAGAATTAAGGTACCATTATTTTTTGAATATGATTACCTGCCTTCACAATGTAAACACCTGCGCTTAAAGAATGATCGAGAAGGGTTCTGTTTCCGGTTATAAAACCCTGGTAAATGACCTGTCCGTATAAGTTATAAATAACCAAGGGCGTATGGGTAGCCAAATCGCTTGTTGAAACAACCACCTTTTTATCCGCATTCAGATAGATGACGGTGTTCTCATGGGCTAACTCTTGGGACGTTGTTCCAACGCCACTCTCATGAGTGGTGATAAGATTAGAAAAAGAGAAAATAATTTCATCACCTGATTCCCTTGCGATGGTGAGATAATACTCGCGCGATTCGGTAGGGGTGATTATCAATTCAGCTCCATTCCATACCCGATAAACGCATTCATAAGTTTCAGAGATTAAGCTTGTGCCGCTATTATTACGTTCGGTGTTAATCCCTGCCCTAAGGGTAAGAGGTCCATCGTTTTGACCGGCATAGTCAAAGGTCACTTTATAGGTTTTATCTGCCTCGAGCGTCATCGGATAAGAGTGTACGGCGGTTCCATCCAAATTACCATACGATGCTTGTGCATCCCAACGCAAAAACAGAAGTCTTCGTCCGGAACCATAAGTCAAATAATTATCCATATAGCGCATATACCCAGATCCTGAAGTGGTATAAGGCACTGCACCTAAATCAGTTCCTCCCATAAATGTTCTCCATCCAAAATTGTAGGCTTCTGATCCGGCACCTGTGATACCTCCACCATTCCAATCAGTTGTGAGGCTATAAATGAAATTAATCGTATAAGTTTTATCTACCTCTCCGTTTGATGATGTAACAATAACTGTATTATCAACCACTTGATGGGAGGCTTCTTCTTGTGTTGGAGTAGCTGTAATCACTGAAGCTGAGCCTGCAGGCAATATTACAGTGTATTCCTCTACGAAAGGGTCGAAATTGGCAACAGTATTTCCATTTACTTGTAAATCGGACAAAGTAGCATCTATTTCAGTGTCGGAGAGTTTAATAAGTCTAAAATAATCCAGTTTAAACCAGCCATAAATTGGATTTGTATCTGCCGCAGATGGTGACCCGTCTTTTAATACAGAATTGGTACGGACTCCTATTTTAAGAGGGGTGTTTCCATCAAGGGTTATGATGACTTCCAAATCTTTCATTGTTCCTGGATTTCCAGTAGAAACAGCATGACCTGCATAGCTGTTAATTTCTCCAGGTGTAAGATTTAGATCGTAGTCAGCTTCTGCACCAAAATATTGAACAAGGTCATTGGCAAATAAACGTTGTGTCGTAATTTTGTCAGTAATAATTTCCATTCGGCATGATACCAGGTATCTGCCAGCTGGCAAATAGTCTCCTTCTTCAGGGATGATGGTCTGGCTTAACTCAACAAAATCAGGAAGGTTCATGTTTTGTCCGCTAAACCAGAAATTATAATTGCCGTCCCGATTGCCAGTGTCGTTATTTAAACCTTGAGAATTGTTGCCCAAATAGACCACATCCGGTTCTACGCCTGTGTTAATGGCAAAATTGTGATTGAAACTCCAGCCAAAAGGTTCAATAACTCTTAAAACACCTCCTGTATGCGTTTCACCCAGATCATTTAATTCGAAACTTGAATTGACGACACGCGATGTGTAATCAACCTGAGCAAAAATGGAAGTCGACAGCAGCAACGCGGCCGCCAACAAAAAATTAAAGATAAAGTAAGATTTTCTTTTCATAAAGCTGTCATTAAAAAATTAAACTAATTAGAATTTGAACTAAGGATTTAAAATTTTTGCATGCGCAATGAACCATCAACTGGCCTGGCCTTTTTTCGATTTGTTAACTCTTTGAAACAAATGTAACCGAAATGCAAATCAGGCAACGACTCCTGATCAGTCAGATATGGTCGGCATTCTTGTTTTGAACAAATTGTATGTGGTATTTGAAATATTTGAGACGGTAATTAGCCTGAATTTTTAAGCGATAGTGGGAAACACCAGCTGAGCATATAAAATTAAAGGGATAATTTATTTTGATTGCTACGCCTGTCTTAAAAAAATGCAAAACTATTGCTTAATTCTTTGTATATTTGGTTAATACACATTAAAACAGTCTTCTATGTCAGAACCACTAACCACTGCAAAAAATTGTCGCCACTACGCCATGTGTAAAATTGATTTTCTGGGAACAGGGATTTGCGCATCGGGACCGGAAAAACAGTATGTGGCTTTTTACCCACAAGGACGTATGGATTTATATGCTGCCTTGGCCGAAGAAAAAATCCCGGTCACGGAAAAATGCCTGGAAATAGCGGATACTTGCGACCTCTGCGGCAAGTGCGATTACCAATGTTACTTTGTCACCGAATTGCGACCAACCAAGGTCATGAAGGCCTTAAAAGACCATGTGGCGGCCTACCTTGAAAATGGCGGAAAGGTGGTTAAAGAAGATGTGGATGAAGTGCTGGTGGAGCTGAGAAAAATGGTGGGCGACGAATGGGCGACTTCTGACCGGGCGATTGCACTGACTTATGCGCACGACCCCTCGCCCATAACCGGGCTAATGATGCCGGACTATGTAATCATGCCCAACACCAAAGAAGAGGTTTCTGCCATTGTAAAACTTTTGAATCAAAAGCAAATTCCTTTTGCAGTGCGGGGCAATGGTTCGAGTGTGATGGGCTTCGTCATGAGTCCGGGAGCAGTACTGGATATGAACCGGATGAAAACCATCGAATTTGATGAGAAGAACTGGCTGGTGAAAACCGGTGCAGGTGTGACGGCCTTTGACCTTCAGACGGAAGCTAAAAAGAGGGGCTTCCGGGTAAACGTGGCGGAGCCTTCTGCCCTTGTTTGTGCCAACATCATGTGTTCCGGTATCTTTTCAACCTTTTCGGCGACCTATGGAACGGCAGCCGATAATTTCATCGATGCAGAATTTGTGTCTAAGGATGGGGCCTGCTTCAGGATGAACGACAAGGATGCCCCCAATCTTTTTGCCTTTAACCCCACAGATGCCGGTATTCCGGCTATCTGCACGTCGGCGGACATAAAACTGCATCCCATACATGAGGATGAGACGGGACTGCTAATTCCATTTGCTACAATGGCAGCGGCACTGAATTTTACCAAAGCGTGCGCAACGCACCGCATAGGGTTGGCCATAAGCGTTTTGGGTGGCGAATATTTATCCACCTTCATGGCGCCGACCACCCAACTGGCCAAAGAAATCAAAGAAGTCTTTACCAAAGACCTGGGGATTCAATATCTGGTGCTGGTAGTTGGCGGAAAGTACGACATCGAGGCGATTCACAGCATGGGACATCCGTCCATTGATCAGGAACTCTTTAAAGCCCTGTATCTGGGCATGCCTTCCCTGCGGTCGGCCAAATGGCTTTCCCTGTTAACGGAAATGTCGGACGATGAACCCTTCTCCTATCTTAAATTAAATGGATTTACGGATCTCTCTGAAACGGCCCTCTCCCCTTCACCTGAACTCCTGGCAAAGGAGGTGGATCCGGAATTGCAATCTTTCTTCAAAAGACTGTTTTCCAAACCGGAGATGACAGATCTTGTTTGGCTAAACATGTTTCGGATCATAAGTTCGCGCATGGGACGCGAGAAACACGTGATTCCTTTGATCATTTATCTGCCCATAGAGAATGAATTGGTCGCTGAAATAGACGGCGAGTTCAGGAGGATTGCCGACAAGCATGGTCTTAAGAATGACTATGGTTTCATCACCCCTCTGGATAACGGAAAACGCTGTGTATTTGAATATGATTATTTTCTGGATCAGAACGATCCGGATGAAATGGTACGTATGCAACAGGCTTTACAGGAAGCTGGAATGATGCTGGAAGGCTACGGCCAAAAGACAGGAACCGTCAAGTGGATTCGCCACTTGTTTACCCAGGGTTTCTGCAGGAAAGAAAACTTTTTGTATAGTAAAACTTAAACTTGAATTTAACATGACCGTAAAACACCCTACCATAGCACTCACCGGAGCCACCGGATTTTTAGGAAGCCACCTGATGGCCGCATTGCTCGAGAAAGGGCACCGGGTTATTGTCTTAGGCAGATCCTCGCGGGACGCAACGCTTAGCCAAAGAATAGCCGGTCTCTTAAAATGGTTTGATAAAGAAAACTTGACCGACCGGCTGGAGATGGCAGATATTGACTTATCCAAGGCCCGCCTGGGCCTTGGATTATCGAAGTACAACAAGTTGTGCCAGGAAGTTGAACAAATCATTCATTGTGCCTCCGACACCAGTTTCACCGAAGGGAAGCGTGAACAGGTTTTTGAATCCAATATTCTCGGTTTAAAGAACATCCTGGCATTTGCCAGTGATGCCCGCGTTCAATTCTTTCATTACATCAGCACAGCCTTTGCTTGCGGTCAGGATGAACCCATTTGTCTGGAGCAACTACCCCAAGCCAACGATTTTCTAAATGTTTACGAAGAGAGCAAGGCACAGGCCGAAAAAGAGATTGCTCAATTTTGCGACCGGCAGAGTCTTGCCTACACCATTATCCGCCCCACCATTGTTTACGGCGATTCACGAACCGGACGCTCCCTGAAATTCAATGCGCTTTATTATCCCCTGCGCTCCCTCATGGCCATTCGGGATATCTATATTAACGACCTCCAAAACAATGGCGGGAAAAGATCAAAGGCGCACGGTATTTATCTGGATGAAGAAGGCTATTTGTTTTTGCCCTTAAAAATAGTGTTGCCCAAGTCCGGTGGACTCAACCTTATTCCGGTCAATTATTTTGTGGAGGCCACCCTTCGTATCATAAAAAATGCCCATCCCGGAGGTATTTATCATCTATCCAACACAGCACCGGTTAAGATGGAAACGGTTATCTCCTTCAGCAAACAGTTTATGAAGATGAAAGGCGTTGAAATGGCCTATGCCATTTCACCTCAAAACAATCATCGCAACCCCGCCGAAGAGCTCTTCGATCGCTTTGTAAAGGCCTATCTGCCCTACATGCACGACAACCGACAGTTCGACAGAACCAACACCGATGCAGCCACCTCCCATCTGCAACCTCCCGCCTTCACCAATGCCGTTTTTAATCGCTGCATGGATTATGCGGTGGCCGTGGAATGGGGGGACAAGTTGAAGCAATATGGAGCCCTAACCTAAATGTTTTTATACATTGAATAAAGCATCTTCTGTTTGTCAACAATCATGGTTTAATAATACTCTTATAACTTTACCTACAATATAGATTACGGTTCAGAATCAAACCAGAAATAACCATCTGCTTCATCAATACAAAAATATCTTCACGAAATTTTCACCTTCGACGAGAACGGTCGATTATAATAATTGAACCCTGGAGTTCTTCTTTATATAAAAAATCGGCAGTTTGTTCCATAAATTGAGGAGATTATGATTGACCAGGCCAATCTATTGGATGTCGGGTAAGTTAAAACTAAAGGT
>NZ_BAZW01000102.1 GCF_000974365.1 Geofilum rubicundum JCM 15548
GTAAAAGAATAATAAATCATGACGTTTTTTAGTTTTAAATTTTCCATAGAGCCAATGGTTCGTTTCTTTTTGAGGGGAGCTGCGTTATGGTCTTTGTTTCTTTTTTCAAGCGTTAACGGGGAAGAGGTTGCGGTTTCTGCTAATTCTCAGGATTCTGCAAAGCAGGCTTTTATAGAGAACATTGAGCGCGCTCAGGATGATAAGGAATTATTAATGGATGCCTATTATGATTTTGGTGAGTATCTGGACGAAGAGGAAGCGGCCTATGAGGCTTCTATTATTCAATTTGAGTCGGCACTCAAAATCGCCCAAGATGTTAACAATCATGAGAGGGTTTCTTCATTCGCTAATTATCTGGCCTGTCTGTATTGTGTGTTAGGCGATTTTAGTAAAGCCATAGAAGCCTATGAGATGGCTTTGGAAAGTTCTGAGCATCTGCAGGATTTTCACAATATGGCCAAGGTCAGTATGAATATTGCCGGCACCTATAGCTTTATGGGCAATTACAAAGAGGCCGTTAGTCATGCTCTGTATGCCATCAATATAAAAGAAACCAAGAATGACCTTATTCGGATTTGCTACCACTATATTACATTGGGCAATATTTTTAGGGAAAATAACAATGTTTCGAAATGGGAGGAATATGTAAAAAAGGCCTACAGTTTGAAGGATGTTGATGGTTGCGCATCCTTTGATGATATAGCAAAAATATATAATGGTTTAGGGGGGCTTTCGAGTTGGGAGGAGGACTATGAAAAGGCCTTGAATTACTATGATACACTTCTGGTTTTAAGTAAAGAGGTTGAGTACGATCAAGGGATTTGTCTCGCTTTGACCAATAGTGCTCAGATTTATTTTGATTTGGGCCAGTTTGATAAGGCCTTGGATCTGACGCATCAAGCAGAGGCCTATTTTGGAGGGGATACTTATGATATTGTTTTTAATAACAATTGGAAAGCTGAATTGTATAAAGAACTTGGACAAAACGAAGCAGCCCTGGCACTTGTGAGGGAAAACATTCAACGTGACGATATTCAGTACTATTATACAGAAAGAATAAAAAGTCTGGGTTTGCTCTATGAATTGAATTTTAGACTTAAAAACTATCAGGAAGCTTATCGTTGGAATGATTCGTTAAGGACCGCAGAAAGTCAAATGCATGCAGAGGATGCCCGGCGTGTAGTTGAGGAGCTGGAGACACAGTATGAAACGGCCAAAAAGGAAAAGCAGATTGAGTTGTTGACCGTAGAGAATGAGTTAAAGACTCAGCGCTTGCGCACAGGCATGGTTGTTATTTTTATTTTGATAGTGCTCATCATTCTGGCTGTGTATATATACCAAATGAAAAGAAAGCAGGCTCAATTTATAGAAAATGACCTTCAGCAAAAAGTGTTAAGAGCTCAGATGAATCCCCATTTTATTTTTAATGTACTCAGCTCTATTCAATATTTTATGTTGGCCAACGACGCCAAGAAAGCATCCGGTATTTAAGTAGTTTGGCCGTGTTGATGCGATCTACCTTAGAGTTTTCAGCTTCTGAAATCATTACGTTGGATAAAGAGTTGGCCATGTTGAGAACTTATGCAGAGTTAGAGCAGATGCGGATGCCGGATAAATTTAGTTTTCAATTGCAAGTGGATAACCTGACAGATTGTGAGAGTATTCTTATTCCTCCCATGCTGATTCAGCCCTTTTTAGAAAATGCCCTGAAGCATGGTTTTAAGGGGGTTGGTTATAAAGGAGAGCTAAGGGTTTCTGTTTCAGATTTAGGAGACTGTGTGGCGTTTGTTATTGAAGACAATGGTGTGGGATTGAAAGATAAGAAGTACTCAGAAAACACCCATCGGTCCATGGCGATGGCTATATTTGAAGAAAGAAGAAGGCTTATCGTACAAAAGTATAAAAGGCATTTTGTTTTTGAAATGATTAATTTGAGAGATGTCAACCCTGAATTGTCGGGGGTTCGTGTTAACATTAATGTGCCGGTCTTGAATAGTAACAGCAAGTAAAGAAATCCTAAACTCAATAAGATGTTGAAAATAGCAATAATTGAAGATGAATTAGCCATCAGGGATACCTATAAAATTCTGCTTCGGGAAAATTTCTCTGATGTTGAAATAATTGGTGAAGCCGGCACTGTTGCTGGTGCTGTAAAATTGATTAAAGAAGGTGCCCCCCACATTGTCTTTATGGATATCGAATTGGAAGATGGCAACAGTTTTCAGGTACTACAAAATTTAAGGCCCTATCATTTTAAAATAATTTTCTTAACTGCCTATAACCACTATGCCATTAAAGCCATAAAGTTCAGTGCTTTTGATTATATTATGAAGCCGGTTAATGAGTATGAGTTTATTAATGCGGTACGTAATGCCATAGAAACAGTGAAGACAGCTCCCGATTCTCAGGAACAGGTAACTAATTTGCTGGACCATTATCAGGGTAGCCAAAAAAGCGGAAAGATTGTACTGCGCACAGCAGAAGCCATGTTCGTGGTTAATATTGCCACTATCTCGCACTGCAAAAGTGATAACAGTTATACCACTTTTTATCTTAAAGATAAGAAGGAGGTTTTGGTTTCGAAGGGTATGGGAGAATATGCGCACTTGCTGGAAGATTACGGTTTCTCCCGGCCGCACCAATCATTTCTGGTTAATATGAATCAAATTCATAAGATTGATAAAAGCGATGGGGGATTTGTAATTATGGAAAATGGGGCAGAAATACCCATTTCATCAAGAAGGAAGCAGCAATTTCTCAGCATACTGGAAACCATCTGATTTCCTTCTTTAATTACTGCAAATTCAAATCTGATCCAAACGGATTCAAATGCAATGGGTTTAAATTGATAAGGGGTATTAATTTCGTGTAAAACAAATTGTTTTGCATGGAAAAGCTAGTGCTCAAAGGATCTGATTTCCTTCTGTTTGTCAATATCTCCAATATTCTTTATTGCAAGGGAGATCGTCAAAGTACCCGTTTCTTTTTGGTCAATGAACCTCCTGTTGAGGTTCATCAGGGTATCCATTATTACCAAGACATCTTGCCAGCCGGAATTTTTATTCAATCAAGTCGTGGTACACTGATAAATATAAAACATGTCGACTCTATTCGTACGGCGTGGCCTCGGTATGTGGAATTGTCCAACAAACAACGTCTGCCGCTTGCCTATTCACGCAGGAATTATGCCATGGAGATGATTCAGCGCTTGCAAAGTTAGTTCCCTTAAATTCAACTGGCCTCTATGCTCCTGTCTTGCTTACTTTATTTTCCCCACAGATTAAAAATAAACTGTTAAAACCTGATTTGATGAATGTTTTTTTAAGCTCATGGATGGCTTTGATGGTAGTTTCAATGCTTTTAATGGCATGCAGTGGAAGCAGCTCTAAAAAAGGTTCAATGACCAATGTCTTTTTTTTGAACACCTTGAAGGATATGAAATAAACAAATGCAGTCACCTTAAACTGAAAAAAATGAAAGCACAAAAATTTGTCGTAAGCTTAATGCTTCTGTTCTGTTACTTTTTGGCTAATTCTCAAACCTTTTATGTGGGAATGCAGGAAGGTGATTTTACTTATATTCATGTTGCCATTGAGAAAATCATGCTTCATTATGACGAAGATCATGATGAAGAGATCGTTATTAAAGTAAGGAATTGGTTAGATAACCCTTTGGATGATGTTACTGTGTTGGAAAATTTGCATTACCAAAACGGTTTAACTATCGAAGGTGTCGATCATGTAAGTATTACCAACCCTTCTCCTTCCAGCGATGATAACTATGTTTTTAAAGTACACAATTCGAGTAATATAAAAATTAAAGGATTTACTTTTGAATCACACCCCGATTTTGGAACAGCCATTTTAATTACCGGAAAAAGCAATAATATTGAAATACTTGGGAATAGATTTGAGGGTGTTGAAACAACCGGTTCAAACTTCTTTAATCACAAGCTGGTAAATGTTTTAAAAGATAACTCCAATACCAATAATATTATTGATGTTACCATAGAGAATAACACTTTCAAAAGAGGTGGATATCATGTTGCGGCATTTAGCGGGTCGTCAACAAGTAACAGGTATGAAAATATATCCATAAAAGATAATAGAAATATTGGTGGAATAAATGGTTATGTTGCGACTTCTGTAAACGGCATAACCATTTCGGGAAATCAAATGGTTGTTCAGGAAAATGCAATAGCTCTTTCGGGGTGTGCCGGATATGGAGAAGGTGCAGAAAATATTAATATTTACGAAAATCGAATGTATGGCATAAAACAGTCGGGAATAAGTTTAGTAGGTTGTACGGGATACAATACAGAAGATCTGTCTAAAGCCAAAAATATCTGGAGCAATGATGTTGTCGTGCTGGGAATAAAGGATGCGAGCACGAGTAAAACATTGAAGGTTGAGAATAGCAACAATTTGTTGATTGTTCAAAATAATTTCATTAACAAATCCAATTATAATAACGATTATGTATTTATAAATTCAGCAGCTTTCGTTACGGGCAATAGCAATAAAATATACGCTAATAATATTGTTCAGGAGGGGCACGGAGTGGCCTTACATATTGCAGAAAAAGAAACAGATGATCCCCAAAGAGCTGATATAAGGTATAACAACTTATTTAGCAAAGGTAAGTTCTTGGTTAAAATGGGCAATGTGGCTTGCAGAACGGTTGATTTCTTTAATCTGACGTATTATCCACAATTGTCTTACGAGGCTTATGATGCCAATTATAGTGCCCCCTTCTTTTATCGGTATTTATGGAACATAGATCAAGACGATACCGGTGAAGGGCCTTATTTAACGTCCAATTTCCAATCTCCTTTTCTTGATAATAAAGGTTATCCCAACGCTGCCAATGCATTTGGGATTAATTACCCGTTAAATACCAGTTTTACCAGTTTTGAAGAATTTGCTGGCACTAACGGACGATTTGATATTGGCTGCTACGGATATAAATTTGAGGATGAAGAGGCTGTTGCTCCTATGCAAGGCACTTACCAGGTCGGAGTTGGAAAAGAATATTCTAAACTGTCTGATGTATTTCGTGATTTATCTTTGAGAGGCATTAGTGGGAATGTTGTGGTAGAATTAACCGATGAATTATATGATGAGAAGTTGGATATTGAATACATTCCCTGTACCGTATTTTACCCTTATGACAGAGGACTAAACGTAACCGTAAAATCTGCAATGGAACAAAAAGCCATTGTTGCTTATACGAATGCTGCAGCTGATGATTTGTATATTGTACGGCTTAATAATCAGCAAAACATAACTTTTGAGAATATTGTATTTGAAGATAGAAGTACCACTCATTTGAATGGTTTTTTTTTGGATGGAGCAAATTATGATGTTACGTTTGATGGCTGCATGTTTACATTGCCGGAGACCTCTTCTAAATATGCAGTTTATAGTCAGCTAAGAGAAACTTATTTGAATAAAATTGAATTTAATAATTCAATTTTTAATAATGGGGCAACCGCTCTCTACATGCAGGGAAGAGACGACTTTTCAAAAGGTGAAGGGATCTATATTAACAACTCTGTTTTTAATCATCAAACGACCCCTATTTATGTGAGTAGTACGAACAAAGTTTTTATAAAGAACT
>NZ_BAZW01000101.1 GCF_000974365.1 Geofilum rubicundum JCM 15548
ATAGGTGGGCTATATGGTGTCATATCAGAAAAAAAATAATCAATATTTTGCTTGATTAAAAAATTTGTCTTTACTTTGACCAAATGGTTAAACTAAATGATTAAACCAAATGGGTACAAGGCATAATGTTGTTCCGCAGGGCGGGAAGGTTAGGAAGTCTACCGACCGCGATGAGTCGCAGGAAGAGCTGATTTTGGAAGCGGCAAAAAGGGTGTTTTTTCGCAAGGGGTATGCAGCTGCCAGGATGCAGGAGATTGCGGATGAGGCCGGGGCCAACAAGGCACTGGTGCATTATTATTTCAGGAATAAGGAGAAGCTGTTCCACCATATTTTTAAAAGCTCTTTCAAGGCCTTTTGGCCTTCTTTGGAGAGCGTATTTGTTGGCGAACCTGATGTTCGCCAACTGCTGAAAGCGCTGATTTCACTCTATGTGGATCTTCTGGAAAAGATGCCCTATCTCCCCAACTTTATCATCACCGAAATCAATCGGGATCCTGAAAAAGTGGCGGGTTTGATAAAGGAAACGGGCATACAGCCTGAGAAGCTAATGGCGGTTATTGGAAAAGCCATGTCTCAAAATCAAATGGTGAAAATGGATCCGAGGGAGTTGATTTTGAATACGGTCGGGATGTGCGTATTTCCTGTGATTACCCGTCCCTTGTTGGGATATATGCTGTGGCCGGACGAAGGAGCATATGAAAAGTACTTGTCGGGACGAAAGGCCTCACTTTTCGCTTTTGTTTGTCGCGCCACCGGACTGGAAGTGGATAAAAATTAAATAATGAAAGGTTATGAAACGAGCCATGAGCGTCTCCTCACACAAAGGGGCATGATTGTTTTGGCGAGTTCCATGTGGCAAAAATTTAAAATAACAACACATGAAAGAGATGGCATTTTATGCTTTTCTGATTTTTCTTTTGGGAAGTGTTTTCACCCTTGGGGCACAGCCCGTGCAACTGGAAGATTGTTGGGAGAGAAGTCGGGCCCACTACCCCTTAAATGATGCCAGCAGGGCTTTGGTGGAGGAGCTTACCCAAGAACGCATGAAGAATAGTGCTGCGGCCTGGTATCCGCAGTTGGAAATGGGCGCTCAGGCCTCCTGGCAAAGTGATGTGCCCCATGTAGATCTGGATAATCCCATGTTTGATTTGCCCATGGCACCCAAAGACCAATATAAGGCATTTGCAGAGGTGAGTCAGACTCTTTATAATGGCGGGTATACCCGGGGTAATAAGCGCTTGACTGCTGCGGAAGGCGGTGCAGAGCAACAGGACCTGGAGGTTAAACTGCGGGAAGTGAAAAGTACGGTGACGGATGTCTATTTCTCTTTACTGAAGTTGCGGGAGCAGAAAAAGCAAATGGTGGCCTATATGGATGATCTGGATGCCCGTGTGCGGGAGCTCTCTTCCGCCGTCAAAAACGAAATGGTGCACGTCACCGAATTGAACCTGCTGGAGGTAGAGAAGATGAAGGCAGAGAAGCAGCAAATGGCCCTGACCTCTTCTGAACAGGCTTTGTTGGAGATTCTGTCCCTTTTTACCGGTACATCTATTTCTGAGGAGGACGAACTGACTGTTCCCCGGGAAGACCTGTTTATGAGTCCCGAAGCCCGTCCGGAACGAAAGGTATACGCCTTTCAGCAGGAGCAACTGGAAGCCCGGCAGGCCCTGAATCAGGTTGCGACGCGTCCCAAATTGGCGGCCTTTGCACAGGCGGGCTATGGCAATCCGGGCTTTAATATGTTGAAGGATGAATTCGACACCTTTTATATGGTGGGATTACGGCTGCGCTGGCAGCCGTGGGATTGGAAGGTTTCCTCGCGAAACGACAAGGTATTGGCGCTTCAGTCCGAACTCCTGCAGCAACGTGAAAGCAGTTTTGACCTGGAGCTGCAGCGCACACATTACCAATTAAGTGGTGAATTGCAGCAGTATCAGTACAAAATGGCGACCGATTCGGCCATTGTGGCCAAGCATCAGCAGATTGTGGCCCACTATCAGACGCGCCTGAAAAATGGAGCCATCACCGCTGCAGATTACATTTCTGCCCTTAACGCCGCTTCCCGGGCGCAGTTGGAAATGAAAATCAACCACCTGCAGTATTTGCATAGTCTGGCCAAGCAGTACATGGTGGGATGGGAAGCCGGGAATTTTCAAGAGACTAAAAAACAAGTGAACCATGAAGAATAAATGTTCCAAACAAAGGACAATCGCCAGCGTGCTTGTCTTAATACTATTAGGGGCTTGTAATCGCAATGAGCAGCTGTCGGATGCCTATGGCAATTTTGAGGCCACTGAAGTGCTGGTGAGTGCCGAAGAGAATGGCCGTCTGCTTTCCTTTCCCATCAACGAAGGAGATGTTATTCAAAAGGGACAGGTGCTGGGCATCATCGATACCACTATGTTGGTTTTGAAGCGGGAGCAGCTGAAGGCTTCAGGATATGCCCTGGAGGTCGGCGAGCGCCAGGTAGAAAAGTCCGTGGCCGTCCAACAGGCCAAAGTCGATTTGTTGCAAAAGGAGTTGACACGTGTTCGGGCCATGCTCGAGGCGGAGGCCGTGACGCAACAGCGCTTCGATCAGGTGGATGGCGAGGTCACTATTGCACAGCGCCAACTGTCGCAGATACAAGCGCAAAAGGAGCAGCTCAGGGCCGAGCGGCAGGTGCTCACCGCCCAAATCAATACCCTGAATGAGCAAGTGAGTCGCTGCCATGTGGTGGCACCCGTTGGAGGCACCATTCTGCAGAAATATGCCGAGGCAGGCGAAATGACGGCTGCGGGCAAGCCCTTGTTAAAGTTGGCCGACATAGAATATATGCTATTGCGTGCCTATATCACCGGTTCCCAGCTCGACGATGTAACCATTGGCCAGTCGGTTGAGGTGTTGATCGATAGAGGGGAGGACAATTACCACCGTCTGGAAGGAACAGTGACCTGGGTGGCCCAGTCGGCCGAATTTACCCCTAAAATCATTCAAACCAAGGAAGAACGTGTGGACCTGGTCTATGCCATTAAAGTCAGGGTGCCCAATGACGGGCGGTTGAAGATTGGCATGCCCGGAGAAGTGGTATGGCAAAAAAACAAATCAAGCAGTCATGATTGAAGTGGCCGATATTCATAAAAAATTCAAGGAGGTCAACGCCCTGGATGGTGTCAGTTTTCAGGTCAATAAGGGTGAACTGTTTGGCGTCATTGGTCCCGATGGTGCCGGAAAAACAACCTTGTTCCGTCTCATCATTTCTTTGATGTTGCCCGATAGTGTTCCATCCGATTGTGGGGATTGGATCCGGTTAAGGATTACAAAAAGGTCCGCCGTATCATCGGTATATGCCGGGGCGCTTCTCGCTCTATGAGGATCTATCCATTCAGGAAAACCTTCATTTTTTTGCCACCGTTTTTGGCACCACCATCGAGGAGAATTACCATCTCATCGAAGACATTTACAAACAGATTGAACCCTTTAAGGATCGCCCAGCAGGCAAGCTTTCCGGAGGATGAAGCAAAAGCTGGCGCTGTCCTGTGCCTTGATTCACCGGCCCCGTTTATTGGTTTTGGATGAGCCCACTACAGGTGTGGATGCCGTATCACGTCAGGAGTTTTGGGAGATGCTGAAGAAGCTGCAAAAGGATGGCATTACCATCCTTGTCTCCACTCCCTACATGGACGAGGCCTCGCTGTGCGACCGGGTGGCCTTGCTCGACAGTGGCCGGGTGCTGGTGAGTGGCACGCCTGAAAGTATTGTGGCGGGTTTTGGCCGTAAACTTTTTGGGGTGAAAAACGGCGATAAGCATCACTTACTGCAATTGTGCCGATCCTTTTCAGGGGTTGATACGGTTTATCCTTTGGGGAGTGGCTGCACGTGACTTTTAAGGATGAAGCCACGAGCGGCGAGGATTTGCAGCAGTTTTTAGTGGAACAGGGGATGGAGCATTCGGTGGTGGTGAGACATTGAGCCGGGGATAGAGGATTGTTTTTTGGGGGGAGGGTAGGAAAGGGTTGATGGGGTTGGAAGGGGAAAAAAGGTTATTAGGTCAATAGGTAAAAATATATGGATGTGGATAAGATCATTGAGGTTCGTAATCTGGTAAAGAAGTTTGGGGCATTTGTGGCCAATGATCACTTGACTTTTGATGTTGAAAGGGGTGAGATTTTTGGCTTTTTGGGTGCCAATGGGGCGGGGAAGACCACAGCCATGAAGATTCTCTGTGGTCTCTCGAAGCCCACATCGGGTCAGGTGCTGGTGGCCGGTTATGATGTGGCTTTGTACCCTGAAAAGGTGAAGCGCAGCATTGGTTATATGAGCCAGAAATTTTCTTTATATGAGGATTTAACCGTGGTGGAGAATCTGAGGTTGTATGGAGCCATTTACGGACTGGGACGAAGGGAGATAGCGGAGCGGACGGAGCAGGCCTTAAAGCGGCTGGACCTATACGATGCCCGGCATCGCTTAATAAAAACCTTTTCACTGGGCTGGAAGCAGAAACTGGCGTTCAGCAGTGCCATCCTGCATCGGCCGGCCATTGTCTTTTTAGATGAACCAACCAGTGGGGTTGATCCGGTGACACGGCGTCAATTTTGGGAGATGATTTATGAAACGGCGGCGGAGGGCATTACGGTCTTTGTGACCACGCACTACATGGATGAAGCAGAGTATTGCCACCGGGTGACCATGATGGTGGATGGGAAAATTGAAGATCTGGATCAGCCTTCAGCATTGAAGACGGCGTACGGGGTGAAAACGATGAATGATTTATTTGTGAAGCTGGCACGAAAATGAAGACATTTTTAGCATTTGTATTGAAAGAAACCCGGCACATTTTGCGGGATTACCGCACCATAATGGTGCTGTTCCTGATGCCCGTGGCCCAAATTCTTATTTTTGGTTTTGTGGTGACCACCGAAGTGCAAAATGCGCGCATCGGCATTTGGGATCAGGCCAAAGACAATGCCAGTCTTCAGTTGGTCCAGAAAATAGAATCTTCGGGTTATTTCAGGGTGGAAAAGCATTTTAGAAACCGCCAGGAGATTGATGCCGCTTTTAATAGTCGGGAGGTGGCCCTGGCCTTGGTTATAGAATCTGGTTTTGGCTCAGAAATGCAGCAGCCGGATGGTGCTTCTGTGCAGTTGCTGGCCGATGCTTCGGATGCCAATACGGCCCAGATTCTGGTCAATTACAGTACTGCGGTAATCCGTGATTTTGAGCAGCAACAAAGACCATTGGCCGATCAGTTATCACTTCCGAAGGTGGAGGTTCGTATGCTGTACAATCCTTATCTGAAAGGGGTTTATATGACCATTCCCGGGACCATGGCCATGGTTTTAATCCTGATTTCGGCCATGATGACATCTATTTCTATCACGCGGGAAAAGGAGATGGGGAGCATGGAGGTGCTGCTGATTTCGCCTTTGCAACCCTACCAGATCATTTTGGGAAAGGTGGTGCCCTACGTGGCCTTGTCCATGATCAATGCCATTACTATTGTGGCCATGGGACTGTTTGTCTTCCAAATGCCGGTGGTGGGTAGTTGGTTTTGGCTGTTTGTTATTAACCTGCTTTATATTTTGCTTTCCCTGGCCCTGGGTATTTTTATATCGACTTTGGCGCGCAATCAGATGGTGGCCATGTTTACGTCTATGTTTGGACTGTTATTGCCGACCATCTTGCTGTCCGGTTTTATCTTCCCCATTGAAAACATGCCCATGGTATTGCAGGTGCTGAGTCATCTGATTCCGCCAAGATACTATGTGCAGGCGGTCAAAACGGTGATGATTCAGGGGGGTGGACTGGCGTATATGTGGCAGGAACTTCTGGTCATGGGGGGCTTTCTGTCGCTGTTTTTGGGACTGAGTGTTTGGAAGTTTCAGGTGAGGTTATTAGGTCAATAGGTCGTTAGGCGGGTTGGAAGGGCAGGTGGGGCTGATTGGGTGAGAAGGGTAGATTGGGTCAATGGGTGGGAAGGGTAGGTGGGGTGAGAAGGGATGATAGGGTTAATGGGGAAAAA
>NZ_BAZW01000100.1 GCF_000974365.1 Geofilum rubicundum JCM 15548
AATTAAAGATGAAAACGATTTATTGGCTAACTTAAAATCACAATTAGAAGTTCATAATAAAACAGAACTTTCGGAGAACGATTTTAAACAAATTCTAAACTTTATAAACAAGGGTAATGTATTTGAGCGAGCCAAAATATTACGTGACCGCGTACCCTACACCAACGATAAAGGCGAACATAAAACCATTGAATTAATCAATCAAATCCATTGGTGTCAAAATCAATTTCAGGTTACGCATCAAGTAACAATGGAAGGCTCGTACAAGAATCGGTACGATGTTACTGTTTTAATCAATGGTTTGCCTTTGGTACAAATAGAGTTAAAGCGTAGAGGTTTAGAATTAAAAGAAGCATTCAATCAAACCAATCGTTACGAACGCCATTCTTATTGGGCTGGTCACGGATTGTTTCAGTTTATTCAGATATTTGTAATCAGCAATGGCGTAAACACAAAATATTATGCCAACAGCCCCATTAAAGCACGCAGTTTCAAGCAAACATTTTATTGGAGCGATGTAAATAATAAACTCATTACCCAACTTGCTGATTTTACCGATGTATTTTTAGAGCCTTGCCATATCTCTAAAATGATTACCAAATACATTGTCAGTCACGAATCAGATAAAATATTGATGGTGCTTCGTCCATATCAGTTTTATGCTGTTGAAGCTATTGTTGAAAGAGTACAAACCACTAGAAAGTACGGTTATATTTGGCACACAACAGGTTCAGGAAAAACACTAACATCTTTTAAAACGGCTCAAATCCTGACTAACTTCCCTAAAGTGCATAAAGTTATTTTTGTGGTTGACCGTAGAGATTTAGATTATCAAACTACTAAAGAATTTAATGCTTTTAGCAAAGGCAGTATTGACGGAACAAACAATACTAATACTATGGTAAAACAAATGGTTGGGGATAACAGGTTGATTGTTACCACTATTCAGAAACTAAATACAGCCATTAGCAAAAACAGGTATTTGAGCAGAATGGAAACACTCAAAGAAAAACGCATAGTTTTTATTTTTGATGAGTGCCACCGTTCGCAATTCGGAAAAACCCACGAAGACATAAAAAAGTTTTTTACCGGGAGTCAAATGTTTGGTTTTACAGGAACACCTATATTTGAGAAGAACGCAGGTAAAAATGAATATGGAAAGCGAACAACAACAATGTTGTTTGACAAAAAACTACATCAATACGTTATTACCGATGCTATCCGTGACGAAAATGTCTTAAAGTTCTCAATCGAATATATTAGCACGTTCAAGAAGAAAGACCACATTTTAGATATTGATGTAGAAGCTATTGACGAAGCCGGAGTTATGAACGCACCAGAGCGTTTAAATAACATTGCAGATTACATTATTACAAATCATAACAGGAAAACTCACAGTAGAGAGTTTACAAGCATATTTGCTGTTTCAAGTGTTGATACCTTGATTGAATATTACAAACTATTCCATCAGAAAAAAGAAGCGGGCGAACACAATTTACGTTTAGCAACCATTTTCTCCTATCAGGCAAACGAGGATGATAAAGATGCTATTGGAAATGCTTTTATTGATGATGAATTTGAATCGGCTGAATTAAGTATTGCTGCTGAACCGCAGGTAAAATATGGCAGTCAGCATTCAAGAGATTATCTCGAAGAATTTATTGGTCATTACAACAAACAATTCAGCACAAACTATACAACAAAAGACAGTCAGAGTTTTTATAATTATTACAACGATGTTGCAAAACGTGTAAAACACAAACAAATAGACGTTTTATTGGTCGTAAATATGTTTTTAACTGGTTTCGATAGCAAAACATTAAACACGCTTTACGTTGATAAGAACCTGAAATATCACGGTTTAATACAAGCCTATTCAAGAACAAACAGGATTTTAAACGAATTAAAATCTCAAGGAAATATTGTTTGCTTCCGTAATTTAAAAGGAGCAACAGACGATGCAATTTCGCTTTTCTCAAATATAAATGCCAAAGATGAAATAATAATGCAGCCGTATGAAGTATACGTTGCGAAATTTAATCAGGCATTTATAGCATTATTACAGATTACACCAACTGTAAATAGCGTGAACGATTTGCAAGACGAAGAAAAGGAACTTGAATTTATAAAAGCTTTCAGAGAGTTAATGCGTTTGAAAAATGTATTAGCAACGTTCACAGAGTTTGACTTTTCTGATTTATCAATGGACGAGCAAAATTTTGAGGACTACAAAAGCAAATATCTTGACCTTTACGACAAAGCAAAATCGTCACATCAAAAAGAGAAAGTTTCCATCTTGGGCGATGTTGATTTTGAACTGGAATTGATTCACCGAGACGAAATAAATGTTGCTTATATTCTGAAACTTCTTGCTAAACTGAAGGATTCAACAGAAGAAGAACAAGAGAAACAGAAAAAAGAGATTATTGAAATTATGTCTGGCGATGCACAAATGCGTAGTAAACGTGAATTGATTGAACGATTTATACAAGAAAACTTGCCGCACATTGATGATTCTGACAATATTCCTGAAGAATTTGAAAATTATTGGAGTAAAGAAAGACTTTTAGCAATTGAGAATTTAAGCAAAGAGGAAAATTTAGACGTTGAAAAATTACAGGAAGTAATCGGCAATTATTTGTTCACAGAGAAAAAACCCCTGCGAGATGAGATTATTGGAATGATGAACACAAGACCGAGCCTGAAAGAAAGAAAAACCGTTGCTGAAAGGGTTACAGATAAAATAATCGGATTTGTAGAAACATTTATAAATGGAATAACAGGTAGCTAAACATCATTAAATACTATGCGAAAAATTGATAGAGAAACATTTTTAAGGAGTTTCAAGGTGCTTTCAAATCAGTCATTCGATTTGTTTTTAGGTTCAGGTGCCTCTGTCAATTCCGGTATCCCGTCAGGAGGTGATTTAATTTGGCACTTTAAGAGAGAAATACTTAGCAGCAAGAAAATAATAAATGGCAAGAAGTTTACTGACCTTAAAATAGAAGCCAACAAACAAATTATTCAAAATTACTTTGACCAAAGAGGCGACAACAATATAACAAACCCCTACTCTCAATATTTCAAAGAATGTTACCCCGACTCACTTGTCAGAAAAGAGTTTTTAAGTGATTTGGTTCGTGATAAAAAACCGTCCATTGGCTTTCTTTGTTTATCTGCACTTGTAGAGCGACAAAAATTCAATGTGGTCTGGACTACCAATTTTGATGACTTGATTGAAAAGGCAATTACAGCCTTAAATCATAAAAGTTGTCAAATTGTTTCTCCGGATAATGCAAGCTCCGTTCAACAATTCAACTCGGATATTCCAACAGTTGTAAAACTTCATGGGGATTTCCGCTATGACCCGCTCCAAAATACTGATGAAGAACTACAGGAGTTAGAAGCAAGTTTACATACAAAATTCTTAGATGCTTCAACCCAAAAAGGCTTATTGGTTGTCGGATATTCGGGAAGTGATAAATCTGTAATGACCACATTAGAAAAAGCATTAGAGAAACCCAATGCCTTTGCGAAAGGTTTAATCTGGTGTATACCAAAGGGACTGCAACCGACAAATGAGTTAGAAGCATTGTTGGAAAAAGCTCATCAACAAAACAATCGTTCAGGGTTTTTAGAGATAGATAGCTTCGACTATTTTCTACATGAGATTTATAAAACCTGTGAATTATCAAATACACAAATTGATACCATTGCCTCTGAACGATTTGAACAAAGACAAGCATTTAGATTAAGTCAGAATCCCTCTGCCACCTTGCCAATTCTTCTAAATGCAATAAAGGCAAAGAGCTTTCCGAAAACCGCTTTTACTACGAAAACCACTTTAACTGGGGTAGGAAAATGGAAAAGATTGCGGCAAGCAATCGGCAACTCCAACATAGTTGCGTCATTCACCAAAAATGATACTTTGATGATTTTTGGTATTGAACAGGAAATCAAGGAAACTTTTAAAAGCCATATAACGGATGACTTAAAAATTGCTGACATACCAGAGCATATCTATTATCATTCTAATTCTTTTTATTTAGGAATGATATATGAGTTGGTTGAAAAAGTTTTGGTCAATGATTTTGGATTATCCGTTTACGCAAAAGGCAGAAATATTAGAAAATTCTACTCTTCCGAAAATTCATTAAGTGAAAGCGAAATCACGGAAATAAAAAATCGAAACCGTAATTTCAATATTTATCATAACATAGCCGTTTTTGAAGCATTTGAGTTTAAAATTGAATTCGTTAATAAAGAGCTTTATCTACTAATTTGTCCTACTGTTCATATTCAGACAACAGCAGGCGGTGAGCCACCCATAAATGTTGTTCAATATCTTTCAAACACCATTATTTCAAATCGCTACAATAATAAGTATGGGCAGAAGATGCATTGGTGGTTTAATGAATTGAAGAAGAAAAATGAAAGCTTAAATTTTAAACTTGGTGATTTTGAAATAAAGCTTTCTGAATATTACTCAACTGCAGCCAAAAGAGTAAACGATAAGTTTTATTGCTTTAATGGCTTTACGAGACTTAACGAGCCATCAATTTATTTTCATTATCAGGATGAGGCAAAGCAATCAATTCATCCGATTAATGGCTTAAAAATTTTAGGTCCGTTAGAAGAAAGCTTTGACCAAAGTAATAATGGCTCTGCAAAAGTCAATTTAGCTATTATTTCACCAGACTTTGGATTTCAACGAGTAAAAGCCCATTTAGATTCTTTGTTGAATTCAATCAGTCCAATATGGGAAAAGGAATATTTGAAGGATTTCCCAGGATTTGACAATGTTTTCAAAAAGCATCTTATTATTCCCCCCACTATTCAAAGTGAATTTGTGATTACAATCCCGAATAATGCCGTAAGCAGTTTTTCTGCCATTCAATTTTATGATTACCTGAAAAGCAAAATTGATAAGTTGGCATTGAAAAGCACTGACATAGATTGCGCTGTTATCTACATACCTGACCAATGGAAAAAATTCAGGGAGCTAAAGAATGAAAATACATACTATGACTTACACGATTCATTGAAGTTGTACTGTGTGAAGAAAGGTTTGAGAATTCAGTTCATAGAAGATAAATCTATTAATTATAAAGACCAGGCAAAAATTCGGTGGTGGCTATCGTTAGGCTTATATGTTAAATCAAACGGAACTCCATGGAAAGTTAAGACAGACAATACGGAAACTGCCTTTGTTGGGTTAGGTTATGCCATAAGGCAAAATGCTCGTGATAAAGTTGTTCTTGGGAGCAGTCAAATATTTGATGGGCATGGAAACGGACTTAAATTCTTATTGCAGCCAATAGATAAGCCAGTATTTTATAACAAGAATCCTTTCATGAGTAAGGAAGATGCTTTTCGTTTAGTAAGCAACATTCGAAATACTTACCATAAAATTGACCCGGTTATTGGATTGAAAAAACTGGTACTGCATAAAACCACACATTTTACCGGAGCAGAAATGGAAGGAATAAGCAACGCATTAGAAGGAATTGATAATATCGAACTCTTACAGATTCAGCAATTCAGTAGTTGGCGAGCCATAAAACTTATAAAAAACAGCAAGGGCAAGCACGAATTTAACAGCTACCCTATTGAAAGAGGCACGGTAATTCAATTGGATGATTTCACTTTTCTATTATGGACACATGGATTAATTGAAAGCCAAGAATTGAATGGCAAGTATTTTCAGGGTAAGAGAGGAATCCCATCACCTTTACTCATAAAAAGATTCAGAGGGACAGACCCAATAGAAACTGTTGCTAATGATATTCTTAAACTGACTAAAATGAATTGGAATGGAGCGGAACTCTATAAAACCTTTCCTGTAACCATTGACTTCTCTAAACGGCTATCTGTAATGGGTAAACAATTAGAAGAATTAGGAACAAAAGCACATGATTTTAGATATTTCATATAGCCAACGCATTTTGCAAGCACATTGCCAAAGCCCCGCAAGCCAACGCTATAAACAATGCTTTGTCAAAGAGCTTGCCAAGCCAGCCGGAGTAACTGCCTTTCAGGTCGGTTTTAGGATTACTCACAAATTGTTTTTCTTAATGGTGTTCCTGAATGCTCTGCATTTGCCCACGCTCAAAAAAACAAAATAAATTTGTGCTTCGTGGATAGGTTTGGTGCAGTGCAAAATCTTGATGATTGCATCAGTTAAAATATTGGGGATTAGGTAAATTTACCACGTTTAAAATTTTAAATAGCAGATAATATCGACAACCGCCATTCTAATCCCAAAAAATTACAACTATGAAAAGTTTCCTGATCGCAGTGTGTGTTCTTCTACTCATGGCTTGTGCCAAGCGTCCTGACTATGAAACGGATGAAATTTTTAAGGCCACTTTTAGTGCTGAGGATGTTGTGGCGATAAATGCTTTAATCGGTTTTGTGGACAGTGTGGTGATGAAGGAGACGGGAAGTGAAGATGTCAATACGGCCTATGCATTGTATTTTGAAAAGTTTAATACGAGCCTACATGCTGGGAATTATATGGTTCCGATTAATTTT
>NZ_BAZW01000099.1 GCF_000974365.1 Geofilum rubicundum JCM 15548
CCCGCCTTGCGGGACAGGCTCTTCAGATTCCACCTCGCGATGGACACCCTTGTTCTTAGCTAATGGTTGGCGATTATGGACCCCCATAGTGGACTTGCACCACCAAGTTATTTACCATGCACGGCACACAAGCAAAAGCGAGACCACTAAAAATAGAGATCCCGCTTTCTTACCCTAACCCTTCTTTAAAGATAAGCTATTCCTTCCATCCTATCAAAATAAAAAAGATAAAAACAAATGCAACCCCTGTGGTAAATACACTGTAACAAAGCATATTCACTTATATGCCCACATACCAAAACAAGTAAAAAATAAAAGCTTGCCTGTTTGATCACATCCTATGGTTGGCTTTTGACGGATTAAACCAGTTCTAAACCAAAAAGCCAAAGAAGATATCTTTTTTGGTTATATTCGAAAACAAAACTCATGCATCAAACACCCTAATTATAATTGAGATAGACATTTAAAAAACACAAAAATGAAGAGATTTAAACTTGCTTTTTATTTCTTGGTTTTCACGAATACCGTATTTGGCCAGCAATGGCTTTGGTCAACAGATCGAGACGCTAACATAAGACATGTGCCACTTGACAGTGTGGTAAGCGAAGTGCTTAACATTTATGAAATGTATGATTATTATATTGATGGTGCCGGTTTTAACAAACAAAACTTTTTTGAGCTTCTTGAAAGTACAATAAATGACTCCGACAGTTTGGAGGATTTCAAAAAGCTGATTGATGAAACTGAGAACCTAAAAGTCACTGCATTCAGAGCCAATTTAGGGGAAGGATCGGCTGTTTTGATTGTGATTATTAGTAAAGACCATATTAATATGATTGCATTCTCGAATATTTATGACCCAAGTTCCATACAAACTGGTCCCTTCAGAAAGGACAAATTCGAACGATGGTTTAAGTCCCTCTTGAATTAGTGCATGAGTGGATCAACATGAAGGATGTCATTAACAATACCCTCATCGAACTTGAGTTTTGACAGACGGATACCTTACTCAAAGAACTTAGGTCAGAACATTCCTTTTTTCACAAAAATATGCCAAATTTGTGAAATTACAGTAACCAAAAACACAATGCAAAGTGTTGAAATAAAGATAGAAAAGGCAATCAAATCACGACCTGAAGGTTTTTTATTATTTTCTGAAGACTTTTCAGAAAAAGGTTCGTCAGCCTCTATTCGGAAAGCGCTACAGTCCCTGAAGGAAAAAGGTCTCATTAAGGCCGTGGCTCAGGGGATTTTCGTACGCCCCAAATCAAACCCCTACATAGGTGAAGTAATGCCTTCTGCCGAGGAGGTAGCCCAAGCCATTGCAAAAAGAGATAAAATACGGCTGGTACCTACAGGTTCTTACGCTCTGAATGCATTGGGATTAAGCACACAAATACCATTAAAATTGGTCTTTCTAACAGATGGAGCCGCACGCACCATTAAAGTGGGAAAAAGAACCATAAAGCTCAAAAAAACAACCCCCAAAAACCTAATAGCAAAGGGGGAAATTAGTGCATTGGTCATTCAGACTCTGCGCGAAATTGGCAAGGACAAGGTAACCCCGACTGAATTGTCACAAATTAATAAGCTCTTAAAAAAAGAAGATCCAAAACTTCTAAGGCATGACATAAAACTGGCCCCTGAGTGGATCAGGCAAATCCTTAAACGAGCAATTGATGAGTAGTTTTTATAGATTCTACCTCAATGTTCGGAGCAGCTTCTCCCGGTTTTGACGAAATTCTGGAACATATCAACGCCTTTAAACTGAATCTAAACAGTTTAGATTGGCATATTGAAGAATAAATTTTAAATAATCTATTTGGTTTAAATACAATTTCTATCTATTTTCGTATTGGGTTAGGGTTAAGGTTAAAAAATGGGCTGTCAGAACGCTGGCAGCCCATCCCTTTTTTTAAGCGGAGCTCTCGCTAATATTGGCAGAAAAAATTCGTCGAAGGTCTCACCGGAACAATGAACAACTATGAATTTTGAAAATTTGACCTTTGAAAAGCTTAGTTCTGATGCGGAGCGGTTTCATATTGTTGGAAACAACTCATACCTTGAAACCTACCCTGAGTTTCTGAAGTATTTTGAATCCATTGACCGTATTGAAAAGCACCACCTAATAATCTCCAGTCATTTTGTATATGGCTGGATGCCAACCATAATTCATATCAACACGAAAGAAATTAACAAGGTGCTTACCTTGCTCAACGCGGTAAAAGCAGGGCATATATTGGGGTTAGAGGAATTAGAAATCCTAAAATACTGCATTAACAAATCAATGGTTGGCCTTTCAAAGCTATTACACTTCATTAACCCGGAAGATTATGCTATTTGGGATAGCCGAATTTACCGGTACATAACGGGAAAGAAATCCCAATATGGCATTGACAAGGCTGAAAACTACAGTAAATATCTGAGTGAGATTAGGGAAATTTCAAAACACCAGGGCTATCCAGATTTGCATCTTATAATTGAAAGGCATTTTGGCTATCCATTGACATCAATGAGAGCCATTGAGATTTTGATCTTTGAAACTGAAAGGATGAGAAAAGGATGAAGCTGATTCAAACACCCAGTCTTTTGTAATTTTGATTCTGACACATCACGAGTTTCTTGTAGATAAGGCTCACCAAACCACCCCGCATGTTACCCCGCATGTTACCCCGCATGTTATAAAGGATAATATCAGAACGGCGGGTGTTCAGGGCGGAAGTTTCCGGAATGGGTGTCCGAATGTTTCCATTTCCTGGAATTTCACGTCCCAAGATTGGGCTTAATTAAGCATTCAAATGAAAACTTGTATAAATATCGTCTATCCTCGTCTAAGACCAAGCCCAGAAACACTAAATAAATCAGACACTTAACAACAAGCCAAAGTATCCATTACGTCTAGTTAACATTCTTTAACGCACAGTTTAGACCATAAACTGAAGATGTTGTACCATCACAATCCATTTTTCAGGACTTCTTTTACTTCCATTGCGATTTCACTTCATCTTTTAGGTCAGCTTATTCGGCGTTACCATATATTCATTGCAATCCGTAGCAGTTGTAAAGAAATTCTTTACAACTGAATTTGACTCTAACTCATTATCTTTCAATGGTGAATATATATACTGTCCAATATTTTGCTTTGAGGTGCCAAAAAGTTCAGCCAACTGATTTTGGTTCATCCAAACAGTGCCATCTTTGGCATGGTCACTCCGAAATAGGCAGAAATCATCAAAATTTATAACTGGCTTGTGCGGTTTTTAATTGTGCGTGGAAAATGAGTTGGCTTAAATTCTCAGCATCCTTTTAATTGTGTCCTGCATTGCTATTTTGAATCCTTCGTCTTGTGAAACTAAGCGGTAAAGATCCAACTCATTTTTGCGTTGTTTACCCATAACGTCATCGAAGATTTTACTGAAAGCAATGTCTCTGTTTTGAACATCAGAATTGTCGGCATACTTTTCTTTGAAATCGTTATGCTCTTTCATTTTCTGAGCAAGGTTTACAAATTTTGCTCGTTGCTCGTCAGGTGTGGCTTCCCAGCCTTGAAACCAGCGTTCATTGAAACTTTTGATAATTAAATCCAGCTCATCCTTATCCGAATCGCCACCATGAGCACCTCTTGGATTTGGGTTTTGTGGGTCAACTTCTGTTTCTGTCGCATCAAGTCCAATGCTCGTGTTTAATTTGACCCTTTCCAGTCCGTAGGTTGAAAGGTCAACTGAATTTAACAATCCATCCAAGGCATCTTTTTCAGCATCAACAATGATCAGTTTGGGTATCAGGAATTTCAGAAACCAAAACAACTTCTCCCAGGCTACCACTTCATACGGCATGATGAAAGCCATCTGCCCGTAAATTTTAACAAAATGCTTGGCTTTAATTTTGTAATCTGCTTTTGACTTGTCATCCAACTCTAATGCTGCATTAAATCTTTCGGCAGCAATGTCAATAATTGGACTTATCTCTTGAGCATTCACTCCTTTAAAATATTTCTCCACAAAATCTTCCACTTCGCTCCATTCATAAACTCCGACATCATCTAAATTCGATTTTAAATCGTGCAATACATTAATGTCAGTGGCTTTGCTTAATGAAGTAGCGGTATAAAATGGATCGAAAGATTTTTTAATGTCTTCTGTGGTATTGTAAAAATCGAGAATGAATAAGTCTTCGGTCTTCTTGCCCAATTTATCCGATGAACGATTTAATCGGGATAAAGCCTGAACTGCTATTACTCCTTGCAGTTTCTTATCAACATACATGGCAGTCAATTTAGGTTGGTCATAACCAGTAAGATATTTATTGGCCACTACCAATATTCGGTATTCATCCATGTCAACATAACGCGCAATTTTGTCGCTGATATAGCCGGGATCTGCTGGCTTGGCAGTATCTAAATTGGCTGGAAAATCATTAATGCTGTCTTCAGTGTATTCTATGCCTTTAATTTTTTTCATTCCTGAAAAAGCAATGGCAACTCTAAACGGGTTACCTCTTTCTTCAACTAATGTTTTTAATGCAAAATAGTAATTGATAGCAGATTCGATACTTTGTGTGGCAACAATTGCTTTGGCTTTGCCTTTTAACTTTTTGGTATTTACCAATTTTGTTACAAAGTGCTCCAGTATGATATCTGCCTTGGTTGCAATGGTTTGTTTGTTTTGCTCTACATAGGTTCTAAGTTTCTTTTGAGCCTTTACCGTATCAAACAAAGGATTTTCTTGAATCGACTTTTCTATTTCGTAATAACTTTTGTAGGTTGTGTAGTTTGCCAGTACATCTAAAATAAAACCTTCCTCAATGGCTTGTTTCATGGAATACAAATGGAATGGCTTGTGTTTACCATCTGCTTGCTTTACGCCAAAACGTTCGAGCGTATTGTTTTTTGGTGTAGCCGTGAACGCCAAATACGAGGCGTTGCCTCGCATTTTACGTGAGCGCATGGCTTCTAATATTCTGTCTTGTGGGTCTTTTTCGTCGTCTTCTTCATTTGCTTCGGAAGTATTGCCCATGGCTTGGTTCATTTTTCCTGCGGCAGTTCCACTTTGGCTACTGTGGGCTTCGTCAATAATTACGGCAAAGCGTTTGTCACTTAAATCGGCAATACCATCAACAATAAAAGGGAATTTTTGAATGGTGGTGATAATAATTTTTTTGCCTGTTTCCAAGGCCGATTTTAAATCGGCCGATGAATAGGCTGGAGCCACAATATTTTTCACTTCCGAAAATTCTTTGATGTTTTCACGCAGTTGTTTGTCTAATAACCTTCTATCGGTTACCACAATCACAGAATCGAACAAAGGATTTGAAATGCCTTTGCTACCGGGTATTGCATCACTTTCAGGATAAGTTTCAATGAGTTGATAAGCGGCCCAGGTAATAGAATTAGATTTACCCGAACCAGCAGAATGTTGAATTAAATAGGTTTGATTAACACCTTTTTTGCTAGCATGGGCAATAATTTTACGCACCACATCTAATTGATGATAACGAGGAAAAAATAAAGTCTTTTTATTCAGCGGCTCAGTATCCTTTCCATCAAAGCGAACAAAGTGTTGAATGATATTGGCAACACTATTCCGGTTGAGTATTTCATCCCACAAATATGATGTTTTATGCCCAAACGGATTGGGTGGATTGCCTTTTCCAAATATTGGCTCACGCTGACCTAAATTGAACGGTAAAAAATAAGTGCTGGCGCCATTTAGCCTGGTAGTCATATAAACCTCATCGGTATCTACAGCAAAGTGAACGATGCAACGACCAAAGTTTAATAAAGGTTGGTTTATATCTCTTTTCGCTTTGTACTGGTTTTGCCCATGGACTTTTGCATTTTGTCCTGTCCAATGGTTCTTTAATTCCATGGTGGCAAAGGGCAAGCCGTTTATAAAAAGCACCATGTCTATTTCTTCACCAGTATTGGTTAATGAATAACGAAGCTGGCGTGTAGAACTGAACTGATTGCTTTCAAAATTCACTTTCACCGTTTTGCTGCTGCTGGCTAATGGCAATGGATAGAGTAAAGTAAAGTGTGCATCATCCACATCTAAACCTTTGCGAAACAAACGGAGGATGCCATATTTCTTGATCATCCGATCCAGGCGTTCAAGTATCTTTAGTTTCCAGTCTCTTTGCTTTTGCAGCTTGGCTAGTTCATCCTTTTGAGTGCTTTGCAAAAAATTCCAGAACCGTAATTCGTCTATGGCATACCTCGCATTAAAATCTTCGGGCGCACCAATGAAATAGCCATTGCCCGCACGATACAATTCTGCCCGTTCATTTGCAATGTTTAATGAAACATGTTGTTCCCTAAGCTCTTCCAAGCAAGTGCCTGTAAGGTGCTTTTCTATTGTTGATTCGAGTGCGGCTTCGTTGGTTTTACTTTGCATTTGTTAAAAATTTAAGAGTAATTCTTTCATTCGTACTCCTTCTTCCCTAATTTGTTTTTCTTCCCAAACCAGGCAATTCATCATTTCATTTTGTTTCAAGCTGTCCGCACGCACTTTTACATAGTAATCTTTTTTGGCTTCCGGCATGTGATTGCTCAATTTA
>NZ_BAZW01000098.1 GCF_000974365.1 Geofilum rubicundum JCM 15548
CTTCCCCGGCCTTGCCGGGACTCCGCCTTCGCTACGCCTCTTGACCTAATCGACCTAATAACCCCTTTCTACCCTACTCTACCCTCTCTACCCTCTCTACCCTATCTACCCTTTCTACCCTCTCTACCCTATCTACCCTTCCTACCCTCTCTACCCTATCTACCCTCTCAGCCTATCGATCCCGCTTCGCTACGCCTCCCCCCAAAGTTAACACATTTTTAAACCCTCCTCTCCATTTCATTAAAAAAGAACACTTTGAACTCATCAAAAAAAATCCTATTTTACCGTCCCAAACTAAACTCAAGATGAAGCCATTTACCTTCCTATTGTTGGTCCTTTTCGGGGTACTCTCTCCACATTCTGCCATGGCAGAAAGCAAAAAAAAACGCCAAACAAACCGATATAATCCTCATTAACTCCTACCATCCCACCTTTAAATGGACCAAAGACCTGACCGAAGCCATCGTTGCTGAACTTCCCGAAGAAGAGGGCTACCGCATATCCATCGAGTATATGGACACCAAACGGTTTAACAATCCAAGGCATTTTGAGGCCATGACAAAATACTTCAAAGAAAAATATCACACCATCGATGTGGAAGGTATTATTTGTAGTGACAATCATGCCTTTGAATTTGTACTAAAGTATGGGGTGGAAATATGGGACGATGTGCCGGTTACCTTTTGTGGGGTCAACAACATCAGAGAATTTGACATTGACACTGTTAAATATAAGGGTGTTGCAGAAGACATCAACATTGCCGCCACCCTGGAACTCATCAACACCCTCCACCCCCAATTAGAGGAACTCATTGTCATATCCGACTCCACCTTAAGCGGCCTGCTTTTTATGGACCAGTTCCGGGAGGCCATCAACACCAAGTCCTACCCTTTCAGACACAAAACCATACACGCCATTTCGGCCAGGCAACTGGGCGCTGATCTCAGTCAAATAGCCCCACAAAACAAAGCTATTTTACTATTAAGTCTGTACATCCCACGAAATGGCGCCACCCGCGACATGATTCAGGAGGCGGATTTTATCCGAGATCGCCTAGATGTCCCCATCTATGGGAATTGGGATTTCTTGTTTGGAAACTTTATCACAGGCGGGGTCATTATTACGGGGCGCGACCAAGGACTTAAGGCCGCGCAAATCATGAAATCAAGATTGACGGACGCTTCTGAAACGGTGCCATTCCTGACACTCACACCAGAATCCAAAATCATCGATTATCAACAATTTGACTATTACCAACTGGACAGCACCTTACTCCCCCCTGATGCAATCGTCATTAATCAGCCGCTAAGCTATCTGGACCGGTACAAGGAAGAAATCATAGTGGTTGGACTCATATTGGGATTTTTGATACTCATCATCCTTTTCTTACTAAATATTATTAATCAAAAGAGGCAGGTAGAAAAGCAGCTCAAGAAAAGCGAAAGCCGCCTCGAACTGGCATTGGATGGCGCTCATGTGGGGCTTTGGGACATTGATTTTTTTAAAAACGATATCTTCCTGAATAAATGGGTTTCGCACCTTTTGGGGTACGAAACACCTGACCAACTTCACTTCAACTTAAAAAACTGGGATTCCTATTTCCATCCGCAGGATATTGAGCAACTTAAGGAGTCTTTTATGATGCACGTATCAGGCATCAACGCTTCTTTTAGTGGTGAAGTGCGCATTCGAACGGTGGATGACACCTTCAAATGGTTTTCCATGCATGGAAAAATCACGGAGGTCATTGACCAGAAACCTGCAAGAATGGTGGGCATTTTAATGGACATTCACTTTCAACGGGAATTTGAAGAGCAACTGCGCATGGCCAAAGAAAAAGCGGAAGAGAGTGACCGACTAAAATCCTCCTTTCTGGCCAATATGTCGCACGAAATCAGGACCCCCATGAACGCCATCCTTGGATTTTCTGACATTCTCATCAACGGCACCTTTCTCACCCATGAAGAATCCGAAAAATACCTGCAACTCATCAGAGCCAGCGGAGAAAGTCTGCTCACCCTCATCAACGACATCATTGATATTTCGAAAATTGAGTCGGGGCAGTTTTCGTTGAACAATGAGACCTTTGATCTTCATGTACTGCTCGACAAGTTAGAACAAGTGGCGCATACCATCCTATCTAACAAAAGTAAAGAAGTCAAATTCATTCTTGAGAAGGAGAATAAGAGTCCAAGTCTTTTGATAACGGCCGACCAGTACCGGGTGGAACAAATCATTAACAATCTGGTAAGTAATGCCATCAAATTTACTTCCAGCGGTTCCATTGAAGTGAGTTACGGCATCAAAGAAAACAAGAATATTGTCTTCAAAGTGAAAGATACCGGTCAGGGTATTGAGTTAAAAAACCACCATGTGATATTTGAGCGCTTCAGACAAATAGACCCGGGCCCCAACAACAATATGGGAGGTACCGGCTTGGGTCTTGCCATCACCAAAAGTCTGGTCCATTTAATGGGCGGCAAAATAAGTGTAGAATCAGCATTGGGCAAAGGGGCCTGCTTTACCTTCAATGTTCCCTGTAAAATCCATTCCACCTGAAATCCGGGAGTTTGGTGCCCCTCGAAGCTTAGGCTTTGTTATTTTTCAAAAGTCGGGGATAGACAAAATATTCGGATCGCCCCTGCCCCACACTCATATCTTTCCAGTCCGTAATAGAAAAGGCAATAACAGAACTCGCACAGGTGGGATAATGATAGAAATCTTCCCGCGTCAACAACATACTCAGTGTGGCCATGTCCGGATTATGCCCTACCACCATGACGGTCCCGGCATTGCCGGCTAAACCGGCAATAGCGTCCAGCATGCGAGCGGTGGTGTCTCCATCGTAGACAAACATGGCTTCCTTGATGTCATCCTCAGGAATGCCATAGGTCTCCGCATAAATGAGGGCCGTCTGAATGGCTCTTTTGGCGGGACTGGCAATTAATACATCCGGCACATAATCCTTGTCTTTTAAATCACCGGCCACGAGGGACGCATCACCCCGTCCCCGCTTTTTAAGCTTCCTTTCAAAGTCGGAGGCAGCATCTGTCAAAGGCTCAGTCTTGGCATGACGCACCAAAATTAATCTCTTCATATTTTTTAATTTTACACTATAACGGCTCCTTAGATACCAGCATTTTAAAGGTATCCCATTGGGCCCTGATTTGGTCAGCGTTACCAATTTCTATTCGGTCATGCCCCAGCCGCTCATTAATCAACCGCGCTTTCACATTGTCGCGCAACTGAAGATTAATAATATCAAAAATCTCCTCCAAAATTTCTTCATCCTCTATGGGAAAGGTCGTTTCAATACGACGCATCACATTTCTGTTCATCCAGTCGGCCGAGGTCAAAAAGACCTCCTTTTTTCCATTGTTGCCAAAAATCCATAACCTGGCATGCTCCAGATAACTATCCACCAACCGGACAATTCTGATATTCCTGCTAAAGGGCTGATTGGGCACCACACAGCAAATACCCCGGATAATTAAATCAATTTTCACACCGGCCTGGCTCGCTTCATAAAGCTTATTGATCAAGGGTTTATTCTGAATACTGTTCATTTTCAGAAGAATGTATCCTTCCTTCCCTTTGGATGCCCATTCAATCTCACGGTCGATACGCTTTAGAAGTTCGTGCTTAAAATTGAACTGAGTGACCAGCAACTTCCTAAATATCGGAATAACTTCTTGATTTTCAAAATACTCAAATAATTCCTCCAAATCAAAAACATAGTCCTCCTTACAGGTAAAAAAACCATGATCGGCATATAACCGGGCCGTCTTTTCATTAAAATTTCCGGTGCTTAAATAGGCATAGGACCGCTTGCGGATATCTCCGCTCCTTCGCAAAACCAAAGCCATTTTGGCGTGGACTTTTAATCCGGGCAGACTATAAATGATTCGTATTCCGGCATCTTCCATCAATCGGGCCAATTGAAGATTGTTCTCCTCATCAAAACGTGCTTTCACCTCCACAAAAACCGTCACCTTCTTTCCGTTGCGGGCCGCACTAATCAGGGAGTTGACCACCGCGGAGTTACTGGCCACCCTGTACTGGGTAATTTTTATTTCCACCACCTTGGGATCCTGCGCCGCCTCATTCAAAAAACGCAAAACATAATCAAACGATTGGTAAGGATAATGCAACATCCGGTCCTTTACCTTAATGGCATTGAACATGGAGCCATACTTTTCCAACTCATGCGGGTGAATAGACGGTGGGTGATTCAATTGATGATGGGGCGAAAACGGATTGGGAAAACTAAAGAAATCCTGAAAATTGAGATAACGCTCACCTGCCATTAAATCTTGCTTTAAAAAGCCAAAGGTCTCCTTTAAAAAGCCCAGGAAATCGGCAGGCATGTCCCGGTCGTAGGTAAACAAAGTTGGCTCACCGACTTTACGCAAACCGATATTACGTCTAATTTTCTCTACCAGATTACCACTGAATTCATCCTGAATGCCCAAATCGGCATCACGCAGCAACTTCACACAGTAACTGGAATCAATGTCGTAACCCGGAAAAAGTTCCTGCAGATTAAATCTGACCAGATCATCTAAAAACACGAAGTAATAACGGTCATTTTTATCCGGAAGTCGGATAAACCTTGGCAAATCGTTGGTCGGTAGCTTTACAATCGCATAGCGTGCCCTTCGTTTCTTCAACTTATCCTCGTTATTGGTGCTTTTTTTTCTGTACAGCCGAATGGCCAAATACAATCTGTTATCCCTTAAAAAGGAACGAGTTCCACGCGTTAGCAAAACAGGCTGCAAGTAGGGAATCACTTCCCGATAAAAATAATTACGAATGTATTGTTGATGCTCCGGATCATTGGGCAAATCACCCTGGTACAACATCAGTCCTTCCTGATATAAGCCGGCCAATATTTCACCGTGGAATATATGGCTGAATTCCTGAAGATGTTCATCCACAATACGGTTGATTTCCTGAAGGACTTTGACCGGGGAGGCACCCTTTATATCTTCTAATTCATCGGGGTCCACATTGTATTTATACTCCGCCACACGCACTTTGAAAAACTCATCCAGGTTAGATGAGTAGATAGCCAGAAATTTTAACCGCTCAAACAAGGGCAATGATTTGTCCTTCGCTTCCTCCAACACTCGGTAGTTGAAAGCCAACCAGCTTATATCACGATTAAAATATTTTGGCAAATACCCCATACCCGAATTTTTTAAAACAAAATGCTTCAATCTAAACTCCAATCTGCTCTGCTTGTTCACGCAGACATCCAATTTCGGCTGCCCGGGCAAAGTATCAGAGTAGAATTACCCTAAAATATTAAAAAAAAGGCACATCTTGGTTGTTTTTGGGGGAAAGTTTTCAATTACCTGTCAGCCAATTCAATGACTTCCATATCTCTTATATCACCCTGATCGAGTGTAAACCGAATGGCCGTCCGCACCGTATGGAAACCATACTTACCTGCGGCTCCCGGATTGACATGCAGGAGTTTGAGTGAAGGGTCATTGATGACCTTAAGAATATGGCTGTGTCCGCAGATAAAGAGTTTGGGCGGATGGGCGAATATCTGCTGTTTGATTTGGGGAGCATACTTCCCCGGATAGCCGCCTATATGCGTGATCAATACATCCACACCCTCGCAGCTAAACCGCTGAACGGCAGGAATACGCCGACGGAGTTCCGCTCCGTCAATATTGCCATAGACCGCCCTTACCGGTTTAAAAGCCTCCATAGCATCGAGCACCAACTCTGAGCCAATGTCGCCGGCGTGCCAAATCTGATCGACTTCACGAAAGAGCTCGTAAAACTTGGGATCAAAAAAAGCATGTGTATCCGATAATAAACCGATCTTTTGCATAGCTATAAAGCCTAAAACTCATTGATTCTACCAATTAATAACCCCCGAACCCACAAGTTCTTCCCCATCATAAAGCGCCGCAAACTGTCCGGCCGTTATCCCGCGCTGCGCCTGGTCAAAGACAAGAAACAGACCGTTTTCACGCATGTGGGCAACGCCGTCCTGCAAAGGCTGGCGGTAGCGTATGCGCAGATTATAACGACGACTTTCGCCGACTTTCAGGGCCAAATCGGGTCGCACCCAATGCATCTCCTCGGTATTCACTTTTAAAACAGACCTGAAAAGTCCGGGATGCTCCTGCCCCATCCCCACATAAACCTGATTGTAGTCCACATTGATGCCAATGACAAACAAGGGCTCGGGAAACCCGCCTATATTGAGACCCTTCCGTTGTCCGATGGTATAAAAATGGGCCCCGTTATGTTCCCCGACCTTTTGGCCGAAGCGCGGATGAAAGGGAAAGGGCTTCGATAAATCTTCCAATGATTCATCGGAAGGATCGGCTTGGGCCGACTGCCAATCGCGGGCAAACAGTTCGCTATCATCCGGGATTAAAAAAACACGACCCGTTTGGGCTTTCAATTTTTGCTGCAAGAACACCGGCAAATCGACCTTTCCTACAAAGCAAATACCCTGGGAATCCTTTTTATGAGCCGTGATCAGTTTCAATTCACCGGCAATGCGGCGCACATCCGGCTTCTGCAAATCACCAATGGGAAACAAGGCCTTTTCGAGTTGCTTTTGCGATAATTGGCATAAAAAATAGCTCTGGTCCTTGTTGGGATCCAAACCCGCCAGAAGTCGGTGCACCGGCCGTCCCTCCACCTCAATGGTTTCCTTGCGACAATAATGTCCCGTGGCCACAAATTCCGCCCCCAGTTTCATGGCCTCGGCCATGAAGACATCAAACTTAATCTCGCGATTGCAAAGCACATCCGGATTGGGCGTCCGACCCTTTTCATACTCCGAAAACATATAGTCCACCACCCTGCTGCGGTACTGTTCACTCAAATCCACAAAATGAAACGGAATGTCCAGCTTTCGGGCCACAGCTTCCGCATCGAACTTATCATCCAGCCAGGGACAATCCGCCTTCAGAACCCCCGTGGTATCGTGCCAGTTTTTCATGAACAAACCAAGCACCTCATACCCCTGTTCTTTTAGTACGTACGCCGCAATACTGGAATCAACTCCACCCGACAAGCCCACAACTACACGTTTCTTTTTTGATGTCATTTCCACAAAATTTTTAGACTGCAAAGATACAAAATTTTAACCAGCCACAGGGAGGGGAGTGGGTTAATAGGTCGATAGGGTGTTAGGTC
>NZ_BAZW01000097.1 GCF_000974365.1 Geofilum rubicundum JCM 15548
CGTGCGGTGGGGCTTATTATTTTCTTAATGGTCTTTGTCGGGAGCTACGAACATTTAAAAGTTCTATCAGCTTTATCCTGGGCTTTACTCTGTAAGTAACTATCGTAAGACGATTCATGGGGCCTCTATATATGTTCTTTCGAACTTGGGACGGTTCTAACAAATGAGGATTTTTTTCAAGAAGAGATAAAAACTGTCGAGTCTCATTAATAAAATTCCGGATTTCTCGCTCTGTCCATTCTTCTTCCAGATGCCGTAATATTTTATCATAACCATTCTCAGCTCGTTTTGACCATACAATTTCTAAAGCCATTTCTTATACTTTGATAAAACTTCATCTGTTGTCTTTGTCTCTCCTCTATCAGCCTGTAAAATCCCCTCTTCGATTTCAGCCTTTTCTTCATCACTAATTAAATTCCACCAATCTGGCTTTTGAGATTGAAGCTGTTCAATCCGTGAGAGCACAGATTCATCTTGAAGGTGAGACACCCAGTTGATAATACTTAATTTTCTGGTTTCTATATTCATAACCACATATTTTCTTACAAATTTAAAGATTAATAATCACTTTTGGCACCATTTAATGGGTGAAGTTTTTCAAGTTTGCTTTGTAAGCTGTCCAAGTTGTTTAACTGGTACCGTTCTGTTGAACTTACATATTTATGGCCGGCCATGTATTGGACTTGTCTTAGATTGTGGTTTTTTAGCCAGTAGGTTATCACACTTGCCCGGATTTGCTTGGGATGAAGGATTTCAGGGTTTAGTTTTTGGATGGCTTTAAACATGTGCAATAGGCTGTTTTTTATGTTCTCACTGCCGTTGATGCTGACAAATAGCTGGTTTTCGATTTTGGGGTGATTGATTTTAGTGGGTTTTCTGGCTGGTCTTGGGGCTGTGATTTCTTTTAATATGGTTGGTCTTATCTCGGTTAGGTATTCGTGTAATTCCAGTATTTGAATGGGCTTTAGTTCAAGTGTCCGGCTGTTTCTTCTGCGGTTACCAGGAACAACTATTTTGCCTTCTTTGAGTTTTAAATGACTTGGTTCTAACTGATGCAGCTCTTCGGTGGTTACGCCTTGATAAACCAAGATTCCTAAAATGATTTTGTTTCGTTTTTCTCTGTTGGTGGTGGATTCAAAGGATTGATAAAGGTTTTCAAGCTCTTTAAAGTCGATGATATTGGAAGGTAGTTTTTGCCCGATGCCTTTTAGATTCAGATTGGTGGCTGGATTAATAATAGCGGGGTTAAATTGCTTCAGGTATTCATAAAAGTTCCTGATGCTTCGTAGTTTACTGTTGATGTGCCTTTTGCTGTTCCCTTCGACTCCGCTCAGGGCATCGACTTCCAATTTGCAGTAATCAATGAAGCTGAGTAAATCGTTGTACCGGGTTTCTTCTGGTTGCAGGTGTTCGGTTTCAAGCCATTTCAAAAAGTATCCGGCATAGTTTGATTTCTGACGAATGGTGTTTGCTCCGTTGCCAAGCTTTTGTAGGTAGATTTTAAAGCTTGTTAGTTTGCTTTCTATCTCTTTGTTAAAGATGTATTCGGGCTTCTTACGCATTGGCTAAATGGGTGTAAATTTGGGTGCTTTCAAGGCTGCTGTGGCCTAAGAACTGGCTGACTTCTTCCAAGGTCATTCCAGATTGTAAAAGGTGGGTGGCGATGGAGTGGCGCAGGGTATGGATGCCTATATCCTTTTGCAGTTTGCTTGCCTCTGCTAATTTGTGAACCCTTTCTATGATGGCGTTTCCACACAATCGGCTTACCTGCATGCTTAAAAAGAGTGCTTCTGGTTTGGTATTCTTAAAGTTGCGTATCTTTTCTCTGGCCACGTAGATGTAATTCTCTAAATCTTCCTTTACGGCTTCTGTCATGGGTATGTACCTTTCTTTGTAGCCTTTGCCTTCCCTGATGTGGATACGTTTCTCTTTCAGTAAAACATCACTGACGTTTAAACTTACCCCTTCGCTTCGTCTTAGTCCACAACCATAATAGATGCTTAAAATGGCTCTGTCCCGGATGCCTAAAATACTATTGTCGCAGGCTTTGTAAAGTGCTTTGATTTCTGATTGTGTGAGGATGATTTTGCTGGTTTCTTTGTCAGGCCTGGTTTTTATTTCTACTTCAAAAAATGGCTTTCCCGTTTCCTGTAAGTACCTGCTGAACCGCTTTATGGCATTGATGTTACTGGTTATGTAGTTATTCGACAGGCTACCGTTTTGCCGCTTGTTTTTGCGGCTTTGAAGGTGTTTGTGGTAGTTGGTTAAAGTCTGGGGCTGGATGGCTTCAAGGTTGGTTATTTCAGAAGATTTCAGATAAAAGAAAAAATCATTGACATAGCGTACCGATGCATAAACGGTGCTTGGTGCATATTCTAAGGTCTTGAGCCACTTTTCAAAGCTTTCTGAGAGTATAACGTTTATATCCATTACGATGATTTTTTTACCCCCTGCCTCGCGTTTTGGCAGGCTACTGGGATACTGTATTTAACACCTTGATTTCATCAGCTTTAAGTATCCCATTCTTGTTTTGGGATGCTGTTGGGATACGGGATACTGACTTTTTGATATTGTCCAAAGCTTCATCAAGGGCATTTTTTACATGTTCCTGTAATTTCTGGTACTCGTCTTGTTTTATTATCTGGTACTCAAAACCCTGTCGGTACTTATTTCCTCCAACTACTTTTATATAATTGTTCCGTAAAAGCTCTAAAATATAGCGGTTGCAACTGCTTGAAGTCATGCGGAAGGTTTCCCTGATTTCCTTAGCATAAAACACTTCGCTATTATTAGTTTGCATCCATTTCTTAAGCCTTTCGAAGAACTCACGTACTGCCCGGGGCAATTCATCGGATTTGGCCAGTAGCACGTCTTTTAAAAGTATATTTGCCCATTCTATGTCTTCCAGAGTGGTTTCAATGTAGCGCTCTCCGGTTACCTTGTCTATTTTGATGTCTCGCTGATATTGGTGATAAAAGGTGATGGTTTCGATGGTTGCCAGGTAATGGGAGTTTGTACGTAGTGGTTTAAAAATGTATTCCGGGAGCTTTAACAGTTCGGCATAAGGGTTTCTGACTTTGATGGGTTTGAGTACGGTTTGCATATCCTTAAAAAACTCTTTCAGCTCGTTTTCTTCTTTGCTGTTTATTTTACCGGCTGATAATCTGCGTTGATATTCCATGATGTGTTCCTTTTGCTGGCCGCTGCCGTCCAGATAAATCAATAAACTACGGTTTGAGTTATCCTCATAAAGCTTTTCCCTTGTGGTTGTTCCGGCCAGACTTATTGGGCCTTCAACATGTAATGTTATAGTTTTAAGGTTTCCTTTGCTGTCTTTTATGGGGATGGTTTTTGATATTTTCTTTTTGCTCTGTAATTCCCGAAGCGGATATAAGACATCCTGTGCACCATCCATATCTTCAATAAGTACCAGCTTATGTTTTAGCTCTTTGCGGTCGAAGTAGTAAAAAGCGTTTTCTGACAGGATGGTGATTTCCAGCTTTTCTTGTTCCGGTATTAGCTCACTTACTTTCTCCTGAAGGTAGGTCTTGCCGGTTCCGGAAGCGCCAAGGCTGATGATATGCAATGGCTGTTCCCTTAATCTTGATGTAAATATCAGGTACATTAAAAGCCGGTTGTTTTCTTCCCCTATCATTCCGGTTCTGCCGATGTCGTCATTTGTGCGTTCCATCAGCTTGGGGGCTTTCAGGTAGTTTAGTGCTTTGTTTTGCCTGTGTTCTGTTAGCTGCCTTGCTTGTGGTTTCTGCTCCTTTTGGCTTTCTATTTTGCTTAACCGGTAGCTTTCTATTTGTTCGGTCAGCTCTGCAATGGCTCGCTTTAAAACATTGGTACCGGTTTCTAATTGCTCACTGGCTTTACCGATAAACTTTTCTAAGTAATCGGAGTGGTAAAGGTCGATGGTGTGGCGGATACTGTGCAATGGGTCGTTTGTATCGGTACGGCTTATTTTTACGGTGATTCTAAGGCGGTCGATTTGCTGCAGGTTGATGCCGCCAAGGATGATGATTTGCAGTTCCTCAGTGGTGTAGGTTATAAAGTCGGGATTTCGGGTGTTTAGTTTTCCCTGTTGTGGCAAGTTCTGTCTTGTCTGTACTTCTTCTGGTAATGGTTGTGGTTCTCTTTCCTTAATTTCAGTTTTTTCAGTTAAAAGAAAACATCCCTTTCTGTTTTCAAGTAAGTGGGTGAAGATTTCAGTTTCGTAAGCCAGTGATAAGCTGTTTACGTCTTCGCCTTCGGGCGTTTCAATGGAACTTAGTTTTATTTGTGGCTGTCCCGTTTTTCGCGGGAGCATTAATTCGCTCAGTTCTGTCTGATACTTTTCGATGGCTTCATTTCCTGCTTTATCGCCATCAAAAAAGAAGATGACTTCCTGTAGGTTCTGCAGCTCTTTTATGGCATGTTTATGTTCTTCTGTAAGTCCGTTTGTTCCATAGCAAGCTAAAATGCTGTATTCTGCTGTGATTTCTGATATCTGTAAAAGCGTTGCTGCATCAATGATGGCCTCGGTTAATATCAGTTTGGTGGTTGCCGGTTTCGGATAGCCTGGATAAAGTCCGCAGCGGTCTTTTAAATAGTAGTGTTTCGATTGGTTGTTGTTGGTAATGCTTCGGCCGTAAATGCTAACGATTTGGCTTTGTTTATCCTTTAGTGGGAAGATTATGCAATCCTTTGCAAAAACTTTGTAGGTATTGCCGGTGGCATTGGGAACCGGACTACCATAAGGGATTAACAGACCGGCATTGATACAGGCTTTCTGGTCGACTTCACTTAATTTGCCCCGGTGATGGAACTGGCCGGAGTTGTAACCAATTTCTAAAAGTTCATGCTTTAGATTACGGCCTTTCAGGTATTCTTTGGGTTTCACGCTTACAGGGTGGCTCAGGCCGTTGCAGAAGCTTTCAAAAATCTTGGTTAGTATTCCGGTGTGGTTCTCTTTTAGCTGGCTCTTTTGTTGCTTGGGTTTATTGTTTATCGGTGTTATCTCTCCAGTTAGTTCCGTTGCTTTTAATAAACCTTTGTGCTTACTGCCTTCCTTTAAGGCACAAAATTCTACCTGGTCACCTCTTTTGCCACAGCCAAAGCAATTAAAAGTGTTGGTGGTTGAGTAAATCTTCAAGCTTGGCTTATCATCAGCGTGGAAGGGGCATTTTAGCATGTTGTTTCGGTCGGGTTGTAAACCGTAGTGTTTTAGAACTGTCTGGATGCTTAAACGCTGCTTTATTTCTTGGATTTCCATAGGATAAAATTATTTATATCTTTTTTGGATATCACAAAGTAAAAAATAAATATCCTATTAAGCAATTACAAATCTACATTTTAGATATAATGTTGATAAAAATATCTTTTGTAGCTATTTTTGCAATACAACATTAACAATTACAACATGAAGCTGGCCGACAACATTAAGAAGATTAGAGAAGATAAAGGATTCCTGCAAAAGCAAGTAGCTGCAGAAATTGGATTAAAACCAGCCCACTATAATAAAATTGAAAAAGGGATTGTAGAACCGTCTGTTGATATTCTGGATAAGATGGCTAAATTCTATGGCCTAACCATTGACCAGGTAGTTCATCTTGAAGGAAACACCCCCAAGGAAATAACCATTGAAGACAAAGGACTAATTGAGCAGGTAAAGCTTATTCAGGAACTCGACGAGAAAGACAAGGATACAATCTTTAATATTATTGACACCATGCTCACAAAACGTAAATTCAAAGACTTCTTTAATAAAAACATTGCTGCTTTATGACTATCGAACTCTTAAAAATGATTCCGGTTGGCCAAACTTTTGTTATTGGATTTTTCGCCATAATGGCTGCTACTAAAGCTCTTAAAGCTTCTGCAAACTATGCACTCACGAAAGAGAAAAATGAGGTGACAATTGATAACGTGAACTTTACAAAATTCATTGGGACAGCAGTGCCATCAACTTATATCGTTCTAAGTATTCTTTGGGGATTGTTATAAAAAATGCCCAGAACATAGCCGGGCATTCTTTATTTATTTTTCGCATTATTCAGTTACAACTCGATGCGAACGGGGAAATCAGCCCTAATATAACAATCTCATCTACTGCTAATTCCTTTAAAACTATTTTTCAAATTATCTATAAAATCATAATCCACATTACTGCTTATGAGCCAATAAGAAGAATCAACTAATTCGATACTATAGGAGCAAGCACGTCTCATTTCCTCATCTGTTTCGTAACGTCTAAGATTATTTTTACTATAATCACCAATTAGTAGGAATTCATTTATTGTGGTGATTTCATCTAAAATATTTAGCAAACCATCCCAGTTAATTAACAAACCTCTTTGACTATTTTTAATACGGTTTTCTAACTCTAAAATATTTCTACCAGTACCTTCTAACCACAAAAAATCCCAAAAAAACTTCTCCCCCTTATTAACAAACTTCAATATCTGGTTAACACTGACATCTAATAATTCGACATTAGCTCCGTGTACTTCTATGCATTTCATAGGTCTTCCTCCATCAGTTAAGTGGTTCATCTCTACCTCTCCTTTTGGTGCCCCCTGTTTCATTTGGAATATATCTATGTTGATGAGGGTTTGTGTGCTCATTAGGTCTTCCGTGGTCTGTATGATCAACATCCTTAACTGGTTCATTATTCTCATTAAACTCACGAGACTGATTATACGTGCCCTTTCTTCCTTCTTTTTTGCCTAGTTGAGTATGATTAGTCCCTTTTGCTTCATCATCAGGTTGTGGGTTTCCATGTTGATCTCTTGGTAATTCTCTGTCTGGAGCATAAGTTTCATTTTCCACTGGTGTTGTAGTACTAGGCTCAACTCCAGGCACCTCAGGAGCACCATCACTTGAAGGTTCTAGTTCTAATACGGATGAAACAAAACCAACAACTCCTTCCCAAGCTAAAGCCACAGCAACTCCAATTGCAGCCCCAGCAGCGTATGCTCCATCGGACTTTAAGCCTGTCATTGCATATTCCTGTGGACTTATTTCTCCATTATTAAGTTTTCTCTGTGCTTCTGCTCGCAGTGGGTCTACCGGATGGAGAGGACCGTATGGCCACATTCCATCTGGGTCAATAAAGCGAATAGGATTATTAAATGCATATGTGTAAGGGCTCCATCTTCTACCTAATTCCGCTAGTGGGTCCACAGAGTGCCACCTCCCTAAAG
>NZ_BAZW01000096.1 GCF_000974365.1 Geofilum rubicundum JCM 15548
GGTTGGGTGAACTTTCAAAATCTGCTTTGAAAGTTCTGGCTAAAGTCTCACGCTCCTGGAGCGCAGCCAAAGCTAGCTTTGGCTTTAAGCCGCTGAATGTGTTGTTCTACTTCTTCCCATATCGGTTTTAAAGTTATAGTTTTTCAACTTAACTTGCTGTCCAAAATATGGGGAGTATTATACAGGTCCCATTGGTAAGGCTCGATACTGTATACCACTCATTGAAAATCCCGTTTGCTTGTGCATCATAAAATCAGCATAGAACAATAGTTTATTCAATTTAGTTTTCCAGGGTTGAAGTTTCTCAGCAAAAAACACTACCATTTCGGAGAATTTCCTTAAATCAGGCGTTCTATAACCTGTTAACGCATTTGGGAGACAAGCACCAAAAAAATATTCCTCCAGTTGTTTTTCAAACTTATTCTTCTTTTGCTCTTCCAATAAGTTATCAATTATTCTACAAGTTTTATCTCTAACCTTTTGGTCAAGTGTTGTGCAATAATTAACAAGTTTCTTGAATTCATGAGGATCTTCGGCTAATTGAATTAATTTCGCATTTGATTGATTAGGCACTTCGCCACCTTCATATTGGCGATATCCATTGATGCCGAACCCCAATATTTCAGACATTTTCGCTGCCGACAAATTATACTTTTCACGAATTGCAATAATCTGTTCAGAAAACGGAATACTGTATTTTACCCTGTATTGATTTATCAACTGGTTAAAATTCAATTGAGCAAATGCTTCATCCTCAAACTGCTCCCCTGTATCTTCACATTTATACGAATGAAACAACACCTCGAATTTATCTTTGCGAAAACTCATGGTTCGCCATTCTTTTACAATGGTCATTTCTTTACCTGTAAAGGGACTGTTCATGTGTGTTTTATTTAAATGGATATGCCAAAAATTTTCATTTTCACCTTTAGTTCCTTTAAGTAAACCTCAACTTCTTGTTTTGATGCCATATATATCCAATTCAAGTTAAAGATATGAAGTATTTTCAAATAAATCAATTTTATAGTTGGAATATTGTATTTTTTAACCAATTAAGCCATTTTATAGTTGTAGGCACTATATTAAAATGAGTTTAGTAAATGATTTTGTTTCTTAATGTACTTCTATCTGCTGGGTCTTTTTATGAATTAAATAACAGCCCTTTAGCGCTTTTTCATCATCAAACACCTGCAAGTCCTTATATTCTGGCTCATCTATAAACTGAAATACCATAAAATCGCGGTACAAGCCCAAAAAGCACAGTTTATAGGGTTCCATAATGAGGTGGTCGTCTTTCTCCATATATTGTAGTACTTTGCTATGGGCATCTTCAATTTTAAGTTTAAATGTTTTTATCTCCTTTTTAAAGGCGGTGGTTCCATTAATATATCCGCTATTGGCATCACAGATATACAGCGCTGAGGGATACAGGGGGGCTTTAAAACCGCTTCGCTGCCTACGCTCATAATCCTTTTCGCGATAATCGTCCAGTGCGGTTCCCAATGGCAGTGGCCGGTTTTTATCCATGTATTGCGTGTAAAAACTCCAGGTTCCCTGGTTGTAACCGCCGTAAGCAATAATTCCATAGGAAAACAGAGGATGAGCAATGGCCATTAATTCGCCGTACATCATGGATGGAGATATTTCACCAAAATCGGCGGTGAATCCGGGATTGACAATGTTACCTTTAAGAATGACTTGTCCTTTTAAACGATCAAAAACCAAACGGGGTGCCGGTAATACCATTCTTAAAAATATGGCCAGGGTTATTAACAGTGCGGCGACAGGTAAACCTAGTATTTCCACTGTTTGAGGATCGTAAAGGGCGATAAACGCTACGGTTGTAATAATGGTCCAAAGAATAAAAGTCCTGATAAGCTTTCTACGAAGTTTGGGCTTACTAAAAATGAAATACGCATCATCCACCCGATGAAACTTATAGATTCCGGGATTCTCTGCTTCAGACAAGAGGTGCTTATCCAACCGAAACACCCGTGAGTGAATGCCTTTGTAAAACAAATCCTTGGAAGGTGCTATTTTAAACACCAAAGCGAAACCCAGCGGCAGCACCAAAATGGCAAGAATAAAGGCTGATCCTTGCAGTAAACCCAGGAAGGTTTTCTCGAAAATCGTGAGTTCTCTTTCTTCGATTTGGCTACGTTTGACCACTAATTCTCTTATTAATTCAGAACTATCTTCATTCTCAATCGCTCGTCTAATTTTCTCACTACCAGGCCTCTCAAGTAATGGCTCCAACGTATCATTAACAAAAAAAGCCCCTATAAAAAGCATTACGTTGACCACCAATGTTAGTATTCCGGTTGTTATGGCCAGCGAAATTCTGGCAGATTTGCTTAGTTTCATTAATTATGGGTTTAAATGGTTTTCTTCCAGAATGTATTTTTGGTATAAATCCCACTCTCTTTAAAAGCCAATTCGGCTTTGTTTGCTCGTCCGGCCAGCGTGGATGCATAGGTATAGCACAGCCACCTTTCTTCCTTTGTGGTGCTGTGTGGCATCGGAATGAAGTGCCCATCCGAAGTTTTCATTTTAACCATCAGCACAAAATAATGGTTATCCTCCCCATGTTCCGCTGCGATGGGCTCTGTGCCTTCAAACTCCAGACTTTTTCCTTCAAAACTGGTCACTTCTCCCAGCTTTTTTCGATAGCAAAATTTAAATCGACTGTTCTTAAGCTCTGCTTCTTCAATACCACTGTACCTTTGCCGTTCATTCAAATAGGCCCTTTCATCATTGGTCAATGCTAAGTAATTGTTCAATTTGTGGGCCACATCCCGCGAAACAAACAGCGGCTGGTAGCCCTTATTTTTGAAGAGCGGCGTTGGCTCCGCCTGATGGCCCAACCAAAGGTCAAGCTGGTCTTTTACAAAATAACATTCCATTTCTACTTCCTGAATATCAGCCGCCAGCAAGGACAGGTCGCTGCTAACATTCAACATTATTTCGATTATGACCGGCCGATGGCCAATAAGTTTTCCATGCATGTTGCATACGGGCACAGATTTTTTTATAAAGGAAAGCTGGGGTTCAAAATTAAACAAGCAGCTATGTAGGTAAATGAAAGCTTCCAGCAAGTAACTAACGTCCATATACAACTCGTCTTTGTTGGTCATGGCTTCCAGCGAGTCCCTTCTGGAATCCTCAGAGCCCAAAATAAACAAATTGTCATAACATTTATCTTTCAACTTATACCTGAACCAATCGTAAAACATGGTCTTCTTAACAAAGCCTTCGAATGGGGTATCTTTAAAATGGGCATATAAAAACTTTGTACCGATAGCAATGGTGGCCAGTGACAACCCTGCCCAACCAGCCCAGGATGCCTTGGCGTAGAAGGCAGCGATGGCCAGACTGGATAAGCCGGCCGAAGCACTCACAATGCTGCAGGACATGGCATCGTAATCTCGTTCGCTCCAGGTTTCCACACCATCTACCACATCAATGGCCACCCCAATATAGGCTCCGGCTGTCCCCCACGAAATGCGCAAGGCCCTGGTCCCTGTATGCACCAGTGATGGTTTTGTGGCGGCCACCAATTGGCTGTACTTGGCATAAGTGTTCTGTACGGTAACAACCAATGCGGCCACATCCAGTGTATTGCGAATGGGGTGCGCTTTGGTAATATTTGTTGCTCCCTTGATGGCCAGCAGGTCGATGACAAGCGTAAACAGGGGATTGGTAGCTACCGCATGTGCGACGCGCTCTAATTTTGAAATCCGTGCACGCCGGATATCGATGGTGACGGTTCCTTTTTCGCCTTCAATGGTACGTTTCCAGGTGCCGGCCACTGCTTCATATCGCATTCCTCCCTGCTGTCCCGCAATTTTGTTGAGTCGTTCAACCACTTCGTTCTGAGTAAGGGGAATGACAGCACGCCCCAATTCGGTATTAACGGTTTTACAAAACTTAATCTCAAGCGGGGTGAATCCCACTTTGGTTATGGCGGTTAAAACCTGATGTGTGGTAGTTATATATTTACCTATAAGCGATGCGTTGATGTTTATTTCTTCCTCCGGTGGTTTTTTCCCGGCAGTTTTCTTTCCATAATTGCTATCCAAATAGTCTTCCAACTTTATCACCCGGTTGATGAGTTTGCCAGCTTCATTTTCCTCATTATTTAAAGCTTTAATGGCGATGTATCCGGGATCATCGGAAGCGTATTGCTGCGTATCTCCATACGCCGTTGAAAGATTCAATATTTCATCCTTGTCAAAAGGGCGCTGGGCCATATTCGCATAAACTGTTCCAACGCAGGCCTTGACTTCTATCAGTGAGTCCCAAAACATCCTTTTCTCTAAAGGATTATCAGGTTCTTTTGCTTGATGGAAGAAGGCACAAAAGGACTGAAAAAAATCAGACGCTAAGGCCGTTTTCAGGGCGTACCTATGTCCTTCAATCTTTTTATGAAATTCACTTCTTTCATAAACGGCCAGCACTTTTATCAACCGCTCTCTGTCGATATTGTCTTCCGCCTTTTCAGCTTTGGGAAATTTATGGTTGTCATCGAAAATGGCTCTGTACAATCCACTGGCAAGTGAGTGGATGTAAAATATTTGATCTAAGTTGTTTCGATGATCCGGGTTGAGGTTGATTTTCTGAACCAGCTCCTGATCTGATAGGGAGCCTCCATCTTCATGGGCTTTTAATATACGAACGATTTCTTCAGGATTTATCCCGGTACGAATGGATCGAACCAATGCCTCGTGTGCCAAATGCGCATTGGTTAAATCCTCATTGACCTGTGTTACCAAGCCTAAAGGATCGTTTAACAGGACAAAAACATCTCTGGTGGTGCAGTCATTGCTGGCCGCCTCATTGTTTTGAATGGTATAGGAAAAATAGCTTTCATAAATGAACTTCTGAGTGTCCCTGTTAATGCGTTTATCGCTGTTGGGCGGTAAAGCCACCCATGCATCCACATCTTCAAGAATGCCTTTTTTAAGATCCGTTTTCCCTTCCCCATGGCTTCTCCATTGTCTACAATCAATTTTTGTTTGCTGGGGATGTACGTTTCTATACAACTCCTCTAACACCATGGAGGCCGGAAGGGGAGTCGGTGAGTAAAACAATCTTAATTCGTCTTGTATATGGGCATAAAAACAAAATCCGTTTTTGGCATGGTGATCTGCAGATTCTTTCTCTGAAATAAACCGGGAAAAGACCATGCCGCTATTCCACAAATAATCAAACTCATAAACCCCCTCTGAAAGCTTGCTCGTTATATACAGGTAGCCTTCATTCAGTGGGAAAGGATAATAATGGTACTCAAAGGATTCGGGTGACTGAACACCTCTTGATCTGGGTAAGAACGGTCTAACCGCAGGGGGCTTGACAGCGGTTGAGCTCGCAACCGCGACATTGGTTTGGTCAGGTGTTATCGTTTTCGGGTTCTTCTTAGTTTCAGGTCCGAATTTTGGCAAGCCTTCTACTTCTGTCAGACCATGACACTTTTTTGAAGCGTTTGAAATAAAGCTTAGTTCACTTTCTCTATGCACATCAAAGAGACCGAAACGGAGCGGAAAAATGCGTACACCATCAAAAACGTGCTGGTCAACTGATGTTGCTTTTTCGGCGCCTGGGACTTCTACTTCAATCACAAAATCCCGCTGAAAAATATGGCTGTTATTACTCATGGCCGTCCGCTTTATAATAATTACTGTCGGCATGCCATTCAACCAGAACTTCCCCGTCTTTCACTTCCCCCTGAAGGGTCACCATTTCTTCTCCTTCAAGGGAGTCATGCCGCAATACGATGGTGGCCGTTTCACCATCTTTGGCATTATGGACGGTGGCCAAAACAAAGGCCTTTTCGCCCAGTTTCACAGCTCTTTTCCTACGTCGTTGCGCATCAACCAGCCGGACGTTGGTAATTTTAACCGGGGCATCCTCCTCCCCTTCTTCTGCTGCTTCCTTCAATTGCTTCTGGTTCTCCCGGGCTTGTTTCAGGTCGGCCGATTTCCTCTTTATGGCGGCACCGACGTGGTCGAGCAGGGTGATTTTTGGAAAGGGGATGCGGTGGATGGGCAGGGTGGCCTTTTTTTGGGGCGTGGCGGTGGAGATGAACACGTTGGGCTCCCCCATCACGAGGCTGCCGCCGTGGGCGGTCATGCTGCCCATGGTGGCTACGGGGGTGCCGTTGATGAGGACGCCGGGCTCGCCCTGGGCGATGGTGTCGGGACCTCCGGCGCATACGCACATATCGCCCATCAGGGCGACGGGTTGGCCGTTGATTAAAACATTGGGGGCTCCGGGACCCGTTACTGGTCCACCTACATGGGGGACGGTTCCGCTGATCATCGGACAAACATGCATGCTGCCGATTGTGGCGACTGGTTTTCCTGCCATAATGGTATCTGTTAGGGTGATTGGTTTTGGGTTAATTACATCACTTCTACTTTGCCGCTGGCGCCTTGCACGGCGGTCATTTGTCCCTGCACCGAGGTCTGCATGCCAATCAGGTCGGCGGCCACTTTTCCTTCGATGGTCACATTTTGTCCTTTGATGGTGGCATCAGCGGTGGCTTCGGCAGTGAGTGCCCCTTTGGCAGCAAGCGTGGTATCCCCGTCACTTTGGGTGGTCACATTGCCTTTGGCCAGGGTGTTGACGTCGGCTTCGGCGGCTATTTCGACGTTTTGTTGGGCGCCAATGGAGACCTTTTCCTGAGCGGAGAGCCGGATGTTTTTGGCGCTGATGTCGATGTTCTCCACCGATTGGATGAGGAGGGATTTTTCTTTGGTGTCAAAGGTGATGACGGAGCCGCCATTGTCGCGGATGTTGATCTTTTCAGCGCCGTCGGTGTCGTCGAACTCGATGGTGTGGCCGCTGCGGGTGGTGATGGATTTGAGGTTGTTGTCGGGCGCCATGCCGCCGCTGTTGCCTTGGTGGAAGAGGCTGCCGGCGACGTAGGGGCGTGCGGGGTCGCCCTGCTCGAAGGCGACCATGACCTGGTCGTCGATTTCAGGAATGAAGAACAGTCCGCGGTTCTTTTCAATGACGCCACTGGTGCCGGCATCGGGTGTTTGCACCCGTATCCAGTTGCTGTTTTGATCGCTGTTTTGCCAGAGGAAGCGCACGCGCACGCGACCGAGGTTTTCGGGGTCGGCGTTGTCAATGACCGTTGCCAGTTCGGGAAAGGCGGTGGGCGGCGTGACGTTTTCGGGCAGTGGCAAGGTCTCGGTGGCACCGGCCACACCTTTAAAGGTGTTGGCGTACAAGCCTTTGTCGTCCACCGTGTGGGTAATTTCGAGCACGCGGTAGCGCCCCAGATCGGGCCCCACATCTTGCTGCAGGGATTCGGGCAGACGGGTGCTGACCATCTCGCCCAGACGGATGCCGCAGGTGTTGCTTTGGCCTTCAAACACGGAG
>NZ_BAZW01000095.1 GCF_000974365.1 Geofilum rubicundum JCM 15548
AAATTCGGCTGACCGGACCGGTATGCAGTTCTCCCGTGTATTCGATCAATCGATTATCCGATGAAGCTTCCAACAACAAATTGGTGACGATACCTTCCATGGATCGGAGAGACCTGCCCGCCAGGCCGGACTTAATACCCCACCATTTATTGGCCCGATACACGTTAATGATGATATTGGGTTCTCCGGCGCTAAAGTCGGAGAAAACAGCATCCTGGACAGAGCTTCCCAGATAGAACCATTGATTGGGAGGGGTGGTTAATCTGATCCGGGTCGAACCGGTTCCCAGAATTTGTCCATGGGCAATCAACGAAGCCATACCATTCACACCATAACCATTGTCCAAAACCAACTCGCCCGTTGCAGCAATAGTCAAATCCCCATTCACGGTCAGTTTTCCGCTAGATTTCAGGGTCAATGAAGAACTATTTTCAATAGTCAGATCGTTCACATGTGCAACATCATCACCTGAAATCTCAGGTAAGTTTTCAGCCGCAGAAATGGTTGTATTGGCACTGGCTGAAGGGACAGAATTGTTGGTCCAATTACTTGCTGTGAACCAGTCAGAACTTGTAGCTCCGGTCCATGTATAAGGATGATTAAAGATCGTCCCAAAAGTTAAATAATTACCAAATCCAAAAGCATTAAAAGATAAAGGGTTTCGAATGGAAGCAGTTCCACCATCTCCATTCTCCAGAATGGGATCCAATAATAATTCATTCCATCCATCTTCCAAATACTGAGCTCCACGAAGATCTGACTCCTCTTCCGGATTAATTCCACTATTGGCATCCCAACGCAGAGTGATATTTGCGGAAGCATCCTCTGGCGCTTTCACCCGCCAGTATTCACTACTACTAATAAAAACTAGAGGACTGACCCTATTATTTCTATCGGTTGGCATTGCATCAAAATATTCTACCTCCCATATACCCGTAGCCGAAACATTGTCGATAGCCAAAGCCCCCTTTCGTGAATCTCTACCTACATTAAAAACCCATGAACTGCCTGTCGTCATTTGTTTTTTTAGTATCGTACCAATAAAATTAGACGAATTACTTATAGTCAAAGCAGTGGACTCACTGTTAGAAAGTAACAATGAACTGCTATTTTCTGAATAAACATTACCATTAGTTATGGCCATGCTATTGGATACTTCCAGGTCATTGCTCAGGGCGATACCTGCTGGATTATCAACCTCTGCAAGATACAGGGCATCAATGCCAGAAAGACTGCGTGAACCTGCAACATTTTGTACTTCTGTACCTCCAAAAGTTAGTTTGGCTGTTCTATTGTCAAACCTACCAGATTCGAAAAGTAAATCACCTTTTAACAAAATAGCAGTAGCGCTTTCATTTCTCATATTCGCTCCATCAACTGTTAAATCTCCTGTCAAAATGAGATCCAAGGCTGGCAAACGTCGGTCGCCCGCACCAGAAAGTGCCAGATTATTCACCTGAGGAATTTCACCAAGCACATCATAACTCGAAGTTCCGGCATACTCCAATGTTCCACCCTGCTCTGAAAAGAATTGACCGTATTCACCGGCAGGTAATGCTTCCCGTTCAGTCACCAAACGCCCATTACCTTTAACCCTACCTAATCGGTGACCAAAGGTAGTGCCAGTATACAAAACACCATCTGCCCCTAATTCAGTTAAATAGGCAGCGTATCCATTATCGGTCATGCTTACTTCGTGATTAATCTGGACTATGGCTCCTCTTGGTCCACCAGCTGGCAATTCAGCTCCACCCTCTACCATCCAGGTTGCAAGACTATTCCATGGGCCGTTAGCCCTGGTCACAAAAGTTTGTACTTTATCGGGGATAGCGTCCTCTTCTCCAGCAGTAAAATCACCATCTATACCAGCATCATTGGTATTCTCAAAAGTAAAGCTTAAGGTATAATTAACTCCATCAAAATCATCCTTCGTATACTTATTCCACAAACCTTCAGAAGCATTTAAAAGTCGAGCCGTGATGTATTGCTCTCCATCCCCAGCGATATCACCACTATTCCCTTGCATTGTAATAACTGATGTGAAATCTTCAATACCTTCAGCATCAAGCGTCCAATTATATTGCAATACACGATTCCGTGCGGAAGATGGAATGGTAATATGAGCTTCATTTGCGGCCTTTATCCTTATCGATCCAGTATCATTGCCATTGCTGCTAATATTCATCCCCACCGGTGTATATTTCCCCATTGAACCTATGGGAATGGTATAAGTCTTAGCACTTGAAATAGAAGGTAAAAACTTTTGGACACCTGCATCTGTAAAGGAAAGGTTGGTCTGAACCATGGTTGACTCAGAAAATCCCCCCGCCCCTGACACGATTTCCGCATCTTTACCAATAACTAACAAATTGCGACCAATATCAAATACGCCTTCATTTAACTTTAATTGACTGGTAAACGTCAAAGCTCCACCCTGAGTTGGTACAACAACGCCTGCAGGATTATCAATTGTTAATGTTGAGACATCACCACCTCCTTGCAGAAGTTGGCTATTACTTCCAGCCATAACTATACCATCTGAAGTTTCAGAACTTTGAGTTGAAGCTCCCTCTTCAATAAGCAAATCGCCTCTGACAATCAATTGATTATCGGCGGTGTTCACAACTCCCTCTTCGATACGGAAGGTGTTTTCCACAGTTACTTCGGAATCATCATCCTGTAACAATGTTGCAGCGCCCTGCTTGACCACATTGTATAAAGCAACATCGCCGTTTATGGTTTGGGCTGAATTCCCTCTGAAATAGGTAGTATTAAAATTGGCATTGTATATCCCATTATTAACAAGATCGCCATAAAGAATAACATCGAGCCCGTTGGCATCCAACTCTCCTGCTAATATGGCCAAGTCTTCCTCTAACGTTGCCCCAACAGTATTAAATTGCGCCTTTGAGGAAGAAGGCAAATTAATCTCCAAATTTTTTAATGGCTGATTCATAAACAATCCCATGGTCTGATTTTCAGCCGAGGTTCCGTCTCCAATACGAAAACCGCTTCCTGTAGTAATATGAACAGCCGTTGGATCAAAAATCAAGGCAGGAACGGAAGCATTCTCTTGTCCCTGAGCAATTGTAATAAAGCTTCCAGCTTCATTCTGAGTAAACGCGCTACCTTCATTCATCAATTCAAGCACACCGCGATTTGAAACGGGTGCACTGTCTGCCCCAATAAGGATGTCTGTCGCTGCTTTATCCTGTGTCAGTTTCAAAACACCTGCATCCGTATTAATGCCTCTTCGAATCTGTGATCCAACATTTAATAGGGTATTAGGGCTAACATTATCCGTATTGCCCACCCAAATTTCAGCATTTCCGGATGCCGAATATTCTATATAGTTATTTGTGCCACCATTGAGCAATGCACTGGCGCCGTTATCAATTTTCAATAGACCATCCAGCCAGATACCAGTATCATCCCCATCAATTTTAACCGTGGCACCATTATCCACTATTATGGAGGCTGTTGATGGAATACGGAAATCGTTACCACCACTGGTCAGTGTTAAATCAATAGCATCATGGTCAAGCCAAGCAGTTCCGGAAACCAACTCCAATGCCTTTTGGGCTCGATCGGCTGGAGCCCTCAAATTAAAGGGTGCACGAAAATGCACATTGTTATCCGGTCCTTTCTTGATACTTATGTTTCCAAAATTCAGAGTGCCATTATTATCAACAGTCACAGACTGATCACCTTCAAAAAGAACCTTTACAGAATGGGTATTAACATTGTGATGGTAAAGGCTCATGTTTCCGCTTTTTATATCAACACTTCCAAAAAGAGTAAGGATATGCTCCAAATTAGGGTTGGCATCATTAGCATTTTGTACGCTTAAACGACCGCTTTCACTTAAAACAATATCTCCATCTATTTGAACAATTCTTGGGTCGCCATTTCGTCGAAATTGCACCAATCCATCAGGACCATTAACCTCAAGGTTACCAGCAATATTCAAATCTCCAAACTCATTAGGACTGATCCTAATTGTAACATCATCAATCTTCAAATTACCTACTATTTCAAGATCAACATTGCCTAAGGTTTTTCGATCATTACCAGAAATATGAAGATTAGGGTATTTATAGATGTCCACAGGTAATTCGTACCTGCCTCCTGCATATTCAAAAATGGCGGATGCATTGTTACAAAATTCGGTATGATCACCGTTAATTAAGGTATTATCATTATAAACCAAGCGGCCACTTCCGGTAATAATATCTATAAAGTGACCTGTTGTGCCCTCATTTACAATGAGAGATCCATTAACCTCCACCTGGGAGGCTCTGGCACCGTTACCATCTATTGTCACCTCATGATCAGGGTGAATTATGCAGTAATCAATTGCGCGGGGATGATCTCCATTTCCCAAACGGCCACCAGTATGGCTAGTAGTTGACCATGTATTCCTGTCACCAAAATTGCCCGTCTGACGGCTATACAGTGTTCGTGGTGGGTCTAGCACCGAAATCCACAAAAATGAGGCGTCCAAAACTCCAAAAGAGAAATCTTTACTTAACGGTGCATTATATGGAAATCTAAGGAATCTGTTATTAAACTCAACATTATCTCCATAATTATTCCATTCTTTATCATAAAACACGATACCTTCAGGGGGCGCATTTGTAAAAGGCCACACCACATAATTGGGAATATTAAAATCCTCATAATTAGTGAGCATATACCGAATATCATCTTCAACATCCTCCAGTCCAACATCTGAAACCCTCCAGAAATAATCCAAAGCGTATTGCTCATCCGCTACAGTGGGATGATAATCGTTCACTGGAGAGACCGTAATTGTCCCATTTGATTGCAAAGCATTTCTAGCTTGCACCTCCATCGGCGTATAACCAGCAGATGTCCCAACTGGAAATCGCTGAACCACTGTGTTGCTATAATTTCCATTCAATAGGACTGGCAAAGTCAATCCACCATCAGAAGAGTTTCCTGCTGTTCTAAACATCCGGGTTGACCCCCAAGGTTCTGCAGAATAATCTGCTACATTTATTTCCAAATTGAAAACTCCTAAATCAACGATATAATTGCCGCTAAAGCTTAACTTGGACAATAGAGAATGACTGTTCAGCTGAATATTATTGGCCAATTCCACAACACCAAAACTAAAATCCTTCCGATATTTTGAAAATATAGTCTGAGCGCCACTTGTCCCATTCAAAATAGTTTTACCAGAACCCGATGAAATAACAGAACCTTTTTCCAGTGTGAAATCACCTTGTAAAAACAAATCTCTGTTATTTAATTCGAGAAATCCCTGCTTTAAAGTTAGGTCTCCTTCAATGTTTATATTGCCACCTGAAAGGGATACTGTATTACTGAGACTATTCTTATCAAGAATAAGAGCGTTTAACTCCAATAATGAGCCACGATTATTAATAATCTGTCCATCACCGGAACCAATCATTTGCAAAGCATCTGAGTTTTGAATAAAATCACCAGTAATATCGAAATGCCTGCCCACAGAAACCAGACAACCCGTTGCATCAAATGATGTTCCTGCGCCAACAGCCAAATCATTTAGCACATTCAATTGACCATCTACAACAACATTGGTTGTGGCATCTTCTCCATCTAATACGAAATTATAAAAGGGAACACTAGAAACGACATTAAAATTCGCCCCGGCGCCAGTGATTCTTTTTATTCGAACTGTTCCCCCAGTCACACTTGATTTCCCTTCGCCCGATTCAATGTTTATGGCCAAGTTATTATTCGTTGCAGCGTCCTGAATCTCAAGAATACCTCCAGACATAATAAAAATATTGTCCTCGCCCTTCACGCTAAAGGTAGCCACACCAGAACCGTTCAAATCACTTCCTAAGTCTCCGTAAAGAATGACCTCTCCACCTGATTGATTGTAGCTCCATTTACCATCTTGCGTGCCTGCACTCCTGAATCCTGGCGATTTAATTTTTCCTCCGGCAACTTCGACTAAAGCATTACCATCATCCCATGCCACAAAACCATGAGTATGCGTATTTAATGTCCCATCAGTAATTTTAAAATGACCTTTTACAGAAAAAGATTGACTTCCACTTGCTGCCGCAGTAACTCCTACTGAAGTAAAACCATCTGCATCATTACTAATTGCGGTGGTGTTAACCTCTACATTCGGACCATTAATCCATAGCCCTCCTGACAGAGGAATCGTAAAATCACTCCCCCCTTCTGTAAGGGAATGAAGGTACAGATCACCTGTTAATTCAAGGGTACCGCTTTTAATATACAAGGCTTTATCAGCAAGGGCATTGTTGTTGCGTCCAAAAAGGCGAAAATTGTCTCTGGTAGAAGAGTATAAAGTTAATCGATAGGTTCGGTCAGTTCCTTTGTCAACGATAAGCCGATGTAAAAACGTGATACTATTGGTACTAAAAGTGGTATTAGAAGCCCCTTTTGCAACAAGAGTCACTGACCCGGTGGAAGGGTTGTTGTTATAGGTTGGCTGATCCAAATTAGTCAGTCTCATGTGACCATTATTCTCCAAGTTACCATACACTTCAAACTGGTGTGTTGCATTACTATTGGCAACAGTAATTGAAGCATTAGAAGCTATGAAGACATTTCCTTGAATAGTTAGAGATCTTGACAAAGCGCTATTGCCAAAGCGAAGCATACCACTGCGCACCTCCAGATTTCCATTCAAATTAAGGTTGGCACCAATTGCAAGAACACCACCAGCATCCAAAGCTACTTCCATATTATAGAAAGTTCTGGCAGTTAACAGCGAATAAGAACCTCCACTGAACACTGCTGTTCCCTCTCCCTGATTCTTAGAAATAAAATGAGATGCATCACCAGCTGGAAAATTATCAGCTTCCATTATTATTCGTCCACTTCCCCTAATTTGGAAAAATTGATGACCGCTTGTCTGTTTCGTTTCTAACCGTCCATCAACAGTTACCACATTTGCTTTAATCCCATTTCCATTCAAAGTAATCGTGCGCCCTGTCTTAATCACAACATTATCTCCCTCTTTTGGGAAGGAGTTATTTGGATTAGAAGGAATAGATGCTGCAGGATCAAGCGTCCAAACTTCAGAATTATTCCAGTCCCCTGAAACCAATGCATAATAAGTTGTTTGAGCTTGAATCATCCAACCCAACATCAACCCCACAAAAGCAAAAACAAACCTCTTCATGTAAAAACTATTCATATACTAACTATTGAAAAATCCGACAAACAAAAATTTAATCACGCGACCAACAACACGCATATCAAGAAAAAATGCAAAAATATTGATTGCATCTTATTTTTACGAAGGAATAAGGAAATAGTTGACTTAATTGTACGAAAAGACCACAACTAGTGACAAGTGCGATCAATACGTCGATTAGTGAACTAAAACCTTCCATAAAGAAGAATTGTAGACAAAACATGAGAAAATCCAAGCGTAAAAAAAGCCGGTATCATATTGAAACCGGCTCTTTTTAAAGGAATCTATTAACTTTTACCCTTTCACTATCACGCGTTCACTCTTCACTTGATTACCAAACTTGGCACGGATGATATAAACACCGCTCTCGTCAGGCAATAGAATAAGGGTGCGACTACTGCGAGCGGGCACTTCCGATATTTTGCGTCCCTCGATGGTATAAATTTCTACTGTACCATTTCCA
>NZ_BAZW01000094.1 GCF_000974365.1 Geofilum rubicundum JCM 15548
GATTAAACTTCCTCTTCTCCAAATATTGTTAATATCTATTTTTACATCTCAATTTCTGTAACCAAGTCTAGTCCATCCGCAACTACATCAAAGATGTTGGCATTTTGTGTTTCGCTTATAACAATTATACCATCATTATCTTTTGTTGCATTAGAAAGTTGTTCGTTTTCAACCTTTGCAAACCAAACAGTTGGGTCGAAAGTGATTTGAGTAAGCGCACTTTCATTCGTAGCAAATACTATTGTACCTTCTTTCTCAACTTCAAATGTTTCCCCTGAGTTATATTCAAAACGTACATCATGACTTACCCCATCTGCATCAACATAAGTTCCGTTTAAAACCATTGCAGGCGTGTCACCTTCATCTTGCAATTCAATTTCTACTTCCATCTCATTGTATGTTCCAGCAGGAATTTGAGCGAAGCTTATATCCGGATTTGTTTCGCCTGTTGCGAAATCTATCTTTGTATTAATTTCAAGCTCAAACTCTATTTCAATAGAGTCGTTATCGGTTTCTACTTCAAACTGTACTTCCCGTAAAGTAATAAACCCTGATGTAAATGATAGCTCTCTGGCTTGCGTTGATTTTAACGAAACTGATGAAGTTACAGTTTTAAACTTTAAGCCTATTTGAGGCTCGGTTGCAGTTTCTGATTCATCTTTTTCACAACTTGTAAAGGTCACACTTGCCACTAAAATAGCTGCCAACACTAATATTTTAAATTTTATCTTTTTCATATCCCTTGTTTTAATAAATTTATAATTCTTATTTTTATCAATAAATGCATACTTTATTCAAAAATAGCCTGCGTATCAACATCCAGTTTGTCCGCAACCTTATCAAAAATATCAGGATTTTTTGTTGAACTAACAATAATTGTACCTTCAGTTAAAGTTGCATTATCCAATTCACCTGGTGTTACAGTGCTAAACCAACTAATCGCATCAAAAGTTATTTTACCCACAAGGTCAGCTCCGTCTGCGATAGTAACACTGGCGGCATTAGCTTCAAATACTTCGCCTGAATTAAACTCAAAGCGGATTGGAATAATCTCTTCTGATGAATTAGTAAAAGTACCTTCAATTACAACAGATGGGTCAGAACCATCATCTTGTAGTTCAATTCCTAAGTTTACACCAGTATAATTTCCAGCAGGAACTTCGATTACGATTTCCGGAGAAACTGCTCCTGTTGCATAGTCAATATCAGCAATCTGTTCTTTGGTTCTGCTTACAGAAGTTGTTCCCACTTCACCATCGAAAACTACTTCACGAATGGTTATTGTACCTGAATTGAATACTAAGTCGTTTGCAGCTGCTGTGCTTTTTAAATTTACTGATGACGAACTTGTGGTATTAACCTTTAAGGTTATTTTACCATTGGGATTATCATCGTCTTTTTCACAACTTGTGAATGAGAAACCTGCTACAACTATTGTAGCCATTACTATTGTTTTAAATGTCATCTTTTTCATATCTCTTATTTTAATAAATATATATTTTTTATTATCAGCTATAAACGCATACTTTATTCAAATACCGCCTGAGTATCTACATCAAGCCTATCTGCAACCTTATCGAAAATATCTGAGTTCTTAGTTTCGCTGACAATAATTGTACCTTCAGTTAAAGTCGCATTATCCAATTCATCTGGTGTAACCGTACTAAACCAACTGATAGCATCAAAAGTAATTTTCCCAACAAGGTCTGAGCCAGCTTCGATAGTAACACTTGCGGCATTAGCTTCAAATACTTCGCCCGAATTAAATTCAAAGCGGATTGGAGTAATTTCTTCTGAAGAATTAGTATAAGTACCTTCAATTACAACAGATGGGTCAGAACCATCGTCTTGAAGTTCTATTCCTAAGTTTACACCAGTATAATCCCCGGCAGGAACTTCGATTACTACTCCTGGCGAAACCGTTCCTGTTGCGTAATTAATATCAGCAATTTGCGATATAGTTCTGCTTACTGAATTTACTCCAACTTCTCCATCAAAAACTACCTCGCGAATGGTTATAGTTCCAGAATTGAAAACTAAATCGTTTGCAGCCACTGAGCTTTTTAAGTTCACAGAGGAAGTACTTGTTGTATTCACTTTTAATGTAATATTTCCGTTTGGATTATTATCATCATCTTTTTCACAACTGGTAAATGAAAAACCTGCTAAAACTATTGCAGCCATTACTAATGTTTTAAATCTCATCTTCATAATCGTAAATCTTTAATTATTATTTACTTTCTTTCTCGCTATCTAATTGTTAGAATATTATTTTGTTTTTTGCAGGTTTAGCTTTTTGATAAACCCATCTGTATCGCTTTCGGCCTGCATTAGTATTTCTTCATTATTTGCGGATAAAATTTCCCAACCGTCATTTAACCATACCAGGGGAGTTTCGTAGTTATCCACTTCAATTTCAAGAATTTTTAAATTGTCGTATAAATCAAATTCCCATGTTCCATCAATTGTTACAGAATTATCGGTTACCTGCACAGAGAAATCGGACTTAAACTCAATTGTAAATAGACTTAATTGGTGTGTCTCATCAGTTGTATCGGAATAATGTGATACTTTCCATATTCCAGAGGTAAGAAGGTCTGATACTGGATAATCTTCATCCTCAAAATCAACTTCATCATTTTCCTCACAGCTATCTTTATATTCATTTATTTGATTTTCAAGCTCTACATTGTCGGTAATTGTTACTTGATTTCCGTCATAAAGTGTTAACTCAATTGGATATTCAACTTCGATAATTTGGTCAGACAGGTCACGAAAAGTATTGTACATCATGAAATCATTTTCCGCAACGATGTAGTCTGCTTTTTGATATGCTGTATTATAAAGGGTAATTTCAACCGGATAATTAAAGTCAATACACTCTATGTCGTCATCAATTAAATTAGTATTGTATTGTTCCTGAATTTCTTCCAGGTCATCTGAGTTATCTAAAACTGATTCGGAATAATCACTATATGTTATTGTTATCGGATATTGTATCTCAATATCATCCCGATAATGGAAATAATCTATATATAGTATTTCAATATCATCTAAGGAATTTATTTGGTAAAACTCATCGTTAATTAAAATTGAATATGGGTACTCAATGCTAATCGCACTACATCGGTCGATTATATTATCAAATGAACCATCTTTAAGTGCTACTTTCTTTATCAGCTCTGCAATATTATCCTCGGCACTAATTGCCTGGCTTTTGTCAGGTTCAACTACTTTTTCGTATTCTTTCTGACAGCCTGTAAGAGCAAGTGCAAAAACCAATATTTTAAAAAAATGCTTCATTCTATATTCTATGTTACTAAAATTCATTTTCTCAATTTGAACTTTCGATAATAAAACAGATAGTGTTCTGATTCTCCTACCTTACTTTCTGTTTTTTTTCATATATTCATAAAATTAAATTAACAAAAAAGTTTGTAACGCATTAATAATGAGTGATCACCTAAAAAATAAAAATATTTGCAAAGAGGAGGTCTTTAGCCGGATATTCACAACTCTTTCTACTGATTTGTTTAATTTTCTGTACTATAAGTATGGAGAAAATAACAATCCTCAAGACATAGTTCAAGCTGCTTTCGAGAAACTATGGAATAATTGTAAAGATGTTGTTCCGGAGAAAGCCAAGTCGTTTTTATTTACTGTGGCGAATAACGAAATGCTTAATTCTTTGTCAAGAAAAAAGACTGTATTAAATTATAGTTTACAGAAACCGAAGGATTATACAAATGAAACACCTGAATATTTATTAGAGGAAAAGGAATATCATAACCGTCTTAAACAAGCCATTGAAGAACTAACAGAAGAACAAAGAGTAACATTTCTATTGAATCGTATTGAGGGGAAAAAGCACCAGGAGATTGCTGAAATGTTGGGTATTTCTCGTAAGGCTGTCGAAAAAAGAATTTATACAGCTTTGAAAATATTACGGGAAAAAGTAGAAATTGATAAAATTTAAGCAAATAGGGTAGGAATTTTTAGTACTCATCTGTTTTATTAACAAGAAGCAAAAAAATGAATAACGAAGATAAAATAAAGAAATGGTTAGCCGGGGAACTTTCTGAATCGGAAACAAGTGATTTTGAAAGTACTGAGGAGTTTGCTAAAATCGATAAACTGATGAAGGCTGTTAATACTTTTAAAGCCCCTGGTTATGATGTTTTAAATGAATATAGCAAATTATCAGATAATGTACTTCATTCCAAAAGAACAATTTCTTTATTTGAGCGAATGAAACCGGTATTAAAGATTGCTGCCATATTTATTGTTGCCCTTACAATTGGTTATTTTTCGTTTAATCAAATTAATTCTACATCAGAAAACCAGGGGTGGATTGCCGAACAATCTGAGGTTTATTTACCCGATTCATCATTTGTAGCCATTAATTCAGGCTCTAAAATCAAATTCTCAGAGAAAAAATGGAGTAAGGAAAGAAATGTAGAACTGAACGGTGAAGCTTTTTTCAAAGTTAAAAAAGGTTCGCAGTTTAATGTTATTACCGAACAAGGCATGGTAACAGTTTTAGGGACTGAATTTGATGTAAAAGCTAGGGAGAACTATTACGAAGTAACCTGTTACTCAGGATTGGTAAGAGTAAAAACTGAACAAAGTGAAGTTGTATTAAAACCAAAATCGGTTTATAGAGTAATTGAAGGTACAGAACAGCAATATACGATTTCTGACAAAGCCACTCCTTCATGGTTACAAGGTGAAAGCAATTTTAAAAGTGTTCCTTTTAGTTTTGTGATTAAAGAACTTGAAAGACAATACCAGATTAAGGTTGAAACAGGTAATACGGATATAAACCAACTGTTTTCAGGCAGTTTCTCGCATAATAACCTCTCAATTGCCTTAGAATCTATCACAATTCCACTAAATTTATATTACGAGATTAATGAAAACAAAATCGTAATAGGTCTTGAAGAATAATATATTCTTATTACTTCTATCTGTTCTTCTTACAAGTGTAAGCTATGAATGCATTGCTCAGAATACGGAAACAAAGCCACTTGAAAGCTTTCTTCATATTCTAGAGAATCGTTTTGATGTGGCTTTTACTTATGCCGATGAGAACATACACGATATTACTGTTTCGATACCAAGCAACAACCTTAGCCTTGAAGAATATCTTATAGAGCTTCAAAAACAAACGGGTTTGGAATTTAAAAGATTGGATTCCCGATATATTGCCATTCAGAAAAGTACTCCTGAAGTAACCTTTTCGGGAAAAATCGTTGATAAAGAAACCAAAGAATTATTAGCAGGAGCTGTATTAATTTCAGGTGATAAGTATGCCGTAAGTGATAATAATGGGCAATTCACTATTAAATTAAGCCCTGAATTAGATTCGGCTCTTACTATTAGATATGTTGGTTATAAGCAACTTGTGATTAATAACAAAAGTTGGCAGGATGAAAAATTGGTTTTAGAGCTTGTTCCTGATGTGTTAGTAATTGACGAAGTTGTTGTTGATTATATTGCCAAAGGAATTGATAAACTGCCCGATGGAGCAATACAGATGAACATGAGAAACCTTGAAATTTTACCTGGTTTATCGGAACCTGATGTATTGCATTCTATACAGGTGTTACCGGGAATTCAAAGTGTTAATGAATCAGTTTCTGATATTAATACAAGGGGTGGAACAAACGATCAAAATCTGGTTTTATGGGAAGGAACAAAAATGTACCAAACCGGGCATTTTTTTGGTTTAATATCTGCTTTCAACTCGTATTTAATTCATAAATCAAAAGTTATAAAGAACGGCACAAGTGCCGAATACGGGGAGGGTGTTTCGGGTATAATTGACATGAACCAACAAGATTACCTGGTAAATGATTTTGAAGCATCAGTAGGTTTAAATATGATTAGTGCCGATGCAATAGTAAAACTTCCTATAACAGAAAAAATATCGCTAATGCTTGGGGCAAGACATTCTATAAATAATATTGTTATTACTCCAACCTATAAAAGTTATTATGAAAGGGCCTTTGAGCATACTGAGGTATTACAGCATCTACACACAAATGATTCTATTGTTAATGATTACCATGATTTTTCATTTTACGACTTAAACTTAAAACTTTTATATGATGTTTCAGAAAAGGATAAAATCCGTTTTAGCATTTTGCATATAAAGAATTCGATTGAATATGAGGAAAATGCATTAGTAAATGATACACTTTTTAGTAGGAATAGTTACTTGAACCAATCGAGCCTATTGTCAAACTTCAATTATTCACGGGTGTGGAGCGATAAGCACATAACTCAATTTACAGCAAATGTTTCGCAATATAGTTTAGAGGCAATGAATGTTGAGCTTATCAATGAACAACATCATTTTCAGAAGAATGATATAATAGATTGGGGACTCAAGCTAACATCAAAGTATCAGTTTACACCTAAAATTAATTTACTTACCGGGTATCAGTTTGATGAAATTGGAATTAGAAATCAAGATAATATAAACAAACCTGATTATAACAGGGATGTAAAAGGCGTTCTGGATATTCACTCCCTGTTTTCTGAGGTTGAAGTAAATAGAATATTCGGTAGGGCATATCTTCGCTTGGGAATAAGGGCTAACTATTTACAGAAGTTTGATGAGCTATTTCTAGAGCCACGGGCAGTATTAAATGTGAAATTAACAGATTTTATTTCTTGTGAAGTCTTGGCAGAAAAGAAAAGTCAATACACGACACAATTAATAGATTTTCAGTCAGATTTCCTGGGAATTGAAAAAAGAAGGTGGGTAATATCAAATAATAAGAGTGTGCCTGTTATAAATAGTCAGCAATTCTCATTTGGTATGCAATACAATCGTAAAAAATTGCTTATATCTGTTGAAGTATACAAGAAAAAAGTAAGTGGAATAATAACCCCCAGCCAGGGATTTCAAAATCAATTTCAGTATGTATATGCAATTGGCAATTACAGCGCCAAAGGAATGGAGATGTTAGTGGATAAACGATTAAAAAAGACGAATATCTGGTTCAACTACGTTCTTGCTAAAAACGATTATTATTTCAAAGAATTTACTCCATCTGTATTTCCGAATAATCTTGATATTAGACATACCATTTCGATAGGTGGCAGTTATAGCATAAAGAATTTAGAACTATCGAGCGGATTTAATTACAGGACAGGAAAACCATATACAAAACCAGCACAGGATAATGTTCAGTCAGAAACAGAAATAATTTATGAAGAACCAAACAGCTCGCGATTGGCTGATTTTGTTAGATTGGATATTTCAGCAAAATATAAATTCAATATTAAAAAAGTAAAGGGTGAATTAGGAGTATCCGTTTGGAATGTTCTTAACAAGGAGAATGATATTAATATTCTTTATCAAAGAAATGATAAGAATGAAATTGAACAAGTTACCCAACATGCCTTGCATATAGCTCCTAATGTGAATTTGAGATTCAAGTTTTAGCTTTCAAACTCAATCTTCCCTATCCGTTTCAACCACCCCTTCAAAAACTTATGATTCTGACCTCTCTGAGCAATGGTATTGTAGTAATGAATACGGGCAGATTTAATGGCATTAAATAAAACTTCCGGAGGACATGAATTAATAGCCTTAACCGTATTCCTCCCAATAATACCATCCAATTTAAGGTCACAATCAAAGT
>NZ_BAZW01000093.1 GCF_000974365.1 Geofilum rubicundum JCM 15548
TTGTATATAAAACACTTGGCAGTCAGTGGGTTATCGTGCATTTTAGCTCGTATCAAAAGTAGTTGTAACTTGACAGGGAAGTGCTTCGAAATGCCAAACGTTTCATAGTGTGCCGAGAAGCAGAATATAGGTAAAATATTGTTATGCATGCTGTAGTTAAGATGGTGGAAACAGTTGTAAGTTGAACCATCGGTGTCGTCTTACAGGAGAGGGCATCAATTGAAGCGAAGCGAAAATCATGAGCGCCTAATTTAAAACATGATTGCGAGTAAACCACCTTAAGGTGCTGTGGTATAGAGCTATGGTCCTGAGCGTTTAGGAAAAGACTATCTATAAGATAGTACAGGTAAGGATATAGGATCTGAACGAGAGTGAACCCTTGATGAGGAGTCGAGAAGTTGTACACCCAGTCAAAAGCTACGGAGTATGAAACGGAGTTATAAGTATAGCGGGAGCCTGAATTATTGGCTATACGGCTCGCGTCTTTCAGAGGGCAGGAACTATATCTGGGCTTAATTACGGAACTCGGGAACCTGCATGGTAATGCCAAGGGATGAGCACAATGGGAACAAACCAGAGGCTCGAAACCGAAGTGCCATGTAGGGGCGGACTAACTCGTAGTAGTGTTGAAGCTTCTGTAATGGAAGTGGAGCGAAGGGGTTAGCTATTGTAGTTAAATCAATTACCAACTTGAAAGGGGATGAGTTTCCAAATTTTGCTACATTAGAAGAGCCGTGTGATGGAGACTATCAAGCCCGGTTCTGTGAGAGGCTTAGGGAGAAGTTCCCTTTGCCTACTCGACCATGTGGGCGTTAGGCAACACAAATAAATAACAAATGAAAAGGTTTCAAACGACTATTGAATCATAGAAGATGGCTAAAATCATACAAGGAATAACAATAGTAATAGTGATTTATATTGTATACCAAATTTTCTCTGGCATCTTTACGATAATAGGGAACAATATTGATGTACTAATAATAGCAGGATTATCTGGAATGGTTTTAGTTATTGCTTACCTCCAATACTCGGAAATATATTTCAAAAGTAAGAAATTTAATCACATAAAGGAAAGCATTAGCGAACACACAAATAATTGCAACGAATTAAACCATTACATAGAAGAATTAAAAAGGTCTTATGTAGTCATAGAAACATACAATTATGGCACTGCAGAAATTATTGATAACAGCCTTTATAATTTTCAAAGAAAGGAGAGGAAAAAGGACATCCAGAGTAATAAAACACATCGTTGCTCTGCTATTGTGCTAAAAAACGCTAGCGACCAACCAATTAAATACCTTTGCAAATACTTCAACATAGAAAAGAAAGAAGAGTCACTTTCAAAATTTGAAAAAGTCTTAAATGATTTCACCTCGGTTGAACAAGGTAAGGACTCAATAAGGAAAGAGCGAGACTTTATATTAAGTAGTATATATAATTCAATTCCACTTCTAATCAGGAAATTCAGCCCGAAAAAATTAACCAGAAAACTGGGATTTGAAACAGTGGATATTAGTGATGCATATATTCCAACTTTCAGCTTTCAGTATGTTTCAGCTGGAGGTAATAGTTCTTCAAGACTTGATATAAAACTAAATATTGAGAACCTCAATCACCTAATCAATTACTTAAATAACGCAATAAAATGGACCAAAAGTATTGCTGGTCAAAGAGCCTTAATGACTTCTATATTGAGAGAGGAAATCAAAGAAAGAGATAATTACAAATGTTGTTCCTGCGGTTTAGGGATAGAAGATGAACCAAATTTATTATTAGAAATTGACCACATTGTTCCTTTATCAAAAAGAGGAATGACTACTTTTGATAACCTTCAAACCTTGTGTTGGAAGTGTAACAGAACAAAAGGATCGAAGCTTTAAGATTTAAAAAGCCCTATGTGGATAATAACGATGAAATTCCAAACTATATTTTGAAAAATGAACACCAATACGTTGTCTAATATATTAGGAGTCTGAGCGGCCGGTACGACCCAGCGATGACTCTCGGTTGAACAACATCCCGTTAGGACTACAACCTTCTTTTATGAACTTTAAGTCGGTTTTTGATGTTTGTGGCAAGGCCACCCATGGTGCCGTCTTCCCATTTTTAAGCATTTGAACTTATTTGTGGCTAGTCGTAGTGCCTGAGAAGTTGAAAATCTGTTTCTTTTGCGTTGAAATAAACAGATTGTGGATACTTACCGGATTCGGAAGGACCGTGACCGCTATTCGCGCAGGGTGTCGATGGAGGAGATTGAGAAGAATGGCTACAACTTGAATATTTCGCGCTATGTGAGTACGGCGGAGGAGGAGGTGGCTGTGAATTTGAAGGAGGTAAATGGGCGTTTGTCTGCCATTAACGAGCGGATTAAAAGCAGTACGGAAAAGCACAATGCGTTTTTACGGGAATTGGGCTTGGATACGATTTAGGGGGGCATACTTTTACAATACATTGTAGACCAAAATGCTTATCAAATGGAACACTTGGTTCATGTTTATGCAAGGGAATTGAGTTTAAAGTAATAGGTGACTTTGAAACGTTTTTTTTATGTCATTGCAGCTACTGTAGGAAAGACACAGGGTCTGCTCACGCTGCAAATTTGTTTTCCACAACAGCTCAACTGGAATGGATAAAAAGAGAAGTTGAAATAAAGATATTTCAACTTCATAAAAGCAATCATGTGAAAGCCTTTTGTTCAAATTGTGGTTCAGCTTTGCCCAATTTACAAATGGAAGGTAAGCTTTTAGTCGTTCCGGCAGGAAGTTTGGATACTGAATTAGAAAAACGACCTAATGCACATATCTTTACCTCGAATAAAGCAAGTTGGGATGAGTCGTTGGAAGAAATTAAAAGTTTTGAACGTTTCCCCGAATAAGAAGAAAAGGGCTACTTCTTTTGCGGCAATCAGGATGCCGCAGGGAATACTACCGTTAAGTATTCTATTCATTCCTGAAATGCTCAAAAGATACTGCCATTAGAGATGTTTATGATTTGATAGATAAAAACATCCTGCAAAAAGAAGCAGCAGAGGGGCAAAGTACAAATTATGAACTAAAGGAATGAATCAGAAATAAAAGAAGTGCTACTTTTGGAACAGGTTTTAAGTTTTATGAAACTTTTTTTTATGCTAATAGCCTGCTGCTGAATTATAAGCAAAAATCAGGGCTTGGTCCTGTTTTGTTCAAACTTCGTCAATAAATGGTCGAAATTTCAGACTGGCGTGATTCTGACTTGAAAAATAATGCTACTTTTGAAATGAGGCTTCTGGATTTGACCAGAACTTAGAATTTCGAACATTAAAACACCTGACATGCCACACTACTTAAAAATATCTTCAGGAGTAATATGCTCGTTAAATCAACGGTTTACGCGATCAATTTGGCTCCCCATAAATGGTCTTAAATGCAATTCGTTTATGGAGATGTTGGCAACAAGTGTAAAGTCAGACGACCAGACAGATACGATAGTGATAAATAATAAAGAAAGAAAGGATTTAGCTTTTTTGACAGGACAGTGCAAATTTGATGGAAGTTTATTTTGTTTTTTTCTTTTCCCCGCAAAAAAAAAGAAGGAAACTCCACCCACATTACAAACATTGCCAAAGCCCCACGAGCCAACGCTAAAACCAAAACTTTGTCAAAGAGTGCAATCTTGCCGACACACGGTGATAAATTGAAACTGAATCTGTATTTTTAAAGATTTTAAAATATGAACAAGGATAAATTATAATATGTCAGAAGAACAAAAGAAAAAACTCGAATCCCAACTTTGGGGAATTGCGAACCTTTTAAGAGGAAAAATTAGTGCAGACGATTACCGAGACTATATACTCGGTTTTATATTTTATAAGTACCTGAGTGAAAAGCAGTATTTATATGCTAATACATTGCTTGAAGGCGAAGAAATAAAAGACTACAAAGAGGTTACAGATAAGGAAACGCTTGAAGCAATAAAAGAAGAATCGCTTTTAAAATTAGGGTACTTTCTACAACCACAAGAATTGTTTTCTGAATTAGCAAAAAAAGGAAATGCCGACACCGAGAGCGAAAGCAACTACATAATTGAAGATTTGCAAGCCGTGATGAACCACATTGAGCAAAGCACAATGGGAACAGAATCGGAAGAAGATTTTAATGCTTTGTTTGAGGACTTGGATTTGACTTCAACGAAAATTGGTAGAACGGTTGGAGTCAGAAACGCAGTGATTGTAAAAATCTTAAATCATCTCGATAAAATTGATTTTAAGCTTGAAGAAATTGATTCTGATGTATTAGGCGATGCTTATGAATACTTGATTGCGAAGTTTGCCGCAGGAGCAGGGAAATCGGCAGGAGAATTTTATACGCCACAGCAGGTTTCTAAAATCTTAGCAAAAATTGTAACTACAGGAAAAACAAAACTAAAATCGGTTTACGACCCCACTTGTGGTTCTGGTTCTTTGCTTTTGCGTGTGGCAAAAGAGGTAAAAGATGTAAGCGAATTTTACGGTCAAGAACTCAACCGCACTACTTACAACCTGGCTCGTATGAATATGATTTTGCACGACAAGCATTTTCGTGAATTTGACATACAGCAAGAGGACACTTTAGAAAACCCGCAACATTTAGACAAACGATTTGAAGCAGTTGTTGCTAATCCGCCATTTTCGGCACATTGGAAAAGCGATGCAAACCCACTAAACAGCACAGATGAGCGTTTTAGCCAATACGGAAAACTTGCCCCAAAAACAAAAGCCGATTACGCATTTGCACTACATATGATACACCAGTTGGCAGAAAACGGAACAATGGCAACCGTACTTCCTCACGGAGTATTGTTTAGAGGTGCAGCCGAAGGTGTTATCCGTAAATATTTGATTAGTGAACTTAATTATTTGGATGCTGTAATTGGTTTGCCTGCCAATATCTTTTACGGTACGAGTATTCCTACTTGTATTTTGGTATTTAAAAAATGCCGTGAGGTTGACGACAATGTAGTTTTTATTGATGCCAGTGGAGACGGACATTTTATAAAAAACGGAAATCGAAATGTCTTGCGAGATGAAGATGTACAAGAAATAATTGACACTTACCGAGCAAGAGAAACCAAAGACAAATACAGCTATGTCGCTTCCTTGGAAGAAATAGCTGAAAACGACTACAACCTAAACATTCCTCGCTATGTGGATACTTTTGAAGAAGAAACCGAAATTGATTTAGGAGAAGTTTCGGAACGCTTGATAGGTTTTGACAATGAACTTGAAGAGGTAAATGCTGAAATTATTGGCTTTTGCTACGAATTAGGGATAGTTCCACCTTTTAAAGTTGAAGAGGATGGAGAATAATTTGACGCCTGAATTAAGGTTTCCTGAGTTTCAGGATGAATGGAATAAGTCAATCATTAAAGAGATTGCGAATAAAATTACTGATGGTACACACGATACACCAAAAGCAACGGAAACAGGGATCCCTTTTTTGACTGCAATACACGTACGTGATGGGTTTATAGATTTTGAAAATTGCTATTATTTACCTGAAGATGTTCATCAAAAAATTTATGCAAGATGTAGCCCTGAAAAAGATGATTTATTAATGGTTAATATTGGGGCTGGAGTTGCAACTTCCGCAAAAGTTGATGCTGATTTTGAATTCAGTTTGAAAAATGTTGCTCTGATTAAACCTAATAAATCGAAAATAGACCCTGATTTCTTCACTCAAATTCAAAGAAGAAATAGTGCAAGACTTCGTCATCAGATTTCTGCTGGTGGAGCACAACCTTTTTTATCTTTAAAAGAGATTGGAAATCTAAAGCTTATTATTCCAAATAAAAAAACAGAACAAACCAAGATAGCCAACTTTCTAACCGTAATAGATAAACGCATCAACCTACTGCAAAAAAAGAAAGCCGAATTGGTGCAATACAAAAAAGGCGTAATGCAAAAATTGTTTTCACAAACCATTCGCTTTAAAGATGAAAACGGCAATGACTTTCCTGATTGGGAAGAGAAGAAGTTGGGAGAGATAGGAGTATTTCAAACAAGTAGTGTTGATAAAATTTCAAATGACGATGAGGAGCAAGTTTATCTTGTCAATTACATGAATGTTTATCGACACGAAAATATTAGCAATTCAACGCGTGGAAACTTGCAAGTAGTAACAGCTAAAGAAAATCAAATAAAATCATCGAATTTAAAAAAAGGAGATATTCTTTTTACCCCATCATCAGAAACACCATCTGATATTGGGCATTCGGTGGTAATTTTTGAAGACTTAGAAAATACATTATTTAGTTATCATTTAATGAGATTTAGACCAAGTGTTAAACTCGACCTTTTATATTCTCACTATTTTTGTAATATTCCATCGGTACTTAAACAGCTTTCAAGTTTTGCAACCGGAAGTACAAGGTTTACAATCTCTGTTGGTAATTTTTCAAAAATAAAAGTACAGCTGCCGTCGATAGATGAACAAATAAAAATTGCCAAATACCTATCAAAAATAGATAAGTCCATTGAGAGATTAGGCAATCAAATTGATAATTCAACCAAGTTTAAGCAGGGTCTACTGCAAAAAATGTTTGTGTGATATGGATAAAACAAGAGAAATCATATTAGCAAATATTGAAAAGCACAGCCATTTTGAGGAATACTTCAAAATACTCGATATTATTAAAGTAAATGAATTTAAAAACCCCGACATCTGCATAGAAAGCTGTAAGGCATTAATTGAAGGTATTTCAAAAACAATAATTGTAAACCTTGATAATACCAGAACAGCCGATAATATTGATGACGATAATTTGCCGAAATTATTTAAAGAATCAATGAATTTGCTAACTGATAGGTGTGAGGATATTGAAGGCGATTTTATTATTCGATTCTCTGCAATTATTCAGGCATTAGGAGAAATCAGAAATAAACGAGGAGATATTTCACACGGCAGAATGGCACCCAAATCCATTTTTAGTTCACACAAACTTGCATCAACTGTTAAGAATATGACAGAAAGTATGCTTGAGTATGTGCTTGTACATTACTTTTCAATTGATTTCTCAACTGGTAAACTCATTTATGATGAATTAGAAGAATACAATAATTGGCTTGATGACAATACTGATTTTCCAATAAAGAAAGCAAAATATAGTCAACTTCTGTATGAAAATGACATTGACGAATACGAAAACAGGTATAACAACGATTTTCTGAAAACCGATGATGAAGAAACGAAAAAAGAAGAAGTTGTAGACGAGAAACCTGAAGTTAAAGAAGAACCAAAAAAAGAAGAAGTCAAAGCAGAACAGCAAGAAAAGGAAATTAAAAAATTGGTTGGTACATTTGATGAAGAAAGTTTTTGGGGCGATGCTACAAATGAAAAAACAGAAGAATTTGCTGAAACGGAAAATCTTAAAATTAAAGAGTTGAAAAAACTGATAACTGATTTTCTATTCAGCGAAAAAAAGCCATTGAGAGATGATGTTTCAAACACAATGAATGAAAAGCCATCGTTAAAAGAAAGAGCAAAGACAATTGAAGCATTAACCGGAAGAATTATTGCTTTTGCTGATGAATTGAAAAAGCAAAAATTGGAAGAATGACTACTCAGCCCGAACAAATATTAGAAAACAATCTTGTTGCTCAATTACAAAAACTGGGTTATAAAAACGTAGTCATTAATTCTACTTTGAC
>NZ_BAZW01000092.1 GCF_000974365.1 Geofilum rubicundum JCM 15548
TAAAATTATATGTTTATATGTTTTTTTAAAAAAAGCATCTTTCTTTTAGTGGTCTATATTTCTTTTTAAGTGCTCAAGCCGCACGGCTCTGGCTTTTTGGCTACAGCCCCAAAAAGTCAGCAAAAAGGGCCGCCGCTGTTGAAAAATTACTAAAAATCAGTCAATTCGTCTAAAATCTGCGAAACTCGCTTCGCTCAAACAGCGCAGATTTTTCACGCCGAAATGCCCTATTTTATTAACGTTATTTTTCAAAGGCGGAATGAAAGCCCCCTTTTTTAAAGGGGTGGTTATTCCATACTTTTATCAATGCGGTAGGTGTCAATTATTTCCAGTAGCTCTTTGCCGAATTGCTCAATTTTCTTTTTTCCCAGCCCACTGATTTTTTGCAGCTCTTTTTTGGAAGTGGGCAACTGATTGGTCAATTCCACCATGGTTTTGGTCTGAAGAATCAAATAATGGGGCCAGTTGTGCTCGTCTGCCTGAAGGTCGCGCCACTGCTTGAGACGTTGGTAGAGCTCGGGATGGGCCGAGGCCGTTGCAGCACCTGTACCTGTTCCCGCTTGCTTTTTGGCGGGCGGTGCTTTTTTGACCGTCTTTTCGATGTTGCTGACCGATTTGGCAGCCAGGTAAGTGCTGATGTTGAAGCCTTGTTGGCACGTATCCAGCGTATCGTGGTGGGTGGTGAAGCTCTTTAAGATGCGGTCGAGCTGTCCGTCGATGGTTTTACGCAGCTCCTTGTTGTCGGTTTCCAGGTCCACGCTTCCGGCGAAGGGCTGCATCAGCACCTTGACTTCTTTGACAAAGTAGGGCGTCGCTTTTTTGATGCGTTCCTGCAAAGCTTCATGGTCGGCCGCCGGTAGTCCTGACGCCAACAATTGCAGCAATTGCTGTCTGAATTTGTCTGCTACCAGAAGCACCTTTTCCCGGAATTGCAACAGAACCTCGTTGAGCTGGTCGGGGAAGGCACCAAACACCACTTGCCGGTGCTGCATAATTTCGCGGTGGAGGCGACTCAGTTGGCGGTTGAGGATGTTGAAATCGAAGAGTTCCAGCACCAGTTCCTTTTCATATTCGCGCTGAAATTGCTGAATGCGCTCCGGTGTCGGGGCATTGGAGGCGGCCTGCTGAATAAAGCTGTTGACTTGCTGGCTCGAAACGATACTTCGTTGGTCGATGGGTGAGGAGAGTACCAGTCCCTCTAACGAACGGCAGCGACTCAGGGCCACATAGACCTGTCCGTGCGCAAAGGCCGCATTGGCATCGATGATGGCGTGTTCAAAGGTGAGGCCCTGACTTTTGTGTATGGTAATGGCCCATGCCGGTTTCAGCGGCAGTTGGGTGAACTTGCCGATGATTTCTTCCTGAATTTCGTTGGTGGTCTCGTTAAGCTGGTATTTATAGTTCTGCCATTCCACGCGTTCTACTTCAATGGTCAGGTCGGGGTTGGTGCAGCGCACGCTGACTTTGAGGGGACTGATGCTTTCGATGGTGCCTATTTTGCCGTTGTAAAAAAGCTTTTCGCGGGAGCCATCGTTTTTGATAAACATGACCTGCGCGCCTTTTTTGAGCACCAGCTTCTCGTCGTTGGGGTAGCTCGACTCGGGAAAGTCCCCTTCGATGCTCGCCTCAAAGGTAAGGGGCCTGGCATTCAGGGTGTCGAGGTGATGTTGGTTGATTTGCTGCGACTGCCGGTTGTGAGAGGTCAGCGTGATGTAGCCTTTGGGTGCGGTAAAGTTGGGGATGTAGCGACTCTGGAGGATGGCCAGTCCCTCGGCGGTCAACCTGTTTTCCCGTATCTGGTTCAGCACGCCGATGAATTTTTCGTCCTTCTGACGAAAAATATGGTTGAGCTCAATGGTCTCCACCGGAAAACTCTCCAGCACCTTGCTTTGAAAGAAGAAGGGGCCATTGTAATGGGCTTGCAACATTTGCCAGTCGCTGTCCTTTACCACCGGTGCCAGCTGCTGTAAGTCGCCAATCATTAGCACCTGAACACCGCCAAAGGGTTTGCTGCGGTAGCGGAATCGGCGCAATACACCGTCAATGGCATCGAGCATATCGGCCCGTACCATACTGATTTCATCAATCACCAACAGATCGATACTGCGCAAGATGTTGAGCTTTTCGCGGCTAAAGCGAAAGGAGGTTTCCGGCTTTTGCTCGCTTTGAGGCAGGTAGTGATTGGGTATTTGGGGACCAAAGGGTAGTTGAAAAAAGGAGTGAATGGTGACCCCGCCCGCATTAATGGCCGCCACCCCGGTGGGGGCCACGATGGCCATGCGTTTGGGGCAGTCTTTTTGCAGGTTGTGCAAAAAGGTGGTCTTTCCGGTGCCGGCCTTCCCTGTCAGAAAGAGGTTCTTTCCCGTGTTTTCGATGAAAAGGCGGGCCAGGGTCAGGCGGGAGGTCTCAGTTGCTTGAGTCGTGGTAATTTCAGGCATTTAATAATCAAATCGTTAAAAGTCTTTCAATTCCTAAAAGTACCACAATTTTGATAAAAATTAAAATGGCTTGAGCTCCTTCAAGCAAAAAGTTCCTTAAAACCATTGATGAGCATCTGCACCGCCATCATTAAAAGAATCATGCCCATGAGGCGTTCCATGGCGGCCAGACCACGTTTTTTAAGCAGGCGCAACAGGAAGGGGGCGGCCAGTAAGATGATGGCGGAGAGTACCCAGGCAATGAGCAGGGCAATGAGCCAGTGGAGGGTGCGGCCGGGCTGGCTTTGGGTCATCAGTATGAGCATGGCCATGACGGATGGACCGGCTATCATGGGTATGGCTATGGGCACCAGGAAGGGCTCTCCATCGGGCTGCTCGCCCATAACGCCCGAGTCTTGCGGAAATATGAGTCGGATGCCAATGATGAGCAGGATGATTCCGCCGGAGATGGTGACGGCTTCTTCGCCCAGTTGAAGGAAGTTGAGCACCGGCTTTCCGGCATAAAGGAAAATGATGAGGATGCCCAGGGCGATGAGGAGTTCCCGGGCAATGATGATTCTTTGTCGCCTGGGCTCAATGTCCTTCATGATGGCCAGCATGGCCGGAATGTTTCCCAGCGGGTCAATTAAAAAGAAGAGCATGACTGCTGCTGATAATATGGAACCGAGGACTTCGTTCATGGCGGATGTTTCTTTGAATGACTATTTAGGCCGCAAGGTAATAATTCCCCACCGCAAAAAAGGTGACAACTGTCTGGTCAGTTTGCTGATTGGACGAAGAGGTCTATCCCACCAATTTAACGCCCTTTTAGGTCAATTAGTCCCCATTTGTTTATCTTCTTTTCTGCTATCTTTGAATGGGAGCCATCTTTGATAGCTTCAGATAATTGGTTTGGATTTAGAATTTAAAAATATATACATATGAAAATTTTCTTAGTGATTTTGGGATGGCTGACTGTGCTATTCACCGGTGTTGCCGGACAGGATAAAGATTATTTGGACAAGAATTGGAAAGAGGTTTCTACCAAAATGCCTGAAAAATGGTATGGGTCGGATGCGGCGTTGGCAGTGGCTGAAAATGTATTGTTGTGCCAAAAAGAGATAGGCGGATGGGCCAAGAATGAGCCTTATCATCATCCCATGAGCGAAAAGGATAAGGCTCTGGTGATAGCTGCCAGACATGAAGCGGGTGCTACGATCGATAACGGCGCCACTACCATGGAGATGCGTTTTTTGGCCAAGGTGTATGATCAGCAAGGTGGAGAGGTCATTAAGGAAGGTTTTGTAAAAGGATTGGATTATTTGTTGGAAGCGCAATATGACAATGGTGGCTGGCCGCAGTTTTATCCCAAGAGGGGTGAGGGGCATTATTCAGCGGCCATTACTTATAACGACAATGCCATGGTCAATGTGATGGTTCTTTTAAAGGAAGTGTACGAGGGCCACAAGGATTTTAAAGCCCTAACTTTGAGTGCAGAGTTGAAAGACCGCGCTCGTGCAGCTATTGACAAAGGAGTGACCTGTATTTTAAACACGCAGATTATTGTGGAGGGCAAACCAACGGTTTGGTGTGCCCAGCACGACGCAGAAACTTTGGAACCTGTCAAAGCCCGGTCTTACGAGTTGCCTTCATTTAGTGGAGGCGAATCTACAGGCGTGGTTTTGCTGCTGATGTCTATCGAAAATCCTACGGATGAGGTGGTAGCGGCGGTAAAAGGAGCCGTTGAATGGTTTGAGACCTATAAAATTGAAGGTCTACGCATTCAGTGGTTTGAGGATGAGGGGGGCGATCCGGACCGCATGGTTGTTAAGGACCCGGATGCTACGCCATTATGGGGCCGGTTTTATGATTTGGAAAAGGTGGTGCCCTTTTTCTGCGACCGCGATGGCATCAAAAAGTGGTCGATGGCGGAAATAGGCCGTGAGCGTCGAACCGGATATGGTTGGTACACCGATAAACCCTCGGCGGTTCTGAAGAAATACCCGGAGTGGCGAAAAAAAGTGGGACTTAATGAACCGCTTTAAAACAGAAATTCTGAGGCCAGGACAATGAGGATGAGCAAGGCCAGAAAAACATATACGTAGCCACTGGCGAAATTCAAGGTGTATCCGAAATAGGGGTAAAGCTTCGGTACCACCAATCTGGGATCCTGACGGTTGTAATAGAAAATGCCTTTCCAGTTGTCGGGGTTTTTTCTCATAGCATCGAGCATTTGTTTGTCTTGACGGGTTTTCATTATTCCGGATTCTTAAGGTTCTTATATTTCCAGGAGTCTTTCGTTTTCAACAACAAAGGTGTCTCCCAGCTTGTTTTTGGCCAAATGAATCATGCTTTGGCCACTTGTGCGGCTTCAATGGGGCGGTATTTTTTGAGGGGACCAGCCAGTAAAAACTGAAGCGGCTTCATGAACCAGGTGGAGATGGTTTCGCCCAGCCGGAACTCCTGTCTTTGTCCGAGCAGCAAGGCCGGGCGCACTATGGTGAGATTGTTGAGGCGACAGGTTTTTAGCACCTGTTCCATTTGTCCCTTGGTACGTAAATAAAAAGTGCCCGATTTGGGATGGGCACCAATGGAGCTGACCACCACAAAATGGTCCACGTCTGCTGCAGCTGCCCATCTGGCCAAATTAACCACCGCATCGAAATCTACCTGTCGGAATTGTTCTTTGGATCCGGCTTTTTTGATGGTGGTACCCAAGGCACAATAAACTTCATTAATGCCTTTTGGGGGAAGATCATCGAGTTGCATAAAATCGGTGGGATGAAAAATGACGCGGGGGTCGGATACCTCAGGTGCGCGGCGTCCCGGCACATGAATTTCTGTGTATTGCGGATCGCTTAATAGTTGCTGAAGTATTTCATTGCCTACCAAGCCAGTTGATCCGGCAATAAGGGCTTTTTTATGAATGGTGTTGGTCATTGCGCTTTCTTTTAGAAAGGTATAAAGTTACTAAGGGCTTTTGCCAATATCAACTGTTTGGCGGAAACCTTCAGGTCCATTCTTTAGCGCTTATTCTTGAAAAAGTTCTTGACCAGTTCGGCGCACTCCTCTGCCATGATGCCGGTGGTGACTTCGGTCTTGGGATGCAATGGAGATGGCTGGTGACGGGTGAAGCCACGACGTTCGTCGGGCGCCCCAATCACAATGCGTCCAATCTGCGCCCAGTTGAGGGCACCGGCACACATGGTACAGGGTTCCAGGGTGACATACAGGGTGCAGTTGGGAAGGTATTTTCCGCCCAGATTTTCTGCCGCTGAGGTAATGGCCAGCATTTCTGCGTGGGCCGTTACGTCGTTGAGGGTTTCCGTCAGGTTGTGGGCACGCGCAATGATTTGTCCCTTGCTTACAATCAGCGCACCTACGGGGACTTCATCCTTATTGAAGGCCTCACGTGCTTCTTTGTAAGCCTGTTGCATGAAATACTTATCCGAAAAATCAATCTTATCCATTCTCTTACCTTTTATCCTCAAATCTAACAATCTATTATTATGTGTATCCTATTTTTTCTTGCTATTTTCGCAAAGATATTTTAAATCACCCATGTCCGAAAAAATATATCAAAACCTTTTTTAAAAGTAAAAAAATAGTTTTAAGCAAAAATAAAAAACCATGTATAGAACTCATACCTGTGGCGAATTAAGGCTATCAGATGTTGATAAGCAAGTGACTTTAAGTGGCTGGGTGCAGCGGGTGCGCGATTTGGTGGAATGACTTTCATTGATTTACGCGACCGGTATGGCATCACTCAGTTGGCCATCAATACCGATGAGCAACAGGAGCTGAGCCGGCAGACCCGTGAACTGGGACGTGAATTTGTAATTCAGGTGGTGGGCACCGTTAAGGAGCGCAGCAGCAAGAATATGAAAATTCCGACCGGTGAAATTGAAATCATCTTGTCGCAATTGACCATCCTCAATAAATCGGCTTTGCCGCCCTTTACCATCGAAGATGAAACGGATGGTGGTGAGGAACTGCGCATGAAGTACCGCTATCTCGACTTGCGTCGCAATCCGGTTCGTCGCAATCTGGAACTGCGCCACCGCATGGGGATTGAGATTCGGAATTACATGAACGATCGGGGCTTTCTGGATGTGGAAACACCTGTACTCATCAAATCAACGCCCGAAGGGGCACGCGATTTTGTGGTGCCTTCAAGGGTGCATGCGGGACAGTTTTATGCCCTGCCTCAGTCGCCCCAGGTGTTTAAGCAGCTGTTGATGGTGGCGGGGTACGACCGTTACTTCCAGATTGTAAAATGTTTCAGGGATGAGGATTTGCGGGCCGACCGTCAGCCGGAGTTTACACAGATTGACTGTGAAATGGCCTTTGTGGACCGGGATGATGTGCTGGCCACTTTTGAAGGATTGACCAAGCATTTGTTTAAGGTGATTAGGCAGGTGGAGATGACGGAGGCCTTTCCCCGACTGAGCTATGCGGATGCCATGGAGCTCTATGGTTCGGATAAGCCGGATATTCGCTTTGGCATGACTTTCAAGGTGCTGACCGAGCTGGTGCAGGGCAAGGGTTTTAAAGTGTTTGATGAGGCTGAGTATATTGGCGGTATTTGTGCCGAGGGTATGGCTGACTACAGCCGAAAGGATTTGGATAAATTGACGGATTTTGTGCGCCGTCCGCAGGTGGGGGCACAGGGATTGGTCTATGTGAAGTACAATGAGGACGGATCGTTTAAATCGTCGGTGGACAAGTTTTTTGATGCGGAACAACTGAAGGTCTGGGCTGATTCGATGGGGGCCAAACCGGGCGATTTGTTATTGATTTTGGCCGGTAATAAAAAGAAGACCTTGAATGCTCTGAGTGAACTGCGTCTGGAGATGGGTAATCGCATGGGGCTGCGCGACAAAAACGTTTTTGCTCCGCTTTGGGTGGTGGATTTTCCGCTGCTGGAATGGGAGGAAGAGAGTCAGCGCTTTTACGCGATGCACCATCCTTTCACTTCGCCGGTTAAGGACGACCTGGAGCTGCTGAACAGTGATCCGGCAAAGGTCAGGGCCGATGCCTATGACCTGGTGATCAACGGGGTTGAGTTGGGTGGCGGTTCCATCCGTATTCACAACGACGGGCTTCAGAAAAGGATGTTTGAAGTGCTGGGCTTTACCGATGAAGAGGCGCAAGAGCAGTTTGGCTTTTTGATGAATGCCTTTAAATATGGCGCACCGCCGCATGGTGGTATCGCTTTTGGGTTCGACCGCTGGGCCTCCTTAATGGCTGGACTGGATTCCATTCGGGATGTGATTGCCTTTCCTAAAAACAATGCGGCCCGCGATGTGATGATCGATTCGCCATCGCCCATTCATTTGAATCAATTGGATGAACTGAATCTAAAATTGAATATCAAGGAATAG
>NZ_BAZW01000091.1 GCF_000974365.1 Geofilum rubicundum JCM 15548
TCGACAACTGTTGTAACTGTAGTGTATCACACCGCAATCCTTACACACCTGCTCATGCCCCCCCAAGGTGGCTGTGCGGCACTGGAGGATGTTGTACAAAACCTTGATTTGTTTGGGGGATAGCTCACCGCTCTGCAACAAGGATTTCCCAAATTGGCGGACAATGTGAGCCAATTCATGCTTGCTTTTGCAGTGCTTTTCCATAAAGGGTGTCTAAAGGGCTGTGAGGGTTTATGTGCTGGCACTGAGCAACATGAAGATAAATCATTGTAGTAGAAATGTCGGCATGGCCCAATAAATCCCTTAAGGTTACGATGTTTAATCCCTGCTCCAATAAATGCGTGGCATACGAGTGCCGCAAAGAATGGAGATTGACACTTTTGGCGATAGAGGTCTTTTTAAGGTTCTCCCGCATTACCCAGGATAATCCTTTAACGCTGTAGCGACCGTCAGGCTCTTTGCCATTGAACAGCCAAACATGCGGGTTCTCGGCTCTGAGATACTTCTCGAGTCCAATGGCCATAGTAGGGGACAAGGGAACTATACGGTCTTTCCTGTATTTGCTCTGGCGAATGTGGATGACCATGCGTTCAAAGTCAATATCTGATATTTTAAGATTGATGACCTCTTGCCCTCGCAATCCGGCTGAATAAATGAGCGTAAGGATTATCCGGTGTTTAAGCAGTGTAGGTGCTGCAAACAGCATTTTCAGTTCCTGCTGGTTCAGGACAATCGGCAACTTGGTGTCCTGCTTTAATGAAGGCAAGGCAATGGCCTTTTTGTTCATGCCCAACAAACGGTAGTAATACCTAAGACCGTAAACCATGTGCTTGAAACTGCTGCGCGAAGGCGCCTTGGGATCACGTGCCAAAGCAACCAGGTACTCATTGATCTCGTCTTCGCTAACCTGTTCGGGTAATTTTTCAAAATGGATGACAAGCAGGGCAATGCGCCTGATGTAATTATTCAGGGTGCTGGCGCTTTGGCCACGAAGTACCACCTGATGCTCCAGCTTCACGGCCCTGGACTTGAATTCAGGGACAAGCACCATGGCACGCTCAACAATAGTTAAGCTTGTTTTTTTTCTCATAACAGTATTGTTTTAAAGTGAATAATACAGTTATAACGGCTTGCGGCTAGAAAGATTTGTGTTATTTTTGAAAGGAGCTATCCCGTAGGATTTAGTTCAACACATGGTATAGTGCATGCGGGTTTCAGCGGTTTTCGAAGGTTTGTGGCTCGTAAAAAAGGTCGGTGTAAACTGATAATTTATCGCTTCGAACTCCCGCACGACACCATACCATAAAACGTTGTGGTGCATTTTAAGAAAGATACGTATGAGCATAAATGACAGATATTTTATGTTGTGTTACACTGAACGGATACATGAATTCGCAAAAATAGACGAATATAAAAAATGGACTGTCGGAACGGCTCGAACGAAATACAAGACTTTGGACGAATTCTATCAAACAGAACTTGAAATAAACCAAAAAGAACTAATCCATCTAAGGACTGATTTTAAGAGATTTAACGACTTGTATTCAAGATATTTTAACGAGCAAAGAAAGGAACTCTTTGAAAAACCAAAACCATTTTTAGAATGGTATGACAAACAAAAAGAATCATGTAATTATTGCGGTATAACTCAATCTGAACTTCACACAATTGTAAAATTAAGAGACGGAAAATTAACTCTTAATAAAAAAACTAAAAGGTCAAAAGGTACATTAGAAATTGAAAAATTAAATGCAAATCTTGGGTATACATTTAAAAACTGTGTTTTATCCTGTCCTTTCTGTAATAATGCCAAAAGCAACTTGATTTCGGAAGATGGTTGGCGTGCTTTTTTCGTGCCAGCAATGAAAGAATACTTTAATTCAATTTTGAATAATGATAGCAAGTAAAGAAACAAACTCAGTCTATTTTTCCGAATTGTTAAGTTCTGACAAGCGATTTACGCAGACTTGCAACGCTTTAACTGAACTTCTTGAGAAGCATTCTGTTAAATATAGCTTTTTAAAAGCCACAAAAGACATTTGGTGCAGAGACTACATGCCTATTCAGATTGACAAGGAAAAGTTTGTACAATTCCGTTATGAACCTTCTTACCTTAAAGACGACTTAGAACTTCAATCAGACCCAAAAGAAGTTTGTAAAGCCAACAACATTAAACCTCAATTTTCCAAAATCAACCTTGACGGTGGCAATGTTGTGAATTGGTCAGATAGAGCAATTATTACTGACCGAGTTTTTGACGAGAACCCAGAATATTTAAGTAAAAACAAACTGATTGCTGAAATTGAAAAACTTCTTGAAGTTGAGATAATCGTTATTCCGCAAATAAAATCTGATATGACAGGTCATGCAGACGGAATGGTTCGATTTGTTGACCGCAACACATTACTTGGAAATAACCGAGAACAAGAGTACAAATATTGGAAGAACGGAATTAACAAAATCCTGAAAGAAAAAGGAATTGAATATATTGATATTCCGTTTCTTGACCACAAAGAAAAGAATTACCCTGACCATGCGATTGGTTGCTATGTAAACTATTTGGAAGTTGAAAATCTGATTGTGATTCCAATATTTGAAACAGAAAAAAACAAAGACCAAGAAGTTTATGACAAGTTCAAGGAGATTTTTCCAAACAGGAAAATTGAAACTATTAATTACAATGAAATCGGATTTTTTGGTGGTCTTTTGAACTGTACGACTTGGACGATAAAAGATTGAAAATGAATGAAAAACGCACTACAACACTTAGCCTCTAATTAGTAAGCATTCGGTCTGCCACGTATTGTAAAAGTAAGAAAAATTCCCAAGCAGGGATTGCCTGCCTGGGAAGTTGGAATTTTCTAAGTTGTAGTGGAATCTCTTGGAATTAGTCGGAATCTTTTGGAAAGCCTTGGCATTTGTTGGACTTTTTCCAAATGTGTGGCAACAGGTCGGCTAAGTCCAAATTGTAGTTGGCGTTGTACGACGCAATTTTGCTAAAGACATCGGTCAACCACTCCCTTGGATTCACATCGCTGGCTTTACAACAGCCCAGAAGTGAATACATAATGGCAGCATTCTCTGCAGCATCGTGGTTGCCACAAAAGAGGTAGCCCTTTCTTCCGACGGCCAATGGCCTAATGGCGTTTTCCGCCAGGTTATTATCCGGTAAATATCGCCCATCAAGATGATAGCGCGACAACCGCTCAAAAAGATTATAAGTGTAGCTCAAGGCTTTGCTCATCCTCTCCGGGTAAAGCCTTGGGGTGGTAAGCGACAATCCATTTTTCAAAAGCTCTCATAATTGGATAGGCCAAGCGTTTTCGCAACTCGGATCTTTGCTCAAAATCCAAATCCTGATCGTCCGCCATTTGCTCAACCTTATAGAGTTTCCCAATTTGCTCCAATGCGTACTCAGCTCCGTTCTTGTCTTCCTGGAGGCTTTCATGAAATTTACGGCGTGAATGTGCCCAGCAACCTAATAACAAGACGCCCTTTTTCTGCTCATAAATTGAGTATGCATTGTAACCATCGGTTTGGACCGCACCCTTAAAACCTTTTAATAAATCCACTACAACCTTTTGGGCTCTGGAACCCTTATCGTAGTGGAAGAAAACCAGATCGTCCATTACCGACCGCACCATCCACAGGTAAGCCTTTCTGGTTTTATGTTTTTCGTTGTCAATAACCGGAACGGTGCTTTCATCTACCTGTATGTAGTCAGATGCTAAAACGATATCTTTCAAACGAAGATACAAGGCACGAAGCAGGTCGCTGCTGCCTTGAAACCATCCGTTCAAGGTTGATTGCGGAAGATGGAAGCCTGTCATTTTGAGCATGGCGATCTGACGATAAAACGGCAAATGAAAATAGTACTTGTTCATCATCAGCTCTGCCAAAAGAGAAGGTCCTGCATTGCTTCGAGGCAATGGTAGTAATGGCATTGCAGCAACAGCAATGGTAGAGGAGTCTTCCTGCTCAGGCCGACCTGTAACGGACACTTCATTTACCGCCTGTTTAACTGCATATTTGGGTCGCTCGATGCGTCGAACGTACAGCTCGCCGGGTTTGTGTTCCAGAATCTCGGTTACCTCTACACCAATGCGCACCCAGTCGGCCTGGAGTCCTTCTGGCTCTATAACTTCGATCTCCCGTCTGAGTCCCTCGGGGATGGGGAGGCGAACAGGCTTTTTCTTTTCTCTGACGACTTTGCGGCGCTCGTATTCGGCAATCTGCTTGTCGGCTTCCTTAACAGCTATCACTTCATCAGGGAGTATCTCCAACCCATCAAAATCAAGTTTTCTTTGGTTGGGGTCTTCCTTTATGAACTTCTCAGATGATTTGCTGAAATACTTCTGCCGAAACCAGGCCAGCTGATCGGTAAGCTTCTTTATTTCCTGGTCTTTTTGGGCTACTTCTGAGCTTAATTCCTTGTTTTGGGCTTCAAGGCCCCCAAGGGTGTCTTCGTTGATTTTTTGCAGCCGACAAAGCTTCTGAAAGAGCTCGTCTCTTTCCTGAAGAAGTTCCTGTACCAGGAGATTATTGTCGGTTGAAAAATCGCTCATTTTCCCTGTTTGATTATGAGCTTAAAAGTAGTAAAATCAAGGCTTTTAGCGAAATTTTATGCGCTAATAATGCTGAAAAAATGCTTCTTTTTGTCGCGGTTTTAACACACGCTTTTTGGCCTGCACATTCTTGACGATCATCATCAAATCGTGCCAGCTTATAGCTACTGAAGTATGCTTGTCACCAAAAGTGGGCAGCTTAAAAACGCCGCTGTCGAGCTTCTTGTGATAGATCACCAAACCGCCGTGTTCCAGGTGAAGAATTTTCATTGTGGTAAGCCGCTTGTTGACGAAAATGAAAACCTCTCCACTTTGGACGTCGCGCTTCATTATGGAAGTAACGATCCCACTGAGCGTATAAAAGCTTTTGCGCATATCCACGGCCGCGGGATAAAGAAAGTACTTGAGTTTTTCATGCAGATGAAACATAGCCTGTCAATCATAAAGGTGAACAATCGTTTTTAGCAAATGTATGTCTGCATGATCTCTTATCACCATTTTGGTCCCGTTGGGAAAAACGAACTCTATTGGAGCATTAGAAACTCCACCGGTTTTATTGCCACTACTCGTCGCAGGAACATAACTGTGCTGGCCTTCTGTTTCTGTTGGCCCAGCATCAAGAAGTAAGGGAACAAAACAATCGGGTTCTGCCTGCTTTGTGGCCCCCAGCTGTTTTTTCCAATAGTAAAAGGTGGAGGGTGCAAAGCCCTGATTGGCGCAAAAGTCGCGTACGCTTAAACGTGAGTGCAAATACTCTTGATAAATCCGCTGGAAGGTCGAAAGTGTCATCCTCATTTTTTACCAGCAAAGTAACGATGGCTTAGTTTGTGTGACAATACGTACTAGGCCGAATGCTTACTCTAATTAAGCGTTGCTTGCACACGCTTTAAATTAGAGGCTATGTTGAACTAAACAGTTTTCCGTAGACTCACTATATCACTTTAATAAACAAAGCATTAGCTATAGTGTTTTCAATTGGTTTTCTTAAGATGGGACAAATTGAAATTGGTTTTGGTTCTTGCGTTCTTTGACATTATATTGGCTATAAATTGAAATTACTAGAACCTTTTGGGGTTCCGGTTGGTGGGTTAAAGCCTTGTTTGCTTGCTGAAATGTCGCGTTAGGGCATACCTTTCCCATTTGCGCATTAGGGCACATTAAGTTTCTAATAGCAAAAACACCTATGCGCAGCGATACTCGGGAGGAGCCCTTTCTTTGGGATAGCTCTCCAATAAGAGTAGTTCTCCTCCACACTCGCGACATTGCAGAACTGAACGCTCTCCAAAGCGCAAGGTCAGCACCTCTGCTCGGGATAGCCTTGGCCTAGTAACATAATCCCTCAGCAGTTGCTCTCTGATTTTCTCAATGGATTCCCGTTTATTGCGATTGCTAAGAAATCCCATATGCCGGATCCGTTGAAAAGAAGGTGGTACAATATGCTCCAAGAAGAGTTCCAGGAACTCCACCCCGGTAAGTCTTTTTGTTTCTTTTAGATATCCCGCTTTTCGGTTAAGCCAACTAAAAGTAACGTGGGTGCTTGTGACTTTCAGGATACGGTGATTGGAGATGGCCACCCGGTGGCTGTATCTTCCCAGATATTCAACCACACTTTCCGGACTGCCAAAAGCCTGTTTAGCATAGACTACCCAGGGCTTTTTTATCAAGTCACGGGGGACAAACTTTTTGATTTTTCCCTGTCGTTTGAGCCTACGAAGCTTTCTGGCAAAACGGGCACTAAAAACTTCGGAGAGCTGTTTAACATCAAACAAAAAATCGCCCTCTTGTTTGGTGCTTTTCCAGCATCCCTGTTTATCTATGCCCCCGGCGGGAATAATCATGTGCACATGTGGATGAAAACCCAGTTGCTGATCCCAGGTATGCAAAACAGCAATGGCTCCCGGTTGAGCCCCCATAAGCTTTGGTCTTTGGAAAAAACACCGATAGTTTCCCAGGCCTTTTCGAATAGCAAGTTGTACATTACTTTTCGGTTAAAGCGAAACAGTTCCAACAAATCATGGGGTACGGTAAATACCACATGATAATATTTAACTGGAAGCAGGTCCTGTTTACGGTCTTCGATCCATAGTTCCTTGTCAATACCCTGACAACGCGGGCAATGTCGATTACGGCAACTATGCAAAACATAGTGCAGATTACCACAGTCGTGGCAGACCATCGCTGAACCACCTAACTTAGTGGTTCGGCACGTAGAGAGTGCCCGCAAAACCTTTAGTTGATGTGAGGTAAGCCCTCTCTTTTGCAACAAGGCAGGCAAAAAATGATTTATTACAGCGCCCAGATCGTTATTAATGCGCATGCTTGTAAAGTTTTTCCATGGGACTAAAGCCTGCCTGAGGGTTCGACCTGGCAATATGAAGATACATCAGGGTGGTACGTAGCTCGGAATGACCCAACTGATTTTTCACGCTCACAATATCCAATCCCATTTCAAGCAAATGAGTAGCATAACTATGCCTCAAAGTATGGATGCAAACATCCTTCCCAATACCGGTTTTACGAATGACGGATCGAAAGGCATGCCGGATGCCCTCCCGGCTGATCTGCTGGCCACGCACTTTCCCATTAAACAGCCACACGCTCGGGTTGGATGTTTCCAGATAAGAGGTAATTCCTCGTAATGTCAGGGAAGATAACGGAACATAGCGGTCTTTTTTGCATTTACTTTCCCGGATGTGCAACTGATGCCGATCAAAATCCACATCGGTAACTTTCAGGTTTATGGCCTCGCTGATGCGAAGTCCACAGTCATAAATAACTGAAAACAGCACACGATGCTTAAGCAGTTTGGGGGTTTTGAGAATCTGCCGGATCTCTTGCTGTGAAAATACAGCAGGTAGAGATTTGCTCTGGGAAATAGGAGGAAGACTAAGGTACAATCTTTCATTTTTGAACATGCTGAACATCGTGCGAAGACCATAAACCAGATGTTTAAAAGAACTCATGCTGGGCTTTTCATGTTGACGGATATAAAACAAATACTCCTCCAACTGATCCTGGGAAAGATCTAAAGGAGAACGCTCAAAGTGTAATACCAGTTTGGAGATTTGCATAAGGTAATTGCGGGTACAGGAATCGGATTTTCCGGCAATGGTGTACTTACGCAGAAACTGATCACTCACTGTTTTGAATTCAGGCACTGCTTGGCAGGCCTGTTCCAGATACGATTGTCGACTCATAACTAAATTATTATTTAAAGTTGGAGTCGAAAAATCGGTATATTTGAGAAGATTTCTTGGTCGTAGAAAGATAAGCTCCCGTTGAAAACGGGTTTAGTTCAACATCATATATAAAACATTGGGGGTTAGGTGTTTATGCGAACCATCCTGCCCCGCACCAGCTTTTGTAACGGCAGACAATTATGACGCCCGCAGCCCCAACA
>NZ_BAZW01000090.1 GCF_000974365.1 Geofilum rubicundum JCM 15548
GGGCTTTAAGCCAAGTAGCTTTGGCTGCGCTCCAGGAGCGTGAGACTTTAGCAGAACTTTCAAAGCGATTTGAAGTTCACCCAACCATGATTTCCAAATGGAAGCAGGAGTTCGTAGCTCGATCCTCAGAGATCTTTGCTTCCAAGGCCCCCAAAGATGATTTTGAGGAAGAAAGGACCCGCCTGTTTTCTAAGATAGGACAGCTTGAAATGGAGCGTGACTGGCTAAAAAAAACTTCAAAAAGGTTGGGACTATGACAGAGCTAAAAAGCTATATATCAACTGATGAGGAACTAAGTGTTCGGCAGCAATGCGAATTATTGGACATAGCGCCCAGTAGCTATTATTATAAGCCTAAAGGTGAAAGTTCGGAGAATCAGGAAATCATGCGACTTATGGATGAGGAGTTTTTAGAGCATCCCACTCATGGCGTACTGCAAATGCAGGACTTCCTTTTTGCAATGGGCTTCTTGGTTAATCCAAAGAGAGTTAGACGGCTACTTCGCAAGATGAATATTATGGCCATCTATCCCAAGAGAAACTTAAGTAAGTTGGGGCATGCGAAATACATCCATCCCTATTTGCTCCGAAACTTGGAAATAAACAGACCCAATCAAGTCTGGGCTATTGACATTACATACATTCCCATGAAGCATGGCTTTATGTATTTGACCGCCATAATAGATGTTTATAGTCGCTATGTAGTGAGCTGGGGCCTGTTTAATGACTTGCGGGCAGAGAACTCGCTGGAGGTCCTACAAGAGGCCATCCGACAAAATGGAAAGCCTGAAATAATCAATTCAGACCAGGGAAGCCAGTTCACTTGTTCCCTTTGGGTTGAATACCTTAAGCGTGAGGGGATTCTCATCTCCATGGACGGCCGAGGACGGGCACTTGACAATATTTTTATAGAGAGATTTTGGCGAACAGTCAAGCGTGACTATGTGTATCTATACCCTGCTGAAGATGGGTTAGAGCTCTTTGTGGGCCTGAAAAAGTTCTTTAAATATTACAATGGAAAGAAGACCCATCAGGGAATAAATCGGCAAATTCCAGCCCAATTGTACACCAATTATGCTTAATTTGGCACTTCGTGCCAATGCGTTTTCTTAGGCATGGGCTAATTGAATGCGAAAAACCCCGGTCGAAACCAGTTCATTCACTCAGCACAGGTTATCCCTAAAAGGTTGCTCGCCAGCAGAGCCCTTGTTTGTTTCACCTGATGCCTCAAAGATAAATAATGACTTGGAATTTCAACTTAGCAGGTCGTTATTTTTGTCCAACGAATGGGGAGTAGAATACTGTGCCAAATAATTTCAATAGTATTTTTGAATATTTAGCGAATAAGAATGAACTGGATATTTGTTATACCAATTTTGCAGATGGGGGTATAGGCGAACAATTTAAACCAAATCCTAACAAGACATTTAACAAGGATTTATTTGCAGACAACGAATTGCATATTTTGGATATGGTGGCGGATAAATTTAAAAGTACATCCACCAATGAAATAATTGAAATTAGTCATAAGGAAAAAGCCTGGATCGAGAACAGTGGAGGCAAAAATCTGATTAATTATAATTATAGCTTTGAATTAAATGGATTATCCAACGCTCACCGTTTATTCATCATGCAATAATTGGCACACCCACTTGACAAGCTACTGCTATTCAAGGGAAGTTGAGGTGGATGGTGGAGGGGAATCCTTCATTAGAGCCTCTCCGCCAACACCTTTTAGAATTGATTGAGAATTATGAAGCGAAGAATTGGGGAAATGAAGCTGATATCACTGACGAACAAATAAGAGAGAGTGATTTAGCTGAGAACACAGTTTCCGAATTTTGTAAACTATGGTATCTTTAAAAAAGTGATATGAACGATGATGCTGAGTATGGTGTTGATTCAAGATACAAAAACAATTTAGAGCGTGAATCTGAAGCCACAACTTTAATGGAAGCACGGATAGGGAGGATGAAGTTGCTTACCAAGGATCAAGTTATGCGAGCTAAGCTCATGCAATTGAAACTTAAAATGGAAGAATATATAAAAAAGCCCTTACGAAAACCAAGTGGCTAATTTTTCGTAATAAATGGAATTAACTTAAAAGTGAAACCTTAACTTGCAGAATTTAGTTAAAAGTGAATATATCGGACAAGTTCTTCGAACAATATGCAATACCTGGGCATCCTCTTAATGACGAAGCATTGCAATTGTTTCGCTTGATTACACATAGAGGAAATTAAGGAATTAGGAGTTAACTTTCCATTAAGGATTTACTGCTATCGATTAACGGAGCAAATAGTCATTCTATTCAATGGTGGGGTTAAGGATGCAAGATCAGCTCAAGAAAGTTTCATTTAATATTCGTTTATCGAATTGAAAACTTAGATGAACTCGTCACACCGACAAAAAGCAACAAGTTGGATTTGCATCCGGATTTGGGCAATGCGCTTTCTTCTGTGACCTACTCTACATCGAGGGGAATTCTTTTAACAAAAATGCAGGGAACCGCTTTGCAAAATTTCGTATTACCAATCATTAACCCGAATAAGCTTCTTCATAGTAATGATTAAGTACTAAATCTTGACGATGCTAGCACCTTAAGGCCATTACTGCTCAGAATAAAATCCGTCTAATAAGTGAAATTGTTTGACCAATAAAAGAAATTTTTGAAAATTTCTTGCGATTTATTTGGCAGAAAAGAAACCGTTTTCTATTTTTGTTGTGGGTTAGGGTTAAGGTTAAAAATGGGCTGTCAGAACGCTGGCAGCCCACCCTTTTTTTATAGAGGTTCCTTTTCACCGCCATCTCCTCATTTTTTCTTCTCTTATTGGATCAGTCCACCACCAAACCAATCAAAGTCCATTTCAATTCAGGCAATCGGTTAGTTAGTCTGTGTAAGAAACTTCACCCGGTAGGTAAAAAAGGGATAGATCATGGTCAGTCCCTGTGCTACCACCATTTAATATTCTGTTGGTCCGCTCGCCCCATTCCTTGCCACCCAACAGGTTGAATACATAGGTGCGGTTGAACGACGTGTGGCGCTCTACACCGTCTCCGCCCATGTATTTCGAATCGAAAACAGAAGCCGCCAGCAGGTTCACCGGTGGAGAATACCCCAACAGCAGTACATTAACCCCCGGCAAAAGCTGCTGCTCAGAAATGCCAAAGAAAACTTGATTGTATATCGTTTATTTTTTGTAAATTTGAAGTATGAGACGTAATCTTCAATATTTTGATATAGAGATTGATAAACTGACTAATTCAATTGAAAATGTTATAACCGGTGACCGTTTTCAAACCGATGTTTCGTTGGTTGATAAGGATGATTTAAAATCAATTTCAAAGAAAAATGGATGGTTATTTAATTGGAAAAATGAATATAAGGAAGCAGACAGAGATATATACAAATTAACGACAGTTGGTAACACAGATGTAATTCAAGGATTGATAAGCATTACCGAGAAAGAAGACCATGTTTATATGCACCTAATTGAGAGTGCTCCCTTTAACCTTGGCCGAGAAAAAGTATATTTGGGGGTTCCCGGTAACCTGATTGCTTTTGTTTGTCGGATTTCATTTCATCGAGGATTTGAGGGATATGTTTCATTTGCTGCTAAATCTCAATTGATTGAGCATTATGAGAAAACCCTTGGAGCGATTTGCGTTGGTGGACAATTGATGGTTATTAATACCGAAGCAGCATTAAAATTACTTGATAAATATTATAAAACTTAAATATTATGAAATTGATTAGAGAGCCTTTAGACATAGATTTCTTTGTTGACCCACGTCCGTTATCCGAGAAAGAGAAAAAAATGATTAGTGATTTCATAAAGGCCGATAAAGAAAAGAGAAAACGTATTAAGCCTTCAAAAAAAGGCAGATTTACCCCGAACCGTGTTTGATTTATAAGTATAACTTCTCTCACTTCAAAAGCCAATCAAAGCCCATTGGTATTAAGGCAATCGTTTAGATAGGGGTAAGCGAACTTAACGCAATCAAACCATTATCATGAAAGCACTACAAATAACCGGGTATGGCGACCTCAAAGCGCATCTGGCCATAAACGAAGTCGAAAAGCCCTCAGTCAGCGAGCATCAGGTACTCATAGAAATTTATGCCGCCAGCACCAATCCCATCGATTACAAAATAGTTTTCAATCACACGAAAAGAATGATTAATAGGAATACTTATCAAATCATTAAAACTTGCAGTTTGTGCAATTTTTAATGATTATGTCATTATGTTTGTAGTATGAGTAATTATACAAATCGCAAAGAATACTTAAGCAAATTATTGGCTTATAAAGACAAAGATCTAATAAAAGTGGTAAGTGGTTTGCGCAGAAGCGGCAAAAGCACCTTGTTTGAACTATATAGACAGAGGCTATTGCAAATGGGGGTGAATGACAAGCAAATAGTGTTTTTAAACTTTGAAGAGTTTGAACTGCGCAAATTTCTTAACGATTTAGATTCTTTGTATGAACATATCATCAGTCAGTTAGATTTGACAAAGCCTTGCTATGTTTTTTTAGACGAGGTGCAAAATGTAAATGAATTTGAAAGGTTAGTGGATGGGTTATTTGTAAAACCTAATATAGATGTTTACATCACAGGCTCAAACGCCTTTTTACTGTCAGGTGAATTGGCAACACTTTTAAGTGGGCGATATGTTGAAATTTCTATATTGCCTTTCTCATTCAAAGAGTACTTAACAGCTCGTAAAATTGACATATCAAACAGATACCTCAATTATGAAGCTCTCTTTTTTGATTATGTAAATGAAACATCATTACCCAAAGGTGTTGAACTGCGAGAGGGCGGATTCGATAAGATATATGAGTACCTGGAAGCCATTTACACCACTATTGTAGAAAAAGATATTACACAACGTCACCAAATAAACAACAAGCGAGCTTTTGGCAATATTGCAAAATTTGTAGCTTCCAACATTGGGAACCCTCTTTCGCCCGGAAATATTGCAAAAACATTAAAACAAGACGGACAAAACACACACAATACCACCGTTGAGAAATATTTAGAATATTTAGTAGCAAGCTTTATATTTTACAAAGTAAACCGCTTCGATTTAAAGGGTAAAAAACAATTGGCTACTCAAGAAAAATACTATTTAGTGGATGCTGGATTGCTCAATATTTTGGCGGGAAAAGAACGTACTGCAGACAGAGGGCATATATTAGAAAATGTAGTTTTTCTCGAACTGCTTAGAAGAGGCAACAAAATTTGGACAGGTACTTCACGAAATAGTGAAGTTGACTTTGTTTGCAAAACCAAGACAGGCGACATAGAATATTATCAGGTTGCATGGCAAATGGCGAGTGAAAGCACAATTGAACGAGAGTTTGGTGCCTTAGAAAAAATCAGCGACAATTACCCTAAATATTTGCTCACGTCAGACTCCTTTACTCAAAATAGAGACGGAATTAAGCATCTTAATGTTTTTAACTGGCTACTGTACACTGATGAAGAACAAGAATACTGACTCTCGCAGCCCCCATTCTTCCCAATGCAATTGATAGAGTCGGTACAGAAAGACACTAATTTTTTTTGGTCGTTTTTTTCAGTAACTTAAGGCAACCAAACAGACACAGTCATGAAAGCACTACAAATAACCGGGTATGGCGACCTCAAAGCGCATTTGGCCATAAACGAAGTCGAAAAGCCCTCCGTCAGCGAGCATCAGGTACTCATAGAAATTTATGCCGCCAGCACCAATCCCATAGATTACAAAATAGTAGAAGGCGCCTTAAAGCAAGTCATCAAGCTCAAATTTCCGGCCCCCATAGGATTTGATGTCGCAGGCGTGGTGGTCGCAAAGGGCCAAAGCGTCACCCATCTGGAAATTGGCGACGAAATTTTTTCCAGAGTCCCCTCCAACGCACCCGGCACCTTCGCGGAATATATTGCCATAGACAGCGATGTGGTGATAAAGAAACCCGCCAATATCGATTTTGCAGCCGCCGCCAGTATCCCACTCGTCGGTTTAACCACCGTACAATGCTTCGACAAAGCCCGGCTAAAGGCCGGGGACAAAGTCTTAATTCATGCCGGTTCCGGTGGGGTTGGTACCTTCGCCATACAGTACGCCAAAGCCAAAGGCGCCTATGTTTACACCACCACCAGCACCAAAAACGTCGAGTGGGTCAAAGAACTGGGAGCCGACCGGGTCATCGATTATAAGACAGAGAACTATGCAGCCATCGCCAAAGACCTCGACATTGTTTACGATACCCTCGGTGGCGATTACACCCTCGAAGCCTTTAAAGTCATCAAAAAAGGCGGCACCGTTGTCAGTATAGCCGGTGACCTTGATGAATTCACCGCCAAAGATTTAGGTCTGAATAAATTGATACGCCTCCTACTGGCCCTGAAGCGCCGTAAAATAACCAGGCAAGCCAAAGCCAAGACGGCCCACTATTACTTTGTGTTGATGGACCCCAACGCCTCCCAATTGGCCGACATCAAAACCCTCATCGAAAGACAATTGATCAAACCCGTCATTGATAAAGTGTACCCACTTTCCAATGCCGTTGAGGCCCTACTTCACCAAAAAAGCGGCCATGCCAAAGGGAAAATTGTCATTGGTATGAAAGCGTGATCTTCATCGGTCAGATAAGTTTATGGCTCAATATTAACGGTTTAAGTCATGCAGAAATTTCCCTGGCTTGTTTAGATGCCATTAAAGAAACTGTGTTGGATGAGGATAAGAGAATGGATAATACTTTAATTCTAAAAGCTATTGGTGATCGGAATGCAGCTTATCACAAATAAACCTTAATGCCCGATAACTACAAACACATTTTTTTAAACGGAGCCCTCAAAGGCGACCCAAGCGTCACTTTTTCACGCATCTGGCCCTTGGTGCTGCTGGCCGAATGGAATAAAGGTTAGTTCATTCATTTCGCGAGGTTAACGAAGATTGCTGCGCAAATCTGGTATGGGAGTTGTTGCAGTGCTGTGCAGTATGCCTTTAATGCGAATGTTGTTCTGATCTTCCAGACGCCGGGTTACAGTCCTTGAAGGCATTGCAGATGAAATAATAAATGCCAATTCGGTCAATTGTCCACTGGCATTAGCATTGATCAGACCCTTTATTTCCTGGTACTCCGGTCTGTTGTATTTGGTAGCTGCCAGTTGGCCAGCAGCATGCTCTATATTTGTCCCTTTCAACTCTACCAGTATCATCCAATACCGGTGTTGTCTGCGAAAAAGAAACATCCCGTCGCATTTAGGCTCGGTATCCCTAAACACACATTGATCCAGCACAACCGCTTTAGTTTCTTCGTCGCGTCCTTTTGGCTGAAGTCTAACTTTCTTACCATTTTCCTCAAAAGAAAACGGACCGCTGCACATTTCGTCGGGCTCGCCACGCCTTGTACAAACACACGATTCAAACCTGCCAATATCAATCATCTGTCCTTTCTGCCCATTGAAGATCCCTCATTTCATCGTAAGCCTCCGATAAGACATTGTACGGATGGATCAGTTTATTATCAATTAAGCCCAATTCCTTATCCATAATATCCTCAATGGCGTCTTTTTGCAGATAATAGACCGCAGTATCGTTGGCTGGGAGAGGGTATAAGTTGCTAATATTCGGTGAAGAAGTGACTTGGTCGCGCACATGAAAGCGCATGAGGTGATTATTAACCGCTTCAACAATATAAGGACTGTGGCTCGTTAAAATAAACTGTGCACGGGGAAAAACCCTAAGCAAATCACCCACCACCCTGCGCTGCCACTCGGGATGCAGGTGCAAGTCAACCTCGTCGATCATGACCACCGCTTTTGCCTCCAATGGGTTGTCCATGTGAGGATTGGCCAAAGCCATACGCGATGCCAAATCGATGACCAGCGACAACATCGTTTTGTAGCCGTCGCTCAATTGCATAATATCTAGTCGCGTGCCATCAATTTTTACGGCAAATCTTAAAGGGTTCAGCATAATATGAGGTGCCGATATATCCGGAAACAGTTGTTCTATGGCCTTTCTTACCGCCTCCAATTCAGGGAGCCTGTAGTCGAACGA
>NZ_BAZW01000089.1 GCF_000974365.1 Geofilum rubicundum JCM 15548
GAGCCTGTGTCTTCCTCGCTGTGGACGCCGATGGTTCCGCCGAGCATTTCTACATAGGCTTTGGAGATGGAGAGGCCCAGACCGGCTCCCTGATAGGCCATAGGATTAGCAATGTCGGCCTGTATGAAACGCTCAAATATAGCTTCTTGTCTGCTTGCTGGAATGCCGATGCCGGTGTCCTTTACAAAAAATACCAATTCCGGGGTTCCGTTGGTTGATTTTGAATCATAACCAAACTCGATGCTGCCTTCAGTTGTATGTTTTAAGGCATTTTTTACCAGATTGGTGAGAATGGCATACAGCTTTTCACGGTCCGTTAGTATGGCTGCCTGATCCGCAGGTAAAGCACAGTTAACCGACAATTTAAGCCCTTTGGCTTCTGCTTCTGGCTTGAAAAAGGTGTAGATATAATCTACTTGCTCGGCAATATTCGTTTCTTGTATATCGAGTTTCGTCAAACCGGCTTCTATTTTTGAAATATCAATGATGTCGTTGATGATATTGAGCATGCGATCGCCGCTTTTCAGGATGATTTCAATGTAGGCCTGTTGCTTGGCTCCCGTGAGATTCGGCTGTCTCAGCAAATCTGCAAAGCCCAAAATGCCATTCATGGGGGTCCTTATTTCATGAGACATGTTGGCCAGAAAGGCCGATTTGAGTCGGTCGCTTTCCTCAGCTTTTTCCTTGGCAAGAATGAGTTCCAGCTCGTTCTGCTTGCGTGCGGTAATGTCATAGTAATTTCCCAAAAGTCCCTCAATGTCCTTGTCGTGTAGCAGATTGACCAGTTTTATTTCTATCCAGACATACCTGCCGTCCTTGTGTTTGTACCTGAATTCACTGGTGGCCGTGGCGTTGGGATCGGCCAGGATGGTGTCGAAAAGTTGTTTCCCCCTTTGTTGATCGTCCGGGTGAACCAGCTCCCAGGTATTCTGCCCCACCAGTTCTTCGGGCTTCCAGCCGAAGAGTTTGGTAATGTTGGGACTTTTGTATCTGTTGATGCCCTGCTTGTCGATGATGACAATCACATCCCCAATGTTCGAAACCAATTTGTTTTTGATGGCCTCACTCTGGCGCAGCGCTTGCTCCGCCTTTTTGCGTTGGGTAATATCAAAAAAACTAATGGTGATCTCCGTCAGTTGGCCATTTTGATCGAAAGTCGGAAAGCCATTGACTCTCACCCATACAAGTGCGTTGTTATCGGGTTGCCAAATGCCTACAACGATGTTCTTCAGGGCTTGCTGCGTGGCAATGATCTGGTTAACCGGATATTTATCAGGTGGAAGCGCAGCACCCGTTTCATCCACGAATTTCCAGTCGGGATGAAGACTCGTGATGCCCTTGATTTGATCGTTGCATACGCCCAGTAATTCACAGGCCCTTGGATTGTTATAAATCACAGAAGTGTCCGGTGCATGCACCACAATGCCCGCTTCAAGATGTTCCAATAAATGCTTGAACCGCATCTTTTCTTCGCGCAGCTGTTGTTCTACGGCCGCCCTGTCTGAAACATCCAAAAAAGCCAAAATGCCGGCCAGTTTGTTTTGCGCCTGGTCTATTAAACAGCCGACCCATCCTTTGGTCCTCGATACTACTGAAACCATGCCGTTGGCATTGGTCGTGTTGGGATTCATCATCTTTCTCTCTCTCCTTTTCGTCGTTATAAAAGTGCCAATCGCTTCCCGAATCCCTTTTCGGTGCTTGTTTTAGGGCAATTTTTCTTGTGATTTCGAGGGTAAAGATATACATTTTAAATGTGTTAGCAAGTGGGGGGGGAAGGGTTTAGAGGAGGGGTTTGAGGTCGTGGGCCAGGATGCGGGAGAAGTGGTTGGCGCCGGTGGCGTTGAGGTGGATGGCGTTGTAGAAGTAGGAGCGGTTGAGGCACATTTCGTGGGAGGAGTAGTCGAGAAAGGGCAGGTTGAATTCGGTGGCAATGTCGTTTAAAAGGGTGAAGAGTTCCTGGCGGTTGGAGACGAAGTGCTGGCCTTCGATGTATTCGGGTGAATAGACCAGTACCACTTGGATGTTTTTTTGTTGACAGTCGGCCAGATATTCCCTGAACAGCGCCACTGTGGCGCTGTCGATGACCACCTCATAGCTGCCTCTTTCTTCGCGGGCCTTGTCAAAATCCGTGTTCCAGGTCGCCTCATTGGCCACAAAGCCCCTGGTCCGCAAGGGCCCCTTTTTGTAATGGGGGATCATCGACAAAAGCACCCGCATACCTCTGTTCTGGTAACGCAGCATGGGCACACAATGGTCGTATTTATCGTAAATGGGGGGTAAGAGATCCGTATCCTCAAAATAGTCGTGCCAAAACAAGTAGGGCAAAAACTGGTCGTTGTTATAGTTGTTGTAGTCGTTGATCCTGGGCTCCAGCGTAAATACATCCAGCGAGTGGATAATCACCTCAGGGTAAGGGTTGTGCGCCAGATATTGCTGATGGCGCAGCATCTGCATCCACAGGTTTTGGCCATCGATACCCAGATTGTAGGCCGAACGGTTCAGTGAGTCCTCCAGAATTTGCGGATTGATGTGCACCCAGGCGCGCGATGAGCCATAAATGGCCACATCGGCATCGACCGAGGCATGGAAGATGTCGTTCCATACTTCATATTCACCTTGCGCCATGGCCGTTTCTTTCAGTGATTTAGAGAAATAGTAATCCATGGGATAGAGCAGTAGCAAGAGGGGCGCGACAAACAGGGCTATTTTCAGAATAAATCGCTTCATGACTTAAAATTGAAAGTAAATGAATTGTTGATTCGCGCCGCCAAAAAAGAAGATGAACAGCACCAGGGCATAGTAAAAAGCATATCTGAAAGGTCCATTCAAGGCAGTGCCCGCAAGGGCAATGGCGTATGGTTGTCGCCGTCCCAGCCATTCCGTCACCAGCATCACAGCCAGAAAAAAGACCAGGATGGCCGGATGTACGCCCACCTCTTCAAAATGCATGGCTTTGGGCAGTGACAGCAGGGTAGAAGAAAAAATCCCCTTCAGGTAGGTAAAGGCATGCGTCAGGTTTTCCGCCCTGAAAAACACCCAGGCCAGCACCGTGGCCCCGAAAGTCGCCAACATCCGCAGCGCCTCCATGGGCGAAGGCAGCAGGCGGTCCTGCGCCACAATGTCCAAATGTGTGCGGTTCTTCTTCGTCAGCAACAAGGGCAAAAAGTAGAGCGCATTCAATGCCCCCCATACAATGAAGGTCCAGTTGGCCCCGTGCCAAAAGCCACTTACTATAAAAATGATAAAGGTGTTGCGAATTTTCATCCAGGTGCCACCGCGACTGCCACCCAGGGGAATGTAGAGGTAATCCCGAAACCAGGTCGATAACGAAATGTGCCACCGGCGCCAGAACTCTGCGATGTCGCGCGAGAAATACGGATAAGCAAAATTCCGCATCAAATCAAAGCCAAACAAGCGCGCCGTGCCAATGGCGATGTCCGAGTAGCCCGAGAAATCCCCATAAATCTGAAAGGCAAAAAATACCGCCCCCAGCAGGAGCACACTGCCCGGGTAATCGGCCGGCGCATTAAAAAAGACATTGGCCATATCCGCGGCATTGTCGGCAATCACCACCTTTTTAAACAGTCCCCACAAAATCTGTCGCAGGCCATCCACCGCCTGGTGGTAGTCAAACACCCGCTTGCGGTAAAACTGCGGCAGCAGATTGGCGGCCCGTTCAATCGGGCCCGCCACCAGTTGCGGGAAAAAACTCACAAAAGCCGCAAAAGCCACAAAATCCTTGGTCGCTCCAGCTTTCGCCGGTACACATCAATGGTATAGCTCAGCGTCTGAAACGTATAAAAACTGATGCCCACCGGCAGAATAATATTCAGCGAATTGGGCTGAATCTCCCGGCCAAACAAAGAAAAAGCCTCAATAAAATTGTCCTGAAAAAAATGGTAGTATTTAAAAAAGCCCAGAAAGCCCAGATTCACCCCTATGCTCGTCCACAACAGCACCTTCCGTTTGATGGGGTCCCGCTGCGTTTTCAGTTTCAGTCCCACCAGATAATCCACCAGTGTACTGAACAAAATCAGCGACAAAAAGCGCCAGTCCCACCACCCGTAAAACACATAACTGGCCGCTACAATCAGCGCGTTTTGCAGCTTAAGCGACCGGTTATTCACCCACCAATACAGCAGGAAAACCAGGGGCAAAAACACCGCAAAATCAATGGAGTTAAAAAGCATGGGTGAAGCATTTTGTACAAATATAGCAGAAAGTGTTAAAGAGTAGATAATGATGAGTGATTTCATTTTTGCTGATAGGAAGAAAAGAAAAAAATACTTGAAAAAGTCATATTTGAAACCTAAGCAATGGCCATTTCTTTTTTATTTGTTAAATTTGATATTTACCATTAATAATTAGTAAATGGATTACATAGAGATAGCCGGTTACAAATCGATTAAATCTGAACGGATTAATTTAACGCCGATCAATATATTAATTGGTGCAAACGGGAGTGGAAAAAGTAATTTTATTTCGTTTTTTGATTTTTTGAATAGACTTTACAACAAAAACCTAAATGAATATATCGCACTAACCGGAGGAGAAAATAAAATCCTTCATAAAGGTCAAAAAATAACTGATTCAATCAGCTTTAAAGTTGAGTTTGAAAATGGCAACAATGGTTATTCTGCTGTACTTAATGTGGGTACTGATGGATTGGTTTTTACTGATGAACGTTTGATTTATAAGAGTGATAAGGGCGTTAAAATTAGTCGTTCAGACAGGGAGTCCCGAATAAAAACAACAGATAATGTTCGTGCAAATTATGTCATTCGTTATCTTGAAGGGTTTAGGAAATACCACTTCCATGATACCAGTGATAAATCCCCTTTTACAATTCCCAGCCATGTCGAAAATGATGTTCATTATTTGTACAGCAATGGGGCTAATCTGGCAGCATTTTTATATGATATTAAAGCAGCAGAAAAGATTGTTTATAATAAGATAGTAAAAACAATTCAGTCTATAGCACCTTACTTTTTGGACTTCTATTTCAATCCTAATAAGGAGAACTATATTAAACTGCAATGGAAAGATAAATACAGTGACACGGTCTATGGTGTAACTGATTTGTCGGATGGAACAATTCGTTTTATTGCATTAACCGTTTTATTTTTGCAGCCAGAATTACCTGACACCATAATAATAGACGAACCTGAATTAGGATTGCATCCATCCGCTATTTCAAAGTTGGCAGGTATGATTAAATCAGTTTCTGCCAAAGGATGTCAGGTGATTATTGCCACACAATCAACTGATTTAATAAGTCATTTTTCACCCGACTCAATTATTGCTGTTGACCAAATTGATGGATGTTCAAAATTCAATCGCTTAAATGCTAATAAACTTCAAAACTGGCTAGAGGACTATACCATTGATGATTTGTGGAAAAGAAATATAATCACTGCTGGTCAACCAAACTATTAAAATGAAAAGAGTCATAATAATATGCGAAGGTGAAACAGAAAGGGAGTTCTGCAGCACTATTTTAGCGCCATATTTTGCCAAGAAAGATATTTTTATCCAAGGGCCACTTATAAAGAAAACGATGGGGGGTATCGTTAAGTGGGTGGAATTAAAAAAACAGATTTCCCTGCATTTATCAAATGATTCAAAAGCCTTTGTGACCACTCTAATTGATTATTACGGTTTGTATAGCAAGTATAATTTTCCGTTGTGGGATGAAGCAGAGAAACAACCGGATAAAAATTTGAGAATGAAGATACTAGAGCGTGGAATGCTGGATAGTATTGATGACGCTTTAAGGTTTCGATTTATACCCTATTTACAGCTTCATGAATTTGAAGGACTCCTTTTTAATGAGATTGAAGTTTTTTATGAGCAAATACCAAAAAACGAACTGATTGGTGTTGAAGAATTGGCTCAAACATTTCAGCAATTCAGCAATCCTGAGATGATAAATAACAGTAAAGAAACATCTCCATCTCACCGGTTAAAAAGGATAATCCTTGGCTACAACAAAATTGTTTATGGCAATATTCTCGCAGAGGCTATTGGTATAGAAAAAATGAAGAGCAAGAGTCCGAGATTTAACGAGTGGCTAAATATGATTGAAAAAATTTGAGATCTTTTTGGTTTCATGTATAAAAGTTTTACTTATAAAACAAATACAGATTTCAACAGAGTAGCCAGTCCAGCCAGGCTCCCTATAAAATCTGCCGCTTTAGAAAATACAAATCCTTTCTTTGAACTTTTACCGCTGTCAAAATGTTTTAAATCTACAATGGGGTGCCTGAATACCGGTTTATTCGGTCTGCTTGTCATCTTTTGGCAAAGGTACCTCAGAAGCATTTACAGAGTCTTTTTGGTTTGAGTGGCGTGTTTTCCTATCTGAATGAGGGTGGTGTAAAATAATTGGATGCTATGAAAAAGAAAAAAAGCGAGGTAGATAAGGTCACAGAACCGGCAGAAGCGCCTCATACAGGCGCTGCGGATTTTTACGTGGTGGGGATAGCGCCTCGGCCGGGGGCCTGGAGGCCATTCAGCAGTTGTTCGACAACATCCCATCAGACACCGGCATGGCCTTTGTCATCATCCAGCACCTGTCGCCCAATTTTGAAAGCCTCATGTCGGAGTTGCTGGCCAAGCACACCAAAATGAAGATATTTACGGCCGAGGACAAGCAAACCATAAGTCCCAATTGCGTCTATCTCAATCAGCGCTTTAAAAACCTGCACATCAAAGGTAAAAAGTTGTATTTGCTCGACCGGGGGCCCAAACACAACCTCAACCTGCCCATCGATATCTTTTTTCATACTTTGGGGGAAGAATTCAAGGAAAAATCCATCGGCGTCATTCTTTCAGGCACCGGCTCTGATGGCTCGCAGGGCATTCGCACCATCAAAGAAGGCGGCGGCATCATCATGGCCCAGGATCCCGAGTCGGCCCAATTCGACGGCATGCCCAATTCGGTGATCGCCACCAATCTGGTGGATTTCATCATGACCCCCAAAAACATCGCCGAAAAAATCAGCAAAATACCCACCAACCGGGCACAAGTCGATATACACACCGATACCGATGGCTCTACCGAGTCGTTGATCAATAACATCTTAGAGATTGTTTTTCAGTTTTCGGGCATTGATTTCCGGGAATATAAAAAGAACACCCTGCTGCGCCGCATCGAAAAACGGATGAACATCCACAATATAGAGCACCTGTCCGATTACGTCGATTTTTTACTGCTAAAGGACGAAGAGAAGCAAGGCCTGAAAGAAGATTTCCTGATTGGGGTAACGCGCTTCTTTCGGGATACTGAAGCTTTTACAGAATTGGAAAAGCAAATCATACCTGCGATATGCCAATCCAAAAACAAAAAGGACACCGTTCGCATTTGGGTACCCGGCTGCTCCACCGGCGAGGAGGTCTATTCCATCGCCATGTTGGTCGACGACCATATCCGTTCGAACAAGCTCAATCTGGATTTTAAAATATTTGCCACCGACATTGACCCCCTGGCCATTGCCAAGGCCAGTGCCGGTGCCTACCAGTATAATGTTGTCAGCGAAATACGAAAGGGGTACATCGACCGGTATTTCATCAAATCGGGCGTAAAAATTCAGATCATAAAAAGCATCCGTGAAAAAATTGTATTCTCCATTCACAACGTCTTTAAAGATCCGCCTTTTATTCGCATGGACTTATTGTCGTGCCGAAACATGCTGATTTATTTCGATCATAAAATTCAGAGGCGGACCTTGCATAAATTCCAGTTCGCCCTCAATCAGTTTGGCTACCTGTTTTTGGGCAGTAGCAACCTCTTAAACAACGCTTTAAAGTTTTCAGAAAAAGGCACCATCGAATTTGGATTCAGGATGAAAGACCAGCGCATGGAATTCTTTGTCAAGGATGAAGGCATAGGTATCGATCCCCAAAAAAATGAAGAAATATTTGAACGCTTCAAGCAAGTCAACTACAGCACCCACATACATTTTGGTGGCACAGGTCTGGGTCTGGCTATCTGCAGGGGAATCGTCAAACTGCTGGGCGGCGATATCACCGTTACATCCGAATTGGACAAAGGGAGTGAATTCTCCTTCAGCATCCCCCTTGAATAAGGGGGGTATATTATCATAATAATTTGACTGTATGGTATGTTTGTCTTTACAAACAATTGTCTGTAAGTGTTTTGTAAATTCATGACTGTTTTTTTGTGATGGTGTTTCCAATATTTTGTATATTTGTCCACCTGTCCGCTTGATGCTTATGATTAGCGGCCAAAACCTTACTTTAACTCAAATATTCAATCATGTCAGAAATCCTAAACATGGTGACCACCACCATCTTTATCAACGGAGAAGCCTGCGATTTTGAAACCCTCACGCTTCGACAGTCCATGAGCGGTCACCACACCTTCAACATCCTGGTCAACTACAAACCCAACAAAGCCAGCCTGTGGACGGTCACCCCCGAAACCGTCTTCCAGCAACTGGGTCATACCGTGGACATCCACATGGAACACCGCGGGAATGGGGAAATCACCGAATTCACCGGCCTGGTCACCCATATTGAAATCGGGGGAAAGGACGGGGATCAGGGCTACGCCCGCATTCACGGGGGTAGTCCTACCCTGCTTCTGGACATGGGGCCTTCCATGGGCTCGTACACAGATTATACCCTGCACAACATCCTCAGCGAAGAGCTCGAAAACACCGGCGTGCGCATGGGGGTGAGCAACAAGCCCAAATTTGAGGCCATCATCCCCTATGCCGTTAAATACAAGGAGACCAGCTTTCAGTTTTTGGCGCGACTGGCCGCTTCCTGTGGCGAATGGTTTTATTACGATGGCAGCCGCCTGGTACTGGGCAACCCCAAAAATCAAAACACCACCCAGGCCGCTTTTGATATCGAGATCCAGTCTCTGT
>NZ_BAZW01000088.1 GCF_000974365.1 Geofilum rubicundum JCM 15548
TGGACGTTGGCACCTATTAACCCAGCACCACTTAGTTTCCGTTAGATGGTTTTGCACTCGGTAGAATGAAAAAGTAAAAGGATTGCCAAACGGCATATTGAATTCCAATCGTCTTTAACCAGGGATTCGCAAAGTTAAGGTGGTGCGCAGACAGTGAGTAGGTCTTTTTAAGGTTTGTGCAGAGTAGGGATTCTGGATTCCGGCGGTTGTCGTAGGAAAGTGAAAATTGGCAGACCGGCGCCGGGTTTCGGTAGAAACTGCCCGAATATTATAACGGACTTTTGAAATGGCTTACGTGGACTGCTTTATCAAAAGTATCGTGTAGGTGAGGGTTGCTCAGACAGCGGCTATGTATTTTAAAGGTTTGTGCTGAGTAGGGCACCCAGAATTTAGCGGTTTTCGTAGGGAAGTGGGGTTTAGGAGACCGGTATTGGGCTCCGGAAGAACCTGGCTGAATTATATGACGGACGGACTCGCATGGTGTTATTTGCTTCCCGAAACGGTCAAATTTTTGATTGGCAGAAACGTAAAATAGGTTTAGGGTCTTCAGCTCAAAAAATGTCGCAGCCCAGCATCTACTCGGTCAGAAAGGTCTATATTTATAAAGTCGCTTAACGGCAGCGGTCGCCATCAAAGTACGGGTCTTGTGTTTAATGTATATGGAATTGTCTATACACAGATTGGCAGAATCGTAAATCCAGTACCTCGTTAAAACAAATGCTTGCATACGGATTGGCAAACGGAATTTAGAGAACGGGGATTAGTTCCGGGGTCGCGGCGAAGTGGTAATATTGTCGTTCGCAGACCAAGTTGAACAGCGAAACGAGGGGAGAATTCATCACAGGTGCCAACACGCAATATATTGCATAGCTGCTCGCTTGCAGTCAGTTAACTGGTTTCGGAGCAAGGGCCCTATGTGGATAAGATTATAACTATCAAAGAATACGCTACGCACTATATTGCCACACGTTGGCACCTATTAACCTCGCACCACATATTTTCCGATAGAAGGTTTTGCACTCGGTAGCATGAAAAAATAGATTGATTGGCAAACGGAATCTTGAATTCCAAGCGTCTTTGACCAGGGTTTCGCAAAGTTAAGGTGGTGGTCAGACAGTGGGTGGGTATTTTAAAGATTTGTGCAGAGAAGGGTTCAGGGATTTCTGCGGTTGTCGTAAGAAAGTAAAAATTGGCAGACCGGTGCTGGGTTTCGGTAGAAACTGCCCGACTAGCAAAACGGACTTCTGAAATGGATTACGCGGATTGCTTTATCAAAGGTGTCGTGTAGGTGAGGGGTGCGCAGACAGCGGATAGGTGTTTTTAAAGGTTTGTGCTGAGTAGGGCACGCAGAATTTAGCGGTTTTCGTAGGGAAGTGGGGTTTAGGAGACCGGTGTCGGGCTCCGGTAGAAACTGGCTGAATGATAAAAGGGACTCGCAAAGCGTTATTTGCTTCCCGAAACGTTCAAAATGATTGATTGGCAGAAACGTACAATAAGGTTAGGGTCTTCAGCTTAGCAATTGTTGCACCCCAGCATCCACATGGTTAGAAAAGTCTACATTTATAAGGTGTCGTAAGGGCAGCGGTCGCCATCAAAGTACTGGTCTCGTGTTTAATGTATCTGGAAGCGTCTATACATAGATTGGCAGAAACGTAAATTCAGTATCTCGTTAAGACAAATGTTTGCATACGGATTGGCAAACGGAATTTAAAGAACGAGAATTAGTTCCGGGGTGGCGGCGAAGTGGCGGTATTGTCGTTCGCAGACTTGTAAGAAGAGCAAAACGCGAGGAGGGTTGATGACAGGTGCCAACACGCAATATATTGCATAGCTGCTCGCTTATAGATAATAAATTGGTTTCAGGGCAATGGCCCTATGTGGAAAGGATATTCACTAACAGAGAAAACGCAACGCACTATATTGCCACACGTTAGCTGCAAGTGCAAAGAACCAAACTGCAACATTGAAACCTAATTATTAATTAAAAAAACGGATAGAAAATATTAGCACTTTGATTGAAGGTTGGTGCAAGAAAAAATTAGTTTTTGCCCGCCCACTTCTGCCCTTCGGGACAGTTGGGGAAGCCAACGCACATTGCACACATTTGCAAATCGCACAGGCTGACGCACAGACCGAAATTTGCAAAAGAGTGCAATTTCTGCCAACGCTAAAAAGAGTTGATGTTAGCTAATCACATTAGATTTTGATTTTTCAAGAAATATGCAGTACTGCTCATTGGTTGGACAGGATTTGATATAAAACATTTAATCTTTACGGTATTGCTTAGGAGTAAGACCAGTATGATGCTTAAAGTATTTGCTGAAAAACGATTGATTAGAAAAGTGTAAATAATCAGCAACTTCCCAAATAGTCATATCTGAGAATTTTAATAATGTTTTGGCTTCTACTACAATGTAATTATTAATCCATTCTGATGCCGACAGATCACTAATATCTTTCATTAAAGATGATAAATATTTTGGAGTAAGGCTTAGTTTTTCAGAATAAAAGCTAATATTATGTTGTTCTCTAAAGTTTTGTTGTAAAAGCTCCATAAATCGCATATAGTAGTATTCTTTACTTTTGGTTTTAACCTCACCAACATCTAATTCATATAAATCAACATCCTCTGCAATTTTATTTATAAAAGATATGGCAAAGCCACTAATTATATTTGATTTACGTACACTATTTTCAGCCTCTAATAAAAAGCTGAATAAATTAAAATAACTGATAATTATTTCAATATTCTCAGGTCTCGCTTTAAAGAGAGGGTTGTTTCTAACATGCATATAATAAGGAAGCAAGTCTGTTAAATCTATACTGATTTTCCGTAGATAATCAATTGATAAAAGAAGGACAAATCCCTCAAAATCGTCACTTACAGAATTTAAGCCAATAACATTTTCAGGTACGCTAATACCATAGTTATTGGGCGTTATCTTCACATTTGTAAGGTTAATATTCACATCAATATTTCCTTTTGTGCAAAAAAGAAATATAGCAGCATCAACTCTTAACGGAAAACTAAACAGGTGTATATATTCTTTTATACTTCTAATTAAGACAATTTCGGTATTTAGTCCTGTTCCAATTCTCTGTTTAAGCAATTGTTCTATGGTAACGCTAAAGAGTAATTGTTCTTTCATTCCTTTTTTTATCAAATATACCTAAATATTTGTAATAAACTCTCTGCAAAAACATACTATTCGACTTATAGAACAATTTATAAGAATTTAAGAGCTTTATTCTACAGCATCTCTCAGGTATCTTTGCTAACAGAAAATGATTAATAATAAATTAAAACGATTTAGAATGAATATCAGGATTCTGTTTCAGTTAGTTGTTCTGACTTTTATATTAAATGCCTGTTCGCAAAAAGGTGGTACAATTGAACAACACAAAGACACAATTTATGTAAAAACCTACAAGGTAGGTTTGCAAGAAGAAAAGACTACAAGCAACTATCTGGGTATTGTAGAGGAAGAAATTTCGGCATCAATTAGTTTTCCTTTAACAGGAAATATAGATGCAATAAAAGTTTCCGAAGGACAGAAAATTAAACAAGGTGATTTATTGGCAACGTTAAATGATTATAGCCTAAAGAATGCTCACTCAATGGCTTTAGCAACGTTAAATCAAGCTGAAGATGCTATGAAAAGAATTCAGATGTTATATGACAATAAAAGTTTACCTGAGATACAGTATATCGAAATGCAAACTAATTTGGAAAAAGCTCGTGCTGCTGAAGCTATTGCCCGTAAAAACATGAACGATAGTAGGCTAAAAGCTCCTTTTAGTGGTGTTGTTGGTAAAATAAGAGTAGAAGCCGGAGAAAACATTCTGCCAAACCAGCCTGTAATTACACTTTTAAAAATTAGTAATGTACATGTCAAGGTAGCCGTACCCGAAAACGAAATCAATAAGCTTAAAGTAGGGCAAACTGCAAGCATTCGTATCTCTGCTGTTTCAACCGATTTGTTTCAAGGAAAAGTGATAAGCAAAGGTGTAATTTCAGATGCTATATCACACACCTACCCCGTGTTAATATTAGTAAAAAATAATGAGTTTCTATTACTGCCAGGAATGGTGAGCGAGGCACAAATAAATAGTGGGAACTCTAATTCAAAAGTAGTTGTGCCAAACAACAGCATCTTAATAGATGGGGATGGCAACTATTATGTTTGGAAACTCATGCAAGGGAAAGCAACAAAACAAGTAGTTAAAATTGGTACGCAAAACCATAATGGTGTAGAGATTTTAAACGGACTAATTAATGATGACGTGATTATTACCGATGGTTACCAAAAAGTTTCAAACGGACAAAAAGTAGAGGTATTATGAAAAAAAATATAGGAGCAATTGAAGCGGTTATGCGCCATCATAAATTAATGTTCTTCTTTGTAGGAGTATTAGTTCTTTTTGGAGTATTCGCTCTGGTTAAAATGCCAAAACAGGAATTTCCAACATTCACTATTCGTCAGGGGGTAGTTGTAGGTATATACCCGGGAGCAACTTCTGCTCAAGTAGAAGAACAACTGGCAAAACCACTCGAAAAATTTTTATTTACATATAAAGAAGTTAATCGAGAAAAAACTTATTCCATGTCGCGTGATGGAATTGTTTATATTATGGTTGAACTTGAAAATAATGTACATAACAAAGATGAAGTTTGGTCGAAAATTAAACATGGCATATCATTATTTAAGATGCAGCTACCAAGTGGTGTCTTGGCAGTAATTGCTAACGATGATTTTGGGGACACCTCAGCGCTTTTAATTGCGTTGGAATCAGATACACGTTCTTACAGGGAGCTAGAAGACTATGCCGAGATATTGGAAACTAAATTACGCTTATTAAAGTCTGCTTCTAATTTTCGCCTTTATGGAACACAAAAAGAACAGATTAACGTTTATTTAAACCGAGAGAAATTAGCCATATATGGAATCAACTATAAAACTTTAGCAGCGAATTTATTCTCACAGGGGCTAACTACTGTTTCGGGAAAAGTAGAAACGGGTAATTCCAATATGCCTTTACACTTCTCATCAATTTATAATTCGGAAACAGAAGTAGCCGAACAGATAATATATTCTTCACCCGATGGTACAATTGTAAAATTAAAGGATGTTGCCACCATCACGAAAGAGTATGAAACACCCAAACGCTTTACTCAAAACAATGGTAAAAAATCTATCATTTTATCAATGGAAATGCGAGAAGGACACAATATTATAGCCTATGGAAATGACGTTGATGAAATACTTAAAGAGTTCGACACGCTAATTCCTGATGATGTTGCAGTACAACGTATCGCAGACCAACCAAAGGTAGTTGAAACTTCAGTTCAGAATTTCCTGCGTGACTTAGTCATTGCGGTTGTAATCATCATCTTGATTATGCTTATTTTATTTCCATTACGTTCAGCAATAATTGCTTCAACTACCATTCCTATAACCGTTTTTATAACACTTGGGTTAATGTATCTACTAAACATCCCGCTCAATACAGTAACATTAGCAGCTCTAATCGTTATACTGGGCATGGTTGTCGATAATTCCGTTGTTGTTATTGACGGTTATATGGAATACTTGGAGAAAGGAGTATCCAAGTGGCATGCAGCCGTACTTAGTGCAAAAAATTACAATGGAGCTATCTTTTTTGCAACTTTTGCTTTGTGCAGCATTTTTTTACCTGTACTAGCTATTTTCACTGGCATTTGGGCCGATTTTGTAAAACATTTCCCATGGACATTTAGCATTGCTTTAGTGGTTTCGTATTTACTGTCGATGTTTTATATTCCTATTTTAGAATTCTTGCTAATTAAGCGAAAAACAAAAGAGAAGAAATTTAACCTAAATACAATTATTCAGAAATTTTATGTAAAAGGACTGGATGCAACATTTCGCTATCCCTTTATTACTATTGCTTTGACAGCAATCTTTATAGTTGTTTCTATTGTTTTCTTTTTTAGTAATGACCAACGTATGTTTCCGAATGCAGACAGAGACCAGTTTGCAGTAGAGATTTATCTTCCACAGGGAACACCAGTTGGCAAAACAAAAATAGTCGCCGACAGTCTGTATCAGTTATTAAAACGAGATGAAGAAATTGTATCAATCACTTCTTTTATTGGGATGTCATCACCACGTTTTCAAACTACTTATGCTCCTAATATTGGTGGTGAAAATTTCGCACAGTTTATTGTAAATACAACATCGGAACAAAGTACTATTGAACTTCTTGATAAATATACCCCCTTATACCAAAACTATTTCCCGAATGCCTATGTGCGATTTAAACAACTGGATTATCAGTTGTCACAAAATCCGATTGAGGTTCGATTAACAGGGAACCAAATCGGACAATTAAAACAATATAGTGACACGCTTATAAGCGCACTTTCTGGTGTTGAAAGTTTAGTGTGGTTACATACAAATTATGAAGAAGCATTGCCAGCATTGCAGGTTGATTTAAACACAGCAGAAGCATCAAGATTGGGAATAGTGAAGAGTTTAGCAGAGCTTGAATTAACAGGTTATTATACAGGAATACCTGTAGGCACTGTGTGGGAAGCTGATTATCCCTTGTCGGTAATAATGAAAACAGACAAACATGAGGTAAATGATAATCCAAATAATGTTGATAACAAATACATTTCTACACTTTTGCCCGGGATTTCTGTTCCATTACGACAAATTGCTGATGTAAGACCTGTTTGGCACGAAGGGCAAATTGTTCGCAGAAACGGAGTAAGAACAATTACGGTTTTGGCTGATGTTAAGCGAGGATATAGTGAGACAGCTACTTTTAAAGAAATAAAAGGTATTATTGAAAATGAAATAGCTCCTAACTTGCCATCAGATATTAGTTATTCTTATGGAGGAATGCATGAAGGAGATATGGAAGTTGTACCTTCTATAATTGAAGTACTTATAATCGCTGTGCTTATAATCTTCCTGCTGTTACTCTTTAAATTTAAAAAAATAAATGTAGCACTGGCAGCCCTACTTTCTCTTTCTTTTGTACTTCCCGGTACTTCACTAGGTTTATGGATAACAGGTACACCATTGACCCTTACTGTTATTCTAGGGATAATAAGCTTATTTGGAATTACAATCCGAAATACGATACTAATATTTGAACATGCTGAAGATTTGCGGATAAATAAAAAAACTACTGCCCGACAAGCTGCTTACGAAGCAGGTCAAAGACGCATGGTTCCCATATTTTTAACATCTGCAACAACTGCAATCGGAATTATTCCGATGATATTGTCGAACTCTTCATTATGGTCTCCAATGGGTATAGTCATCTTTTATGGAACTATACTATCCATGATAATACTGGTCTTAACATTGCCAGCAATGTATTGGAAGATATTTCAAAAAGTAAAAATCAGGGACATAAGTAAAAAGTTTAGCAATAAAATTAATCTTTCGAACCAAAATAAATATTCATCAGATGAAGTATAGAAATGTAATAACACCAATAGTTTTGCTGTTGTCTTTAAATATTAATGCACAGACCGTTACTCTTGAGATGTGCAAAGATTCAGCAATACAGAACAATATAAATATTAAGAATAAACAACTTAGTTTAGAGGCTTCGCAAGAAGTAAAAAAGAATGCTTTTACAAATTACTTTCCTCAAATAGATGCTGGTGCTGTTGCTGTAAAACTAAACAAAAGTTTAGTTGAAGCAGAATTACCTGAAATGAATTTGCCAGTATATGACGGAAATCCAGCGAATCTGGCTGCTCCAACTCAGTTTACTTACTTTCCCGGGATGGGCTTGGAATTATTAGATTATGTTAATGCAGGATATTTAACTGCTGTACAACCTTTATATGTAGGAGGTAGAATACGGAATGGAAATAAACTCGCCTCTCTTGGTGTCGAATTTTCACAACATCAACTTAATCTTACGCAAGATGAAGTATTGGTTGCGACTGAGTTTTATTATTGGACTATTCTAGCACTTGAAGAAAAGAAGAAAACACTTGAAGGGTATGAAAAACTACTGAATAGCCTAAAAAATGATGTAAGTGTTGCCTACGAGGCCGGGTTAATTCAAAAAAGTGATTTGTTAAAAATACAACTTGAATTAAATAATATCAATGCAAATAAATTAAAGCTTAACAATGGTATAGATTTATTAAAAATGACCCTTGCTCAGCACATTGGTATTACATATTCAGGTAATTTACAAATCGCTGATACAGCTATTCTTGTTCACGATCCGGTAGAAACATTTTGGAGTCCGGAAGAAGCTTTGCTTAAAAGAGATGAATATCAGATGCTAAACAAAGCAATAGACGCAGAAATACTCCAGAAGAAAATGGCAATGGGTGAATACTTGCCAACAGTAGCCGTTGGTGTTGCAGGGCTGTATCTTGATGTAAGCGAGCCTGATGGAGGTATGATGAGCTTTAACAATACCAACAGTATGGTTTTTGCCAAAGTTTCGGTACCAATCTCCGGATGGTGGGGAGGTTCACATAAAATAAAGGAGCATAAGCTAAAGGTAAACATTGCCCAAAATAATTTGGAAGAAAAAACGGAACTATTAAAACTTCAAATGGACAAAGCATATAAAGATGTTATTGAAAGTTATATGCAAATTCAGGTAGCAGAATCTTCAGTTGAGCAAGCTTTAGAACACTTGTCTGTTGTAAAAAACAGTTTTGATGCGGGTGTTGTAAGTACTTCTGACTTATTGGAAGCGCAAGCTATGTATCAACAAACAAAAGATGCTCTAATTGATTCCAAGACTGCCTATAAAATTAAATATGCAGAATATTTAAAAGTAACAGGGAGGTTATTATGAAAGCAAGTGTTATAATATGTGCTTACAATGAGGAAAAAACTATTGCAAATGTCTTGATTTCATGTTGCAATCTATTACCTGATTCAGAGATTATTGTAGTTGATGATGGTTCTAATGACGATACTCAAAACATTTTAAAAGAATTGTCTAAAGATTATTTATTCATAAATGAACGATTGGATAAGAATAGAGGTAAAAGTTGGGCAATGGTTCATGGTGTTGAGAAATCATCAAATGAAATAATTTTATTCTTTGATGCTGACGTTTCAAACATCAAAAAAGAACATTTTGATTTATTATTAACCCCCATTA
>NZ_BAZW01000087.1 GCF_000974365.1 Geofilum rubicundum JCM 15548
TTGACCTTGACGGCTTCGGCCACAGGAGGAAGCGGTAATTATGTTTATCAGTGGTACAGAGCCGGAGCAGAAATAACCGGTGCCACCTCAGACACCTATGTCATTAGCAACGCCTTAGCGACAGATGCCGGAGAATACAGTGTGGTTGTTGGCGACATTGCTAATGGTATTACCTGTTCCAGCAGTCCCGCCTTATTGACGGTCAATGTAACTGAAGCGACGGCCACCTTAACCGGTGAACAGAATATTTGTGAAGGAACTTCTGAAATCTATACCGCAACGGGTGGTGATCTTTACACTTTTACACTCTTGGACGAATCTGATATCGTAATTGATACACGCGCTGCAGATGCCGATGCTACTTATGCTACTGATGTAACTTTAGCCCTAGGAACCTATACTTTAAGCGTTTTAGTAGTTGATGGCAATGGCTGTGAGGATGAAGCGAATCTGGCCATTGAGGTGAAAGAATCACCTGATAACTCTTTAACTTTTTCATCAACAGACATTTGTGATGGTGAGACCATTACGGCTAGTGCTACAGCCGGCTATTCTTCCTATGATTTTATGGTGAACGGAATTTCTGTTCAGTCAGGTGCCAGCCATGAATATAGTTCGGATGCATGGACGGATGGTGACGTGATTAAAGTGGCCATTACTTTAGGTGGTTGTGCTGTGGAATCGGCTGAAGAAACCATCACGGTTCGTGATTTGCCTGTTATTGAACTGAATAGCGATCAGGCTGGTGATGTGGCGTGCCTCAACGAAACGGTGGTACTCACTGCCACTGGTGGAGTCGATTATGCTTTTTATTTGAACACAGTTCAAGTTCAGGATTTTGGTAATGGCGCCACCTATAGTTCAACTTTTGATGATGGTGATGTTATTTCCGTAGTCGGAAGAGCTGCAAACGGTTGTGAGGCCAGTGATGATGTTACTTTGCAAGTGAATACCCCTGTTGCTGGCTTATCAGCTTCGGCCACAGAACTGTGTGCCAACGAAACTATTACATTAACTGCCTCAGGGGGCACGCTTTATGAGTTCTTCCGTAATGGTACTTCTCTTGGGGCTGCCACAACTGATAACGAAATTGAAATTTCAGACCCGGTGGATGGAGATCAGTTCTATGTGAGTGTCGAAAATGAATTTGGATGTACAGCCGTTTCATCCACTATTGAAATGACGGTTCATCCAATTCCGGTTGTTACGCTTAGCAGCGATGCCACGGAGATTTGTGTGGGAGACCCGGTTACCTTCGAAGCGACTGGTGGTGATTTCTATTCCTTCTATATTTTAAGAAATAGCCTGGATATAGATCAGCAGCAAAGTGCTTCCAATCAATTTACAACTTCGGATATAGAGGATGGTGATTTGGTTTATGTCGTGGTGACTGATGCCAATTCGTGTCAAGCCCATTCTGACAGTATCCCAATGACGGTGAATGATTTACCGGTGGCCGGCATTAATGTGTTGCCATCCAATAACATTGGAGAAGGGGAAGATGTTACTGTTGAGGCCAGTGGTGGCGTTGATTATATATATTTGGTTAATAATGCACCACACGACGGCGATGTCAATGGTTGGGTCACCGATGCCAGTTTAGAAATCGGTGGTCTTGAAGATGGTGATGAACTATCGCTGATTGCCCGCAATGCTTCTGGTTGTGTAGATACGAGTGAAGTCGTAACCATTAATGTGGACACCTATCCCGATGTATTTGAATTACGACCGGCTTATGCAGAATACTGTTCCGGAGATGCTGGTGTTCAATTGTTCCTCAGTGGATATGAGGAGTTTGTAATGTATGAGTTATATGAAACTTCTGACTTGATTACGCCTGTGGCTACTTCTTCTCTGGAAAATGGTGTAATGGTATTCAACAATATCCCGGAGGGGGATTATCAGGTGAAAGCCAGAAGAATGAATGGTTTGAAACTCTCCATTTGGTTTACATCCATCGTAGAAGTTCGGGAACAACCTGTTCCGTCTATATTTAATATGAATCCCACCGGTGTTCTGACCGAATGCCCGGTATCCATTTCTTTAGGTGGTTCAGAAGTTGGAATAGACTATCATTTATTATTAAATGGTGCGTTATTTAGTGGACCGGTGGCTGGTGACGGTGGGTCTTTAGATATGGGTGCTTACGACATTGGTGGTGTTTATACCATATTAGCGGTTAATCCTTCAACAGGTTGTTCATCACTGATGAACGGTCAGGTAGAATTGGATGTGGTTCCTAACAGCCCTGTTTTCAACTTGTTGTCAGATCCTTCAGATGGCGTTTATTGTGAAGGCTCAGAGGGTGTTTCACTCATTTTGGATGGATCTTCCAATGGTGCCGCCTATGAAGTATATCGAAATAGTAATACAACCGGCATCGTCGCCGTGGGCGATGGAGAGCCCATCGACTTCGGATTATTTACCGAGGAGGGGACTTACCGGGTGATGATTGCTGCGGATGGTGGATGTCTCTATCCCATGGATGGGGTGGTGACTGTTTCAATGGTTCCGGCCCCCGAAGCTTTTGCTTTGGAAGCTGATAATGAAGGGCATTTTTGTGCGGGAGATGCTACCGGTGTTGAAATTCGCCAAATTGGACAGCAGGCCGGTGTTGTTTATCAATTGTATTTTGATGGAGAAACCCAAGGACCTTCGGTTGTTGGATCAATATCAGATCCTGTGTTAGAAATAAATTTTGGTTCTTTTAATATTCCTGGTGAATACACGGTGATTGGCAGCATGCCTGGTTCCGGTTGTGAAGGTGTGGTGGGTAGTATTACTCTTACGGAGGATGCATTGCCAGCAGTTTTTGAACTTACCGGAGAGACCGGATACTGTGCCGGTGGAGGAGAAGCCCTGATTGAATTGTCCGGTTCAGAAAATGACGTAGAGTACGAATTACACCTGGATGGTTCTGCCACCGGATATATTGAAAGCGGAAATGGGGGACTGATTCAGTTTACTGTGGATGCGCCGGGTGATTATTCCGTGATGGCGACCCTTGATCGGGATCATACTTCATGTGAGATAGAGATGAATGGTCTGGTTTCCATTGTAGAGAAGCCATTGCCACTGAGCAACAAGAATATAGTGGTTGATGATGCTGGTGCTGACTGTGAGAATGGTGCCACCATAACCATTGAGAATTCTGAAATGGGTGTGGTATATGAAATCTACTGGACCGACAATGGTAGTGAGGGACCAACAGGCCTTACAGTCACAGGTGACGGTGCCAATGTTGATTTTCCTGAAACGCTTATTGATGGTAACGGTACCTACCGTGTTTTAGCCAGTTTGGATGGATGTGAAGCCTTCCTGGATAATGACTTCGCAGTGAGTATACCAAATGTGATTACCAAATATGCCATACTGGGCGATGGTGCCATCTGTGAAGGTGATGGTGGTATGAACATCAGTCTGTCTTCATCTGAAGCCAATGTGGACTATTCCCTTTGGTCTTTAGGTGCAGGTGCCGGAGGAAGCAATGTGGCCATTAGTACCATTACCCCGCTTACGGGTGGTGATGTCCTGGATTTTGGAATGATCGCCGAAGCGGGTGATTATATCATTGTGGCTTCCAATGCCGATTGTGATTCTGTGGTGATGCACGGTATGGTTGAATTGCGATTCAATCCCTTGCCTGTTGCCTATCAAATTACCGGATCAGGTGTCTTCTGTGATGTGGCAGAGGGAGCTGTCATTGGACTCAATGGTTCTGAAAGTTATATCAATTATACGTTGATTTGGCACGACGGAGATATTCCACGCGTCAGAGGAACGGCCATTGGTAGTGGAGATGCATTGACTTTCCCGGGTACTTGATGAGGGACTATATACGGTTTATGCGCGCAATGAATTGACGGGTTGTACTTCCAGTATGAATGGAGAAGTGACGGTGGACCAGCTACCTGCACCCGATGTTTCAGGAATTACCATTACTAGCACTTCAGCCTATTGTGATTCTGAAACTGGAGCAACGGTCAGTCTTTCCAGCAGCGAGGATGGCATTACTTATGTTATTTATGATGCCTTGGATGCTGAGGTCGCATCTGTATTGGGTGATGGTTCAAGTGAGTTGGCTTTTGACACTTTGGTGCCAGAGGGAACTTACACCATTCAAGCCATGCGGAATGGTGGAAATTGTGAAGTCTCTTTAGCCACTGGTTTTACGGTTGAAACTGTGGAATCACCATTGGTTCCTGAATTTGCGCCTGAATTGACTTATTGTAAAAACAGTGCGGAAGTTTCCATAAGCAATGTTCAGGCAGGTATTACCTATTATCTGCTGGATGAAGGTGTCTCTTTGGCCTATCCGATTGATCCGGAATTGGATCCGGGTGTAACCGGCGATGAGGGCAGTACCATCACATGGGACTTGTCGGATGAAGGCTTAGGCGAATTCATGCTTTCTGTTTTGGCTGAAAATGCGGAGGGGTGTACGGTTGAATCTCCGGCATTCAGTGTGACAATTGGCGAAGATGTGAATGATGCCTTTTTATTATCGGTTGGTGATTACGAACCGGAATACTGTTCCAGTGACGGAGGTGTTTCTCTTAGCATCGCTGATCTTCAGAGTGAGGTTGATTATTACTTGTATCGGGATAACCGGCCCTTTGATTATCTGTCCGGTGATGAGTATGGGGATGAGGCCATGACTTTTGAAAGAAGGCTGGTGGCAGGTTATGATTATGTCATTCGCGCCATTCATTCCACCTCTGATTGCGTGGTGGTATCAGATACTATCAGACCGGTATTAAATCCGGCGCCCCACGACGCTAATGCCATGGATTTTGTGAACAATGAAGATGGAACGCTTTCCATCGAGAATCCGGTAGCAGATGCTACCTATACTTTGTACCACAATGCCAATAATGAATTGACGGTTATTGAACCTGCCATACTGCATGACGGCACCAACCTGTTACATGGGCGGTGACCGCCACCGGATCCTACTATGTGACGGCAGAATGGACGCTCAGCACTTGTACCAATACTTCCGAAACCATCACCATCGGAAGTGTTACGCCACCGGTTGACTTTTATTCCTTAGCCAGTGGTCAGGAATATAGCTATTGCTCCACTGAGGAGGATGCCGGTGTCACTGTTACTGTGGCCAATACCAGTGCGGATGTTTATTATGAGTTGGTGGATATCACGGATGGGGATAATCCTGTTTCGGTTCAGATACTAAAAGGGAACGGTGGAGATGTCACCTTTAATAATCTGGTGACCGGTACAACGATCTATACCATAACGGTTCAGGGAGATAGTAGTCTGTTTGACATTGAAGGAGAGTCTCAATTCACCATTACGGAATACGCTACACCGCAAGTTTATACAGTAAATAGTGGTGCAGGCAATCAGAGTATTTTACTGTCTGATTCTGAGGAAACCGTCTGGTACTTCCTGATGCGCGATGGTGATTATGCCTTTGATCAGCCTGAGTTTGGTATCAAAGGTACTGGTGGAAGTCTTGAGTTTCCTTTTGTAGAACTCCCTGGTGATTATTATGTGCTGGCTGTAGGAGAAGGTGGTTGTGAAGTTTTGATGAATGGTTTTGTAACCATTCACCAATCGAATTTATTGGCTCAACCTGATACGCTTTACCTTGAGGCGGATGAATTGTCCGGCTCCATCGATTTAAGCGCATTGATAAGCGGAAGGACCTCTTCCGATGATGTTTTGGTCTATTCAGCCAATATCATCAATGAAGGTTTGGGCGCATCCATTACCATAGATGAGAACACGGGACTGTTGACCTACTTCAAAGCACCCAGCTTCTTTGGCAAGGATTCATTGCATTATTCGGTGGCCAACCGTTCCATTGCCGATAGAAAAGCCGCTTCCTATATTATAATCATGGCCGGAAACAAGGATTTCGGTGATGTACAATCCTTCTTGTTACCCAATGCCTTTTCTCCAAATGGGGATGGCATCAATGAACGGTTTGTTATTAGTGGTTTGGGGCAGACAGAAGAATCGTCACTTGAGGTATTTAACCGCTGGGGAACCATTGTGTACCGCAGTGAAGGAACCAGATATAATAATAATTGGGATGGTACCTCCAATGTTGGTGCGATGATCTCAATTGGCAAGGAATTACCGAATGGCGTTTACTTCTATGTTTTTGAAGTCAAAAAGAATGTTCAAGGCTCCTTACAGACCAGGCGTTTTTCAGGGTATGTTGAATTAAGAAGATAATGGAATTGAAACTTGTTATAAAAGATAGTAACCCAATTATCCTGAGGGGCCAAGCCCTTCAGGAATCAGTAAGACCCATAGTTATGGTAAAAAAATATCTCGTACTTATAGGGCTGTTTCTTTGCATGGGAGGCCACCTTGTTTTTGGACAAAATCAATATCAGTTTAACCACTATATTGCCAACCAGGGCCTGCTGAATCCTGCCTACAACGGAACGCGTGACATTATTAGCGGACTAATGATTCATCGCAGTCAGTGGGTTGGCCTGGATGGTGCCCCTATGAATCAGGCTTTGAATATCCATGGTCCTATTGAAGAGACCGATATTGGTGTGGGGTTGGCATTGGTTAACGACCGGATTGGTTTTACCAATACTTTTGACCTTTTTGGAGCTGCTTCCTACAAGGTGCAACTCGACAGGTCGGAAAAATTCCTTTCCCTGGGGTTGCAGTTTGGCTTCAGTTCTATGGTATATGACGGGACAAAGTCGGTTACAGAAGATTTTATGGATCCGGTTTTTGATGGCAAGGAATCCAAGCTTAATTTCAATTTTGGATTTGGTTCCTATTTCTATTCAGATAATTATTTTGCCGGATTTTCAATTCCCAAATTTTTTTCTGACCAGTTTGATGAGGCCAGCGAAGGGTTTAAAAACTCGATCGACTTCAAGAATATGCACATGTATCTATACGGGGGCTACATCTTTGACTGGTACCCTGTGAAGGTAAAACCAACTGTTTTAATCAAAGAGGTATACGGGGCACCGATGCAAGTCGATTTTTCCGCCAATGTACTATTGGCCGAACAGCTTTGGGTGGGCTTATCTTACCGTACCGTTTCGGAGGCTGTCCTGCTACTGGAATATATAATTAGTCGACAATTCACCGTTCGATATTCCTTTGATTACCCTTTTAATGCCATTAACCAATATGCCAAAGCCGGATCGCACGAGGTGAGTGTACAGTTTGATTTTTCATTCAACAGACGCCCCGGAATGCGATCTATTCGTTATTTTTAATACATAAATACGGAACTCATGAAACTAGCCTTAAACTCTTTTTTAGTATTCATATTTCTTGTCATTTCAGTCACGGCTGAGGGACAAGGCTCATTGCGACGCGCACAGAGTCAGTATGAGCGGGGTGAATATTATGAAGCGCTACAGTATTATCAGTCTCTGATGGAAAACGACTTTCCTTTGGAAGTGGAAGACAGAATAAGAGTTGCTCACTGTTATTATGAACTTAACAACATTGATGAGGCTTTTTCTGCTTTTATGGAATTGGAGGATCATCTATCGGGATACGATTTGTATATCTATGCTTCTGCCACCCATCGATTTGGATTCTATGAAGGAGCCATTGATTTATACCAACGCGCCCGTCCTCAGAATCCCGGTCTCCAGGCTCAAATAGATGAGTTGATTCGTTCCTGTGAATGGGCTCTGGAGAATGACGAGTTCCTCACCAATGTTAGGGTTAACCCTTCTTCCATTGAAACATATGGTCAGTCCTTTGGTATTCAGTATTATGGTGGTGGCGTGGTTTATTCCTCCGCCTCTCCTGATGATTCGGATCGCGCCCGGGACCGGCAGGGAAGAAGTTTTTTGAGTTTGTATTATTCCGATGTGGTGGATGATCAGATAGCTAATACCCGTTTGTTTTCAGAAAATCTTGTTTTTCCTTATCACGTAGGTGCTATTTCCTTTACATCCGACAATAAAACCATGTATTATACCGCGCTGTAAGAGTTCGTGGGGGAGGGTCTATGATTAAGATTTTTTCCGTGGAGTTTGATGGCAAGGATTGGGTCAATGAGCGTGAAGTTCCGTTTAATTCGGATGAATTTGATAATGCCCATCCGGCTGTTTCACCCGATGATAAATTTTTATATTTTGTGTCCAATCGTCCGGGAGGATATGGCGGAACCGATCTATGGAGAGTAGAAAGGCGAGCCAACCGCACCTACGGATCACCCAGTAATCTGGGACCCAGAGTGAATACTTTTGGTGATGAAAGATATCCTTTTGTCAGTAAAGACAACATTCTTTATTTTGCCAGTGATGGTCATTCGGGATTTGGTGGACTGGATCTGTTCAGAGCCGAGTATCTCAATGGCATTTGGGGCAATACCCAAAACATGATGCGCCCCTTTAATTCCGATAAGGATGATTTTGGCTATGTTATTAATCCAACGGATCCACAAAAGGGATTATTGAGTACCAATCGCCAGGGAGATGGTACAGAGGATGTGATTTTCTACGTTCAGTATTTGGATGAGGAAGAAAGTGAGGAGCCTGCGGCCGAAGAACCAGCTGCCGATATCATACGGGCTGAACCCGAAACTGAAATGGTTCCGGTTACACGTCCCGAACCGGTGGTGGTGGCAGAGCCTGTACCAGATCCGGTTCAGGAGCCAGAGCCTGTTGAGGAAGAGCCCAAAGTTGACCTGAGCATTTTCCCGTCCGCATTGAACAGTATGTTAATCAGTTCCTTTAATGGCAACCCCTTAAGCGGAGCCACCGTTATTCTGTCTGATGCTTTTACCGGGACCGTCATCAATCGTGGTACAACCGGGGAAAATGGTCGGTTTTCATTGGCCATTCCGGATGCCTATCGATTGGAGGGACAGGAATTTGAAATTACGGTGTCAAAGAATGAGTTCAATACACGAAAAGTGGTTGGAAACATCATGGAACTGGAAGAAATAGGTTCAGCAGGATTTTCGTTGACACCCATTTTTGAAGAGACGGATTTAAATGAAATAAGCGACTTATCCATTCCTTACGAAGGCCAGAATATTACTACGGAAGGCTTTAGTTTATTGGATCAGGTGGCGGCTTATTTATTATCCAATCCCAATGTTGTTATCAAACTCAATGGACATACAGATGCCCGTGGCAATCGCATGACCAATTTGACCACCTCACAAACGGTGGCTGAGAAGGCAGAAGCTTACCTGCTTTCAAAAGGCGTTCCGGATGATAATTTGATTCCCCGCGGGTATGGTGAAAGATATCTGCAGAATAATTGTCGTCGTGGAAAATTGTGTAGCGAAGCGGAACATATGAATAACCGAAGAATAGAGGTAGTGGTCTGGCGCTTTTTGCAGTAAATGCTGCTTTTGGACC
>NZ_BAZW01000086.1 GCF_000974365.1 Geofilum rubicundum JCM 15548
AAAGTGTCCTCATGGCATTGGAGTTATTTAAGCAAAGGTACAAAATGCACAACAGAATCAACACTTTTTTTGATAATTGCACTATTGGTTGTGCAAATATCGCGCTACAGGGATTATTTTTCAAAAAAAGTCATGGGCAGGGACCATTCTGATGGTGAGGCCGTCTTTTTTAAAGGTGTCTTTTTGATTAAGGGTTACGATGGTTCCTTCGTTTAATCCAAGATTCAGCATGGCGCTATGAAGTCCGTTGTATTCCCTCTTGAAGTTCTCATCATTTACATTCAAACAGACCTGTATGGCTTCTTTCACGGTATTCTTTTCCATGGTTATGAAGTTGCACTCTCCTTTATCCTTGAAGTAGAAAATTTGTTTATATTTTCGCCGCAGGTGCAAGAATATAAGGTTTTCTAATCGTCTGCCCATATTATCGCTTGTTGACAGGGAGGTTTCGGTATATAGTCCCATGTCCATGACGTACACTTTCTTTGGGTTACGGGCCTGAACTTTTAACGAATGACTGAATATTGGGATGAATTCAAGTAGGTAGGCATCTTTCAGGAATGAAAAATATTCTAAGAATGTGGCAGGGGATTTGATGTCGAACATTCCAAGCAATTTATTGGCCGAAATAAGATTACCTATATTGGTTATCAGAAATGCTGTTAATTGACGTAATGAGCTTACATCACGAACAGAATGTCTGATGGCGATGTCTCTCATTAATAGATCATCTACAAGGGTGTTCAGCACAACGGGTAGGCCTGTTTTAACATATTCAGGTATGCCTCCCATTTTGAGATAGTCTATAACGGCGTTTTCTCTATTTTCGAGGGCTTTGAATTGGATAAATTCAGAATAAGAGAAGGGGAATAGCTCGATAGACAGGTGCCTGCCTGTTAAATGTGTGCCCAACTCGACACTTAGCATGGAAGCGTTAGAGCCGGTTATAAATACCTGATAACCTTCCCGCAAAAGTTGATTGATGAATTTTTCCCAACCTTCAACGATTTGTATTTCATCAAAAAACAGAACCTTTATTTCTCATTTCTCAATTTCCCTGTGAAGACGTGTAAGGTCGCCGGTTTCAAATCCGGATAAGCGGATGTCTTCAAAATTCAGATGTATAGCATCCTGGTAATTTTTACGAAGCAACTGCAAAAGAAGGGTGCTTTTTCCGCAACGCCGGATTCCGGTTATTATGGTGGCAAATGAATCTGCCACAGGTATATCTGCAAGTGCGTCACGCGTAAATCCCGAATCTTGTTTAAAATAGGTGACCTTCTGTGCGTCTATTACTAAAGCTATTTCTTCTTGTCGTACCATATCTTCAAAATCTTAATCAGGCATTTCTTTCAATGCAAATATAAGATATCTTTCAGTATGATGAATGATATTGGAGTGTGAATCTTAAGAAGCTCGCGCTAATGGGATTTTCTTTCTCGACAATTTATAAATCTTTTATAATAACGTAAGATACTATTTGCTTTTTTGGTTATATTTGTAAAATATATTTAATGTTATGTCTAGGAATAGTATTGTGTTGCTGCCTAAAAGCATGAAGCTTTTACAAACTTTAGGGGACAATATTAAGTTGGCGCGCTTACGCAGGAAACTGACAATGAATCAGGTGTCGGAGCGAGCCGGGATTTCTCGTCCCACTCTTTCTTCCTTGGAAAAAGGGAACCCTGCGGTTTCTCTGGGCATTGTTCTTCAGGTTTTATTGGTATTAGGTTTGGAGAAGGATATTTTGCTTTTGGCCGCTGATGATATATTGGGTAGAAAAATACAGGATGCTGATCTCATGGTAAAGGAACGGGGGCCCAAAAAAAACAAGAAATAATGGCAATGGAGCGAAACGAAATATTAGTATATGCGCATTGGGATGGAATTAAACCACCATTCTTAATGGGGGTTTTATATGCTACACTATCAAGAGGGAAAGAAATATTTTCCTTTGAATATGACAAAGGGTGGTTACAATCGGATTTTGCCCAAATCATTGATCCAGATCTACAATTATTCGAAGGGGCTCAGTACCTTAATGATGAGAAGTCCAATTTCGGTATTTTTCTGGATTCCTCACCTGATCGTTGGGGACGGGTTTTAATGATGCGAAAGGAAGCTGCCATCGCCAGAAAAGAAAATCGGCGCGCTAAAACTTTAACAGAATCTGATTATCTTCTTGGCGTTTATGATGGTAACCGAATGGGAGGGCTTCGTTTTAAAAAAGAGCCAGATGGCGCTTTTTTAGATGATGATGAAGCAATGGCCGCACCGCCTTTCGCTGCCCTCCGAGATCTTGAGCATGCCAGCTTACAACTGGAGAAGGTAAATGCCCCTGATGATCCAGAGTACCTTAAATGGCTCAATATGCTAATGGCACCGGGATCTTCTTTAGGTGGCGCAAGACCAAAGGCGAATATCCAGAATGTGGATGGTGGTTTATGGATAGCTAAATTCCCAAGCCAAAATGATCAGCAAGATATGGGTGCGTGGGAAATGTTAGCGTATAGACTGGCCGTGCAATCTGGAATTGATATGGCACCATCCAGGATACAAAAGTTTTCGCACCACCAACATACATTTTTAACACAACGATTTGATAGGCAGACTGCTGGAAGCCGTATTCATTTTGCCTCTGCAATGACTCTGCTGGGTTATACTGATGGAACGGATTACCACGATGGGGTCAGTTATTTAGAGCTGCTGGAATTTATAATGCAGAATGGGGCAGATGTGGATAATGACCTCAAAAAGTTATGGAGCCGTATTGTGTTTAATGTTTGTATTTCCAATACGGATGACCACCTACGCAATCACGGATTCTTGTTAACTGATTCCGGCTGGATACTATCACCTGCCTATGACATCAATCCAACTCCGAACGGCACTGGGTTAAAACTTAATATTTCTGAAAATGATAATGCTTTGGATTTAGATTTGGTGAAAGAAGTCGCCCCTTATTTTCGCTTAAAGGAAAAGGAGGTTAATGTAATTATCCATACAATTCAGCAGAATGTGGCGCAGTGGGAACAAATTGCGAGGGATTTAGGAATTTCAAGAAATGAAATGGAATGGATGAAAAACGCCTTTAAGTATTAAAATCTCTCTTCCTCCTGATTGAACATGGCTTGGGCTGATTTAACTCTGCTAATGAGTTGAATCAGTCTTACAAATTTATCTAAAAAGGATGCCATTAGCAATTTTGGGTTAGTAGTTTAATCCAAAGGCCCATCTTATATTTCCGATATTGGATTGGTCGCCAAACTTTTGTTTTTTTACAATGCTTACAACGATTCATGGGAATGAAAAAGACTATTTTGTCCCTTGCTTAAGTGTGTCAAATAGTGGTACCTTGGATCTTGTATGAAAAAGAAAACGATTATTTGGGTATTATCGGGCGTGGCGGCTTTGGTGCTGTTGGTGGTGCTGTTGACTAAAGTGGTGCTGGAGCTTGGTTGGAGGGAAAGATTCGGACGGCGATTGATGAAAATTCGGGGGCGTATCTGGTGGAGGTGGAAAGTGTGGATGTTTCTGTTTTGCAGGCGGGTGTTGAACTGGAGAATATCAGGCTGAGGACGAAAGGTGAAATGGGGGATCAGGGGCTTTGTCGGGCACCATTGAGGCGCTTACGGTCAAAGGGATTTCGGTTTTTAAGGCTTTACTGAGGAAGGATATTGATATTCGGAAGGTGGCTTATCTGGAATGGCGGGCTTCTGCGTTGTTGATGGGGCGGGTGAGCTGACGGCCAACGATGCGAAGGCGACGGGTGATATGCAGTTGCGTTACCGGGGACTGGATTTTGAGGTGGTGGATAAGCTAAGCGGGGAGGCTACGGGGACTGCCGAACGGGTGAAATCGATGGTGGCTGATTGGGTGGTGAAGGACTGGAACCCGATGCCGGGCCAGGAAATGCGGCAGGGTGTTATTGATTATGAACGGGACCCTGAAAAGTTCCTGTTCAATTATATGGTGAAGTCGCTGACTTCGGGCATTAAGACGAGTGTGACGAAGGAGTAGGGGTCGTTGGGCGTAGTTGCTAATCGGCTTTGCCGCTTTGCTCGCAAAGAAACTACGCCGAGCGTGGACGTTTACGATAGATCGGAACTGCGGCTTGAGTACCGGTGAAGGGGAAATGGTCCGTAACGGGTTATTCTCCTTTTTTGGGTTGTTTGGCTTTGTACTCACTGAGGATCGAGGCCAATGATTCGTAGTGGGATTGTAGCTGCTTGAGGGACATTTCAGGGTCGTTGTCTGAAGGTATGGTTATGGGCATTTCATCCAGATATTTAAGTAATTCGGGGTATTGATCGGTTATCTCATTGCTGATTTGTAGTATTTTGTCATTCAAATCATGCGCCATTTGAGCGTAATCTGGATTTTTGTCGGATGGATTATTGTGCTTAGTCATATCGTAGCTATTTTATTTTGTTCGCGTTTTCCTAAATTTAAGGCTTATAAAGGCGAATATCAAGGGGGGTGATTTTTAATGGGGGAGACTAATGTATACAATTATTTAACACTAAATTTCCGAAGCAATTATTCAATGTTTTTAATGTCTCTTTTATTAATATGTAGATAAGTTAAGTTTACCACACTATTTTCTATTTGATAAAACACTGTAGTTTGTTTGCTCAGGACCGCTTTTCTCAATTCCTTTTTTATTGAAGAGGAAGGGAACAAAAAGGGATTCTGCTTAATCAAAGAAATCTGATGACTAAGCCTTTTCTTGAAGTTTTCTATTTCCTTATCAGTCCACTTTAACCTCAGGTCGTCCAAAATGTCCTCAAGATTATTTACAGCTTCCTCTGACCATCGAATTTTATAGTCCATATTTGTTCTTAACATCTTCATGAGATCTTGTACGACCTTCTTTTATGTCGCTTAATCCACGCTCAATACCACTTTTTTGAGTTTCAGTTAAATCATTCCACCAATCGTTGTTGGTTGTTTTGGAGTCTTTGACTATTTTGAGATATTCAATAGTTTCATTGTCTTCGAGTTTTGCTAGCCACTCAATGAGCTCTAATTTTACTGCGTTGTGTCCCATCATTTTTTCAAATTTACAAAATAGATTCATAATATGACGCCTTCAAGAAGTGCTTGTTTGAGGATATGTCCGGTAATGGTTTGAATGTCGATGGTTGCTTTTTAAATAACCAGCAAATCCTAATCACTATCAATGCCATGGTCTTTTCTGGCGCGTGAACCAAACAGGATGACCTTAATCAAAATTACCGAATTTTTCAGAATTATCCATTTGTTTGAATGAGTAATTTGATAATTATTGATTTGGTAAATTTTACTAAAGTTAAAAGCCTTCCCCTTCTGACTTTTATGCAGAGGAGGAAGGCTTATAAGTAAGGAATACCCAGATTAAAAATAGACGGATAGTCCGGCATCGAAGGCAATGCCTTTCGAGATAGTTTCAGAAACAGCGCTCGCGGCTTCATTTGGAGTTGAAGTCATATGGGCATATCCCAAACCCAGATTAACCGAGATGTGCTGGTTCAGGAAGAAGGCTACTCCGCCGCCCAGGCCCCAACCGTTTACTGTTGCTGAATTATGCTCACCGTCGTCTTCAGATTTATAGTTACCAACCATGTATTCACCCAGAATAAATGGTTTGATATTGGAGCTGCCAAAAAAGTAGGTTATGCTGGGACCTATCAAAAAGGTGGATTCCTTATAGGTTTCTTCTTCAATTTCTACCTTTGAGGATTCATAATCCATGTTTAGGGCTACTACTAGTCCGTTGTCGGCAAACCAACCTATGGATGGGCTAAAACTGAATTGATTGGTGTCATATTCATAGGAAGCATTGTTATAATCTGAATTTAGTTTGGTTTCATTGTTGATGGAAGCAAACGATAAATTGGTGCTTCCGGAAATCATTATTGTGCCCTTCGCAGTTGGGGATGAGAATTTTGAGATGTGCCTTGTGCTCATTCCCGAAAGGGGCATGGGCTCTTTGGTCATTTTTTCTATTTCGTCCATCTGGTAAACGAAGATACTGCCGTCTGCAGTTTCAATTTTCAATTGTTGGCCGGGTACTTGTTCAACAATGATGCCTTTGATGATGCTTCCGTTATTGAGATGCACCACGTCGCGGTAATTGCCTTGCGCAAAGGTGGAAAGTGCTAAAAATAACAGGGTCAATGAAATCAATAATTTTTTCATGAGAATTAAGGTTTTAGTTAAAATTAGTAAGACCCGAAAATAATTCATTTTTTCGTTTTTCGTCTGATTTGTTTAAAAAAATAAGTGCTTTTTTGAGGTGTCCTAATTGGTTCTGTCTTTTCTCGGGAAGGGCCTCTTTTGTCAGTGTATTTTCTTTAGGTTTTTTATACCAAAACCGCTATCTTGGCGTTGTTTTTGATGTGGGGGCAGGTGGATAGGTTGTTAGGTCAAGAGGTTATTAGGTCAAGAGGTTATTAGGTTGGGACGTGGCGAAGCGGGATTAATAGATCGTTAGGTTAATAGATTATTAGGGTGAGAGGCATAATTGGATCCATGATATTCAGCATGTTGTGTTTCTGCAACTAGTTAGTATAAGTTATTTTAAGATCATCGATTTACAAAACAATAACGAACTATTATTTATGATAAACCGGTTATTTTTGGCGGTGTTGGCGTTGACCGCCTTAAGTCAGTTCAGTGCATCTGGTCAGAAAAGTCTGGAACGCGATCAGCCCGAGCGTATTTTTGAGGAGGGCTTGTTTCATTATGAGCGGGGTTACTACGGTGTGGCCCGTGAGCTGTTTGGTAAAGCGCACGATGCGGCGCCGGCGGGTCAGGGGGCGCTTATGGCGGATGCGGCTTTTTATGAGGCGCTGTCGGCTTCCTACCTGGAAAATGGTGATGCGCCGTATTTGCTGGAACGCTACCTGGAGGATTATCCGGAAAGTAAGCACTTGTCGCACACCAACTTCCGCCTGGGAGAACTGGCGCAGGACGATAACCGTGACCGCATTGCGCTGCGGTGGTATGAGAAGGTGAAGCCGGCGGACCTCGACCGGGAGGTGCGTTTGCGCTATTTTTATAAGGCGGGCTATGCCTATTTTATGGAGGACGATTATGTGAATGCGGCGCGCTTGCTGGGCAATGCGAAGGATGTGCCTTCGAAATACTGGGCGCCGGCCAATTACTACTACGCGCATATTCAATACGAGGAGGGCAATCACGAAGCGGCGCTGCGAACTTTTCAGAAGTTGCAGGATGAGCCGGGCTTTCAATCGGTGATTCCTTATTATATCGCACAGATTTACTACATGCAGGAGGATTATGACCAGGCCATTGAGTATGGCACGCCGCTGATGGCGGAGGCCAAGGGGGTGATGCGTTCGGACCTGGCAAGGGTGCTGGGTGATTCTTACTTTGCCAAGGAGAGCTACTCACGGGCGATTCCTTACCTGTCGATTGTGGTGAATGAAAGTAAAACGCCCCGACGGGAGGATTACTACCACCTGGGGTTGTCGTATTATTTTGAGAAGGATTATGTGCAGGCGGCTACTTACCTGGCGCAGGTGACGTCGGGCGAGGATGAGATGACGCAGAATGCGTATTACCATCTGGCGGATTGCTATCTGAAAACGGGGGATAAGAAGAATGCGCGTGTCGCATTCGAGCGGCCAACCGCTATGCGTTTGACATGGCCATTAAGGAGGATGCGATGTTCAATTACATCAAGCTGAATTACGAGCTGTCGTTTTCGCCTTTCAATGAAATTGTGAATTCTTTTCTACAGTTTATAGAGGAATTCCCCAACAGTGAGCACATCGATGCGGCTTATCAGTACATGGGACAGGCGCTTTTGACGACGAAGAATTACCGTCAGGCCCTGGAGGCGATGGAAAGCATTGGTCACAAAAATGCGGAGGTGTACCGCGCGATGCAGCGGGTGGCGTATTTGCGGGGACTGGAGTTGTTTACGAATTTGCAGTTTACGCAGTCGATTGATATGTTTGATTACAGTCTGAAATATGGCAGTTACGATCGGGACATTAAGATGGGGGCGCTTTACTGGCGGGCTGAGGCGCATTATCGTCTGGACGATTATGCGGCGGCGCAGAAGGGTTATCTGGAGTTTTTGCAGACGCCGGGTTCGCGCAATATGGAGGAGTTTTTAACGGCGCACTATAACATGGGTTATGTGAGTTTTAAGCAGAATAATTACGCGGAGGCGCAGAAGTGGTTCACGCAATACGTGAACCGCAGTTCGGGGACTACGGCGATGATGGGGGATGCGTATAACCGACTGGGGGATACGTATTTTATGGTGCGGGATTTTACGAATGCTATGAATTGGTACGACCGCGCAGCGGGTGTGCCTTCGGGGTCACCTGATTATGCGATGTTTCAAAAGGCGCTGGCGCAGGGTATCGGACACAATCAGCAGGCTAAAATCCGGCAATTGGATAAGCTGATTCAGATGTATCCGGTTTCGCCTTATGTGGATGATGCCTGGTATGAAATGGGGCGTTCTTATGTGCATTTGAATAATTTGCCGGATGCGATTCGGGCTTTTAAGACGGTGCGCGACAAGTACCCGCGCAGTAGTTTTGCCCGTAAGGCGATGCTGCAGCTGGGACTGGTTTTTTATAATTCGGGCGATCTGGGGCAGTCGATGGTCTATTACAAGCGGGTGGTGAATGAGTTTCCGGGTACGCCGGAGGCGGAGGATGCTTTGCTGGGACTGAGAAATGTGTATATGGATCAGAATGATCCGGATGGTTATATTCGTTATACGAACCAGATTGGTGGTTTTGCGCGGGTGGATGAGCGCCAGCGCGACAGTCTGTCTTATGTGGCGGCGGAGCGCTTGTACATGGCGGGTAATTGTGATCAGTCACTGATTCAACTGGAGAATTACCTGCGGGCTTACCCGCAGGGGCGTTTTGTGCTGAATGCGCACTTTTATATGGCGGATTGCCACTACCGGGCGGGGAATATGGATAAGGCGCTGACGTCGTTTGAGTTTGTGACGGGGCGCGGTAAGAGTCTGTTCTCGGAGGATGCGCTGAAGTATGCGGGTGAAATTCATTTCCGGAAGGAAAATTATACGGAGGCGCTGGGCTATTTTGAACGCCTGGAGGAGGAAGCGGATCTGGAGGAGAATCGCCAGGAGGCGATGATTGGCCAGATGCGGGCCTTGTCGAAGTTGACGAATCCCTCGGCTACGGTGGAGGTAGCGGGCCAGGTGATGGCCAATACGCGCATGGCACCTGAAATTGTGCGGGAGGCACGATATATCAAGGCTTTGGCGCACTTGTCGCTGGGTCAGAAAACGGGTGCCCTGACGGAATTCCGCTCGCTGGCTGAAAATACGAGCAGTGTGGAAGGGGCGGAAGCGAAGTACCGTGTGGCGCAAATGCTGTACGATGACCAGAAAAAGGAGGAATCGGAGCAGGTGATTTTTGATTTTGTGAATAAGGGGACGCCGCACCAATACTGGTTGGCACGCAGCTTTATTTTACTGTCGGATATCTATGCGGATCGTCAGGAGTTTTTCCAGGCGGCGCAGTACCTGGAGAGTCTGCTGGAGAATTACAAGGGTGATGAGGAGGATATAAGAAGGGTGGCTGAGGAGAAGTTGGAAAGATATAGGGGGTTAGGGCAATAGGTTGGAAGGGTTGGAAGGGTTGGAAGGGTAGATGGGGTAGGATGGGTTGATGGGATCGAGAGGCCATTAGGTCAATAGGTTGAGAGGGTTGGAAGGGT
>NZ_BAZW01000085.1 GCF_000974365.1 Geofilum rubicundum JCM 15548
AATAGAACCATTGATTGGGAGGGGTGGTTAATCTGATCCGGGTCGAACCGGTTCCCAGAATTTGTCCATGGGTAATTAAAGATGCCATGCCATTCACACCATAACCATTGTCCAAAACCAACTCGCCCGTTGCAGCAATATTCAAATCCCCATTCACGGTCAGCTTTCCGTTGGAGGCAACGGTTAAGTCGACGCCGGCGTCAATGATCAGATTATTCACCTGTGCCACATTAGCGCCTGTAATCACAGGCATATTTGCAGTGGAAGCAATGGTCGTATTGGCACTGGCAGAGGGAACCGTACTGTTGGTCCAGTTACCGGGCTTAAACCAGTCTGTGTCGGTAGCACCGGTCCATGTGTAAGCAGGAATGGTAATCGCTCCAAAAGTAATGTAATTACCTTCTCCAGGGTTGGCATTAAAGTTCAACGCAGGACTAGTTTTAGCAGTACCGGCAGTAGAATTCCCGGAGACATTGCTCAAAGACACCTCATGCCATTTGTCGGTCAACCATTGAACGCCACGCAAACCTGACTCTGCGGGATTAACCCCACTGGAAGCATCCCAGCGCAGGGTCACCTCAGCTGTCGCTGTGGCCGGTGCTTCAATGTTCCAATACTCGCTGGAGCTCACATACTGCACCGGTGCTTCTTTGCTGCCGGTGGAGAGTCCCGCACCACTGGGTGAATTGCTATGGTATTGGGCACGCCACATACCGGATGCAGTAACATTCTCTACCTTAATATTCCCGTAACGACCCTCATTACCCAAAGGAAAATCGAACGAAGCTCCGGAATTAATCCGCTTGTAAAGTGGACCATCTACATAGCACGTTGCAGAAGCACCGCTAATGGCAGCAGCACTATAATTATCCACCCTGAAAATAGCTGTTTCATCGACGATCACACGACCGGCAGACAGATTCAGCACATCCTTCACATCTGCGTCTAAAGTAAAGACCACGCCCGCAGGGTTATTAACGGTTAATCGGTTGAAGCTATTAGATCCATTGAAACCGGCCGATCCCGATAGGTTTGGGAAGCAGATCCATTCAAAACAAAGACCGATGTTTCACCATTCCCCGCAACAAAAGATCCACTTTCAAAAAACACATCACCTTTGACAGAAATCCTTCTGTTTTGCTCGTTTCGTGCCTGTGGGCCGTCAATAAGCAAATCACCAGTCATCTGCACATCAATATTCGGGAATCGTCGCGTACCCGAACCTGTGAGTTCAAGATTATTAAGTTGATGAATGGTACTCAGGATGTCATAGTTTGTATTGCCTCCAAATCTTAAGGTTCCACCGGATTCTTCCAGGAAAGCATCATAAAAACCAGCAGGCATATCACCACTTTCGAGACTCAACACACCGGATCCAAACACTTCACCCAGACGGTGCCCAAAGGTGGAACCTATAGAAAGAATACCATTTTCACCAATCGTTGTCCGGTAAGAAGAAGTATAGTTAACCGGCATCTCCACAGCATGGTTAACAACAACCATGGATCCTCGGGGACCACTCTCCGGCACAGAACCACCCGCCGTTGGATAGGTATCCCAAATAACTGCATTGTTCCATAAACCGTCCATTGTGGTAATATAGGTAGGAACCTGATTGGGAATGGCCGCATCCAGGCCAGCGGTATAATCTCCACTAATACCGGCATCATCGGTAGAAAAGAAACTGAATACCAGCTCGCGGGTGGATTCATCAATGACCTCTTCGCCTGAGAACTTATTCCATTCCCCGCTTCCATCAGATAATAAGCGGGCTGTTATGTAATTTGAAATATTTCCTTTTACGTCTCCTATATCATACTTCATACGCGCCTCAGCAGCAAAACCAGAAAGTCCATCAGCACGCACTACCCAATGGTAATTCAGCACATTGTTTACATCCAGCACACTGGGATGGGCTTCACCTGCAGGCTTGACCAAAAGACTTCCACTGTCGCTATTATTGGCAGTGATGCTTAATTTTACAGGCGTATATTTCCCGCCCGAACCTACGGGAAAAGTAAAATTACCTGCTCCGGAAGGAAGGAATTTCTTGACACCATTATCCGTAAAGGAAATATTGGTCTGTATCATATTGGATGCCGAAAACGGATTTTCCTCAATGATGAGTGCTTCTTCAGCCAGAACCAATAAATTGGAACCCACATTCAAAACCCCTTGTTCCATTTGAAGCGCACGATTGATATAAACCGTATTACCATCATCCACCTTTATGCCTTCAGGGTTGTTGGTAGTCAGCTTGCCAAAAACTCCGCTACCATAGAGCATTTGCTGCTCTATACCATTGAGAACAATGCCTCGACCAGAACCACCCCACTCATGATCACCGTACATATATAAACTTCCCCCCACAGATACAACATGGCTATTATCAACGAGCAGACCATCTTCATGACGCAATCGGTTCTGAACACTTATCGAATTGTTAAGCCGTAATTCTCCCGGGGAAGATTTTGTCAGATTGAAAAAGGTCAAATCTCCGGTTATTTCCTGATCTCCGGCACCACTAAAGATGGTCGTATTGCCATTGGGCATAAAATCACCGGCGCAAAGAAAATCACCCATCAATATTAAATCATTACCATCGGCATCAAAGCCAGCACCAGCCTCTACTTCTAAAAGATTAGAAACAGTCAATGGTACTGTCCATTGGCGCAGCACAGGATCCCCTCCCCCTGTATTATCAATCAATAAATTAGGAATTTCCACATTGGCGTAAAGACCGATGGTCTGGTTAGAGGGTGTATTTACATTCCCTATCCTCAAAACTGCAGCATCATCCGTCGTTACCGTTTCCGGCGCCAGATAAACTGCAGCCATAGTCGGGTTGTTCTGTGCCCTGACAATATGTAATTCACCACCAGTAAAAGAAAAACTACTACCTGTATTTAACACTTCAAAAACACCTCTGCTATTTTCAGGAGCCACATCATTCCCGACAATCACCGTTCCCCCAGTCTGAGTGTAATCAAGAATCCCTTCTGACGAGGTTAAACCCCGTCGGATCTGCGAACCAACAATTAAACTACCATCCGAGACATCAATGGCAGCATTGCCACTGGCGGAATACTGGATATAATTGTTACCTCCACTCATATCAACGATTCCGCCACTTACAATTAATTGCCCGTCCAATAGTATACCACTGTTGCCATTGGCACGTACTTGCCCTTGACGCACTTCAAGTGCTGCTGTTTGAGGAATGAAAAAATCATCATCCCCAGTTGTTAAGTTAACATTAATGGCACTGTTATTTAGCACTAAATTACCATTCCGCAATTCAATTGCCTTATTCATGTCAACTCCTGAAGTAGCACCAGTCAGGGAAAAATTACTATTAAGCGAAAAAGCAGCAGTAGGACTTACCCCTTTATTCATTATCAGGCGGTAGAATTGTGGCGTTGAACTACCATAATTATTGATAAACGATGCGTTCTCATTCCCCTGGAATTCCAGTTCTACATTTGATTTAGCTGGATCACCATCGCCCAGTCGAATCTGACCACCGGAAGCATCAACCGTAACATCACCTCCAACTATAAACTTATGAATAGAGGTTCCGCCGGAAGCATTCTCCAGTCCCAAAAACGAATTGGTACTACCCCTGATATTGATATTTTTCTTAACATCAAGTGTTACCGGGTTGGTCGAATTGCCGGGAAAGAGAAATTCCCCGTATCCAAGGGAAGGACTGCCTATAGTAAAATTCTGCATCATGGTGATGATATTGTCTGAATCACCATTGGCAACAACAATCGCCTGTGCAGGAATAGTGAAACCGCCATGTATAGTGACATTGGTATCAGGGAAGCGAATTTTTCGGCTGCCATTTCCGCCACTAAACCACATCTGAGGATACTCTGTAGCCGACGCAGAAAGGGTGACATCGGCATTCGCCGTAGCCCCGTCCCAACCATATATCACAAGTGCATTGGGATAACTGTTAAACCCGCCAAAATCGCCCTTGGGGAAGCTGCTTCCCCAAGGATGATAAGTTGTCCAGGCCCCGGGCAGAGAAAAGTTCATTAAATCACCCGTATTACCGCTGGAGGTAACATCGGTGAGCGTATTCTCAGAACCACTTCCGTCAAGCTTGTAATAGATTTCAAGTCCGGTTTCACTTCCGGCAAGCCCACTATTCATGGATGCTTGTATTTGTGCTTGTGAACGGGCAACACTCCATACCCTGAAGTCCGAAATACTTCCGTTAAAATAATTGTTTGGCCCCCTGCTTCCATTATATGAGTCGGCTTCTGAACCGACTCCCAAAAAGCCGTAGCGTGTTACCCCGGCCGACCCAAATGTTGATCCTCTAGTGGTGGAGTTGTCCAGATTTCCATCAATGTATAAGTAAACATTTCCGTTATCAAAAACACCTGCCACGTGGTGCCAGTTTCCATCATCAATTCGTGTACTACCACCAAAATCCAATTGCCCGGCATCTGTCATAATATCAAAACCAATTTGCCCATTTCCGGCACCGTTACCATTCACTTCGAGTCGCCAGAATTCATTCCTGTCAAAAGAAGCGATGATTTGGTCCCCAGCATCGTTGGTCTTTATCCATGTTTCCACGGTAAACGCTGTTAAACCAGCCGAATTATAATTAAAGTTTTGGATGGCCACATAGTCGTCATTACCATCAAATTCAAGAGATGTACTGGCATTGGAATAGCTATCTTCTATATTATACTGAATAACTGCGCCGTGCGTATTGTAGTTTAATGTCCCTCCTTGATGCGTATCGGCCACATCTACTATTTCAAAGTTACTTCCGTAGGACGCATAACTGTTTTGCGTATCAAAGACAATTCGCGGACAGCCACTTGCAAATCCATTCTCATCATCAAAAATAACCGCAGCCGCTGTTTCTGGTTGTCTAACGGTAATAATTCCGGAATAGCTGGAAGCTGTTCTTCGCATAATAGCTATATCCCCGGCTTTCGGATAATCTCCTGCAGCCCCTCCACCACGTGAATACGACCATGTATTTCCATTGTTCCAATCGCCGTTTTGTCTGACATAAAATATTTCTGGACTGCCAGTAAATCTCCCTGTTTCACCGGCAGTATAAAACGCCTCTTCTAAAGTAAAGCCGGTATCGCCTGCACCATTAAATGTAATGGTATTGTTTGAAGGGTTAACACCTTCGGGATTGGGATCATCTTCGTAGCTTCTTGTAAACGGATGCACATCGAGCACTTTCCCTGCTACATAACTGGCTTCGCTTCCAACAATATCTGCATCATTATACTTCAGTCGAAGCTGATTGACAGTGGGTTCTGCATCAAATCCTTCATACTTTACCCGCCAGTAATAATTCAGTAAATCGCCGCCACTAAGATTAGTAGTTTGTAATTCTCCATCAACAGGGCGTATATTGATGTAACCGTCATCAGTTACATTGCTCAATTCAATTTCGGCCGGTGTATATTTTCCTAAAACACCTAAAGGGAACGGAAATAGGGTGCCATCGGCTGAACCTGCCGGCACATACAAAGAAAGTCCGCCATCGGAAGCTTTTCCTGCAGAATAAAACATTTCCTGTGAGCTGTTTCCATCTGAAATATCATAATTATTTGTGGTGAGCTCATCAATCAGGTAATCAAGTTTAAGTTCGTATGATTGTAGATTAATTCGACCATGAAAGTATCCGATTCGTTTGATATAAACATCACTGGTAAAAGTAATAATATCGGTGGTCGGATTCGGATTCATTTTTATATTCCCGATAACTGCACCTTTTTGCGTAGTGATTTCCAAATCAGCGTCTTTTACCATTAACCATGCCCAGGGATGGGTAATCCCCTGTTCCCAAACACTACATACTCCGTCTTCAAGTACCGTTAAGGGTCCGAATAAACGGAAGGCACTTTGTCCCTGATTCAATATACCGGATTCAACGCGCAATTCATTTTCTACCCGAAGCAAACGGGCAAACCAGTGATTTCTATTATTATCGTCCTGGTATTGGGCCGATTTTTGGGTATCACAAACAACGGTAATTGACTTTCCTTGTTCCTTATTTATGGTAATATTGTGAAAAAACGCTTCAAAACCATCCGAAGTATTGTAGCCAATATAAAACGCCCCGTCTTCAGAACCATTAAAAATCGTGGTATTAGGTTTCGCAGGATCAAACAAATATCCTATATTATAGGAATTCCAGGTATCGTTCATACCTGAATCATCAAATGTAACACTTTGGGCATTGGCGTTAATCGAAAAATTACGACCAATAATTACGTCATTCCCGTCATGATTAAGAAACGCATCTGCTTCGATGGTTAAATCATTTAACACAACAAGAGGCTGAGCCGAAAGATTCTCATTCGAAGATCCGACATCTGTCCCCCCTGATAAGATATGCTGTCCGTTACCACCCGATGAATTTCGCAAAACCACATTCCAAAACGGTGCTATGGATGTGATGGGAAAGTCATCGCTGTCGCTGACTTCCAGAATAACAGTACCACCGGTAACATTGTAATTGGTCTCGGATGATGCGATAAAAACACCTCCTTTACTATTGGCCTCATGTATGTGAAGCGTACCACCAGACATATTAAAGACATTACCAGGGTAAGTAAGGTTAAAGCAATAATAATCATTACTGGTACTACCGCCCATGACATTTGTAGTTCCACCAGACTGGACAAAGCCTCCAACATTTTCAGTACCTAAAACCGATGTTCTAAGCTGGTTCATATTAAGAGTTCCACCTTCAACTTTCACCAGTCCATTACCACGTGTTGTAATTCCACTTTGGACCAAGGACTCCAGAGTACCAGAACTCACCTGAATAACACCATAAGGAACAATCGCTGTCCCGCTTGTCTTGGCCACATAACCACCATCAACCCACAAACGAGCCGATTCTGAAATATTATAATTTCCTGTATTATTAAGGACGGGTATATTAATGTTACTTTTTACACGTACAGTCCCCCTTAACAATCCAAGCGCATTACTATTTGAAGTCAGCTGGGCTGTTTCGGAATGACCTTGATCAGCACGGCCCAGCAATTGAAAATGGTCCGCATGAGTTGCTTCCAAAATTAACTCATAAGTGGCATCCGTACCCTTATCTATTTCAATTCGGAACATTTTGGAAGGACCATTGAAAAAAGCCAGCTGATTTTTTGATCCATTTAAAAAGTTGACATCCACGATACCATCTGCAGCTTCGCTATTGTAAATGGCAGTGAGACGATTGGTAAATGCCACATTGCCGTTATTGGTAAAGTCGCCATAAAGATTAAACTGATGACGGGCGTTGGCCGTTCCTGTCAGAAGCTTTCCGTTAGTTTCAACTACTATATGTCCATGAACAGTTACATTTAAGTCGTTTGTAACAACATCATCATTGAATTGAAACTCGCCGTTCTTAACCCGAAACTCACCATTAATGGTTAAATCATTCAGCAGGGTAATACGGTCGGACGCAGAAGCCAAATCAACTTCCAGATTAAAAAACACTAAATTCTGCGTCAAGTCAAAACCATCTCCATAGTAGACAACTGTTCCTTCACCTTGACCGGCAGAGGAAAAATGGGTGGCATCACCAGCCGGAAAATGATCCGCATTTAAAAGAATACGACCACGTCCACGAATTTGACCAAAGTCATGTCCGGAAGTTCCCTGCAAATCCAAACGGCCATCAACAGTCACCTGTTGATGTATTTTGTCATTTGTAGAAACGGTCACCGTTTTTCCATTCAAAACAACGACCTTGTCAGAGGCAGCCGTGGGTGAATTGGTTGGGGTATAATGGTTGGGGTTATTGGGTAAAGCACCTGATGGATCCAAGGTCCAGACTTCCCAATTATCCCAATCCCCGCTTATTAAAGAATACCAGGTACGGGTAGAGCCCCCTTCTAACGGACTGGCACTCTGATCCAGTGTTCCCAAGGTATAGTATCCGTCCTCAAAATCAGCTTCTGCAACTTCAAACCAAACCCTTTCGCCCAATTCAACGCCCTTGTCAGCTAAGTTTACCTGGCTGTATGTCCCTTCAGGAGAATCCTTTCTAAGTAGCACATAATTACTTAGTTCCTGAGGAAATGAACCTTCATCAAAACCTTCAGGAAAACTAAAGCTAATCTTTGCCGTGGATAAACCGCCCTTTTCTACATACCAATCGCGGTTCCAGGCAGCGACCGCACCTGATGCGGTCACATCCGCCCCTGTCTGAATATTTTCTATATCGTTGAGAGCACCGTTGTGAGCAGCAGTTATATAATCACCAATATCTGCATCATTCAAAGAAATGTACAAACCATCTGACGGACCAAAATTCTTAAACCCGGTTGAAGATCTTGCATAGCCGGTTAAATCTTCATAATAGGTCCCCTCTGTAGCAGAATAAGCCAGATTCACCTCCTGAACGCCAATCCCATATTTAGTACTCAAATAACTAACCACTATAGCTCTTTGAATAGGAGTCAAGTTGGTTTTATAGATGATAATTTCAGCAATTTTTCCTTTGAAGTTATTACCAACAGAATACGTTGCGTCTAATTTCCCAATTTCAATATCTACCGTTGTAATATTGGTGCTTGCTGCTCCAGTTAGCTGAAACGCACCATTATCCAGAATGCCGTTTTTATATATCTTGAGTGAATCATTGATTTGGAAAATATAGTTGCCGATATAATTTGTTTCAGAAGTGTTATTAGCACCATTAATACGGTTTCCACTTGCGATATAATCCGCATATAAGCGGTAATTGGAAAATTGAAAAAGGGAAAAAGATATATCTCCGCTTCCGGTGCGCTTTGATACCAATCCCTGAGGATTGGTGCTTGTACCTGAATTATAAACCACAAAAATGGAGAGTTGATCCACATCATTGAAATCTACATGGTGGGCAATAGAAAAATTACCACTGCTAAAAGCAGAAAAATCCAGAGCTGGAACACCATTGATATCTCCCAAAGTAAGATTCGCACCCGAACTCACAGCATTATGATTATTCCCGGATTTATCCAACCAGGAATCTCCTGTTGTAAATCCGCTCAAATCAGAAGCGTCCAGCCACACTAAATTATGCGGATGACCGTTTGTTCCTGAACTATTGCCTATTCCAGCGGGCCCTGTTTGACCAAAAGCAATAAAACTACCAAATGCCATCAATACTATGGCCATCAACTGAATCACTCTGCGCTTGTCTAACATGGGTTGAGTATTATATTTCAATAGAATAATATTATGTTTTTAGCTGCCAAAAATAGGAATTCTTTCTCTGGTCATACGCCTTTTTCAGAAACTATGTTTCACATTAAGACATTGATTTGATGTAAGTACGATATCTTGTGACGAACGAAGAGTTTAAATACAAAAACCGGCACAGAGTTGATTTCTGTGCCGGCTTAAAAAAACATCCATTCAATCGTTACTTTCCTGAATAAATAACTCGCTCACTCTTAACAACTTTGTCAGCAACAGCCCGAATAATAAATACACTTTTTTCGTTCGGCAAGAAGAGAAGTGTGCGACTACTACGAACGGGGAGGGCATCCACTTTTCGACCATCAATGGTATAAACCTCAACCATCGCATTCTCTGCTTGAGCCAGTTCCGGAGACATACTCACCAGGACCTTGCCCGACAAACTTTTAATACTGATGGAGCTGCCGGCATCGGTCTCGTCCGCTCCTGGTGTTTCCAGATCGGTAGAGACCAAATAGAAGTTCAACACAAATCGATCGTGGTTGTCTCCTGTCTCGCTTACGGTATAGGTGTAAGTATTTTCGTGCAGCAAGTTAATAAAGGCCCCCGTTTCTCTATCCTCCAGATAAGGCGCATGCTGGCCGTAATAGTAGCCCAGATCAAACGTCATGGTGACCTCACCGGCTATGCGGTTACGGACGCTCAATGGAATTGTTCGGGCGGCTTCATTCAATAAAGGAAGACCGTTGATAGACAGAGCTTTTTCGCCAACACGGGTGTAGATTTCAGGTATTCTCTCGGAATCATTGAAATACTTCTCCGAATCACCTTTATCTACCGCCTCTTCGGAACCATTGGAAAAATAGAGTACCGCTCCGTCCCGGGAAAATTCATTCTCGGTCTCAATGCGTATGACATCCCCATAGCGACTCGCAGAGCTGCTCTTCAGTCTGGAGCCCTCAATGCTGTGGCGACGGGCCTCTGGCTTAACGGTGACTGTTACGCCGGGGACTGCGGCATTGACCCAA
>NZ_BAZW01000084.1 GCF_000974365.1 Geofilum rubicundum JCM 15548
TAATGAGCTTGGCTATGTTCAAATAGCAGAACATCATCAGTACCGGCATTCAGCCTATATCGATTTAGGCAACCGGTGATTTTTAAACAATGAGAGATATCAATTATAGGATGCAAAACTGGATGGTGGTGTTTTTTAATTGATGGCAATTTAATTGGACGGTGGTATTTTGTTATAAGATACACGTTGACTGTAGTTTAAAAAGATTAAATTTGTTTTCTAACTTCAGACAGAAGGGCGCACAGAACCCTGGCTAATACAGGTAGAAGTTGAGCGTAAGCTTTTTTTTGGGAAACTTTTTGAAACGGACGAAGATGAACAAAGGGACATTCACATATTCGGTTTTGCAATACATTCCTTCACAACTGCACAACGAGCGGGTGAATATTGGATTTATTGTGTTTTTTCCGGACCAAAGGAGAGTTCAATTTAGTTTTACTGGTTCCTTTTCCCGTTTAAAAGGCCTGTTTAAAGATTTCAAAGAAACCAGGATAAAATCCTATCTGGTTCAAATAGAGGAAAATGTTAATCAGATAAATAAGTTTGACACATTGTTTTCCATCAACTTCAACGAGGTAGAAAGCCTAAAATCATTATTAGATTATCAAATACTAAAATCTGATGATTCGGCTTTGCAATTTTCTCCTTTTTATAAGAGTCTATCATATACTTCAGATACCCAGAAAATAGTAGCTGACCTCGAAAGTCAATTTTTAAATGAATATGTGGTTATAACCCCAAGAACGCATTTCACTGAAGAATCCCTTCGGAAGTCTTTTTTACGAGAAATTATAAAGAAATCTCCGGACTTAATGAGCAATTTTGAGTTGGACTATATCGTCCATACTGACAACAATGAATTCAAATTTGATTTTGCCTGGAAGAATGGGTCTTTTAATTTGGTAAAGCCGATTAGTTTCGACTTGAAAGAACCTAAGAAAATTCAGGAAAAATCTGTTTTAATATATGGCAATTTGTCTCTCTTAGCTGATTTAGCAAAAAAGGAAAATTACAGATTTGATTTGTTAGTGGCAAAACCACAAATAAAATCAACCTTTTCTAGTTTTGATAAGGCCATCAAAACTATAGAAGAGGCTGCCGTTAATAAACAAATGTATTTTGAAAATGATTTGGAGAAGTATGCCCAAAAGGCTTATGAGGCTTGTATGGGTTAATCTCTGATTGAATTGCGCCTCGCAGCATCCGCAAAGATACTCTGCATCTTCTCCCGCAACCATTCGGGTTGCACTACTTCAAGCGACCAGCTGCGCGACATTAATTCCATCATTAAATCAAGGGTGATGCCGATGAAGAGTTCTACGGTGACGCCTTCTTCTGTGCGGGTTAGCTTTTGGGAGTGGTGGATGGGCATGGTTTCAATGTAGTTGCCGTCCTGATGGTCGAATTTCAGTAGGACTTTTTCCGGGGCAGCATCGGTGAACATGCTGAAAAAGTCGCGGTAGTAGTCGTCCCAATTGGTGGTTTCCATCGGTGTGAATTTTTCCGGTTGGGGCGTGGCCGATAGGATCCTATCCAGACCGAAGGAGCGAATGGCCTTGGGCTTGGCTTTGTCATAGCCCACCACGTACCAGCGGCCCCGGCTTTCCTTTAAAATGTGGGGAGCGATGGTCCGTTGTTCGGTGGTTTGAGGGTGAAACTTGTGATAGCTGATCACCAAAAGTTGCTTTTTTTCGATGGCTTTTTTGATGGTGAATAAATGTCCGGTGCCACGTGATTTTCTGGATTCGGGAAAAATGAAGTTGGGCTTTCCGGTTTCACCGCCCATTACATTCAGAATGTTGAAGGCATCTAAAAACTGACTGACGATTTCAGGGTTGCCGGATTCTTCGGTGTTCAGGAAATAGCCTTTCTTGCTTTTTGAGTATTGGATGGTGACATCGAAGAGTTCCTGAATGTCGACCAAATCTCTGGCTAAAGTGCGTTCTGAAAGACCTGTCTCAATGCCGCGGGCCGTCATTTCGTCTTCAATATGCGCCAGAATACCGGCCTTGGTGCAGAAAGGGTGGCTTTTAATGAACTCAAGAATTAAGAGGTATCGCTGTAAGTAGCCTTGTTTCGACATGGTTGTGGATTTTGGTCTGATCAAATATAGTGTTTTTGTTGTGTTTTAGGGGTGGTTTAAATTTGGTGCGACATGTTTTGGCATTCTGCCGCCTTACTTTTGCTTCACAATAGGATGCAAACGATTAAAACGCCACACAATGAAAACAGCCACCAACAATGATTTGCTGAAATCTCTGAACCTTGTTTATGAAAATGCAAAGGGGAGTAAACTGAATATGGAGGTGTTGGATAAAATGGATTCGGAGTTGAGCCGGATAGCCGAATTTTTGAAGATCACAAAAATTCAGGCCCTATTCACCACTATTATTTTTGGCTTAAACTACGATGCAGTCGGGCAGAGGTGAGCGATCTGACATCCTACTTTGATTGCAATCCGATCAGCATTATTGAATTTAACGATGATCTGGAAGCCTTGTGTGATTTGGGTTATGTGACCAAAAGGAAGGCCCGGCGCAATCATTTTGACAGGGGCCTTGCCAATAGGGAGGAATATTCCATCAATGACATGTTGGCCCGGGCCATTGTCAAGAGGGAAGCCCTTCCGGTAATAAAGAAGGAGGAGGTCAATAACATACTTGAATTCCTCGAAAAGTGGGAGGAACAGCTGGATCAGCGTGCCAATGAGGTCATTTGCACCGATGAACTCATTTGTGAATGTAAAGTGCTCTTTATGGAATATGCACACTTCCCCCTGGTGGGCACCATTGAGAAAATGGGCTTGAAGAGCCAGGAACTCATTGTGTATTTGCAACTGATATGGGAACATATCAATGGAAGTACCGAGGTAGAATTGAATAGCATCTGCGAAAAACTGTTCGACAAATCTGCCAGGCGACTTCGGTTTATGCAAGATGTGTCGGAGGGGAAAAATCCACTGGTAAAAATGAACCTGGTGGAGTTGGAAGAAAAACGCTTTCTCAATGAAAGCGAGATTAAGTTGAGTCCAAAATCTTTGCAGATTTTGGCCGACAATGAAATGATGTCCTTTGTGAAATTAAGAAAGCGCGATAACATCATTGAGCCTGAAAATATTACGCAGCGCGAATTAATCTTCAACGAAATGGAGATGAAGCACCTGATGTTGCTCAACCAGATGCTGGAGGAGCAGTGGCTCAATGCCACCAGGGAACGCCTGGCCAAAAAGAATTTGCCAGTGGGGGTCACAGTGCTGCTGCATGGGGCTCCGGGGACCGGCAAGACCGAAAGTGTGCTGCAGGTGGCCCGTAAAACGGGCCGCGAGATCATGAAAATTGAAATCAGTCAGTCGAAGTCCATGTGGTTCGGAGAAAGTGAGAAGATCATTAAGCGGATTTTTACCGACTATCGTGCCTACTGCAAACAATGCCCCTCCACGCCAATTTTGCTGTTCAACGAGGCCGACGCCATTCTTTCGAGACGCTCGAATAATATAAAGGGCGCTGTTGGCCAGACCGAAAATGCCATTCAAAACATCTTGCTGGAGGAGTTGGAAAATTTTGAGGGCATATTCATGGCCACCACCAATCTGGTGGGTAATTTGGATAATGCCTTCGATCGCCGCTTTTTATTTAAAATCAAATTCGGCAAGCCGGATGCAGAAATCAGGACCCGGATTTGGAAGCAAAAGATGCCTTCCTTGTCGGATGAGGAATGTAGCATTCTGGCCCGCCGTTTTGATTTCTCCGGCGGAGAAATCAATAATGTGGTGCGCAAAATGGAAATAGAGTCCATCATTCATGGGTATGAGCCGGGGTTAGATAACGCCATCGATTTTTGTACCCAGGAAAGCACCGCTCAACAAAGTGCAGCTGTCGGTTTCAAATTTTAAATGACGAATCTTATGAAAACACCTTTCTTTTACCTGGTAAGCGGCACTTTTATGCGCTCTCCCGGTGATTTATCGAACCCTGTGGAAGTTAACCAACTGTTCAAACATGAGAGCCCGTCCGTGGCCCGCAAAGCCGCATTTCGTTTTTGCCAGAATTACATCGATGTATTTTTGGAGAGCAAGGACGAAAAATTCAGGTCGCCCCAACAAGCCATCCAGGTATTGGATGATTTTATAAATACCCGGCAACGCGAATTTGCCCGGGTAGCCGGGCAAATCATCGATGAAATAGAAACAGATTTTGATTTAGGTATCGCCATTTATCTGGTCATGGCCGATTCAAAAACCTGCTTGTCTCTCGAAGGCGAAACCATCTACCAGGAAAAGCTGCTCATTCATCTGATGAGTAAGAATATGGATGAATACAGGGCGCTGATTGATCAGAATTTGTTGGTGGAACAGGGGCTTTTTGATCGGTTAATAGGGGGGCAAACCATTAGCGGAGCGTCAATGCAAAGGAGCCGGGAAGATTTGAGCTGACTTTTTATTGGGAAGATGAAAAGAAAAATTAATTCAGTAATCTGCCCTTGCTAGGGCGGCTTCCATAAGGCTCTGCATTTAAGCAAAATTCAGCATTACGAATTATATTGATAATTTAGATTATTATATTTGAGAAAACTTTTATTAATGGAAAACTCAGACATTAGGATATACCAGTTAGAGGACGGAAAAACTGAAATAAATGTACAGCTTGATAACGAAACTGTTTGGTTGAATCTAAATCAAATTGTAGAGTTGTTTGAAAGAGACAAGTCCGTAATATCCAGACATATAAGCAATGTGTTTAAAGAAAAGGAACTACATAAGGATTCAGTTGTTGCAAAAAATGCAACAACTGCATCTGATGGAAAAATTTACCAAGTTGATTACTACAATTTAGACGTTATTATTTCTGTTGGCTATCGGATTAAATCACCAAGAGGAACACAATTTAGAATTTGGGCAAATCAGATAATTAAGGAATATTTAATTAAAGGATACTCCATAAATGAGAAGCGATTACTACAGCAAAAAGAGCAATTAAAAGAGTTGCAAGAGTCTGTGAAGGTGATAAGTAGCGTTTTAAATTACAAAATTCTGACTAATGATGAAAGCATTGGGTTACTAAAAATTATTTCGGATTATGCCTATGCGTTGGATATTCTTGACCAATATGATTACCAAAGATTAGAAATAAAAGATACCACTGAGAAAGAATCATTTCAACTTACTTATGAGGAAGCAAAGAAGCAAATTCTGATTGCGAAGAAGGCTCATGGGAACAGTGGGTTGTTTGGGAATGAAAAAGATGATTCGTTTAAGAGTTCAATATCAACAATTTATCAAACATTTGGCGGGCAGGATTTGTATCCAAGCATTGAAGAGAAGGCTGCTAATTTACTTTACTTTATTACAAAAAACCATTCGTTTTCGGACGGAAATAAGAGGATTGCTGCATTCTTATTTCTCTATTTCTTAGAAAGAAACGGAATTTTATTTGACAACCATGGAAACAAACGAATTGCTGATAACACCTTGGTTGCTTTGACTTTGATGATAGCTGTTAGTAAACCTGATGAAAAAGACACGATGACAAAAGTGGTTGTAAATCTGATCAATAGAAAAAATTAATGGATGGCAAAATTGTATGTAAGATATTGTTGAATACCTATTTATGCTAACATTTAAGCCTGGCGAATGCAGTAATATTTCCGGTGATGTCTTTTTCTGTGAGGGTTACCATTTGGGAATGGAGGATGGGCAATGGATCGTTATTCGGTAGTTTTTTTGTGAGCCGAATGAATTGAGTATAGATGTTCGTTATTTTAAGAAATTGACGTACATTTCCTGAAATTTTCCCAGAGTATGTTACTAAATGAACTATTGAAAGATACTTTCAAGCTTATTGAAAAGTACAATAGCTTTAACATAAAAGAGTCTATTGATGGGGAAAAGTACATTCACTATTCAATTGTGCATCATTCCACAAGTATAGAAGGATCTTCTTTGACGGAGGAGGAAACGCAGCTTCTCCTGGATGATAATGTTACTGCCAAAGGTAAGCCTATCGAACATCACCACATGCAGCTTAATCACTATCAGGCATTGTTATTTATTATTGAAAAAGCTTCTGAGAAAAGTTTGATTACCCCTTCTTTTCTTAAAGAAGTTGCTGGTAAGGTGATGAAGGATACTGGCGGCATTCATAACACGATTATGGGTGTTTATGATTCCAGTAAAGGAGATTTCAGACTTCAAAATGTTCATGCAGGGGTTACGAGGTTTGCCGATTATACCAAAGTGCCTCATTTAGTTGATGTATTTTGCAATGAGTTAAACAGCAAACTTCAAGCGGATATCAGTGAGCAAGAGGCTTTGATAACTTCTTTTGATGCACATTTTAATTTGGTATCCATACACCCGTTTAGAGATGGAAATGGAAGGGTTTCGCGATTGATGATGAATTACGTACAGCATTTTCACAACCTGCCATTATCCAATGTTTTTAAAGAAGATAAAGCAGACTACTATAAAGCTTTAGTCGATACCAGAGCAAGTCAGGATATGGATGTGTTTAGAAAATTCATGTTACTTCAGTATTCTAAAATGCTCAATATTGAAATAGACAAGGTTTTGAGTTCCCAACAAGAACATGTAATTAAAAAGAAGCCGGGTAAGGGGTTTGGTATGTCTATGATGTTTTAATTGGACTGAAACTCTCTCGAGGTTGGAAGTGGGTAATAGTAAAACTACAAACCTGAATCGCCCATAGGCCACCAGGTAACATCATCGAATCCCCGAACCATCTGATAGGTTTCAATTTTAATCAGGAATACCGCCAAATCTGCTGACTGAAGGGAATTGGCCAAATCGGGATTTCTGTGCACATGCGCTTTCAAAATTTCTTCATAATCTGTTTTGCCTACTTCCTGAGCATTACCATAAGCGGTAAGTGCATAACCGGATGGTTCGTGTGAAAGCTCAGTATCTTCCCCCTGAATCAGAACGGCTACTCTGCCATTATTAATCAGGTTTGTGAACTTGCGTGTGTTGCGGTAAGTAGCAAAAAAAATCTGTCGAAACTCTGAAACCGGCGTAATGGCAATAAGGCTTGCGTGAGGCTGTCCGCCACCCTCCGTAGCCAATACCGCAAGCCTGCAGCTTCGCAGAGCGTTTTTAATATATTCGTTTATTGGAATTTTGTTGTTCATCTTTCCCGGGATCAAATTTTCATTTCAAAGGTATTCAAAACCTTGCAAAATGCTCCATTCCTAACAAAATGTAACCGATCCAAGACTGCTCATCAACCGCAACTGAATATGCTGACACCAGGCCAGCATACCATTCACCGGGCAAAGCATCTGTGATTTCTTCACTGTTCTTTACCGGTTGAATTCCTGAAGTGTTAAGAATTTTTGCTGTCCCACTAATTATCATGACTATGATGCGTTTAGTTGTTTCTGAACTTTGTAAAAGGCATTCATCAGTTTTTGAAGTTCACCCAATAGAGTTTTAAGATTCTCATATTCAAAAAAGCACCCTTCATTTTCTTTGGTTTTTGGTTCGATTGCTTTTTCCGAATGATCAATACCATTTTTAATGAATTATTCTTTGAAATAACTCGTATTTAGTTTTGTTAGTTGGGTAATATATAAAATTTGTGTTTGTATGGGCTACTTTTAAGACTGTTCAATTGATAAGGGGGACAGATCATGACTTAATGATTCTTTCTATCTCTTTTTCAACACTTTGAATTGTGTTTTAATTTTTATTTTTTCACAAATTTAGCATGTATTTGTGAAAAAAATGTGTTCTGACCTAAGTGCTTTGAGTCAGTAATTCGTTTGTCAATACTTCGGTCCGGGGATTGGTATTGTGAAGTTTTGAATAACTTTGGTTTTGGTTTGATTAAGGCAAATTCGGTACAATTTTAAATACAAAAGAGCAGGTGTGAATTCCTTCCTTTTGAAATACAATAATTAGAAACAGCATAATACAATGGCACTCACAGAAAAACAAATACAGGAAGTTACCGCTGCAGGCGAAGGGTTTTTGGAAAAACGCAGACCGCCGGTGGAAATAAGAAATCAACTTGATTTGGCCTACCAAATACAAGGACAAAGCGTTCTTGTGTATGAGATAAGGCCCAGATGGAATAAGCCGTCCGAAATCATGGAGTCTCCTGTGGCTAAAACCACTTTTGTGCAGACGCAAAATCATTGGAAAGTTTACTGGATGCGTGCCGACCTTAAGTGGCATAGTTATTCTGTCAAGCCCACCGTGAAAACCATCAAAGCCTTTTTCCAGCTAGTGGATGATGATGAGCGTGCGTGCTTTTTTGGTTAGTCAATAATGGCAAATTTTTGAGCTTCATTCCTCAGCTGACCTTGCTCAGTTTTGAACCAGATTGGAAGCAGCTAATTGCGTACCATCCCATTAATAAAGTTCTAAGGTCTGAATATCCTTGAAGCATTAATGTTAATTTTTTAATTCAACAGATTTTTTATCTCCATTGCAATATTTGAATTTAAGTTGCCTGTCTCATCAAGAACACTGATAAATCCAGTTTTACAAAGATTGTCTCCTGTTTTGCCCTTGTGGAAAGAACGGAAATGATTATTTACTGAAGCTTGGGCTTTTGGGTATAAAAGCATGCTTCTGGGAGCTTCCCAATACATATTGTATGCATACATTTGTTTAAGGTCAGCGTCAGAGGGTTTGTCGTTGTCGATGATTTTCCATTTAGTGTCAATAACAAAAGGTATTCCTTCTTTGTGTATTACAATATCCGGCTCAATGGTTCTGTTATGCCAGAATTTTTGAGATTGGTGATATTGTACGATGAAGTCTTCGGTTTCATGCTTTTTCAATGTTTTGAATATGAATTTTTCCCAGAGAGCATCCATGTTAAAGAGTAAGGCCAGCATGTTTTCCGAACCACTTATTATGTCGGGTGAATAGTTAAGAATAAGCATTTTTGCAATGCTTAACGCTTCCATATATTTAATGGATTTCCGATTGAGCCTGACTCTGGTAAAAGATTGCTCTGTGATAGCTGTTTCTTTGATAGCCGGAAAGGAGAGTAATACTCTGTTGATACGATCTGCCAGAGATGGTGATCTGGACAGATCTTTTACAATTAAAAGACCTTTTAAAAGGATTTGGTTGATGAGGTGCTGATGGTCATAAATCTGATGGTTGGTATAGAATTGTTCTTTGTGGATTAAATTTTTTCTGATGTTTTGAGCAAAGAGTAATTGGCCTTTAAGGGTTCTTATGTTGTTGGAGGTATTTCGGTATTGTTTAATTAAGCCTCCATGTATCAGATTTTCAACTTCCTTGAGATAAATTTCGAAGTACAAATCAAGGATTGAGTTGTGTCGTTTTTTTAATGTGCTATCTGAGACGGTTTCTACCTTTAATAAGCGGGTAATGGAGAGCATCTTTAGGAGAACTTTGCGCCAACAGCGGGTTTTTATTTTTTGATTTTCTGGTGTGATGCTGTCACGGTCTGCCTTGGGCAAAATCTCAAGGGCTAAACCACCTATTTGTATGACTCCCACATAATTGCCGAATTTAACGCCATTATGGATTACCGTGAAATATTTGTTGTGATTTTTATCGTTGAAACGGCACAGGGCTTTGAGTTGAGCGCCGGTCAGTCTGCGACCGTTCTCATCTTTGTGAATGGTTAACCTTTCATGTTCAAATACCTGTATTGTCTTCATAGGGTTATTGATATATCCTGATAAAGTCGATTGCTTCCCAGTTTTCTAGATTGGTTATTTCAAATACTTTCCGTTCTTCCAAATCCGTGAGGATATCCTGGTCGTAATGCCGGAAATTTGCAAATTTGTTATCGTTGTTTTTTAAGGTTACAAAAGACTCACCTAGTACAAGACCTATTTTTCCATAGTCTCCGAAAAAGTATTCCTGCAGTAGAGGAATAACCTTGTTGAAAAAGACAAGCTTCAGGTCGGCCAATGATGATACGTTTAAAAAATAACTGTGGCCGATCATGTGGTCCTTATCAATCAGTTTTTCAACTCGCTGATTGATGGCGGTCAATAATTGTGGCAAGTCAATTCCCTCTACAATACCATCGATGGAATTCCCGGCTTCTGCAATGATTTCGGGTCTGGAAGGCATTTCCTTAAAACTGAATCTCCGCCTCAGTGCGGTATCCAATGCCTCAATGCTCCGGTCGGCTGTGTTCATGGTGCCCAACAGATAAACATTGTTCGGGACTTTAAAGGTTTCTTTCGAGTAGGGAAGCGTTATTTCCAGTTCTTCGTTTCCTCCGGCTCGCTTGTCTTTTTCAATAAGTGTAATAAGCTCTCCAAAGATGGAGGCCACATTTCCGCGGTTGATTTCATCTAATATTAGGACATATTTGTTTGGGTTATCTTCTTTTTGCGGGGTCCCATCTTGCGAGGGCTTTTTCTCCACGGAAAGCTGACAAATTCGTTTGAAGATACCAGGTTCCACATTGTATATAATGTCTTTGGCTTCGGTGGTTTGCGGTTTAATGCCTTCAACAAAATCTTCATAGCTAAAGGATTGATGAAAGGTGCAAAAAGCAATATTGCCAACAGGGGCGTCCCAGTTTGTTATCAGCAATTCACCGAATCTGTCGTGCAATTTTTTACGGTTACCGGAATGATTATCGTAAAAATCAGGATCAATAATTTTGAGCGCTTCATCAATAGTATGGTAAGTTTTGCCGGTACCTGGAGGACCAAACAGTATCTGATTCATTTCA
>NZ_BAZW01000083.1 GCF_000974365.1 Geofilum rubicundum JCM 15548
ATGTATTAGTATAATTAGTAAGTAATATAAAGTGAGGACGAGTGAGGAAAAAGCTTAAAATCTGAGGGACAAGTGAGGAATTATTAATGTTTTTCCTCACGCGTCCTCATTGTCCTCATTTTATATTGCTGATAATTAGGTGTTTAGTGTCTAAATGAGGAATGAGGACAGTATTTGAGAAATACCATAGGTCGTAGAGAAAAAACATTTTTGAATTATTATCCACCCGGTATCAGTTTTGGCATCGGGTTTTTTGTTACTTTTTTTTCACTTCTATTTTTCTTATATTTACATAGCTAATTACCAAGGGGATAATATTTTAGATTATGCCCAATATTCATTCAAGATTTCTGAAAATGAGCCTCCTATCGGGGCTTTTCGTGTTTATAGACCCTTCGTGTTTTACCTTTTATTACTCTATTCTTTGTTTTATTCTCCGTAATACTTGCGTATTGTATTGGTGTGCTATTGGTAATACTATATTTCAACAGAAGTGTTTAAATTTTTGGCTCAATTTCATAAAAGCAACTTCAAAAGTTGCTCATACACGTTTTTATTGGGGGAAATTGTTTAGATTCTTCTTAATATGCAGTCTTCAAAAAACGCATTTCTCAGCAAAGCAGTCTGAATATGGTCTGAAAGTTCGCTCAGACTATCTGAATATTCATAAATGCGTTCAAAAGCAGTCTCAAGCTCTCAAAATATACTTAACAAGGCATCTTTTGCAAATATTTATGATGCGTTATCGCTTATTTCTCAACCCAAATCCAACGCTATGATAGTACGAAGAACCATATTAAAACAGGATTTGGTAAAGAAATTATATCCCAACAGTATTTCAGCAGATGCAGCAATGCAACAACTAAGACGAGATATAAAGCTAAGTCCTCAATTAAAGAAACAGATAGCAAGTTTTGGACACACCAAACGTCATTATTACAACAAACAACAACTCCTTTTAATCCTGGAACATTTTTGTATAACACTAGAAGAATTTGAACAATTATGAAGTATTTCAATGGCATTACTGATATTGAACAAGCCAAACAACACTACCGAATCTTAGCAAAGCAACTGCACCCAGATAAGGGTGGAACTGTGATTGAATTTCAGGAAATGCAAGATGAATATAAGAAGCTTCTTTTAAACCTACAGCAAAAATACAATGCTGTTACTAACATGAATCAGTCATCTCCCGAAAATGAATTATTAAGTGAATTAGGGAAGCTCGCAAAGATGCTGATAAAAAAGCAAGTACCTCAAAACTATTTAAAGCAGAAGATTCAACGTACAGAATCTCATTTAAATAAAGGGTTGCTAAATGGTATTGTTAAGATTCTTGATGAATTATAAAATAACTTTGCAACACTATTGCACAAACTATTTTGTAAGTTTGACGTTTAAATAGAGACGAGGAATATATAATGAGAAATAAAACAGCATTCATATTTGTATTATTAGCCAACTTAGTGTTGTTGGCTCATGCTGTTATACCTCACCATTATCATACCAAAAGTGAAGTTGTTTTATCTTTTGATTGTAGTCAGGAAGATGAGCATAATCACCATGAGAGCATTCTGATATGTCATGAAGAGCATGAGGAACATGAAACTGAATCGTGTAGTATTGCACAGACATTGCTATTACCTAATAACCAATTTAGAGTTAGTGATAAAACTGCTGAATTAGAATCGACAGATATTCTTTTCATAGCACTTTTTGTTTATAATTTTTCATCGCAGAATAACTTTGCTGATGATTCCTACATTTCCGAGGAAAATATCCCAATACCCACTCGGTTTCTAATTTCTTCCCAAGGTCTTCGAGCACCTCCTGTTTGTTAAAAATCAATTTTGTTTTTACAGAATTATTTTGAGCCTTTTTTATTAATAGGCTTGAAGAATCATATTCTGTAATCTGGTAGATATTGCCATAACATATTTGCTAAACAGCAGATAAATATCCTAATACAAATTTAACAAACAGAAAAAATGAAAATTAAAATATTAGTTATCGCATTGCTAAGTTTAGTTTATGTAGCATGCAACAATAGCAATAGCCACGAAGGTCATAATCATGAAGTTGAAAGCCACGAAGGTCATAACCATGTTGACCAGGATGACCATGAAGGGCACAATCACGATGAAGATAGTCATGAAGGGCATGACCATGGAGACCATGAGGGACACGACCATGGTGAAGAAAGTCTTGAAAAGAATGACCATAGCGATGAAGAAAGTAGTCATACGGATGAAATTTCATTCACAAAAGAACAGGCTCAAATGGCTGGACTAACTACAGAATCTATTACATCCGGAACTTTTCATCAGGTTATAAAAACAAGCGGAAAAATACAAGCTTCGCAAGGCGATGAAGCCACGCTTGTAGCTACTTCAAATGGTATCGTCTCATTTGTAAATCCATCTATTGCAGAAGGCGACTATGTAAAATCCGGTGAGGTTATCATTACAGTTTCTGCAAAACAGATTTTAAATGGAGACCCTGTTGAAAAGGCTAAAATTGCATTCGAAACAGCAGAAAAAGAGATGAAACGTGCTGATGAACTTATTGGCGACCAGATAATTTCGGTTAAGGAATATGAGCAGATAAAAATGCGGTACGAAACAGCAAAAACCACATATCAAGCGCAATCAACCAACTCATCTGTAAATGGAGTGAATATAGCATCTCCAATTTCAGGCTATATAAAAAACAGGCTTGTTGCACAGGGTGAATATGTTTCGGTTGGTCAGTCTATAACCACTATTTCTCAAAACCAAAAACTGCAATTAAAAGCCGAAGTTTCGGAGAAAAACTACAAGTCGCTTAAAAACATTAGCAATGCTAATTTCAAAACAGCTTATGATAATACACTATATAAGCTGTCTGATTTAAATGGTCGATTACTTTCTTATGGACGTACATCGGGACAACAATCATTTTATGTTCCAATTACATTTGAATTTGACAATAAAGGAGACCTGATTCCAGGCTCATTCACCGAAATTTATTTAATAGCAAATCCTCAAACCAATGTGATTACCGCTCCTGTGTCTTCACTTACTGAAGAACAAGGTCTTTACTTTGCATATATACAAGTCGAAGAAGAAATCTTTAAAAAGCAAGAAGTCACACTTGGGCAAAACGATGGAGAACGAGTTCATATATTATCCGGTTTAAAGGAAGGTGATAAAGTTGTAACCAATGGTGTATATCAGGTTAAGCTTGCAGCAACTTCATCAGTAATGCCTGAAGGGCATGGACATAATCACTAACCCAAAAACGGAATTATCATGTTGAATAATATTATAAAGTTTTCGCTAAACAACCGAATGGTTGTATTAGTATCAGCAGTACTTCTGTTGTTAGCTGGGTTATATACTGCTAAAAATATGGAAGTAGATGTATTTCCCGATTTGAATGCACCTACTGTTGTAGTAATGACTGAAGCTTCAGGAATGGCTCCTGAAGAAGTTGAACGATTGGTTACATTTCCTGTTGAAACAGCTTTAAATGGAGCAACAAACGTACGTCGAGTAAGGTCTTCATCAACGACAGGTTTTTCTGTTGTTTGGGTGGAATTTAATTGGGGTATGGATGTTTATCTTGCCCGGCAAATTGTCTCAGAGAAGTTGTCCATTGTAAAAGATGCCTTACCAGGGAATGTAGGAAACCCAACATTAGGGCCTCAATCTTCTATTTTAGGTGAAGTAATGATTATTGGACTTACATCAGACACAACATCATTACAAGATTTACGCACAATGGCAGATTGGACATTGCGCCCTCGCCTACTTTCTACTGGTGGTGTGGCACAGGTTACTGTGTTAGGTGGAGAAATAAAAGAATATCAGATATTGCTTAACCCTGAAAAAATGAAACACTATAGGGTTTCTATGGATGAAGTGATAGATGTTGTTCAAGATATGAACCTTAATGCTTCAGGAGGAATCTTATACGAATATGGAAATGAGTATATCATTCGTGGAGCATTATCTACCAATAAATTAGATGAATTAGGCAAGGCTGTGGTAAAAACAGTTAATGATGTTCCTATTTTGATTGAGAATGTAGCAGATGTTCAGATTGGAAATAAAGCTCCAAAGTTGGGACTAGCTTCAAATCATGGCAAGTCGGCAGTACTCTTAACCGTAACAAAACAACCCGCAACCAGCACACTTGATTTAACAGATAAACTAGATGAATCTATCGCTGAAATACAACAGACATTACCTGCTGATGTTAAGATAGCAACGGACATTTTTCGCCAGGCTCGTTTCATCGATAACTCTATTAATAATGTACAAAAGGCATTATTAGAAGGTGGAGTATTTGTGATAATTATTCTGTTAATCTTTTTAATGAATATTAGAACCACAATAATCTCACTGGTTACCATTCCTTTAGCATTTGTTTGTACAATTTTAGCTCTTAAATTCATGGGGTTAACAATTAATACAATGAGTTTGGGTGGTATGGCAATTGCCATTGGTTCATTAGTTGATGATGCCATTGTAGATGTGGAGAATGTATTCAAACGCTTAAGAGAAAACAGGCTTAAACCGAAAAAAGAACAAAAAAGTGTAATGAGTGTGGTTTATGATGCATCAAAGGAAGTTCGTATGCCTATCTTAAACTCTACTCTTATTATCATAGTGAGTTTTGTTCCTTTATTTTTCCTATCCGGTATGGAAGGATTACTGCTTGCTCCGTTGGGTATTGCATTTATTGTATCACTCATCGCTTCAACGGTAGTTGCATTAACATTAACACCTGTTTTATGTAGCTACTTATTAGGAAAGCCAACTAAAGGGATTAAAGAAGAACGGGAACCATTTGTTGTTCGAAAACTCAAAGGAATTTACGAAAGGATTCTAAAATGGGTATTAGTGCATAAAAGATTGGTTCTTGGAATAACAGGTGGTTTTCTGGTTGCTACAATGATTGTGTTTTTCACGTTAGGGCGAAGTTTTCTTCCCTCATTTAATGAAGGGTCATTTACCATTAATGTAAGTACCTTACCAGGCATATCATTGCACGAATCAGATAAAATTGGAAGATATACAGAAGAAATACTGTTGTCTATTCCTGAAATTCAAACTGTAGCTCGTAAAACAGGGCGTGCAGAGCTAGATGAACATGCTCTAGGTGTAAATGTTTCTGAAATAGAAGCCCCGTTTATTCTTGATGAACGTTCAAAAGATGAAATATTAGTAGAACTACGCCAAAAGTTGAAAGCCATATCGGGGGCAAACATAGAGATAGGTCAACCTATTTCGCACCGTATTGATGCTATGCTATCAGGTACAAGGGCAAATATCGCCATAAAATTATTTGGAACAGATTTGAATAAAATGTTTGAGTTGGGTAACCAAATCAAAGCGTCCATAGATGGTATTGAGGGAATTGCTGACTTAAATGTTGAACAACAAATACAACGTCCTCAATTAAAGATAGAGCCAAAACGTGATGTGATGGCTAAATATGGAATTACTTTACCTGAATTCAGAGAAATTGTTAATGTGATGCTGGCAGGAGAAGTAGTTTCTCTGGTTTATGAAGGCAACAAATCTTTTGACCTTACACTTAAAGTAAATACTGAAAGAAGAGCAACAGCTGAGCGTATCAAAGAACTAATTGTGGATGCAAATGGTAGAAAAGTACCATTCAGTAATATTGCAGAAATTACTTCTTCTACTGGACCAAACACAATTAATCGTGAAAACGTAATGCGTAAAATTGTTATCTCGGCTAATATTGCAGGGCGTGATTTGCGAGGAGTTGTAACTGATATTCAACAAATGGTTAATGAAGAAATTACATTGCCAGAAGGATATCACATACAGTATGGAGGACAATTTGAAAGCGAACAAGCTGCTTCCAGAACCCTGCTTATAACATCCATTTTTTCTATAATGGCAATATTCTTATTGTTGTTCAATCAATTTAGGAATATTACTCAATCAGTAGTTGTACTGTTGAACTTACCATTGGCATTGATAGGTGGTGTATTTATCATCTTTTTTACCGATGGAATAATTAGCATTCCTTCGATTATTGGTTTTATTTCACTTTTTGGTATCGCAACAAGAAACGGTATGCTTCTTATTTCAAGATACAACGACTTGCATCACGAAGGATATTCGGCAATGGATAGTGTAATACACGGTTCCCTTGACCGTCTTAATCCAATATTGATGACGGCACTATCATCCGGTCTTGCCTTATTACCTCTTGCTTTAGGTGGTGCATTGCCAGGTAATGAAATTCAAAGCCCTATGGCACAGGTTATCCTTGGTGGATTATTAACCTCTACCTTACTTAATGGATTTATTATTCCTATTATGTTTCTTTTAACAAGTAAGCAAGCCGATTCAGAGACTGCTTCAGAAGAATTAATGATAGATTAAAAAATGATGACAATGAAAAATATATTAATAATAATCGTTTTAGTGTTTTCAGTTTTTTCGGTCTATTCTCAGAGTAGTATGGATTCTGTAATAGCTGAAATCGAAAGGAATAACACCACGTTGGCTGCATATCGTAAGAATGCCGATGCCGATAAAATGGGAAATAAAACAAACATGCTACCCGATAACCCGGAAGTAGGATTTAACTACTTAATGGGAAGCCCTGATAATATTGGCAACCGTACCGATTTTTCGGTTACCCAATCTTTTGATTTCCCTACAGCTTATGTCTATAAATCTCAACTTTCAGATATGAAAAACGAACAAGTTGAGATGGAGTATAAAAAACAACGGTATGACATTTTGTTAAGTGCTAAAACTATTTGTTCTGAACTAACATACCTGAATGCTTTGTATTCAGAATATAAGCTTAGGTTAAGCAATGATATGAAAATTGCCAATGCTTTTAAAAAGAAATTGGACAGTGGGGAAGCAAGCATTCTCGAACACAACAAAGCTCAGGTAAGCCTTTTGAATACCGAAAAACAATTGGAGCAAATAAGTATAGAACGAGATGCTGCATTGCAACAATTAGCAACGCTTAACGCAGGGGTTTCATTAAGCTTTAGCGACACCATCTTTATTGCAAATATGGTTGAAACTAATTTTGACGAGTGGTATGCTCAGGCTTCAATTAACAATCCTATGCTCAATTGGCTAAAACAGGAAATTGAAATTTCTTCAAAAGAAAAACAACTTCAAGTAGCTCAGAATTTACCGAAAATAAATGCAGGTTATATGAGTGAAAAAGTTGTAGGAGAACAATTTCAAGGTGTCACTCTGGGGGTTTCAATTCCTTTATGGGGAAATAAAAACACAGTAAAGTATGCTAACCTAAAAACAGAAGCGGTTAATAGCATACAGGCTGATGCTAAAGTTCAATTTTATAACGAAATGAAAACTTTACATACCAAAGCAACAGCTTTACAAAGCAGCATTACCGATTTCAAGCAACGTATATCGGGAAATAACATTCTCGAATTATTGAAGAAGGCAATGCAAAAGGGTGAGATTTCTATCTCTGAATACTACTTTGAATTGATGGTTTTTTACGACAATAAGGAAGAACTATTGAGTATGGAGAAAGAGCTGAGTGTTACCTTGGCAAAACTTTATAGATATGATTTATAGAAAAAAGCGGAATTCGTTCCGCTTTTTCATTTTTTCACCACCTTACTATATCTTTGTAGAACATGAGTAACGAAATAGACAAAAAACTTCAACAAAAAAATATAAAACCAACAGCCATGCGTGAGTTGGTTTATGGAGTATTAGATAAAAACAGGAAGGCTTTAAGCCTCTACGAGATAGAGCAACAATTTGACAATGTAGACCGCTCAACCATATTCCGCACCTTAAAAACATTTCAGGACAATTTACTAATCCATAGTGTTGATGATGGTTCTGGTGCAGTAAAATATGCTCTTTGTGATGATGATTGTACTTGCTCATTGGATGATTTACATTACCATTTTCTTTGCACTAAATGTGGTCAAACTCATTGCTTGAAAAATATGCCAATACCTAAGGTGGATTTACCCGAAGGATTCAATTTTGAAAATGCCAATTTTGTAATAAAAGGAACTTGCCCTAATTGTCAAGGATAACTTTGCAATACTGTTGCACGTAATTCTGCCGTAATTTTGTAGTATAAATTTGTAAATCCATATACTATGAAATATTTAATATCAAGTTTACTTTTCCTATTTTCATCAGGAATCATATTCGGACAAAACACAGTAAGTTTTGAAGTAAAAGAAGAATCGGGCGAATCTCTTATTGGAGCAAGTGTTGTAATTGAAGGTACAACTAACGGAACAATTACCAATGCAGAAGGTATTGCCAAATTTGAAAATCTACCTAATGGTGAAATAGAATTTGTTATTTCATTTGTTGGCTATGAAGAAAAGGAAATTGAATTATCATTTCCTGAAGACAACAATAAAACCATTGAAGTTGAATTGGAAGAAGGTGAAGAACTGGAAGAAGTAGTAATTACATCAACAAGGTCTTCACGAACCATACAAGATATTCCAACACGAATCGAAGCCATTACAGGCGAAGAATTAGGCGAAAAAGCAGCCATGAATTCTTCTAATATCGGAATGCTATTAAGAGAAACTACAGGGGTGCAAATGCAACAAACATCACTTAGTTCTGGAAATATGAGTATCCGCATTCAAGGTTTGGATGGTCGTTACACTCAAATATTAAAAGATGGTATGCCTCTTTATGGAGGCTTTGCAGGTGGACTCTCCATTATGCAAATACCACCGCTCGATTTAAAACAAGTAGAACTGATTAAAGGAAGTAATTCAACATTATATGGCGGTGGAGCTATTGCAGGTTTGGTAAACCTTGTTACCATTAAACCGAATGATGAGCCAAAACTCGACATCATGCTAAACCAAACAAGTGCTTTAGGGACTACAGGTAATATATTCTATGCTCAGAAATATGGTAAAGTAGGTCTTTCGATTTATGGTTCGGCAACAAATCAAATAGCTTATGACCCTGACGATGATGGTTTCTCGAATATGCCAGATGCTCAGACTTTTAGCCTTAACCCAAGATTTTACTATTACATCAATCCCAATACTGAACTTAGTGTAGGTTTAAATACCACCATTGATGACAGAACAGGTGGTGATATGGAAGTCATAAAGGGAAACACAAGTACCGAACATGTATTTACAGAGAAAAACAAATCGGAGCGTTATGCTACGCAATTGAATTTCAGAAATACAAAAGAGAACAGAACCATTGACTTCAAAAACAGCATATCCTATTTCGATAGAAAGTTGACAATTCCTGACTATCGGTTTAACGGAAACCAAGTTTCTAGTTTTTCAGAAGCATCGTACAATTTACATAGAAATGAAAAATCCGAATGGCAATTGGGATTGAATCATTACTTGGAACAATTTACAGAGGAAAATACAGACTCCCTTCCTGTTAGAGATTACACGCACAATACAATTGGTGGATTTATACAAAATACTACGGACATAAATGAAAAGTGGATATTGGAAGCAGGGTTAAGAACAGATTACAATACCGATTATGGAACGTTTGTATTACCTCGCTTCTCTTTACTTTTTAAAGCAAATAATAAACTAAGTTCTCGTATTGGTGGTGCAATGGGTTACAAACTACCAACCATTTTTACCGAAGATGCTGAGAAACTATATTACCGAGGCATACAGCCATTATCAACCGACCAAGTGGATGCTGAAACATCAATAGGTGGTAATTTCGATATTAATTATAAAACAGCTTTAGGCGATGAAATGACATTCTCTATTAACCAGCTGTTCTTTCTTACTCAACTTAAAAACGCATTAGTTTTGAGGGAAGATGCCACCACGGATATGGCTTATTTTGAAAGTGCTGATGGCAATATGTTAAGTTCTGGTTTTGAAACCAATATTAAGCTAACATACGATGACTTTAAACTCTATTTAAACTACGCATTTGTTAATACGGAATTACAATACGACAATATCAATGACCAAAAACCCTTAACACCAAAGCATAATGCAGGTTTTGTTCTGTTCTATGAAATTGAAGAAAAGTGGTCGGCTGGTTATGAAGTATATTATACAGGAAAACAGTTCGATAATCTATACAATCAAAAAACGGATTATTGGACAATGGGTGTCATGTTAATGCGCCATTGGGAACGACTGTCTGTTTTTGTGAACTTCGAGAATTTTACAAATGTTATGCAATCCGATTTTGAGCCTTTAGTATTACCACCAACAAACAATCCTACATTCCCTGATATTTGGGCACCGACCGATGGGTTTGTATTTAATGGAGGCATTAAGCTTAGATTATTATAAACACTAGAACAAGTTATCACTAACAATTAAATTGAAAGTCATGAAAAAAATAAAAATTATTTCGATGCTAATAATGGTTATATCTATTCAATCATTAGTTGCACAGGAGACAGAGACATTCTATTTCTCAAAAACAATAGAAGGAACTTTTGAAGAAGTTGTTGACAAAACTAAACACGTATTTAAGGAACAAGGATTTGGTGTAATAACCGAGGTTGACATGGACGTGAAACTCAAAGAAAAATTAGATAATGTTGACATAAAGCCATATAAAATCCTTGGCATTTGTAATCCTGGTTTTGCCTACAAAACACTCCAAATTGAAGAAAATATTGGTGTTTTTCTTCCTTGCAAGGCCATTGTAAAAGATATTGGTGAAGGTAAAATTGAGGTTGTAGTTGTAGACCCAGCAGCTCTAATGGGAATGCTCAATAAACCTGAACTGGTTTCGATTGCAAATGAGGTGTCAGATAAATTTCAAAAAGCATTAGAAAAGCTTTAATTTGCTTCATCACTATCAAAACCTATTTATATGTATCTATTTACCTTCTATTGTGTGTTTTTGGTTGCATTGTTTATAGTTCCGAGCTATGTAACCTATAAGCGCACAGGAATTAATCCGTTTAAATTTAGCAATGAGGAAACCGCTATAAACTATGTAGGAAAAGCCTATAAAATTATATCAGCAATAGCATTTATTACTATTGT
>NZ_BAZW01000082.1 GCF_000974365.1 Geofilum rubicundum JCM 15548
TAAGTGCTTACAAAGTCAAAATCAGTAAATTCTTTGTTGATATAAAACAAATTCCTGGGGTTAATCCCATCCTCAATAAGTTTATTGGCAATCTGCCGCAAAATATAACTCTTGCCAGCACGCCTTTGACCAACCAACACCTTAATAAGTTTACTCCCTGTGTAATCAAATATCTTGTCCGTATTAGTTTCACGGTAAAACCCCATTTCAGGAACATTCCCGTCCCAAAAATTATATCTCTCTAAAGCTGCAAAATTTTCTTCCATGGCCGAACAAATTTATACGAATATATAAAAAATCTTCTACACTCGAAAATTTCACAAGCAAAAATACTCAGCTTTGGAAAAGCCAAACATTAGCCCAGTTAAAAATCCAATAAATCTGGATTTGACTCCTCGAAAAGGGCTATTATTCAAGGGACTCACCCAGGCGCATTTCTTGAATTTCCCAAAAGCCCCCATTTGCTGGCCCTATCCGAAAAAGTATCTTTTCTTTCCTCATTTTTTGCAACTGATACTCGATGCCCTTAGCTGAAATTCCAACTTTTGCTGCCAACTCATTGATAGTAATCTTAGGATCTTCCGCAATTAAACGTAAAATTTTCTCCCTAGTTTTCTCCCTAGTATTTCGAATTTGTCTTTTACCCGATTTCTGATCATCCCACCCATTATGAGCAGCAAATACTGTTACCCCAAAAACTCCTATCCGTTTGTAATCAAATACAGGTTCCGGATTTCCATTATCAAGAAGTTCAACCTTAACTCTGGCGATTCCCCTATTAAACCTATTTACATATCCCAAAACTTTCATTGCTTCAGCTACCACCGGATTCCGGTAGTCATTCACATCCGGAAAATTCTCTGGCCGGGCATTTCCATACAATCCTCCTGGATTTATTACCTCTATTCGCCCGGAATACTGATAAAACCTTACTGGAGCGTTTAACACCATCCCCAACTGACAAAAAGCCAGTGGGAAGACGTCTTTGATACTGCACTTAATTTCATTAATCAAATTTTGCCGGACAGCATATCAACAAATGCTTTAGACTTATATCACAAATACGATAATGAGAATTCCCGTGTGTCTGTGTATAGCTTATACCTGAATGGCCAACAAGTATTTAACTACAGCTCCGACCAAAGTATAATTCAAGAAATAGTGGAAAGACAGAATATTGAAATTGAAAGTAGCCTTAAGAATTTGCCATCCACTGCAGTCACCTTTGCAAAAGACACAATTGATCTTAAAACTAACCTGTTTTAATTATCCCAACCTCTGCTAATTAAAGAAAATCTGATCAATATTGTATTCAGATTAAAGCAGCCCAAGACGAATATCACCAGAAATTGGGTGTTTGTATATAACCAAACGCTGTATCGGGTTTAATATGAAAAACTTGTGTTTTTGAAAAATGGAACAACCAAATTTCAATAAGGATAAGCTGATTTAGTATTGGTTCGAAAGCTCAGATGATGACTACTTCCTAATTAACACTTACACTGGGACCAACCACCCAACGAACAGCCATGGACAGTAGCCATTACCAATCCAATGGCAAAATACAAAGTCTACGCCTAGCCGAATATGTAAATTAGGGTTTATACGCTTTTACTGCATCAATAATATCTTCTTTAACAAACTCCCAATACTTACCCCTTAAACAGATTGGCTCGAAATCAACATCGGCAATCTCAAAGTTGATGAGATTATTGAATATGAGCTCTTCATCGTGTGTATAAGGATAACGCTGTTTATGAAGAGAAAGCATAGAAGAAAGGTCATATTGCGTTAGCAGTTCATCCAAATCCCAAAAATCCTTTTTGCGACCAATACGTTGCACCACATCAATTTTCATAGCAATGATTTCTTCGATAGTTGCCATTCTTATGCCCTCCTCAATAAAAGGATGCTGTATGAAAGCGTCCGTATAGAATACATCTAGTTTGACAACATTGCCTTTATCTGTGCCTATACTGTAAGACTTACCCATTGCCGGATCCAGGTTTGAAAAATGATGGTAATAGGGAAATGTCTTTTCGATAAATTCATCAATAGCTTTAAAGTCTATAGAACCATAAGCAGCATCGCTGAATAGATCTATATCCATAGACAAACGATGTCCTAATTGAAGGCTTAATGCTGTGCCACCAACTAAACGGAATGGCTCAAAAACCGAAGACTCCATTAGAGAAATCAATGTATTCTTTAAAATCTCATTGACGGTGTTATAATACAACATATTTAGTCTGTAGTTTTATGGGATCTGTATAAAGTATATGGGCTTCTTATATTAGATTCTTTCAGAGCCTGTTTCACTTTTTCAGAACCATAAAAGCGACTAATTTCATCTTTGTCGTTTGTATTCCCTCGCTCAAAAACACGCTGAATAACAGCCCTGTATTGTCGTTTCCAATTTATATGTTGAATATCTGTATCCCAAAACAAAGCTTTACTCAAGATATTCAGATCAGGCGTTTTTTGTATTTCTTTTTCTTTAATTTTTTGAATATCATAATATGCCTGCAATATCACCAACGAACCTTCTTCCAATTCAAGTTCTCGCTCAATCTTCAATGCTAACGCCGTGCTAATTCCTCTTTTTCCTTTCGTAATAGCATTAAACGTTTGTGGGTGTTCCTCTAAAGATAATGCAAAAGGACGTTGCTTGATAGAACGTTTTTTTAATTCTCTATCAAGTACAATACCTGGATGAATACCCCTATATTTTTCAAATTGCTTAACCATAGTACAAATATAAACATTTTTGCTTACTCTTTCAGCACAAACCCCCGGATTTGTTACTGCATACTTATTTGGATCTTACGCGAAAAATATACATCAAACAGAAAGTGACATTGATATCGCTTTGGTAAGTCCAATATCCCCCCTAAATCTCCCGCAACAAATCCAATAAATCCGTCGTAGAGAGCCGGGCGCTTTTGTCGGTGCCCTCGAGCAGACTGTTAGCCATATCGCGTTTGGTGGCATGCAGCTGCACAATTTTTTCCTCAATGGTGTTTTTAGCCACCAGACGGTAAATCGTCACTGGCCGCATTTGCCCCATCCGGTGCGCGCGGTCGCTCGCCTGATCCTCAATGGCCTGTCGCCGCAGCGCCTCATAAAATGCCATTTCCGGCTCACTGAGTTCCACCCCAAAGGTTATCTCCGTCTTGGACGGCAACTCATCCAGCACTTTGTTTTTAGTGCGACGCAGAATAAAGGGCGCAATCATTTTTTTCAGATGTCCTTTTTGGGAGGCCGACTCGTTTTTAACATAGTGGTCGGTAAAGTGCGCCAAGGTACCCAGCAGCCCCGGATTGAAGAAATTAAACAAGTTCCAGAGCTCCCCCAGATGGTTTTGTACCGGCGTACCCGTCAGCGCCAATTTAAAGTCGGCCTGAATACTCATGGCCGCCTTCGACGACTTCGCCTGCGTATTTTTAATGGCATGTGCCTCATCCAGTATGGCCATCGACCAATTAATCTTAGAAACCCGCGCCTCCTCGCTCTGCAGCATACCGTAGGTAAGCACCAGCACATCAAAGGAAGTCAGGGCCGACAGCGTATCCTCCCGGTTACCGGTTTTCAAAAGTACCGGATTCAAAGTGGGCGAAAAGCGGCGCAGCTCGCTGCACCAGTTGGGCGCCACCGAAGCGGGACACACCACCAGTGAGGGACCATTTTCCGCCAGGTGCAGCAGCATCCCAATGGCCTGCACGGTCTTTCCCAGACCCATGTCGTCGGCCAGACAAGCACCGGCACCCCAGGCATGGAGACGGGTCATCCACCGGAAGCCCTCTTCCTGGTAAGGCCGCAATTCCGCTTTTAAAGTCGCCGGGACAGGCACCTCCACCTTTTCGGTGTCCGCCATTCGTTTGCGAAAATCCTTCCACGCCTTGTCCGATTTGAAAGAAGCCGCCTGACTGGTCAGCTCATCCTTCGAATGCGCCGCAAAAGAATTGACTTTCACCGCCCCTTTATCAATGGTCACAAAAGCATCCAGCTCCTCCATCTGCCTTTTTAATTCTTCCGTAAGGGCCAGAAACTCATTCTTCTTCATCTCAATAAAACGGCCACTGCCCTTTCTCGACAGGCTCAGCAAATCCTTGATGGACAAAACCGTCTCCTCATCCACCTTGAGCTCCCCCTGGAGCTCAAACCACGCCCCCTTGCGCTTCACCCTCAGGTGAAGCTGATCAAAAGAAGCCTTCTTCTTCATTTTAAAGCGCTCCCCCTCCGGCCATTCCACCACCGCCAGATCGGGATGCTGATCAATGGTCTCCAAAAGATTGAGGCAATGATAGGGATCGCTGAACAGCACAGCGTCCTGGGCAAGATCCGCATCCATCGTCTTCGCCAGCTCATTGGAAAAACACTCCGCGTTTTCCATCTCCGCATTCAGCTGGCGCACTGCCTGACAGCGTTCACCCGCCATAGAGCCATAAACCACCTTGCCACCCTTTCCGGGCTTCAGATAAGGCGGCGCACTGCCCAGCGGCTTCACAAACATCTCCGCCTTCAATCCGTCCCCCATCGGCAGAATCTGAATCCGCAGGGTAGCCATATTAGAAAGTCGCCACAGACTGGTTTTAACCGTCAGCATGACTACAGAAACAAAAAAACTTGTAGAATGCAAAAATGCCTTGTCGTAACCAGGCATCTCCATCATACGTACATAGTAGCCATGAAGCTGGTTCAGACCCTCCATCCTCCCCACGTACACCGCCACCTTTTGCCCATCCTTATCATACTCCTGCAGAAAGACCGAGATCAAATATTCACGCAAGTAAAAAGCCGAAGGCACCGTCCACGCCTCACAAAAATCCGTCCTTTCAGCCCTTCTCGCCAACTTCTCATAAGCAGGTTGCCGGATGAGCTGACGAAACAGTTCCATCTTTAAATCAAAAGGCACCGTATAGTAATGCGACTCAGCAACAACCAGCCCTGCCTTCTCCAAATCCTCCAGAGCATCATTAATCTCCGTGGCATTGAAATCACCCTCCACCAGCCGCACCAGATTGGCCTTCTTATTGTACTTATAAAACCCACAAAAGAAAATGGTCAAAGCATTCACCATCTCACGGTGCAAAACAGGCAAAGCCTCATATTTTTTCAGGAGCACCACCGCTCTTGATGGCCTATTAGGACGAGTCATTCCTTGTCAATTAGTATCTTATAGCAGATTATTCTGTTCTCCAAAAATAGAAAAACTTCCCTTAGTTTGGAAAGTCATCGAAATCACATTTGTTCGAAAATTGATTTCATTAACCGCACACCTTCTTACCCCAACCCAGTTGACCCACCAATCAATTCGGCGTATCGATTAACATAACAAATAATTCCATCAACAAAAAAAGTTTTTGATTTAACAAAAACTTCTACTAAATTGCAGCTTCAAACATCAACAAATCACTGAAAACCCATATTTTATCCACCTTAACTCAAAAGATTATGTTTGGACACAAATGCTTCTTACGCATCGGCCAACTGAACGATGCCAGTCTGGCCACCCTCACCAACGACGGCTACGAATTAATGACCTGCAGCTACTCCTTTGCGCAGGGAACCGATCAAAACGGTCAGGCACAAACCGAAGTGGTTGGTGGTATCATCGACATCGTTTACCCCAACATCCCCACCAAAGAACTCACAGAATGGATGAAAGTCTCCGGCAGATACTTAAGCGGCGCCATTGTCATCTGCGATGCCGATGGCATTCCCATCGAAAAAGTCCATTTTGAAGATGCCGCCTGTGTCGGCATGGAAATCAACTTCACAGAAACCGGCAGCACCTATGCCACCACCAGCTTCACCCTGTCCGCCCGCAAATTGGCCATTGGTACAGCAGACAAAATCAACAGATGGGTCAACCTTAAAAACTAACCACATGCAACTACCCAGTTACGATCAAACAGACACCAGTCTTTCCGTCAACTAACCTAAGTACCGACCAATGAAAAGCTACAATAAACGCTATATTTCACGGGCCGATTTCCACGCCCTGCAAAGCTTGCGCATCCCTTATACCGGTTTCATTAAAGGCGTAGGCTATGCCTACACCAGCTTCGGATTTATTCCTCCGCCCACCAGCACCGTGTTAGTGCACCCACCAGAGTGCCCTATAACCAAAGCTATCAACAGACCACCATCACCCAGCTCGTCGACACCTCACCTGAGGCACAAGTCCGCAGTCTCCATTTACAACCCGACGACCTGATCCTACTGCTGGTCACCAAACGACCCGGCTGTGGTAACAACCTCAACCTGGGCAACGGACGCATCGAGCAGCTATCGGCCGACTGCGAACTCATCCGGGAAATCACCGACACCCCCACCGGAATGAAATACAAAATCGGCTATATCAACAAAGCCACCGGAAAGCAAGCAACCACCAGTGGCTACCTGCGCGACATGCACATCACCTTTGCCAGCAACACTGATCAAATATCACCTTTAGAAATCCCCGGAGAAATCAACCTCACCGCCAGCCAGGTCCTCCTGGAACTCCCCACCCAGGAAAAACAAGCCCGGCAACAAACCTCCTGGCAATACTACGGCTGGATCTTCACCGACCCCAACGGCACCGCCCCAATGGATGCCACCCCTTTCAGAGCCCACAAAACCTACATCCTCTCAGACGCCCTCTCCTGGATTTCCCTCATCGGCAGCATGTCCCGCCCCCGCGCCAACAACCGCTCCACCAACTTCTGGGCCTGGTTCGGCCAATGCTTGGAGAAATTAGGCGATATGGGAAGTGTTTCTGCGCCAAGGGAGGCTTATGGGGTGGAGAGCGAAGCCATACCCGATACTATTTCCTCCCAAAATAAAGAATCAAACAAATATAAAGGGTGGATCAGAACACCTGAATTAGAAATGATTAGCCGAAGATACATTGACCCAACTGGAGATTCAGTTTTGCTGGTTGGAAAAGATTCAACGCTTTTCGCCCCAGTTTATAAAAAAGACAACATCCTACTAAGAAAAAAAATCCAATTGAAATGAAAACTTACAAATCAATCTATCTACTCTTTTTAATATTCATGCCTGGATGCATTAATCCAGCTAAAACATCAATTGACTATTCCCAGATGGATGATATTTTACTTTCCTCACTCGAATTTTCGGGAGCCTTTTCAGAACCAATAAAACTTTACGACCATTTCTATAATGAAGGAACCTCACATGAAAACCAAGTAGCCTATCTCTCATTTGATGAGCCCTTGAATTATTTAATTTCCAAAAGAACCATTAGGTATTTGTCTTCTAGAACCAACAAGCCTCTTACTAAAGATTTAATCAAAAGCCTTACAAAAAATTTAACCATTACGCTCACAAAAGACACGATCGTTTCGAATAACTCCTTACTACTAATATCTGAACCTTTTTCGGTATCGTACAACATTTTCTCTTTCACTATTACAAAAAAATCCGAAGGAATTGAACCTCAAAATGAATTCTGGATATATTACATTAGCGAAGATCCAAACAATCAAAATCACTACCAAACTATTAGTGTTTATGACTGGCAAAAAGACATGCTCTATAAAGTAGAAAAATTAAACGGAAACTCTGCGACTCAAACTAGAGCTAATCACTAAAAACCCATATTAAATCAACCTTAACTCAAAAGATTATGTTTGGACACAAAATGTCTTACGATCAAACAGACACCAGCCTTTCCGTCAACTAACCTAAGTACCGACCAATGAAAAGCTACAACAAACGCTATATTTCACGGGCCGATTTCCATGCCCTACAAAGCTTGCGCATCCCTTATACCGATTTCGTTAAAGGCGTAGGCTATGCCTACACCAGCTTCGGATTTATTCCTCCCGCCCACCAGCACCGCGTTAGTGCACTCACCAGAGTGCCCTATACCCAAAGCTATCAACAAACCACCATCACCCAGCTCGTCGACACCTCATGGAACTCCCCACCCAGGAAAAACAAGCCCGGCAACAGGAGACTCTCTTCTTTATATTCGACCCACTCAGAACCCTCTTGGTGTAAGAAACAAAGTCCCTACGAACTTTAAAAACAACTCAAAATAATGGTATTATGAGAATTAGAATTGTAATAGGCACACTACTTTTTAGTTTTTTAATATGTAATTGCAAACCCAACTCTGAACATTATCCCCAACTGACCAAAAGCCAATGGGAAGATATCTTTGATACTGCACTTAATTTCATTAACCAAACTTTGCCGGACAGCATATCAACAAATGCTTTAGACTTGTATCACCAATACGAAAATGAGAATACCCGTGAATCTGTGTACAACTTATACCTGAATGGCCAACAAGTTTTTAACTACAGCTCCGACCAAAGTATAATTCAAGAAATAGTGGAAAGACAGAATATTGAAATTGAAAGTAGCCTTAAGAATTTGCCATCCACTGCAGTCACCTTTGCAAAAGACACAATTGATCTTAAAACTAACCTGTTTTTCATATCCCAACCTCTGTTAATTAAAGAAAATCTGATCAATATTGTATTCAGATTAAAGCAGCCCAAGACGAATATCACCAGAAATTGGGTGTTTGTATATATAAAGGAAAATATACTGCTAACCCAAATAGTCATCTACGATGAACAGAACGACTATTTCTGGGAACTGCATGATTTATAGGCTACCAAAAAACTCAAGACACCTGATAAACCTAACCCCAAAGCACCTGATAAAATGATTTACTACAAGTTCGTCATCTTATTAATTTCAACAGCATTGGCTTCTTGCCAAGGAAAAACCACCTTCACCATAGAGGAAACCTCTGAGAACTCATTACGAATCAACAGCAAGACAAATTCCCTTTCCCTGGAATTCAAAAATGGAAGCATTTCTTCAATCCATGCGATCAACCATGATTCCAAAAACGGTAATTCTTGGGAATATTACCCAGATGGAAGCATCAAAAATAAATACAGTTACCGGAATGGCACTATAGTCAATTCCGCATACGAGTATTATAACAATGGAAGCTTAAGCGTATACAAGTTTTTCGATACTATGGGGCGACTTGCCTATTTAAGAAATTATGCAGAAGATGGAAGTTTTGACTCCGAATCGGGGGTCCTAATAACCTACAACGAGGATGAAATAATGCTCAAAAACGATACCCTGACTTTACCCATTCAGATGCCTGAACCTCCCGGAACTAAAATATCCAGTGTAATAATATTTGAAGATTCATCGTTGAACCCAATTGATTCCATAAGATTTGAAGCCTCTAATTTTGATGTAAAGATACCAGTTAAAGAAATATCCAACCTTTTGATCAAAACCCAATTGAGAGAAAGGGAAGTCTTTACCTGTAATGACAAACGATTTAGCATTAGTAACCTTGTGGACCTGTGTTCACGATTCTAACAACTCTGGATAGCAAGACACCCTCTCTACGCAAATTCAGCGTGCTGTAACTGCTTAATAGAAATATCAATGTATTTAGGGTTTGAAAACAAACTTCTTTTCCTGTCGCTCCATTTCTCAAGCTCCTCACGAATCAATTTGTTTTCCAGGCTTTTCTCTTTTGACGCAATAAAATCAATCGATGAGATTAGTTCCAGTGCAAAATCCGAATAAAAACCAGTAAGAAATTCGACCGTCCTTTTAGCAATCTCAAGCAATTCAACATCACCTTCAACATGCTTTTTCACCATATCGTATCCATCTGCTACCAAAACCAATGGCTCAAATGGCTTTTTACTCATATCACTATATCCCATAATATAGCTACCATTTAGCACGTTCAAAACAAAACGAACTTTCCCGGAATAGGGACCGTAAAAATTAGGAATAAAATCAAGCTTAAAATACTTTTTAGCACCAAATCGCTGTAAGAAATAGCAGATTTTTTCGCTTGAAAATTCAGACACATATTCTCCGTTTCTAACTAAATCATATAAAACATAGAGCAACAAAGCCCGTGCATCAGTCAGTTTAACTCTTTCTTTCTTTAATTGATCTTTAATATGCTGTGTTGGCTCGTACACCACAATTTCAGCATCTAAACCACTCAATTTCTGCTCAATTAACCTTTTAACTTTCACCCAATCAAGCCCACCATTCCCTGCTCCTAATGGAGGTATAGCAATGCTGCGGATACTGTTTCGCTGCAAAACATGAATTAAATCATCTAGTCCGGCTTCAATAAAACTGTATTCAGATGGCTTTCTCCAATCCTTCTTGGTCGGAAAATTTATGATAAATTTCTCTCCTGAACTGAAATTTGAATCTTGCACAACCAGTAATTTACCAATCCTCATTTCTTCACTCTTACAAGCCTCAACATAGGCCTTAAAATTATTTGGATAGGCCTTCTTGAACTGTAGAGCTATTCCTTTGCCCATAACACCTACTGTATTGACAGTGTTAACCAACGCTTCTGCGTCGCTTTCCAAAATATTCCCTGTAATATATCTGATCATAATTCTTCGTTTTAATAATAAGCCTTGGGGATGACTTTAATCTTACTTTCCTCTACTCCAAAAGTAACCAATCTGCTTTTGGCCAAATCATTATAACATCCAAAGCCAGTAATAAAATCGGGAGGTAAATCCCTTGCAACTAATAATTCAGCTTGCTTTTTCCTCTTTACGTCAAGATTCTCGTTCCCGCCCCAATATGAAGACCTTACAGCATCCCAATCTACAATACTAACAAGTTCATTAACCATTGTCGCATCATAGAAAGAGGTAAGCATATCAAATGCATGACCATCGGTAAAGAAAAAGTCAATTCTTGAAGATATTACCTTACTTAATGGACAAGCTAAATAAACAATGTCATCAGGAGCTGTCGGCTTTTCTACAAAATTGCCACCATGTTGTGCCACATAAAGCATTGGCATCCTGACACCAAAATAAAATGGAATAAAATCACCTAAAACTATAGAAGATAAATCTTTATCAAAGGCAGAATTACCATTATCTACAACAACGGCTTTTTCACTCCTATTGTCAATCAGACTTAAATCTCCAATATTCTTGAAGGTACTACTTTTATTTTGAGAATCTTTATGCGTAATACCATATTGAAGAACATGAGGAATATTCTCAACATGAGTGATTCTGTAAAGTATAACATTATCCAGTTCCACAACGCTTTAACTCAATTATTTAGAAAAATATTCTTTTTTTTTTGCATGTCCAAGATACATAAATCTGGTCGGTTTTCACAAAATAATATACCGTTGGGCCAAGACCCATTTCTAAATTTTCAATAAGGCATTCATGACAACCGCTCTCCTTCGCTCCCCAACCCAGTTGACCCACCAATCAATTCGGCGCTTTGATTAACATAATAAATAACCCCATCAACAAAAAAAAGTTTTTGATTTAACAAAAACTTCTACTAAATTGCCGACTCAAACCACAACTAATCACTGAAAACCCATATTTTATCCACCTTAACTCAAAAGATTATGTTTGGACACAAATGCTTCTTACGCATCGGCCAACTGAACGATGCCAGTCCGGCCCCCCTCACCGACGGCTATGAATTAATGACCTGCAGCTACTCCTTTGCGCAGGGAACCGACCAGAACGGTCAGGCACAAACCGAAGTGGTTGGTGGCATCATCGACATCGTTTACCCCAACATCCCCACCAAAGAACTCACGGAATGGATGAAAGTCTCCGGCAGATATTTAAGCGGCGCCATAGTCATCTGCGATGCCGATGGCATTCCCATCGAAAAAGTCCATTTTGAAGATGCCGCCTGTGTAGGCATGGAAATCAACTTCACAGAAACCGGCAGCACCTATGCCACCACCAGCTTCACCCTGTCCGCCCGCAAATTGGTCATTGGTACAGCAGACAAAATCAACAGATGGGTCAACCTTAAAAACTAACCACATGCAACTACCCAGTTACGATCAAACAGACACCAGCCTTTCCGTTAACTTTTCACTGGAAGGCGAAATCGTCTTTCGTCGCGAAGGCGCCAACGCCGTATTAAAAGTCAAATTCAAAAACGCCTATTGCATCGGCTTCGACCGGATAATTGACGCCGTAGGCGGCATCCGTACCGTTTTAACCATTTCACCCGAGCAAGTATGGCTCAACGACATTGAATTTTACAACCGATGGCCCCTCAACTAATCCAAGTACCGACCAATGAAAAGCTACAACAAACGCTATATTTCACGGGCCGATTTCCATGCCCTGCAAAGCCTGCGCATCCCTTATACCGGTTTCGTTAAAGGCATAGGCTATGCCTACACCAGCTACGGATTTATTCCACCCGCCCACCAGCACCGCGTTAGCGCACCCACCGACCCCAACGGTAGCA
>NZ_BAZW01000081.1 GCF_000974365.1 Geofilum rubicundum JCM 15548
ATCAACCCTTCTCACCCCATCCACCCTTCCCCCCCAAATACCTTTTTTTAGTGAATGGGGGAAGTGAATTTCTGAACAGGATAACCTGTTGTTCGATTATGTTTTAAAACAAGCTTTTTTTCCTTCTGTTTAATATGCTATTCGATGCTTTTACGCTATTTTTGTCGGCATTAAGTTGAAATTTATAAATTTTTTTATTGATATGAAGCCAACACATATTGAACACATTGGAATTGCTGTAAAAAATTTGGAGGAGGCGATTGCTTTCTACGAAAAGGTTTACGGGTTAGAATGTTATGCCGTTGAAGAAGTGGCTGAGCAGAAGGTGAAGACTGCCTTTTTTATGGTCGGACAGACCAAAATTGAATTGCTGGAGTCTACTGACCTGAGGGACCTATTGGTAAATTTATTGAAAAGAAGGGGGAAGGTGTTCACCATTTGGCCTTTGCTGTTGATAACCTTCAGAAGAGCCTGGATGAGGCTGCTGAAAATGGTGTTAAGTTGATTGACCAGACGCCTCGCAAGGGTGCTGAAGGGTTGAACATCGCATTCATGCATCCCAAATCAACTTTTGGTGTGTTAACCGAATTGTGTGAACATCCTGAGGAGTAGAAGTGTTAGAAGTTTGAAAATTTAATTATCAATTAATTCTGTTTAATTATGTCAAATCAGGATAAGATCCAAAAGTTAATTGACTTGCGCACCGAGGCTAAATTGGGTGGTGGTCAGAAAAGAATTGATGCACAACATGCCAAAGGTAAAATGACGGCACGTGAGCGGATTGAGGTTTTGCTGGATGATGGTAGCTTCGAGGAGTTTGATATGTTTGTGACGCATCGTTGTACCAATTTTGGTATGGAGAAGCAAAAGTTCATGGGCGATGGTGTTGTGACTGGTCATGGTACCATTGACGGCCGCATTGTTTATGTGTTTTCACAGGATTTCACTGTTTTTGGTGGTTCTTTGTCGGAGACTTTTGCTCAGAAAATTTGTAAGGTGATGGATATGGCCATGAAGGCCGGTGCGCCTGTTATTGGTATCAACGATAGTGGCGGTGCACGTATTCAGGAAGGGGTAACTTCTTTGGCGGGTTATGCGGAGATTTTCCAGCGTAACATTATGGCTTCAGGGGTGGTTCCGCAGATTTCTGCCATTTTTGGTCCTTGTGCCGGTGGTGCGGTTTATTCGCCTGCTTTGACGGATTTTATTATGATGACCGAGGAGTCGAGTTACATGTTTGTAACGGGTCCTAAAGTGGTTAAGACAGTTACAGGTGAAGATATTACCACTGAGGATTTGGGTGGTGCTGAAGTGCATGCAACCCGTTCAGGGGTGTCTCATTTTCTTTTGGAAAATGAGGAAGAGGGTTTGCTTTTGATTCGCAAGCTGATGTCTTATCTTCCCCAAAACAATCTGGAAGAGCCGCCATTGGTGGAATGTCTGGATCCGATCGATCGTATTGAGGAATCTCTGAATACCATTATCCCTGATAATGCCAATCAGCCTTATGATATGAAGGAGGTGATTTACACTATGGTGGATGAGGCGAATTTTTGGAAGTTCACCGCAATTATGCCAAGAATATTATTGTAGGATTTGCCCGCATGGGTGGTTCTTCTATTGGTATTGTGGCCAATCAGCCCAGCTTCCTGGCCGGGGTGCTCGACTGTGACGCTTCTCGCAAGGCGGCGCGTTTTGTGCGTTTCTGTGATGCTTTTAATATTCCTATTCTGACTTTGGTGGATGTTCCCGGATTTTTGCCCGGTAGTGGTCAGGAGTACGCAGGTATTATTACCCACGGTGCCAAACTGATGTTTGCTTATGGTGAGGCGACTGTGCCTAAGGTAACGGTTACTTTACGGAAATCATATGGTGGTGCGCACGATGTGATGAGCTGTAAGCAATTGCGTGGTGATTTGAATTATGCATGGCCTACTGCTGAGATTGCTGTGATGGGGGCTTCCGGTGCCATTGAGGTGTTGGAAGGACGTGCCTTATCGGCCATCGAAGATCCTGAGGAACGTGCTAAAGTGAAGGTTCAGAAGGAGGAAGAGTACAAGGAGAAGTTTGCCAATCCTTATCAGGCAGCTGCTTATGGTTATATTGATGATGTGATTGAGCCGCGTAATACGCGTTTCCGTGTTATCAGAGGGTTCCAGAGTCTGCAGACCAAGAAGTTGACCAACCCTCCTAAAAAGCATAGTAACATACCTTTATAATAGCCACATACTATGATGACCTTTTTAATTAACGTTGAAAATTGGGAGTGGTCAGATATCTACGTAATAACCGCTGTTGGTTATTCCATCGTTTTTCTGGTGTTGGTGCTGTTGATTTATGTCTATAAGTTACTGCCGGTAATACTCAGTTTTAGCAAGAGAAAATCCAGTTCCTCGGGGCCTGTGAGGGCGAAAGGTGAAAAGGAAGCGTTTGTTCCGGGTGAGGTGAATGCCGCTATTGGCCTGAGCTTCTTATGTATTTTAATGAGCAACATGAAGATGAAAGTAATGTGATTACCATCAAACGGGTGGCCAGAACTTACTCGCCATGGAACTCAAAAATTTACGGTCTCAGAAATGTCTTATCCCGCTAATCTTGTAACAAATGAAGAAGTTTGAGTTTACCATTAATGGTAATAAATACGAAGTCAATTTGAAGGATGTTGATGAAAACATCGCTCATATTGAGGTCAATGGTACTGATTACTCCGTTGAAATTCACCGTGAGATTAAAAAGAATAAAACACCAAGACTGGTTCGTTCGGAAGTCCGCCAAAAACCGGGCGAGGGCCACATTGTGAAAAAAGGTTCTACCGGGGGGCATCAGGTGCTGGCACCACTTCCCGGTAGTATTTTCAAGATGTTGGTGAAGGAAGGTGATGAGGTGAAAAAGGGCGACGTGCTTTTGATTATGGAAGCCATGAAAATGGAGAACAACGTGATGTCTGAAAAAGAGGGGATTGTTAAATCCGTTCGGGTGAAGGTGGGCGACAATGTTTTACAAAACGATGTGCTCATTGAACTTGTGTAAGGGGCTCCTTGACTTAATGTTGAATCTCTGGAGTTTTCGACTTCATTAAATCTAAAAGAACGTGAGAAAGTTTGTTACAATTTTCACCCTATTAAGTCTGCTGACAATGCTGTCGATGCTTGTCGGACAAGGCGATCTGCTGGCCGCAGCGCAGAGTTCCGGTTCTGCCGGAAGTTCGATGATGAGTGGCCTGGAGATTTTCTGGAATTACACCGCTTTTGCGTCGGTTAATCCCCAGTATTTAATCATGATTGTGGTCGGTCTGTTTTTTATTTACCTGGCCATCAAATACAATTACGAACCGCTTCTGCTCATTCCCATAGGTACGGGTATCATCATCGGAAATATTCCGATGCAGGAAGGGTTTCAGATTGGTATTTATGAAGAGGGGTCGGTGTTGAATTACCTCTATTTTGGGGTAACCCAAGGTATTTATCCGCCACTGATCTTTTTGGGCATTGGGGCGATGACCGACTTTTCGTCGCTCATTTCCAATCCGAAGCTGATGTTGCTGGGTGCGGCGGCTCAGATTGGTGTGTTTGGTACTTTTATTGGTGCCATGGCGCTGGGCTTTGAAATACATGAGGCGGGTGCCATTTCAATTATTGGTGGTGCGGATGGACCGACGGCGATTTTTGCTTCGGCCAAGCTGGCGCCGCACTTAATTGGTAGTATTGCCATTGCGGCGTATTCCTACATGGCCTTGGTTCCAGTGATTCAGCCGCCGATTATGAATCTGCTGATTTCTAAAAAGGAAAAGCTGATTCGGATGAAGCCGCCCAGATCGGTTTCTAAGTTGGAGAAAATTCTTTTCCCCTTGATTGGCTTGCTGTTGACGCTCTTTATTTCGCCGAGTGCCTTGCCTTTGCTGGGTATGCTTTTCTTTGGAAATTTATTGAAGGAATCGGGGGTTACCAATCGTCTGGCTGAGACGGCCAGGACGTCCATGATTGATATTATTACCATTTTGTTGGGCTTAACAGTGGGGGCTTCTACGCAGGCTTTCCGACTGGCAGCTGATCCTGTGACCGGGGAAATGGTGAATCAAGGTTTCCTGACAACCAGCTCGATCAAGATTTTTGTTCTGGGAGCGATTTCTTTTGCGGTGGCTACGGCGGGTGGTTTGCTTTTTGCCAAACTGATGAATGTCTTCCTGAAAAAGGAGGACAGAGTCAACCCGTTGATTGGTGCTGCCGGTGTTTCGGCTGTGCCGGATAGTGCCCGGGTGGTTCAGCATGAAGGTCTGAAGGCCGACCCAAGTAACCATTTATTGATGCATGCCATGGCGCCCAATGTGTCGGGTGTTATTGGTTCGGCGGTTGCGGCGGGGATTATGTTGAGTTTTCTTATGTAATGTTTTTTTACTTTTTGCTGCAGCCAAAAAAGTAAACAAAAAAATGCCGCTGCTGCATGAAATAGACTAAAAATCCAGTTGCGGTTGCCGCAATCGGACGATTGATTAAATATATTTTTTTGCCTCGGAATTAAGGAGAATAGTACTCTTTAGTTCCGGGGCTTTTTATTGGTTTTGCATGGGCATGTAGGATTGGATATTGATTTTTTGGTTCAATTGGTTATTTGGTCATTTCAGCCCTGCACTTTTTTTACTTCCGCAATTCATTTTCAAATCGGTGCAATGCCACATCTATATTTGAGGCCTTAAAAATAATCCCAAATGGAAGGATTAATAAAACGAATAGTGAAAATGAAATTATCGATGTTTTATTTAGCCATTGGCTGCTGGTCAATATTGGCTATAGGATGTGGAAGATCCGAGGAATCGGTTGCTGTCCCAAGAAATGTTAAAGTGGTTGGAATAAGTAGTAACGGACTACGCCCGACTCATGAGTTTAACGGCGTGCTTGAGGAGGTCCAGAAGGCAGATCTTTCTTTCCGTGTGAGTGGACCCGTTATTAGCGTGTTGGCCGAAGAGGGAGATGTTGTAAAGCAGGGAGAACTTTTGGCGGCGATAGACCCTCGTGATTATGAGGTGCAGCAAAGGAGTGCTGAGGCTCTGTTTAAGCAGTCTAAGGGTGAATATGACAGGTTTAAGGAGTTGTATGAGCAGGGAAAATTACCTCCGAACACGATCGAAAAATTGGAAGCTGCCCTTCTGGCTTCAAAAAGCAATTTTGAAAGGGCATCCAATGCCCTAAATGATACGCATTTATTTGCTCCTTTTTCGGGTGTGGTTTTTCAAAGAAACATTCAAAAACATGAGACGGCTGTTCCGGGAGCAATTGTATTTACCATTATTGATATGAGCGAGCTGGAGGTGGTGTTTGGGGTGCCTGAATCTATGGTGGCGCAGATCGTTGTTCAAACGGCTGCCACGGTTCAGGCAGGTGGGTTGGATATACCTGCAACGATTAAGTCTGTAGCCGGTAAATCTGGATCCGACAATTTATTCGAAGTCCGTTTGTCTATTAACAACCCTGATGCCAAAGTTATTCGTCCGGGCATGAACGCCAGAATTGTAATGGAGATGGATCATATGCAGCAGGCAGGGGTTTCGGTACCTGTTGAGGCTGTGTTTTATCAAAAGGGGGAATCATTTGTCTGGGTGTATGAGGATAGTACCGGGACGGTTGCTTCAAGAAGCATAAAAGTCGGGAAGATTCTTTCGGGAGGCCGTATGGAGATTTTAAGCGGACTAGATGGGCACGAAAAGGTTGTCTCTGCTGGTGTTCACTCCTTGTTTGAAAAGCAGGAAGTGCGTGCCATTGAACCAACTTCTATGTCGTTGTAATATATACAATTAGTGTTTTTGTAATCAAATAGCTCGTTTGTTGTATCTCTATTCAGTTGAAACGGTACGACCTGTTGACATCCATTCTTATTTTTAAATTTCGGATTACATGATTGATAAAATTCTTGATCAAAAGGCTTTGTTAATAGCTTTCCTGGCCATTCTTATCCTTGGGGGCATTGCTTCATTTTCAAGTCTTAGCAAGCTTGAAGACCCTGAAGTTACTGTTAAGGCTGCGGTTATTGCTACGCCCTACCCCGGAGCTTCAGCGTTGGAGGTGGAAAAGGAGGTGACCGATGTGCTGGAAAAAGCCATCCAGCAACTTCAGCATATCGATTATATTGAATCGGTTTCCATGCCGGGTATGTCGCAAATCACAGTATATATTGAGGGGTATGTTACCATGGATGAACTTCCTCAGAAATGGGATCATTTGCGAAGGAAAATAAACGATGCGACCAGTTCTTTGCCAGCCGGTGCCATGAATCCCATTGTGAATGATGATTTTGGGGATGTTTTTGGGATATTTCTGGCTTTAACCAGTGATGGTTATAGTTACAAGGAGTTAGACGAGTATTCTGAATTCTTAAAAAATGAATTGTTGCAGGTTGATGGGGTTAAGCGGATAAATATCATTGGACAAAGGACAGAAACCGTGGAGATTAAGTTTTCTTCTGAGCGTTTTGCGGCCATGGGGTTGAACCCCATGGCCATTGTTCAGACTTTAAATGATCAGGGCAACGTGGTAGATGCGGGTACGGTTGTCGCGGGCACTGAACGTATTCGTATTGCGCCAGGAAGTAAATTTCAGTCACTCGATGAAATCCGAAATCTAAACATTCAAGGTAGTAATGGCAAAAGCTTTCGTCTGGGAGATGTGGCCGCCATAGAACGTGCCTTTTTAACCCCTCAAAGAAGCGGATTCAAGTATAACAACATGGCGTCTCTGGGCTTAGCTATTTCCATGCAAAGCGGCGATAACATTATTCATCTTGGGGACAGAATTGACCTTTCTCTGGCGCAGTTAATGAAGGAGATACCCGCCGGTATAGAGGTGCACAAGATTTACGATCAGGCGGCACAGGTTCAGTCGGCGATAGGGGACTTTACAATTAATTTAGCTGAGTCGGTGGCTATTGTTATTGTGGTGCTCTTGTTGGCCATGGGTTTTAGAGCAGGTTTGCTCATTGCCAGTAGTCTGGTGTTTACCATTCTTGGGACTTTCGTTATTATGGGTTTCTTAGATATGACTCTGGATAAGGTTTCATTGGCGGCCATCGTTATTGCAATGGGTATGCTGGTTGATAATGCCATTGTGGTGGCTGATGGAATCCTGGCTGATTTAGCGAAAGGAATGGACAAGAAGCGGGCTTTTGTCTCTGCTGCCAGGCAAAACGCATTTCCTCTTTTGGGTGCAACGGTGGTTGCTGTTCTGGCATTTATGCCCATGGCGTTTAATACAACTGCTGCCGGAGAATTCATGAAGCCCATGTTTTACGTATTAGCCATTTCGCTGAGTTTGAGTTGGGTTTTAGCGATGATACAAGTGCCATTTATGGCTTCCATCTTTTATAAGAATGGTCATAAAAAGGGTCAAGGTACGGGTGCTAAACGAAATGTTTATACCGGACCGGTGTACCGTGTGTTTGGGGGCGTTATCAGGTTTGCTTTGTGGCATAAGTCGATGTTTGTTGCTGCAACAGCATTGGTTTTGGTGCTTTCTTTCAGTGCTTTCAGTTTGCTCAACAAGGATTTTTTTCCACAGCAGGAGTACAACCAGTTTTTGGTTGAGTACCGTTTGCCCCAGGGCAGTGATATTTATCGGGTTGAAGAGGACCTTGAGTTGATGACCAAGGAGTTGTTGCAGTGGGATGAAATAAATTTTGTAGCTAGTTCGATTGGAAGTTCGCCTGTGCGTTACACTTTGTCCCGTCCAATGAATAGTTATAATCCCCGCTATGGTGAGCTCATAGTCGAAGTGAAGGATGGTGTGCGAATTTTGGATGTTATAACCAAAGCTGAATCGCATTTAATAGATAAGTTTCCTGAGGGAGAAATCAGATATAGCCAGTATAGCGCTATGGGTGGAGAGTATAAGATTCAGGCCGTATTTATTGGTCCGGATTCGGAGGTCTTGAAGCGTTTGGCTTCCGAGGCAAAAGAACTGATGCATCAGGATCCGGATGTTGTTTTTGTCAATGACGATTGGGGCAATGAAATAAAAGTGCTGTCTCCTGTTTATTCGCCGGTTAAAGGACAAAGGCTTAATATATCGCGGGGGGCAATGGCCTCGACTTTGGCAATGGCTACGGAAGGGATGCCAATTGGCGTATTTTATGAGAATAATACCAGTATGCCGATTATGATTAAGGTGGATGGTGAGCTTTCACAAAAGCCAGAAATCATTGAATCACTTCCTGTATGGGGAAATTATTCGGGCTTCAGCGTGCCATTAGGGCAAATCATTGATACGGTGGCCATAAATAGTGAATCCTATTTTGTAAAACGCTACAATGGACAACGAGCTATTAAAGCGCAATGTGATCCGGCCCGAGGTTTTACGGCACCTTTAGTTTTGAGCAAGTTCAAGTCCGATATTGAAGAAATTCCATTACCGGATGGCTATAAGCTTGAGTGGCATGGAGAATTAAAGAATAGTAATACGGCCAATCAGGCACTTATGGAGAATTTACCCTTGGCTCTGTTGTTGATGATTATTATTACCATTGCCCTGTTTAATAATTTTAAACAACCGGTCATTGTGTTTATGATTTTCCCCTTGGCTTTCGTTGGTATTATTGTTGGATTTCTAGTTACCCGTTTGAATTTCGGATTTCTGGCTATAGTTGGGGCGCTTGGTTTGATTGGGATGATGATAAAAAACACGGTGGTGCTGCTCGATCAAATTAATATTGAAATTAAATCCGGCAAAATTCCCGTAATAGGTGTTATCCGTGCTGCTGTATCCCGAGTCAGGCCTGTTAGTCTGGCCGCATTGACCACCATTTTGGGAATGTTCCCGTTGGTCTTTGATGATATTTTCCAGTCCATGGCCATTGCATAATGTTCGGTCTGCTGATTGGTACTGTTATTACTCTGCTGGTTGTTCCTGTTTTGTATGTTCTTTTTTACAAGGTGGATACCAGTAAGTTAAGATTGATAGGAAAAATAAGGAAGGATTAATTGCTTTATGCAGAATGAAATTTGACAGGAGTTAATTTTGAAAAATAAGAACAATGAGAATCTTACAATATATTTTGGCTTTTATGGGCGTTTTCTTTCTTTCATTTATAGAAATGAGGGCCCAAACAGTCGTTACCCTGGAAGAATGCCACCGGGATGCGCTTGCCTATAATAAATCACTGGATCTTTCCCGTATGGATTTGGATTATGCCGAGACCGCCATTAAGGCGGCTCGTACAGCTTTTTTTCCAAAGGTGGACGGATCTGCATCTGTCATGTTTCTCCCGGACTTTGAGGGTGTTTCATTTTCCGGATTTACATTGCCCACCACGGAGGAGGCTTTGGCAGGAAACTTTGCGGGGACAAGTGGTGTGGATGTTCCCGGCTTTGATTTGGGAATGAATGATTTGAAAATTTACATGGGTGGCATTACCGTTGAGCAACCCATTTATGTTGGGTCTCGCATCCGTTTAGCCCATCAAATGGCCGAAATTGGAGCAGATATGGCCGGTGAAGCGCTTAACCTCACAAGAGCAGAGGTGATTCATGGTACAGATCGTGCATTTTGGAGTCTGATGGCTGTTCAGGAGCAGGTTCTTGTTCTGGAGAATCATGTTGAAGCACTTGACTCTTTAGAAGATCAATTGAAGGTTCAGTATGAACTTGGAATTGCTCCTCGCAGTGAAATGCTCAAGGTGTCTGTTATGCGCAACGAAGCCAAGCTGCGTTTGGTGGAGGTGACTAATCTTTTAGATTTGACAGGCATGAATCTGGCACGTCTTACTGGCAGGCCTTTGGATGAGCCGCTAAGAGCAGCGGCCAATACACAGGAAAACATTGAACCGAGGATGCAATTGACTTCAACGACTGATTTTTCTTTGCGTCCGGAGTTGCAAATATTGAAGCATCAACAGGAGATTAGTCGCCTGGAGCGCTTGTCTGTAAAAGGTGAATACCTGCCCCGGATCGGTGTCAGTTTTGGGTACCAATATTTGCATGTCCCCGATTTGATTTCTGGTAGTTGGACTATGACTTTGGGTGCGGGTGTTTCTATACCACTTATTCATTGGCGCGAACGAAAATTCAGGACCGATATGGCGCGTATTAATGAAATGAAGCGTGAAATTAATTACGATGATACCAGAAACCTTATCGCTTTGGAAGTACAGCAAAACCAAATGAATTTGAAATCGGGTGTCAAAAGAATTGAGCTGGCACAAATGAATTTGGAACAGGCCGAAGAAACCATGTCAGAGGTTGAGATCAGCTTCAGGGCAGGTTTAAATTCGGTTACCGATCTGTTAAATGCTCGCGTTGCTTATCAAAGAGCAGCTGCTTCCCTGATCGAAGCTCAGGCTAATCTTGAAATAATTACCTCTGCTTATTTAAAATCTGTTGGTTTGTTGTAGTTTTAGGTCAGGATATTTATTTGATTATGATAAAAAGAATGCGCTTGTTAATTTAGGGGTTAAGTTGTTTGATATCAGGCGACTTGGCATTGAGTTTTTGGTTTCTGTATTCATAGCCTGGCTCATTGTGGCGCTAATAGGATCGGGCATGGAGAGAAACCTCCTAATTATCAGGCCTTTCTTATTTACCGTTATTACGCTGGTGGGGCTCTGTGAAGGTATCTTTATTTTTGATGCTACAATATCCAGATATTATCCTTGGCATACTGCTGTTAAAAAGCGTGTCCTTGCTTTATTTTCTTTTTCCCTGGTGTGGCTGCCTTTTGTGGTATTCATGGCCACCCGCATGGCTCGGTTTTTATTTGAAGAACATCCCGATAAAGCGTCTGTTAATGTGAGTGTGGCTGTTACCGTGCTGGTATTGTTTTCATTAATTTATTTGATTAGCCTCATCGGTTTTAACTATCATGAAACCCTTAAGCGCTTTATCATCGAGAATGAGCGCTTGCAGCGCGAGAAATTGGAATTGGATTATTTGTCTTTGCAAGATCAGCTCAATCCACATTTTCTGTTCAACAACATTAGTACACTCATGGCTCTGATTCCTGAGAATAGTGATAAAGCACTCAACTTTGCAGGTAATTTTGCCGATGTTTACCGCTATGTTTTAATGAGTTCTCGTCATAAGTTGGTTACTTTGGAGGATGAGTTAACATTCATCCGTTCTTACATTGCGATGCATCAGGAACGCTTGGGGGATGGTTTGTTCGTGACGTATCGGATATCAGAAGATGAACTTAAGCGAAAAGTTCCTACTTTAAGTCTTCAATTTTTGGTGGAGAATGCCATAAAGCATAACATTGTAAATACCAAGGAGCCTTTATTTATTGAAATTTCAGCGAAAAATCATTTGTTGATTGTTAAAAATAACCTGACGCCCAAATTGTCCACTTACTCAACCAATACTGGTTTGGGAAACCTCAAACGCCGCATTCAGTTTCTGGCACCTGATAAAGACCTGATTATTAGAGATGATATTGATTCTTTTACCGTAAAAGTTCCTACTTTTAAATAATTCTTAAAAATATGATGATGAAAGCTGTTATAGTAGAAGATGAGGCTTTTCTGGCAAAGATGCTTCAAAAAATGATAGCTGAGGTTCAGCCAGATTGCGAAATATTAACCACGGTTAATGGTGTTGCAGAGGCTGTGGACTGGTTCAAGGGGCATCCTGAACCCTGCATTGTTTTTATGGATATTCAGCTTTCGGATGGTGTTTGCTTTGATATTTTTGAAGAAGTGGATCTTAGTAACAAGGGGATCATTTTTACAACAGCTTATGATGAATACATGCAGGATGCTTTTGAATTCAACAGTATTTCGTACCTGCTAAAGCCAATTAGAAAAGAGGCTTTGGAAAAATCTTTTGAGAAGATTGGTAAAATTCGTGGAACCTTAGATCAGTTTTCAAAGACAGGTTCTCTGGATCAATTGTCTCAACTGATGCAGCAATTTAAGCAGTTGAACCCGCGATTTCGGGAACGTTTTATGATTGCCCGTGCCGATGGTTACATTCAATTGCCTGTTAAGGAGGTGGCTTGTTTTTATGTGGAGGAAAAGGTGGTGAATGCTTATACTTTTGACGGGAAGGTGCATGTTGTTGATTTTTCGCTTGAAAAACTGGAAGAAGAGTTGAATACCGATCAATTTTTTCGTGCTAACCGACAGTTTATTCTGAATATGGATGCCATTGACCGACTTGAAAATTATTTTGGTGGCAAATTGGTTGTTCGGTTAAAGAGCCATTTTGATATTGAGCGGATAGTGGTCAGTCGCAGTAAAGCAGGGATGTTGAAGAGGTGGTTGGATAGGTAGGGGAGGAAGAGGTCAAGAGGTCAAGAGGTTATTAGGTCAATAGGTCGTTAGGGTAGGTGGGGTTGATGGGGTTTTATTG
>NZ_BAZW01000080.1 GCF_000974365.1 Geofilum rubicundum JCM 15548
ACCTTATATTTGAAAAGTCAATGCGGTGAAATACAAGTGTAAATTTTTCTTATGGGATTCAATGTTAATAAGTGTTTTGTATTAAAATTCCTAGTGTTTTTTTGTGTTTTAACCCTGGTTGGGTTGGAAGCCTCTTCGTCAAGAATGATCCCATTGGTGAGGTCTTTTGAAAAGTCCGACTACCATGCAGGAAGGCAAAACTGGGATGTGGCCACAGATGAGGATGGGGTTATCTACTTTGCCAACACAGATGGTTTGCTCTGTAATATTTTTGGAGAATGGACGCTTCAGAAGCTTGAAAAAGGCGGGACTGTAAGAGCCCTGCATGTTGCCAATGATACTATCTGGGTGGGCGGCATTCAAGAATATGGCTATTTTTTCAAAAATGATCAAGGTTCTTTGGAATACAAAAAGCTGGGCGATCTGGAGAATGAGATTATTTGGAACATTATTGAATTTGAAAACCAGATTGTTTTCCAGTCCTATTTGAATTTAATATTTTTTGATAAGGCTACCAAAACCATTCATAATACCCCGTTTGCGGAGGAGTTTTGGACCATACTTGAATGGGAGAATGAGTTATGGGCCATTACCATGCAAGGGGTAATTGGTGTTATTAGAGATGACCGGTTCTATCACAGAGAGTCCTTTTCCCCACATCTTTCATCTGAAGTACGAAAAGCCTTTGTCCACGATAGCCGGTTGTTTATCGTTTCAATGGATGATGTTTTTGTTTACGACAAAAACACCTTGTCCAGATTTGACTTTTGGGGAAAGCTCGACAAAGAGCAGTTCTTTTCAGGAGGATCGCTCAATAAGCATACTATTTTATTGGGCACAGTGACTTCCGGTTTATTAATTGTAGATATGGCTTCTGAAGACATCTCTGTAATTGGAACGGCTCAGGGCTTGCTCGATAATACCGTTTTGAGTGTGGAAACAGATGAGGATAATAGTGTTTGGTTGGGCCTGGATTATGGAATTGCCAAGCTTGAGTTGAAGAAATCCATTTATCCGGTTTTTGCGAATGGCGCCACCTATCATATTATGGACGTTGGGAACAAAACCTACTTATCCACCAACAAGGGGGCCTTTGTCTCTGAAAACAACGAGCCGTTTCGATTTATGGAAGGCACTGCCGGTCAGGTTTGGCGCATAAGGGCCATCGGTGATGCGCTTTATGTCTGCCACAATAAAGGCGTCTTTCAAATTAATGAAAACCATCTATCGCCGGCATTCGACGCGGTTGGCGTCATGGATATTGCCAGATTTGGACAATCGGAGTATTATTTGTTGTCCGCTTACACCGGTGTTTTGTTGGCCCGTTATTTACAGGGGAAATTTTATATTGTTACCAATTTAAATGTCTGGGGAAATCCCAAATTATACTATGACGCCGAATCTGATTGTATTTGGGGAGACACCAAATACAAACCTTTGGTGCAATTTGTGCTGAATACCGATGAGGTGGAGGTCAAATGGCATGATGAAATGGAGCGTTTCTTTAAGACCCAATCGGGGTTGGTTTTTTACAATGGGCTGGGTTTATTGTCCTATGAGTCAGATTCAGAGACCTTTGTTCCTATAGAACAGGCGCCATTTAATCAAGTGGCTGAAAAGGGGATTTCAACGCTGGATATTGCTGTGAATAATGGTGCTATAGCCTATGTCGCCAATGATGACATTAAACTTTTTGTCACTTTACCCGATGGAACCGTACATTCTTATGAGAAATTCATTAGCTCAGTTAAAAACGATTTGATTAAAGCAGATCCCTTTTTGAATTTGTATAACAATGAACTGAGAATAGCGACAGACCGTGGGGTGGTGGTTTTTAATCTGGAATATCAGTCATCCGCCATTCAAAAGAAACCAGTCATTACTTCCGTCAATGTTGGCTCTATGGGTACTTATCAAAAGTTCTACTATCCATTTAAAGACCGTACGATAAATTTGCCGGAGGGCCGGTATAACCTACTGTTTCAATTTGCATCACCCTATTCGGACTATGAGTTCACAGAGTTTCGGTATATGCTGGAATCCTATGATAAGGAATGGACCGAATGGGACAGTCAAATTAACCAAAAGGAATATACCAGGATAAGCGGAGGTGAGTACCGGTTTTTGCTTCAAACCAGAGTGAATCAATCGGTTATTACCCAGACCGAATTAGCCATTGGTATTAAACCCAAATGGCATCAGAATTTATGGATTGTGCTTCCCATTATCATTCTAGGTCTGCTTGTATTTGGTTATGTGGCTCAATTGATCTTCCATGAGCTTAAAGAAAATGCCCGATTGAACAAATTGGCTTATGAGAAGCGACTGAAGAAAGAGGCTGTCAGGACTAAGAATGAACAGTTGATGCAATTTCTGGAAATCATTTCACATAAGAACAGTTTCTTGCAGGACCTTAAAGGTATTTTGACCAGAATGCGGAATTCAGAAGCCACCCGATGCGTAGCCAAAATTGATGAAGAGCTCAATAATGAAAAGAAGCAGTTTTTATATCACCAGCTTTTTTCTGAAAATAATCAGGAACTGATTGTTCGTCTGTCAAAGGATTATCCTGCTCTGACTGATAATGATATTCGAATTATTACATTGATCAGAACCAATATGAGTTCAAAAGAAATTGCAGCCATTCTCAATATTTCCAACAGTAGTTTTGACACCAGTCGTTACCGGATTCGTAAAAAATTAGGATTAAGTCGCGATGAGGATTTAAATAATTTTGTTAGAAATTTATAAAAAATTGCATTTGTAAGATCCAGTAAATAAATGGTTTAGTATTACTTGTCTAGTTTCTGATAATAACCGTTTCAGGTGGTTTAGACTAAATCCAGATGTCAGATTTGATAGAGCGCTATGGTTTGAATATTCTTGTCTCCCGAACAAGAAAATCAATAGCGAATAATTATCAATCTGAATCTAATGAAAATACTAAAATTATCCACAGTCTTTTTATTGCTGCTATTAACTACGGCTGGTTTTTCCCAATCTAAGTTGATTAAAGGCTTGGTAGTAGAACCCAATGGCGACCCGTTAACCGGGGTTAATGTTGTTCAAAAGAATACGACCAATGGTGTAATTACAGATTTTGACGGGCGCTATGTTCTTCAGAATGTGGCAGAAGGGGATACCCTTGTTTTTTCTTTTATTGGCTTTGAAACGATAGAACGAATTGTTGGGAGTTCCAACCAAATGGATATCGTATTGGCTGAAGTCCTTTCCCAACTGGGAGAAGTTCAGGTAGTGGCTTTTTCAAAGCAAAAAAAAGAGAGTGTCATCGGCTCTATTACGACCATCAGGCCTGCTGAACTCAAGCAGCCGGCCTCGAACCTGACCGGAGCACTTGCCGGAAGAATGGCTGGTATTGTGTCTTATCAACGTTCAGGTGAACCCGGACGCGACAACTCCGAATTTTTTATCCGGGGAGTGACCTCTTTTGGTTATGCCAACAGTCCATTAATACTATTGGATGGCTTTGAAATATCCTCAGAGGATCTGGCCCGAATTGAGCCCGATAATATTGCCAGTTTCTCCATTATGAAAGATGCCACAGCCACTGCTTTGTACGGTGCACGTGGTGCTAATGGCGTTATTCTGGTTAATACAAAAGAAGGAAAAGAAGGCAAGGCAAAAATTACGGCCCGTGTTGAAACCTCCATTGCCAGTCCAACTAAGTTGAATTCTTTTCTTAATGGGGTGGATTACATGGACCAATATAATAAGGCACTGCGAACCAGAGTCCCTGAAGCGCAGCTGTTTTATTCCAAAGAAAAAATCGAACATACACGTAACAGCCTAAATCCTTTCATTTATCCAATTGTCGATTGGTATGACGAGTTGTTCAAGAATCAAACCTATAACTCACGTGCCAACCTGAATGTTACAGGTGGCGGGGGAATTGCTCAGTATTACGTGTCAGCCTCCTTTAATAACGAAACGGGCTTGCTTAAAGTAGATAATCAAAATAATTTTAATAACAACATCGACATTAAGCGTTACAATTTAAGAGCCAATGTCAACATTAATTTAACCAAAACAACGAAGCTTTCTACCAAGCTTTATTCCTTGTTTACGCAATACAAGGGGCCATCGGAAAATGCTTCTGATGTATTCAGAAGTGTCATGAATGCCAATCCGGTGACTTTTCCAAAATATTTTCCCAGAAGTCCCCATGTATTAATCGGATCAAGTTCAACAGAATTTGTCAATCACACCATGTTTGGCAATAAAAGTCGTGGAGGCGGTCAGTTTTATCCAAATCCCTATGCCGACATGGTTAAGGGATACAGAGATGAGTTTTCGTCCACCATTCTTTCTCAGTTTCAAATTGACCAAGATTTGGGAGGTATTACCGAAGGATTATCTGCCAGGGGGATGGCTTCCATTAGAAACTATAGTTCTTATGGAAGTAGTAGAAGTTTTGAGCCCTTTTACTATGATGCTTGTATTACCAGCCAGCTACTGCCGAATCGCCTGATGAAAAAATTGGGATTATACAATTGAATGAAGGTACGGACTATTTGAATGACCCCAGTACGTGGACCAATGCCAATAGCCGGGTTTATTTTGAGTTGGCCACTGTTTATGACCGTGAATTTGGAAAACACAGTGTGGGTGGTTTATTTGTTTACACTCGGGAAGAGCGTTTAAACACCATTCAGGGCGCCAGTAATGTATATACTTCATTGCCTGCCCGAAACATGGGTTTAGCCGGTCGTACGACTTATGGCTTTGATAAGAAATACTTTTTGGAGTTAAACTTTGGATACAATGGTTCTGAGCGCTTTGCCAAAGAGCACCGCTTTGGATTTTTCCCATCTGCTGGTATTGGTTATACCATCTCAGAAGAAAAATTTTGGACCGGACTAAAACCAACGATTAACCTTCTGAAATTTAGGGCTACTTATGGTCTGGTGGGTAACGATGCCATATCTGCAGAAAGTGATCGCTTCTTTTATATGTCCGATGTCAATATTAACGATGGCGGCAGAGGTTATGCCTGGGGACAGGATTTTTCTACCTTGTACAATGGTTATAGTATTAGTCGCTATGCCAATGAATCGGTTACATGGGAAATAGCAGAAAAATTGAATATTGGAATGGAAATGGTTCTGTTTGATAAGCTTACCCTACAGGGCGATTATTTCAGGGAAAACCGTTCCAATATTTATATGCCGTATGAATATATCCCTGCTACCAGTGGTCTTTCATCACAGATAAAAAGCAATATTGGTGAAGCGATGTCCCACGGCTTTGATGCTTCTGCAGATTATAACCACTCGTTCTTTAATGGTTTATACTTGATAGGGCGGGCTAATTTCACCTATGCTACAAACGAAGTCATTGCCAATGGCGAGCCACAGTATCCGTATGATTATATGAGTCGTGTGGGCTATCCCATTAATCAAATGTGGGGTTTGGTGGCCGACCGCTTGTTTATTGATGCGGCCGATATTCAGAATTCTCCGGTGCAGACTTATGGTAACAACTATCTGCCTGGTGATATTAAGTATGTGGACATTAATGACGATGGCAGAATAGACGAGAATGATCAAGTGCCCATTGGTTTCCCCACTGTTCCTGAAATTATTTATGGATTTGGACTAACGGCCGGGCATAAAGGTTTCGATGCTTCCTTTTTCTTTCAAGGCTCGGCGCGGTCATCGTTTATGATTGCACCGGATAAAATTGCGCCCTTTGTTAATGAGCGCAATGCCCTGGACATTATTGCCGATAATCACTGGTCGGAGTTCAATCCCGATCCCTACGCTTTCTGGCCCAGACTGAGTACGACACCTATTGCAAATAATGAGCAACGCTCCACCTGGTGGTTGAGAGATGGCAGTTTTCTGCGACTGAAAAGTTTTGAAGTGGGCTATAGTTTGCCCCAATCCGTCTTACAAAAAATAAATGCGGATAACCTCAGACTCTATGTAAGCGGAAACAACCTGCTTTACTTCAGTAAATTCAAATTATGGGATCCGGAGATGGGTGACAATGGCTTGGGTTATCCTACCCAACGCATATTTAATATTGGTATGAACGTAACATTTTAATTGAAATGATAATGAAAAAACATATAAATGTACTGGTAGTACTTCTGCTAATTTTATTCGCCACGGGTTGCGAATATCTGGATATTGTACCTGAAAAAACCCAGGAGTTGTCCTTGGTTTTTGAACGAAAGGAGCAAGCTTACAAGGCTTTGGCCACTTGCTATTCCTACTTACCAAAGAGTGATGATTTATATGGTTCCCATGCCACACTGACGGATGAGTTAACCTCACCCATTCGTCAGTCGGTGAATGGTCTGGAGATCATGAGAGGAAAACAATCCGTTGGCAATCCCTTGTTGTCGCTCTGGCAAGGTTATAACGGGGGAAGCTGGCAACCTTCTTTGTACAATGCCATTAATGATTGCAATATTTTTTTGGAGAACATTGTCAATGTGCCTGATATGACTGAAAGGGAAAAGCGGGAGTGGGGTGCAGAGGTCCGGTTTTTAAAAGCCTATTATCATTTTTTACTAGTCATGCGTTACGGTCCTATTCCAATTATGGATAAAAACTTTCCGATATCGGCATCGCCTGATGAAGTGCGTGTGTTTAGAAATTCAGTGGATGAGTGCTTTGATTTCATCGAGACTGAAATAGACCTGGCCATTCCCGATTTACCTGCACGGGTGACCAATACAAACTTTCTGGGTCGTGTGGACAGAACCATAGCCGCAGCTATGAAGTCAAGGGTTTTGCTTTATGCCGCCAGTCCGCTTTTTAACGGCAATGCGCAGTTTTATGCTGGCTATACGGACAAGAATGGAAAAGCCTTGTTTAATACCAGTTACGATAGTGAAAAATGGGGCACGGCACTGGAAGCGGCAGAATACGCCATTCAACTGGCAGAAAGTAACGGGGTGCAAATGTATTTTTTTGATGGTGAGTACCGAGACTATGATAATGCCAATGTTATTTATGACCAGGCGTTTACTGAGAGTATTTATAACTATAAATTCATGTTTGTTGATCGCTGGAACAGTGAATTGATCTGGGGCTTGTCGAGGGTTACAAGTGATTGGTATCAAATACAGGCCTCCACTTTAATAAAAAACACGGCCGCATCCAGTAATGAAGCTGCCTGGCAATGGTTGTCACCAACCTATCGAATGGCCGAATTGTATTATACCAAAAATGGCTTACCCATCGATCAGGATCTGACTTTTGATTACGATAATAAATTCGAGTTGCGCAGGGGCGCTAGTGCAGATCTGAGTGTCTTTGTGGTGCAAATAGGCCAGGAGACCGTGCAATTGCATTTCGATAGAGAGCCCAGGTTTTACGCCACCCTTGCTTTTGACAGAGGCTATAACCGGCCCATGGTATAAAACAGCATTTGAGAATGCGCAATGGAGAAGTGCCTGGTGGAAAAATGGGGAGCTCCAACGACTATCTGGTTTCAGGATATGGCTTGAAAAAATACATTCATCCCGATACACAAGGCGATTCTTATGCCAATCTTATTAATTATCCCTGGCCGCTCATTCGTTTGTCGGAGCTTTATTTGAACTATGCCGAAGCTTACAATGAATACAAAGGTCCCGGCGTCGAAGTTTATGCAGCTCTCAATGAAGTGCGCAAAAGAGCCGGTTTGCCAAATGTTGAAGATGCCTGGTCTGATCCATCTTTAGCCAGGACGGTAGGCAAGCATCTTTCTCAAGATGGCTTGCGTGAAATTATTCAGCAGGAGCGTTTAATAGAGTTGGCATTTGAAGGTCATCGTTATGATGATATTCGCCGCTGGAAGCAAGCAGAAGAATACTTTGCAACACCTGTACAAGGTTGGAGTGTAACAGAGAATCAGGCTGCCCGGTTTTACACGCTCATTAACGTGGGAGAGCGCTCTTTCATTACCCCTCGTGACTATTTCCAACCCATTAGAACGGAAGAACTATCCAGAAACCCTAATCTGATACAGAATTTGGGGTGGTAGTTGCCGAATGAATTTGTGTTAAACTGACTATGAAAAGTAACCTACATATGAATACAAAAATATTATTTCCAATACTGGCCTTAGTGCTCATATTGCTTGCCTGTGGCGAAGAAGAAAACGTTATGCCTCCTGGAAAAGTCTCCGGGGTTGAAGTTATTCCTACCAATGGAGGGGCAAAAATTATTTGTCAACTGCCTGATGATTCAGACGTCCTTTTTGCCAAAGCTTATTATACCAATACGCTGGGGCAGGAATTGTTTGCTGTCAGCAGCCTGTACAATGACACATTGTACCTAAAGGGTTACAACGACACCGAAGAACATACTGTGCAGGTAGTGGCTGTGAATAGCAGTAGAATACAGTCTGAGCCGGTAGAAGTAAAAATCAGGCCACTTATTTCGAACATTGAAATGGTTAAAGAAAGCATTGAAATAATGCCTGAGTTTGGTGGTGTGAAAATCAACTGGACCAATCCTGCCGCTGATATTGTCTATACCTGGTTGACCTATAAAGAAGAAGGCGGAGAAGAGTCAGAGCCCATCTATTTGTCCTCCTCTCGGAAGAATGAATCGTTGATTGTCAGAGGTATGACAACCAATCCCAAAGAGTTTTTTGTGATGGTGGAAGATTTTTATGAAAATAAAACGGAGAAGGTGACAAAGGGGAACCATACACCCATATTTGAGGAGGAAATTGATAAATCTTTATGGACCCTGGTCGAAAACCTGAGCGTGGATGGTAATGCCCACGAGGGCAGAACCGCCCATCTATGGGACGGTGAGATGGATTACCTGGGTTCGAACGGTCAGGGTAGTTATGCCATGATTTCGAGAGACAATAACGGGGGACAGTTAAATTTTCCGCTGGATATTGTTATCGATTTGGGACAGGATGATGCGGTGGTTAACCGTTTTACTTTGTGGCAAAGAGCTTATTGGTATGGTAACGAAACAGAGTATTACTATTATCAGGATGAGAATTTTAAAGCCTTTCGTTTATATACGAGTGATGATAAAGTCAACTGGACGCTGATTGCCGAACATTCACTGGAAGATCCCAGAGATTCAGAAGGTCGTGTGCCTGAAGATTATATTAAGGCTGCTATCGAAGGCCATAGCTACAACCTGCCATCGGCCGTTGAACTCTCCAGATATTTAAAATTATCCATAACGGAGAATTTCGGTAGTGAGATTTATGTGAATGTTTCAGAATTAACGCTTTACGGAAGTAATTAAGAAGATTATGGAAAAGACTAAATATTGGCTAATGGCTTTGGTGATAACCGTCCTGCTAGGGTGCGAAAAGATGGAGGATAACTACGAGCAATACATCAGCCATCGCATTTATTCACCAAAAGTAATGGATTTAACCGCTCACATTGGGTATAAAACCGCCTTGTTAGAGTGGACCAATCCAGCAGGTGATATGGCCCAAAAGATTGAAATTGTATATGACGATGTACTTATCCATTCTGAAGAATTGATAAGTTCCTATCAATTAACCGATTTGGAACTAAAGGGCTATCAGGTTTTTGTCTATACGATTGATCAACATGGTAATCGTTCAGTGCCTGCCCAGGTTTACATTTTTCCAAGTGGCGAAGAGGAATAGTTCTCTTTTCCTTTTATGGTGAATGGCACCAGTATGCTTATCCAGAATAATACGGATTAAATCAAAGTTATTATGAGAAATAGAGTACAACACCTGCTGAAGTTCCTGCTTTTACTACTTCCTCTATTATTGCTTTCGGGCAATAATGCCTTGTCACAGGGATTTCTCCGCGCTGAGGGGAAAAATATTGTAGATGGTAACGGTCACAACTTTATATCAAGGAGCATTGGAACCGGCAACTGGATGATTCAGGAAGGCTACATGATGAAATCGACCGATGCAGGCATCAACACCCAGTGGCAGTTTCGTGAAAAATTAATTGAAACCATTGGAGAAGCAAAAACCGATATTTTTTACGAGGCATGGCTGGATAACCACTTTACCCGTGCCGATGTGGATTCGATGAAAGCCTGGGGCTTTAATTCCATTAGGCCTGCCTTACATTATAAATGGTTTACGCTGCCTATTGAGGACGAGCCTGTTCCTGGTCAGAATACCTGGCTGGATAAAGGTTTTGAAATGTTGGACGAGTTGATAGCCTGGAGTGCTGCCAATGAAATGTACGTTTTCCTCGATATGCATGGAGCGCCTGGTGGACAAGGTAAAAATGCCGATATCTCGGATTACGATCCGTCCAAACCCTCGTTGTGGGAAAGTGAACAAAACCAAAACAAGCTGACCGCTTTATGGTACGAATTGGCCAAACGCTATAAGGATGAACCCTGGGTAGGCGGATTTGACCTCATCAATGAAATTAATTGGGATTTCGAAAACAGTGGCAATCAAAACGGCTGTAATTGTTCGCAAAACAAACCGATTGTTGAGATTTTTGAACGCATGATTGATACCATTCGAACCGTGAATACCAACCACCTGGTGTTTGTCTCGGGTAACTGTTGGGGCAATAATTATAACGGAATGGATGAATTGGCCCATTACGATGACAACCTGGCCTTTACCTTTCATAAGTATTGGAATTTTAATGGCCCAAATGCACTGGATTGGATTCTTGAAAAACGCAATCGATTAAATGTGCCACTGTGGATGAGCGAGTCGGGCGAGAACTCCAATACCTGGTTCACCAATGCCACATCGCTTTTTGAAGCCAATAATATTGGGTGGAGCTGGTGGCCCGTCAAAAAAAGTGGCATCAACAACGTGCTGATGGTTACCACTCCCCAGGAATATACCAATTTGCTCAATTACTGGAAAAATGGAACACCCCAAATGAGCGCAGATGCCGCTTTTGACGCGGTGATGAAATGGGCCGATAGCCATAAAATTGAAAATTGTACGGTACAGTATGATGTGATTGATGCCCTTACCCGACAAATTGACAGCGACGAAGCCATCCCGTTCAAAAAGCACCTCATTGGGGAAGCCATATTCTTCACCGATTACGATCTGGGCAGAAATAACGTCGCCTATTTCGACAACGATACTGCCAATCACCATGTGGATACCGGTTCCTTTACTACATGGAATCGAGGATGGTCCTACAGGAACGATGGTGTTGATATAGAGCCATGTTCAGATAATGACGCAACAAATGGTTATAATGTGGGTTGGTTTGAGCCGGGTGAGTGGATGCAATATACGATCACTTCCGATGCAACAGCCGGTTATACGTTTTCTATAAGGTATGCCAGCAATAATGCGCAGACCAAATTGCGCATACAGGTCAATGGTGCAGATGTAACGCCGGTGCTGACCTTACCTTCCACCGGCGGATGGCAGAGTTATGAGACTTTCACGATTAACAATGTGGTGCTTAATGAGGGCGTGAATGTATTGAAGGTTACAAATCTCAAGGGGGTGGCAATCTCAATTACTTTAAGTTCTCTGACCCGGTGGCCATCGATCAGGTAGATTTTGAAGCAGTGGCGGCGGCAACCTCTTATGAGGGCGATAAGATATACCTCTCGCTGAATGCGGCCGTGTCAGAATCAGCCATTATTTCTGTCGATGATTTTTCTGTCTATAACAGGACACAGCCACTGCAAATAGAGCGCATTGTGCGGAGCGCCTCCTCTGATAAGATTCTGGAAATAGCCATGGTCGACAGGATGTATTACGGGGATTTGATCATACTCAACTATTCGGGCACTTCAGCAGAGGATATTTATCAACGTCCATTGACACAATTCTCTGTGCTTGAAGTCATCAATAATATGCCCACCAGACTTCAACTACCGGGAAGGGTCAAAATACAGGATTACTATTATCAGGAGGGGCTATCTTTTGAGCAAACGGAGGATGCTGCCAATCCCGGAGGGTTAAACTTTGGGTATACAGATAATGGGGATTTTATTGATTTTCTGGTAACCATTAAAGAGGAGGGGACATTTGCCTTTAACTACAGCATTGCGGCAACGGCTTCGAATGGCCGCTTTGAAGTGCAGCTGTTGGATGTTAATAATTTGAAACAAGTGGTTGGCAGTTACCCGGTTCCTTCAACAGGCGGATGGCAAAGCTGGCGCGTTGAGAATGAAGAGATCACTTTGCCTGCCGGGCACTATACGCTTCGGATTTATGTCGCCAGCAAGGAGTTCAATATGAGTTGGTTCGAGATCAAGGAAAGGTCTGCCTCCTCCTTGAATGATACCAGGATGAACCCCATGAGGATCTATCCCAATCCTTGCAGCCAGTATTTCCAACTTTCTTTCAATCAGGACCTGATCGATGCGAAAGTCGATGTCTACAATTTATCGGGTAAAGTAGTGAAATCCAAAATGATTGATGCCCGGGCGGATAGGGCTTACACCTTTGATACCAGTGCATGGCACAGTGGAATGTACTTCATTCAGGTTACATCAGAGGGCAGCACGCATGCATCCAAGTTGATGGTTGCTCATTAGGTCGATAGGTTGATAGGTTGGGAGGGTAGGAAGGGTAGGAAGGGTTTGGAGGGTCGATAGGGTAGGAAGGGTTTGGAGGGTTGGTGGGGTAGGAAGGGGAGATAGGTTGGGAGGTGTAGCGTAGCGGAATCCGCAAGGCGGGACAAGTGAAACGGGA
>NZ_BAZW01000079.1 GCF_000974365.1 Geofilum rubicundum JCM 15548
AAAGCGGTTCTGCTTTTTGTTTCATTGTCTTGTCCTTTTAGATTATTTTTATGGCTTAATGGTATTCAAGCAGACAAATTTTACGGATGTATGTGCGGAACTAAACAGATGGTTTTTGGAATTTTTTTATTTATGACGGTTAATGGGTTGGCTCAGGGGACTGGTGTTTCCTTTAAGGACAGTTGGGCGAACATGTTGGCGCAGGATGACCATGAGAAAAACTTCCGTTTTTCTCATTTTGTTGACTCACTGAATACCCTGGTGGGAGACCTGCGTCCTGATTCTGTCAACGGAAATATGCCTGCTGGTTGGACCAATGCTTCCAATGAAACCAATTCTTTGGTGGTGATGGCGGGTGTTTTACCCTTTGATTCTGAGCCCGACCGTTTAATATGGATGGTTCAACCGCAAAGCGACACTGGCACGGCCAGCGTGTTCGCTTCTCCCTTGTCTTCAGCCACAGAGGCACTCAAAAGCCATTACTTCGCTTAAAGAATTATGAATTGGGTGCATCAACCTTTGTATCTATGGAGGTTTCGGTCGGCAGCCTAAAGGTTTTTGAATTGCCGGATATTTTCAGTAAGGTTGTTTTGGCCCAGTTGGTGGCAAGCACCCGTGATGATGAAAAATTGGAGTTGAGCCGACAGTTATGGAAGCGCATGGAATTGTTATTGGAACATGCGCCCTATTTTGATCAGGATTTTTCGGCCTATGAGAAAATATCGACCCTTTTATCCCCGGATGGCGTCCTGAAAATTATCACTTGGAATGTGGCCCTGGAAAATGGCACAAATTCCTTTGTTGGTGGCCTGGCCGTTAAGCATGACGGAAAAATTGAGGTACATGAATTAATTGATCAGTATCCTTCCATTAAAAATCCGGAGCAAGCCTCCTTGTCGACCAAAAGATGGTATGGCGCTGTATATTATGACCTCATAGAAACCCGGTACAGGCGTAAATCCTATTACACTCTGTTGGGGTTCAATCCCAACAATCGCTTCTCAAAGATTCGCGTGATTGACGTATTAACAATTAGTTCCGGAGGCAAGCCCCATTTTGGAAATGCCATTTTGGAGGTGGATGGTCGTTTGCGAAGGCGTAAGGTGTTTGAATACAGTGACCGCGCCAGTATGATGTTGCGATACGATGCCGGTGAGGACATGATCGTTATGGACAATCTGGCTCCCATGGAACCATTGTTTGAGAATAATTTCAGTTATTATGGACCTGATTTTACACACAATGGATTCAAGTTTGAAAAAGGTAAATGGGTATATTATAATGACATAGAGTTACGTAATCCTGCCACGCCCCGTCGTAGGCCATAAAAAATATTTTCATGAAGCAAAAAATTGTAATGATTGGTGCCGGAAACGTGGCCACGCATTTGTGCATCGCGCTTAAAAATGCAGGTTATGATATTATTCAGGTCTTTAGCCGTGATATTTCAAATGCGGAATGTTTGGCCCCTTTGGTCGATGCCGTTGCTATTGATACTCTTTCTGAAATTGAGACACAGGCCGATTTGTACATTATTTCCGTTTCAGATAGTGCCATTCAGGACGTCATTTATGAAATGCCCGATGTACATGGCGTGGTAGTTCATACGGCCGGTAGCATAGAAATGGAAACCCTGGCCAAATTTCCATTACACGGGGTTCTGTACCCCTTTCAAACATTTACCCGCGAAAAGGAGCTGGAATTTAGTCAGGTGCCCGTATTGGTTGAGGGAAATGTTTCTTTATCCAGAAAATTGGTTTGGGATGTGGCCAATGCCATTAGTGATAATGTGCAGAAAGCGAATGGTTCCAAACGAAAAATCTTACATATCAGTGCCGTATTTGCTTGTAATTTTGTCAACCATTTGTATGCCCTGGCGGATGACTTGCTGGAGAAAGAAGGATTGGAATTTTCGATGCTGGAACCCTTGATAAGAGAAACAACTCAAAAGGCATTGTCCATGAAACCGGTGCATGCACAAACGGGACCTGCCACGCGTGGTGACCGGGAGGTGATGAACAATCATATGGAGGCGCTCAATTCCGGTACTTTTCACCACGACATTTATGCCCTTTTATCGGAAAGTATTTTTAAATTCGCAAAAAACGAATATTCATGACCAATTTTAAGGAAGATTTAATGCAGGTGAAAGCCTTTGCATTTGATGTGGATGGCGTCTTAAGTTCCGATACCATTGCGATGCACCCGATGGGTGAGCCTATGCGAACGGCCAATATTAAGGATGGTTTTGCGTTGCAAAAAGCGGCCAAATTAGGGTATCCCATTGCCATTATTACCGGTGGAAATACAGATGCTGTCAAAATCAGATATACGAATTTGGGGGTTGAGGATATTTATATGTCGTCTTCACATAAGATGGTTGATTTTGAGGCCTGGATGGAGAAGCGTGCCCTTAAACCTGAAAATGTTTTGTATATGGGTGATGACTTGCCCGATTTTCATGTGATGCAAAGAGTAGGTGTGCCTGTTTGTCCCTCTGATGCGGTGGAGGAAATTAAGTCCCTGTGCAAATACATCAGCGACCGAAAGGGCGGTAAGGGATGTGTGAGGGATGTGATTGAGCAGGTTTTGCGGGCCCATGGGAAGTGGGGGAGTGATTATAGGTGGTAGGGGGAGGAATAGGTTGAAAGGGTGAGTGGGGGTGATAGGGTAGGAAGGGAGGATTGGGTGAGTAAGGCCGATGGGTCGATAGGCCGATAGGTCGATAGGTTAAGAGGGGGAAAAGGGGGGATAGGGTAGGAAGGGGTGAGTAGGGTTGATTGGGTAGGAAGGTGAGAAGGGTTGCGAAGCGAAGCAGGAGTTGTAACAAAGTGGAATACCGAGGATCGGTACCCGCAAAGCGGGAATGGGTGAGAAGGGTTGGAAGGGTTAGTTGGGTAATTTAAATATTAATAGATGGCCTTTTTACGATTGATACGGGTTAAGAACCTGGTTATTATTGTGTTGATGCAATACCTGCTAAGGTACGGGTTGTTGTTGCCGATGCTGGGTTTTTATGGTTTGGAACCGGCGCTCAGTGACTGGACTTTTTTGGTTCTGGTGGCTTCGACTGTTTTTTTGGCGGCTTCGGGATATGTGATTAATGATTATTTTGATATCAAGACGGATTTGATCAACCGGCCTGAAAAGGTGGTGGCTGGTCAGGTGTTTCAGCGTCGTACGGTATTGCTTTGGCACGTGATATTTACCTTTCTGGGCGTTTTTACCGGACTGTTTCTGGCTTACATTACGCGTAAAGAGAATTATGCCTGATGTTTATATTCATCCCGGGCTTGCTGTGGTATTATTCCACCACGCTTAAAAAACAAATTTTGGTGGGTAACCTGGCGATTTCGTTGCTGACGGCCATGGTGCCTTATTTCGTGGTGTCGTTGGAATTTGCGATGTTGGCACGGGTTCATGGGGCAGCCATCTTGTCCACCGAAGCTTGCTCCATGGCTTGGTTTTGGACCACCGGATTTGCTTTTTTTGCCTTTGTCAGTAATCTGAGTCGTGAAATAATTAAGGATTTGGAAGATTTAAAGGGGGACCAGGAATCGGGTTGCCGTACCTTGCCGGTTGAAATGGGAGAGGGGGCTACCAAAACGGTTGTCCTGATTCTTAATCTGGCGACAGTAGCAGCCCTTTGGGTGGTCTTTTTTGTGGTACCAGAGCTTAAAAACAGTGGTCTTACCCTGTTGTATTTCAGTTTGTTTCTGACCCTTCCTTATTTGTTGCTAAGCGGACTTGTCCTAAGGGCCAAAGATAACAGGTATTACCATTGGGCCTCGCAGATAAGTAAACTGATTATGCTGGCCGGTATTCTGTTTGTATTTGTGGCCCGGACTTTTTTCTAACTTTAATCTTTCTTTATGTTGGATAATTTAAAGGATTACACCATTATATTAGCTTCCCAGTCGCCTCGTCGTCAGGATTTATTGAAAATGGCCCATGTGGATTTTGAAGTGGTGGTGGTTCCGGATGTCCCTGAAGACTTTCCTGCAATAATGCCCGTAGAGGATGTTCCGGAGTATTTGGCCAGTCAAAAGCAGAAGGCCTATGCGCATATCTGGTCAAAACCTCAGACGCTGGTCATTACGGCCGATACCATTGTTGAGTTAAAGGGGCAGGTGCTTAATAAGCCGGCTGGCCGACAGGAGGCCATTCAAATGTTGCAACAACTTTCCGGAGCCCGGCACCGTGTATTAACAGGTGTGGTGTTGAAAAGTGCTCTCAAGCAACATGCTTTTACTGCTGTCACCGATGTCTGGTTTAAAGAGCTCAATCTGGCTGATATCGAACATTATGTCGATACCTGCCAACCCTTCGACAAAGCGGGTGCCTATGGTGTTCAGGAGTGGATTGGGTTGATTGGCGTGAGCCACATCAACGGATCTTTTTACAACGTCATGGGATTACCTGTGGCCAAATTGTTTGAGGAACTTCGAAATTTTTAATATAAAAAATAATTGACATGATGCGATGGATGACAACGTTTGTTTTAATGATTGTTTTTTTGGGGCAAGTGCAGGCCAGGGAGGGGATGTGGATACCTATCCTGCTGGAGAAGTACAATATGGCCGACATGCAGGAAAGAGGCTTTGAACTGACCGCTGAGGATATTTACAGCATCAATCAGGCCAGCATGAAAGATGCGGTGCTGATTTTTGGCGGCGGATGTACCGGAGGCGTCATCTCTTCGGAAGGTTTACTTATTACCAACCATCATTGCGGCTATTCGGTCATTCAAAAGCACAGTAGCATCAGCAATGACTACCTGACCGATGGTTTTTGGGCCATGTCGCGTGAGGAGGAGTTGGTCAATCCGGATTTAAAGGCGACTTTTTTGCGCCGGATGGAAGATGTAACCGACCGGGTCCTTTTGGGGGTTGAAGATTCCATGTCCATGGAAGAAAGAAAGCAAATAATTTCGGTTAATGTCGATTCCATTAAAAATGAAGCTGTTAAAGGGACCCATTATACGGCCAGAGTGGAGCCATTTTTTGAAGGTAATCAATACTTTTTATTTGTCAATGAAGTATTTACAGATGTCCGTTTGGTCGGAGCCGCCCCTTCTTCCATTGGCAAATTTGGCGGAGATACGGATAACTGGATGTGGCCCAGGCATACAGGCGATTTTGCCTTATTCAGGATATATGCCGATGCGCAAAATCGGCCAGCCGATTATGCTTCTGACAACCAGCCCTATGAACCCCTGCACCATTTTCCCATTTCTTTAGCCGGGGTGGAAGAGGGGGATTTTACCATGGTCTTTGGTTACCCGGGAACCACTCACCAGTATGTTCCCTCTTATCATTTGGAGATGCTAAGTGAAACGGTCTATCCTAAGTTGATTGCCGTACGCGATGCCAAGCTGGATGTCATGACACACTATATTGAATACGACCGGGCAGTTAGGATACAGTATGCGGCCAAGCATGCTTCCTTGTCGAATGCCTGGAAGCGGTGGAAAGGAGAAATCAGGGGTCTGGATAAACTGGATGCCATCCATAAAAAGCAGACGAATGAAGCGGCCTTTTTAAAGTGGGTTCAGGAGGATGCTGCCCGAAAGGAAAGATATGGTTCGCTTTTGGAAGAATATGCCGCCATCTATAAGGATTATTCCGAGTACCGTTTGGGACGTGATTATTTACTGGAACTCATTGGCCGGTCGGGTCTGGAACTGATTCGTCTGGCTGGTAGCTTCAACAGATTGGCGGATTTACTGGAGGAGGACCCCAAAAACGAGTCACTTATTTCTCAGGAAAAAGAAAAATTAAAACTGGAAGTGGAAAAGCATTTTAAGGACTACTACTTGCCCATTGACAGGGATATTACACAAATTTTAATGGCGCAAGTCCGCCAGGATTTACCGGAGCGATTTCAACCGCTTTTTTATTCAACCATGGATGGTCAGTTCAACGGAGATCACAGTGCCTTTGTTGCGAATTTATTTGATGCATCCGTTTTTACAACTGCTGAAAGCGTTCATGCATTCATAGACACGCTTTCGCCCAAAAAACTCAAGCTTCTGGAAAAGGATCCGGCTTTTATGGTTTATAACGATTTAAGAGATCTGTATCACAACACCGTGCACAAAGGCTACGAAAAGCTCAATGTTCAGCTCGATAGTCTGGACAGAATACACATGCTGGCCTTACAGGAATTTGATACGGAAAAGGTTTTCTACTCAGATGCCAATTTTACGCTGCGTATCTCCTACGGCCAGGTTAAGGGCTATGAGGCCCGTGATGCGGTATATTACGATTATTTTACCACCCTGGATGGCATCATGGAAAAGGACAACCCGGATATTTATGATTACGATGTACCGGTGCGACTAAAAGAACTACATGCGACCAAAGATTATGGTGTTTATGAAAAGGACGGTACGGTGCCGGTGTGCTTTGTTGCCACCAACCATACCACAGGCGGTAATTCGGGCAGTCCGGTCGTCAACCAAAGAGGAGAGCTCATTGGTGTTAATTTTGACCGCGCCTGGGAGGGGGTGATGAGCGATTTGATGTTTAACCCGGATCAGTGCAGGAACATTTCTGTTGATATGCGCTATGTCCTTTTCATCGTGGATAAATTTGCCAATGCCGGCTATTTGATTGATGAAATGACCGTTGTTGAATAGGTTATGGATTTTTCGGCCGTTTATGTGTAACTTTTGTCCCGCTTGAGGTGTCATAGCACTGTGATTATCATTTGTAATTTATAACCCTCTTAATGCATCATCAAATGAAACAGACAAAAGGATGGATAACTTTGCTTGGTCTGGTATGGCTATTAAGTAGCTGTGTTTATGCCGGCAGTGAAGGAATTCAAAAGGAAACACGAAAACTGGCCCCTTTCAGTGAAGTCAAAGTAAGCACGGGCGTACAGTTGTTTTTAACGCAGGGCGATGAAAATATGGCCTTAGTAGAAGCGGATGGGAGCATCATCGATAATGTGGTGGTCGAAAGTAAAAACGGCGTTCTGGAGATATATTACAAGTCCACCGGCTGGAATTTATTCGGAAGAAATCTGCGACATGGTGAAATTAAAGTGCTTTTAACCTTCACACGCCTTGAAAAATTGAAAGCCTCCTCGGGATCCAGTGTTCATTCTCAGCATGTATTGAATTTGGGCGATTTTGATTTGTCTGCTTCATCGGGTGCCAACAGTTCATTAGAGCTAAGCGCCAGAAGAGTCAGCATGGATGCTTCTTCGGGTGCCAATGTTAAGGTTAAGGGAACGGCTGATTCCATATATGCCGAGGCGAGCAGTGGCGCCAATGTCAAGGCCAGTGACTTTGTGGCTCTGGCAGGTGCTGCAAGAGCCAGTTCCGGAGGAAGTGTCAAAATTTATGTCGATGGAGATGTGGATGCCAGGGCCAGTTCTGGTGGCAGCATAACTGTTTTTGGGGATGCTGCGTTGCGAAATGTGGAACAATCGAGCGGGGGTAGTGTGAATACCCGCTAGCGGCCGGAAAGTTCCGCTGAAGATGTAAAAACGGGGTTGAGACTTTTGGTCTCAACCCCGTTTTGGTAGTCTGTTATTAAAAGGTCTGTCTTTTACGCGTTAGAATTTCAATGGTCAAAACGGTAAAAAGCAAACGGTTGTTGGTTAAATTAAAATTAGGTGGTAACGGTTATTTTTACTTTTCCTGCTAAAATCTCTTCTGCCATTTCAAGAATGGTGGTGTCATCCAGTTCTACAATGCCACCGTCGGGCCCTTGTTCCAAGTGAATTCCTACGCTTTTACCCCTATCGTAGTTGGCCCCTCCAAAATAATTTCTAACTGTCTCTACGTCGAGGTTCAGATTTTCAGCAATGGTGCGGGTTGCGCCTTCAGGAAGACTATCCTTAATCCTCCTAAGCTGATTAAAAGTTATGGTAGTACTCATAATTGAAAGGTTTTAAAAGATTACTTGATTGATTGTTTTAAAGATAACAATTTCAGTAAATAATTAATGCAGATTTAACATTAAATCTCCCAAAATTAACAAAAATTAATACCTGTGTGATTGTAAATATCCTTTCAAAAACAGGTAGCCCTTGATGGCCCTGAAATTGAACCTGTTTCAGCTATTTTTTAATGTTAAATTAAAAGACATCGGTTCGCTTTCTGACCTAAAGTGGCCTTGCTACCCACTGTTAAATCAGGGTTTTGGCCGATAAAAGAATGATGACAATGGAAAGTATGCCCGTAAATACAATGGTTCTTGTATCGTACTGTTGATGGGGCTTCGCAATGACTGTAACCATACGGTTTATAAAACGATCATAGAGCCAGTAAACCAACCAGCCCAACAGTATGCCCAATAAGCCACCAGCCAGAATGTCACCGGGATAGTGCACGCCCAAATAGATTCTTGAATAGGAATTGAGAAGGGCCCAGGAAAAAATAAAAAAGGTAAAACCCTTGTCTTTAAAGAGCAGAGTAGAAAACATTGCCAGTCCGAATGAATTGGTGGCATGCGAGGATACAAAACCGAATTTCCCTCCCCGGTACTCATTCACCAAATGCAATAGGCCCTCCAGAGCGGGCTCCCTGGAGGGACGAGGTCTTTCAAAAAAGGGTTTAAAAAAGCCACTGGATATCTGATCACACAGGACGACAACCAATGCAATGGCCAAAAGTGTCCATATGGCCCGTATTCCGTGGGCTTTTATAATACTATAGAGCAATACAGCGTAGAGTGGCAGCCAAATGATGATGCTGGTTGATATCCAGAAAAAATGATCCCAAAGGGGCGCATTGAATCCATTCAGGAAAAGAAGAAGGTCTGTGTCTGAGTTTATGAGTGACTCCAAAACGATTGGTTTAGTTTATTTTCATTTTATCGTCACAAATATAAGGGAATAATGTCAATTTTTTTTTGAATCATTTAATCGTATCTGCTTCAGCACTCAACTCTACTTCTTGCAGAGCCTCGAAAACGGTAGATAGCGTTTCCTGCAATAAAGGCCCCAGGTCCTCCAGAATAACGCCGGTTTCCGCCAGTGCTTTTTGCACCTCTTTGCTTACTTCTTTCATTTCTGCCTTGAACTCCTCCGATTCCAGTTCTGTTTTAATCTCTATATTCATTTCATCCATGGCCTGTTTGATTTCCTTCCTGACTTCCCGCATCTCTTCCGCAAATTCGTCCGATTTGAAATATTCAAGTTCCTCTGATATTTCTATTTGCGCTTCCTTAATATCCTTGCGGGCTTCCTGCATGTCTTTTTTGAATTCCTCAGAATTCAATTCACTTCGTGCTTCACTTAAAGCTATTCTGGCATCTTTTAGGGCCTCACGAATCTGTGCTTTGTTTTCCTCGCTCAGACTATCCCAGGCGATCACTTTCCCTTCTTCCAATTGGATGGATGTGGGGTCTGTTATGGTGACAGTTTTCCGAATAGTGTCCCGCACCAGCATCGGGTTTTCTTTGTCGCTTCCAGCAAAATGGTCGTCCGCTTTTGAATTGATGGAAACGGCCGGGTTCATCCAGGCAATGGATAAAAGGGCTGTCAATAATAACAAAATGCCGGCAACTTTGGGGGCTGAATTACTCTGTTGTGTTTTCATGGTCATGATCTTTTTAATTCGGGTTAATAGATGAAATTTTGATTGAGTGGCAGCAACTGCCCATTTGTTTTGGTGCTGCCGGCTTTCTTCCAATAGTAATAGGGCGTTGGCGTAATCGTGCGGTTCTCTGGTTTTCGCTACCACCCATTCGTCCACACAATTTTCCCGTTCCCGTCGCATGGCGCTATTGATGATCCAGACAGCCGGGTGATAAAATAAGGCTATTTCGAATATCTGTTGAAGGATATTTATGAAAGGATCGTTGCGTCGGATGTGGTAAAGTTCATGCAGAATGATGCTTTCAATTTGGGAGGGAGACAGGCAGGTTAGCATGGATGCCGGCAGCAATATGAAAGGTTTAAAAAATCCGATGACCGCAGGTATCGAAACATGCTCTGATATTCTTACGCCAATTTGTTTTAGCATACCTGTATCAATGGTCAGCTTTCTCACCATTCTAAGCAGGTCGGCGTCCTGTGCCGGACTTGAAGCCTTGGTCAACCGGGTCAGTTGGTAATACTTAAAGAGCGTATAGGAGGCCACAAAGACCAGTCCCAAAAGGTAGGCCCAAAAAAGAACGGGAAGGGCTTCCTCAGAAATGATCCGGTCGAGAAAGGAGCTGTTGTTCACCACATAGAATGGCGTAGCTCTCCGGTCGCCATCCATCCTTGCTCAGGTAGGTTAATGGCCGCTAGTTTGCTCGCTGAGCTGTACGTTTGATACTCCTTGACAAAGGTGATGAAGGCCGTAAGTATGAGCGTCAGAAGGCCAGTCAATGAGACATTGTACCTATAGGTAGCTGTGGCATTTTTGTTCATATGAAGGATGCCATACCACAAAGCCCAAATAATGGTGAACTGCCAGAAGCTATGTATGATGGTCCATGCCACCGCATAAACGACCGGTTGTGTGAGGTTTTCCAGAATGCTCATGGTTTGGGAGGATTTGATGAATGGTTCGTTTTTTCGTAGCTGTTCAGATAATCCCGGATTTCCTGAAGTTCTGATTGGGATATGGGATCAGATGAAAGTGCCCCAATGACCAGTTGGCTGGTGGATCCTCTGAATAAATTCTTTTTTATTTTTTGCATCAGGCTTTGTTCTACCGACGATTGACCAATGATGGGTTGATAAATGTGTACCCGTTGATTGGTATCCCGTTTAAGCAATTTTTTTTCGGTCATGATTTGCATCAACTTGAGGGTAGTGGTATAGCCGATATCTCTTTTAGAGGCCAACACCTCATGCACTTGTCGCACGGTGGCCTTCTTGAATTGCCAGAGTACCTGAAGAATTTCCAGTTCGCTTTCAGTGGGCTGTACATTATTCATGGTTCTTGATTTTTGTCAGTTGTACGAATTGTTTCGTACAACAAATGTAATACGAAAAATTTCGTAATGCAAGCGTAAATGAATTTTTTTGGGTTTAAAACAATTGAATGATTACTTTTGTCGCCATTGATTATTAAAAACTGTTTCCCTTAAGGGGAACCCAACAAAAGTTATTTATGGAGTTAAATCTTAAGAATCCTATTGTATTCTTCGATCTTGAAACAACCGGCATCAATATAGCTACCGACCGTATTGTGGAGGTTTCCATTTTAAAAGTGAATATCGACGGAAGTGAAGAGGTGCGCACCCATCGGGTTAATCCGGAGATGCCTATCCCCAGGCAATCCTCTGAGATTCATGGTATCTATGATGAGGATGTTAAAGACTGTCCCACTTTTAAGGGCATTGCCCGTGAACTGGCCAGGTTTATTGAAGGATGTGATTTAGGTGGATATAATTCCAATAAGTTTGATGTGCCATTGCTGGCTGAAGAGTTTATTCGTGCTGAAGTGGATCTGGACATGCAAAAGCGTCGTTTCATCGATGTGCAGACGATTTTTCATAAAATGGAGAAGCGGACGCTGGAAGCGGCCTATAAGTTTTATTGCAACAAGGATTTGAAAGATGCCCACAGTGCAGAGGCCGATACCCGTGCAACCTTTGAAGTCCTAAAGGCCCAGCTCGATCGCTACAAGGAATTGGAAAACGACGTGGTCTTTTTATCTAAATTTTCCACCTTTAACCGGAATGCGGATTTTGCGGGACGAATTATTTTTAACGACAAAGATGAGGAAGTCTTTAATTTTGGAAAATATAAGGGCGTACGTGTAACAGACGTCTTGGAGAAGGATCCTGGCTACTATGGCTGGATGATGAATGGCGATTTCCCGCTTTATACGAAAAAAGTATTGACCAATATTAAGTTACGACAGTTTAACTCCTAGAGGTCCATCGCGGATGCTTGTGCGGAAGAAATGAATTAAATAACCAGGTTTTATTTTTACAGGAATGAAAATATTGTGTATTGGACGTAATTACGAGGAGCATGCCAGAGAATTGAAAAATCCGCTTCCGGCGGAACCGGTGGTGTTCTCAAAGCCAGATTCTGCCTTGCTGCGCAATAATGCGCCTTTTTATTTACCCGGCTTTGCCCAAATGTTTCACCATGAGGTGGAACTTGTTGTGAAAATCAGTCGTTTGGGCAAAAATATAGAAGAGAGATTTGCCCACCGGTATTACGAAGAAATTGGTCTGGGGATTGATTTCACCGCCCGCGATTTACAGGATGAATTGAGAGGCAAAGGCCTGCCCTGGGAAAAATGCAAGGCTTTTGACGGGTCAGCCGTGATTTCAGAATTCACTCCAAAAATGCGTTTGTCCGACATCAACAACATCAACTTTAAGTTGCTGGTGAATGGCGAATTGCGTCAGGCAGGCAATAGTCGCGACATGATAAACTCGGTCGATCAGATCATTGCCCACGTATCTAAATACTTTACCCTGAAAATTGGCGACCTGATTTATACCGGCACCCCCGCCGGCGTTGGCCCGGTCAAGGTGGGCGACCGCCTCCAAGGCTTCATCGAAGAAGTCCCCTTCTTCGACTTCATGGTCAAATAACATCTCATTTGACGTCGTTTTCAGTTGAATGCTCGGCGTAGTTTCGAACTACGTCGTAAAGATTGGCGTAGTTTCAAACTACGCCAAGCCTACCCACCTAATGACCTAACGACCTAACGATCCCGCCTTGCGGGACCTCAAGCCGCAGGCGCAGTTCCGATTTATCGGAAGCGCTTCGCTTCGCAACCCATTCTACCCTATCA
>NZ_BAZW01000078.1 GCF_000974365.1 Geofilum rubicundum JCM 15548
CTTCCCTTCCATAACAGAAAGTAAGTCATCTCCCCGTTTTGGTGTCGGTTTTAAAAAAAACAGGTCTATTGCCTTCTTTTTTTTCGGCAGGGGTTGCTCATGTGATATTTATCACTATTTTTGCATCATCAATAAAACAATACAAATGAGAAGCTATTCCTATTTTTATTATTTCTTTTTCTTCTTTTTTTGGTTTAAAGGCCAAGGGGGGTGGGTTATGTGTTTACCTAAACAGAAAGAAATTTAGGAATTCAAGATAAATCAAAATCCCGCCCTTATTAAGGCGGGATTTTTTGTTTTTGGGTTTTCCTGGTAAGGTGAATAGCGCCTTTCGATGTATGCCCATCCAAAACTAAATATCAAACAGATGAGTCAGTCAATAAAAACAGTAGCCATTCAGGGTTGGCCGGGTGCCAATCATGACATTGCAGCCCGTGCCTTTTTTGGAAGGGAAGAAATTGCATTGGAACCCTGTTTGACCTTCGGTGAATTGTTTCAGAAAGTAAATGATCATGTCGATATGTTGGGCATGGTGGCCATAGAAAACACCCTGGTGGGCAGTCTTTTGGCCAATTATACCCTGCTGAAAGATTCAGGCCTGTCCGTACTGGGAGAGCATAAGTTGCGCATTAAGCACCAGCTCATGGCACTGCCGGGTCAAACCATTGCGGATATTCGGGAGGTGCATTCTCATCCCATGGCTCTGGCGCAGTGTGAAATGTTTTTCAGAGAGCATCCGCACATTCGCCTGGTTGAATCTGAAGATACGGCTTTGAGTGCCAAGCTGATTGCTGAAGATGGTTTAAAGGGTATCGCAGCCATTGCCTCAGGATTGGCGGCTAAATTGTATGGACTGGATATCATTGCCAAAGATATTGAGACCAATAAGCACAATTATACCCGTTTTTTGGTGGTTGGGCGACCGGATAACACGGAGCATACCCGATTAATGGAAGAAGGTCGACTCAATAAGGCTTCGATGGTTTTTTCGGTACCTCACGAAGAGGGCAGTTTGTCAAAAGTGTTGACGATTCTTGCTTTTTACAACATCAACCTTTCAAAAATACAATCGCTGCCGATAGTGGGGCAGGAGTGGCAATATCTGATGTACATTGATGTTGATTATAGTGATTATCAAAGATATCGGCAAGCCCTGGATGCCATTCGTCCCTTATGTGAAAAATTCAGAGTACTGGGAGAATATGAGGCCGCGGATACCCTTTATGAAACCAACGGGGGACAGTCCGTCAAGAAAGCAGAATCCATACCAACAGATAGTTAGGTTAATAGGTTAGTAGGTCATTAGGTTAATTGATCAGTAAATATAAGTTATGATTAAACCAGCAGACAGAATTGGCACTGTTCAGGAATACTATTTTTCAGTTAAGTTGAAGCAGATTGACCAATTAAGGCAAGAAGGCAAAGATGTCATTAACCTGGGAATTGGTAGCCCTGATCAACCACCTGCTTCGCAGGTGATTGAGACTCTTGGGGAAACAGCCAAAAATGCCTCCAACCATGGTTATCAAAGCTATATTGGAATTCCTGCCTTGCGAAATGGCTTTGCTAACTGGTACAAGCGGAGTTACGGAATAGATCTGAATCCGGAAAATGAAATCATTCCCATGATGGGTTCCAAAGAGGCCATCATGCACATTTCTATGGCCTTTCTGAATCCGGGGGATGAGGTTTTATTGCCTAATCCCGGTTATCCGACCTATTCAGCCGTAACCAATTTGGTGGGCGCAGTTGGCAGGTATTATGACCTGACGGCCGAAACAGATTGGCAGCCTGATTTTAAGGTACTGGAGTCGCAGGATCTTTCGAAGGTGAAGCTCATGTGGGTCAACTATCCGAATATGCCCACCGGTGCAGCAGCCCAACCTGAGGTTATGAAGGAGCTCATTGCTTTTGGTCGGCGCCACCATATCCTCATCTGTAATGACAATCCCTACAGTTTTGTTTTGAACCCCCGGCCTTCCAGTTTGTTATCTGTGGACGGTGCCAAAGAAACGGCCATCGAATTGAACTCTTTGAGTAAATCGCACAATATGGCCGGGTGGAGAATCGGCATGGTGGCGGGTAAGGCAGAGTTTGTTCAGTATATTCTCCGCGTTAAAAGCAATATGGATTCGGGCATGTTCCGGCCCATGCAGGAAGCTGCAGCCAAAGCGCTGGAGCTGGATACGGAATGGTATGATGAGGTCAACGCCGTATATGCGCGTCGCAGAGACCTGGTCTTTCAAATCATGGATACGCTTCAATGTACCTATGATCGCCATCAAGTGGGATTGTTTGTCTGGGCCAAAATACCCGACCGCTTTAAAAATGGCCAGGAAATCAGTGATTTGGTGCTCGATAAGGCCCATGTGTTTATCACTCCCGGTTTTATTTTTGGCAGCAATGGTGAGCCATACATTCGCATTTCGTTGTGCGCCAGTGAAGCCTTATTAGAAGAATCGATTAGAAGAATAAAACAACTAGAAATACAATAAGCCATGTCACAATTAAAACTTGAACCGATTAAATTTCCGGGTGTTGACTTAAAGCGTCCGATGATCATAGCAGGGCCTTGCAGTGCCGAGACAGAAGAGCAAACCCTGTCTACCGCACGCCTTTTGGCGGCCATGGGCGTGAAAGTCTTTCGCGCCGGAATTTGGAAGCCACGCACCCGTCCCGGTGCCTTTGAAGGCGTTGGCTCTATAGGTCTGCCCTGGTTGAAAAAAGTAAAGGAAGAAACCGGCATGTTCATTGGCGTGGAAGTGGCCACGGCTCACCACGTGTATGAAGCCATAAAGCATGGTGTTGATATGATGTGGGTGGGTGCCCGTACCTCAGCCAACCCTTTTGCCGTGCAAGAGGTCGCCGATGCCCTAAAAGGAGTGAATATCCCCGTTTTTGTTAAAAACCCGGTCAACCCCGATCTGGAATTGTGGATTGGGGCACTCGAGCGTATCAACGGTGCCGGCATTACGCAATTGGCGGCCATTCACCGGGGCTTCAGTACCTACGATAAAACAGAGTTTCGCAACCATCCGCAGTGGCAGATTCCTATTGAATTGCACCGTCGTATTCCTGAGTTGCCCATTATCACCGATCCCAGCCACATTGGCGGTAAGCGCGAGTTGATTGCCGATATCAGTCAGGAAGCCATGGATCTTAACTTCGATGGTTTGATCATTGAATCGCATTATAATCCAGAGAAGGCGTGGAGTGATGCTTCTCAACAATTGACCCCGGAGGATTTAAAGAAGGTGTTGGATGCGCTGGTACTGCGTCGTCCATCGATTGGTGATACACCCCGTAATGCGCTGGATGAATTGCGTAAGAAAATTGACCAGTTAGATAATAGCTTGTTGGATGTTCTTAAGGAGCGTATGAAAATTTCGGAGGCCATTGGTAAGTACAAGCATGAGAACAATATTACGATTCTTCAGTCGCGACGCTACGATGAAATCATGAAAGACCGCACAGATAGAGCTGTCAGCCGTGGTTTGGACGCTGATTTTGCCATCAAAATATTTGAATCCATTCACGAAGAGTCCATTAGCTGTCAGAGCGCCATTATGAATAAGGAACTTAAGTCCAAGGAGGGTAAGTAATGAGAATTTGTGTTCTTGGCGCAGGAAAAATGGGGACATGGCTGACTGATGCCCTGTGCCTGCAGCACGAAGTAGCCATTTTTGATGTGGATAAGGAGCGTCTGCGCTATGTGTTCAATACGCAGCGCCTCACCACTTTTGATGAAATTCAGGCTTTTTCCCCCGAGTTGCTGATTAACAGTGTAAACCTTAAATATACCATTCAGGCCTTTGAAGCCGTTTTGCCCTTTTTGCCCGAAAGTTGTATCCTTTGTGATATAGCTTCGGTCAAGACCGGGTTTCAGGATTTTTACAAAAAGTCGGGAAGGCGCTTTGTCTCTACCCATCCGATGTTTGGACCTACCTTTGCCAATCTGAAGGATTTGAGTGAGCACCATGCCATAATAATAACGGAGTCCGACCACATGGGTAAGGCCTTTTTTAAAGATTTCTTTGGATCTTTGGGATTGAACATTCATCAGTATTCATTTGATGAGCACGATGAAACCATTGCCTATTCATTGTCCATTCCTTTTTCATCCACTCTGGTGTTTGCCGCTTGTATGAAAAAGCAGGATGCACCCGGTACCACCTTTAGAAAGCACATGGACATTGCCAAAGGACTTTTATCGGAGGACGATTATCTCTTGACAGAAATTCTGTTTAATCCGCACACGGTGGGACAGGTAGAGCAAATTCGTAAGGAGTTGAAGGACCTTCTGGAACTGATCAATGCAAGGGATACAGAGGGACTTCAGGGGTTTCTGGGACGTGTCCGAAGCAATGTGGAGGGTTAAGTCTTAGGGTTTATCCGAAGCGTGAACCGACGATCCGGCCGAACCTGCCTGATCGGACAGTATTATTTCCAATATGTTTTGGTGGTGGGGGTTATTTTGTAGCGGTTGTCTATCCGTTGTCCCATCACCCATATAATATCAAAGCCATTGGTTAAGAGCCAGGCTTTTTCCTTATCTATAAGCGACATTTTTTGGTCTACAAAAAAAGTCGCTTATTTTTTTGAACTGCTGCATGCCCAGTGGCTGGAACTTGTCGCCTGGCTGCATTTTGCGAATGGTCAACGGAAAGTCAATGAGGTCGGCATCCAGATGCGCTTTCCAGAGGTCTTTGGAAAAGCGGTAATCGCCGGGCTTTTCAAAGGTGCGCAAGGTTATTTGGAGTGGATGGTCGATGGCGGCTTGTCCCCCTTCTATGGTGTAGGTCTCCGCTTCTGCGAGGTCTTGTGGGACTAAAATCAAATTGAAGCGGTCGATGACCAGACGGTGTGTAGCCGAGAAGAACTGTTTGCCGGGAATGCCGTTCAGACTTTCAATGATACTGCCAGTTATCTGACCCGGGAAACCATAAGGGCGCAAAATTTCGTACAACATGGTGTATTTTTGCGGATGTTCGCTGATGAGCCGGATGGGAATCAGCAAGGCGTTTTCGGTTTCCGCCACCATCTCTTCCTTCACCCTTTGAATTTCGCTGGCAAAAACCTGTCCCGCTTCCCGCAAGTGGGTCATGTTGTTCTGCATGGTTTCGAAAAAGGAAGGATTCAGCTCTTCCAGCAGCGGAACAATCTGATGTCTGATTTTATTGCGCTGATAGTGCGTTTCCAGATTGCTGGAATCGGTCCGGAAGACCAATTCATTGCTTTGGCAATAGTCGAGCACCTCACCGGCAGATGCTGCCAGCAAAGGCCTGATGATATGTTTGTTGCGCCAGGAGATGCCTGTGAGCCCCTTAATGCCGGTACCCCGGACCAGATTCAAAAAGAAGGTCTCGATGGCATCACTCCCATGGTGCCCGGTGGCCAGAAACTTCGTGTCGGTCTGATCCAACAACTGTTCGAACCACTGGTAGCGTAATTCGCGGGCAGCCATTTCGATGGAAAGCTTGTGGGCTTTGCTATGTGCCCGGGTATCAAATTTTATGGTATGCCATTCCACCTTCCAGCGATGACATAGGTCTTTTACAAACCGTTCATCCTCATCAGATTCCTCACCGCGCAGCGAAAAATTGCAATGGGCTGCCACGCAGGGGAACCCATTTTGAAGCAGCAGGTGCAACAAGGCCACCGAGTCGGCACCACCGCTGATGCCCACCAATATCCTTTCACCCGTAGGCACACCGCAACGGTCGGTCATATAAGTACGGAATTTGTCGAAAATGCTCGCTTCTGTAGACTTCATGGTATATACCGGTTGATAAACAACTAAAAAAAATGTTACACAGTTCCTGCCAGAATATTTCTGACCGTGGCAGCTTTCAGCAGGCACTCCTTGTACTCCTGACCGGGATCCGAAAGGGCGGTGATGGCACTTCCGGCAGAATAGGACAGGCTTTTGGCCGCTTCATCATAGAGTAAGGTGCGAATGACCACGCTAAAATCAAAATCCTTTTCAGGGGTAATATAGCCAATGGCACCTGAGAAGAGGCCCCTTTGGTGATTCTCAAAGCGATCGATGAGTTGCATCGCCCTATGCTTTGGGGCGCCCGTCATGGAACCCATTGGAAAGGTGGCCGCAATGGCATCAGCCCAGTCCCCTTCCTTTTTCAAAGTGGCTTCCACCGTTGAGACTACCTGAAATACATGGGGAAAAGGGTAGGCGCCGCAAAGCTCAATTACCTCAACGGTCCCTTTTTGTGCGACCATGGAGAGGTCGTTGCGCACCAGGTCGGTTATCATGATGTTTTCTGCCCGTTCCTTCACAGAGTGCGTCAGCTTATGCAGGTTGATGCTGTCCGCTTCCTTATCCGCACCTCTGGGTGCAGTCCCCTTCATGGGCATACTGACAATCTGCCGGCCTGTCTTCTTTAGATAGCGTTCAGGGGAGGCGGAGAGGACGTATTTGCGGCCTTTTTTTACAAAGGCCGAAAACGGCATGGCGGTTTGTTTCAAAATACTCAGAAAAGTCTGCTGGGGATGGATGTCACTGTTTTCAGCCGTGAACTCCATACAAAAATTGATTTCGTAGATATCTCCCCGGTGAATATGGTCCTGGATGGCCTCGACCGTGCGGATATAGTCCGATTCCGAAACAGATGGCTGCAGCTCAGTCTTTTGATGGGATGTTGCTTCCTGAAGTTGTATTGAATGCATATGTTGAAGAAACTGCCTGGCCGTTTCTTCATTGTCACACTGAGGATCATAACCAAGCAGACACTCTCCATGAGCTGCTTTAATCAGCCATTGAGGTCTGAAGAACCACAGTTTTGGAAAATCAATGCGCGGGGCGTCGGCATGCGATGGAAGGGGATGCAGTTCGTCCTTTAAGTCGTAGCTGAGAAAGCCCAGGTACCAGTCCTTTTCTGCCACTTCCTTACTCAGTTCAGAAAAGGCGCCGTCAAATTGATGCAAAGCTCCAAAGCCGGCCAATAATTCAAGGCTCTTCAGACTTTTATAACTGGCTATTTGTCCCTCCAGCTGATCCGTTAAGATGATGGCTTGCTCATACTCCCCGGTTAAATGAATAAATCGGGCAAGCATCACCTCCTGGTCGCTACAGTCAATAGGAATCCATTTTCGCATGGGTGCAAATTTAGTGTGTCTGCTTCTTGAATCAAAATGTCTGTGTAAAATGATGTGAATTGGATAAAACACGCGGGATGATAGATTAACAGTCGCCTTTACTTGACCAATTATGAAACTCAAACACCCCTTATTCGTATAAATTAGGTATTTTGTGAAAGAAAAGCATAACCCATGGAGAAGATTTACCGGTCCATTTTGATGATGGTCCTGGGCCTTTTTACATTTTTGGCCACTACTGCCGAAGTTATATATGTAAAGCCCGGCTCTGCCAGTAGTGTCTGGCAAGGAAAAAATCCTGTTTACAACAGTCTTCAAGACGCCCTTGATAATGCCGTCTCCGGTGATGAGATCTGGGTGGCAGAAGGTGTTTATAAACCGACCGCAGGGACCGATCGTAACATTTCTTTTGTATTGAAGGACGGGGTTCAATTGTATGGCGGCTTCAGCGGAAATGAAAGCCTCCGGGCCGATCGCAATCACGCCATTCACATGACCACTTTAAGCGGGAATATAGGTGATCAGGTTTCTAAAACAGATAACACTTATTTTGTGGTTAAGGGGATAGGAACTTCCGGTGCCCCCATTACCTCCTCGACTGTAATGGATGGATTTATTATTGAGGATGGTTACGCCCTGAATCTCAATTCAGGCGGAGGTCTGTACCTCGATTATGCTTCTCCTTTGGTTCAGAATGTTTGGCTTAGAAATAATTATGGCGCCATGGGTGGAGCTGTTTATGGAACCACGACATCGGCCGCCACTTTCGCCAATGTGATTTTTACAGGCAATGTTTCCTATTCGGTCGGAGGAGGCGTATATGCAGAAGGAGCCATGACCTTTTACCATTGTTTGTGGTATGGAAATTCCAGTGATACTTCTGAGGCTGCGGCTACATTTACCTCGGCCAGCGCTTCCATTTATAATTCCATTATTTGGGGCAATACCCAGCCAACAGGCGGTTCCGTCAGTGGGGCTGCCATTTCTTACTCCATTATTGAAGGCGGACATGCCGGTGAAGGCAATCTGGATACCAATCCGCAGTTTCATGATGCCTGGCAGCTCGATTTTAGGCTGAACCCGGGTTCTCCAGCTGCAGAAAGTGGCAACAATGCCCTAACACCTGTCTGGTTGACAAGCGATTATTTGAACAAGGTCCGCATTCAGGGCACCGTGGATCGGGGGCCATTTGAAGGGGTGGTGCAGTCGCCTGAAATGATAGCACCCATCGATGCATCTGTTTTTGAGGCATCCACCGCTTCGGTTGTGCTGGAGTGGGAGTGGAACGGCGGGCTTCCTGCTTCTGTGGTGGGGCATGAGATTGAATATAAGGTCAATGGCGTGCTTCAGCCGCTTGTAGGCGGCTTGGACGGAAGCTCCTGGGAACTTGCTCTCAGCGGCTCGGGGAGCATTGAGTGGCGCGTAGCCGGGGTGGACATGTCCGGTCACCGGAGCTGGTCCGATTGGTCGGTTTTCTATATTAAACGTTCGGGACCGGTCTTCGTGAAAAGCAATGGCGCCGGAAGCGGACAGTCCTGGTCGGATGCCACCAATTTGCAGAGTGCATTAAATAACTACATTACCGGCGATGAGCTGTGGTTGGCGCAAGGTACTTATAAACCAACAACGGGCAGCGATAGAAATGCGTCCTTCATTCTTAAGGAAGGCGTTCAGATTTATGGTGGTTTTGCAGGGACTGAGACTTCGCGTGAGCAAAGGGACTGGTATATCAACCGAACCTTTTTGAGTGGTAATCTGGGGTCTTTGAGTGATCCTACCGACAATTCACGCCATGTTTTGATCGCTGAAGGAAGTACGGATCATCCAATTACCGCTGCGACGATTGTGGATGGGGTGGTTATTGAAAAAGGTTATTCTTCTGAAATGACCGGTTTTGGCGCTGGTGTTAAGTTGATCCATGCCTCGGTGACCTTTGCCAATGTTTGGTTGAGAGATAATTATGCCTACAATGGGGGAGCTGTTTATGGCAATGCCCATTCTTCCCCTGAGTTCTTCAATACCATCTTTAGTAACAATACTTCTGTTCGCTATGGCGGTGCTGTCAGGGCCGAAAAGCGCATGGTTTTTACCAATTGCGTGTTTTATGGTAATTCGACGGGTGACAGAGGAGGGGCGGTGGACAATGCCTCGGCGACTACTTTTGTGGCGGTGAATAACTCCATAGCCTGGGGCAACAGCGCTCCGTCCAATGCTCAGTTCTATGCCGTGGAGGCCCGGAATACCCTGGCCGAAGGTGGATATCCCGGCATCAACATGCTGCTGGAAGATCCCTTGTTTTTAAACCCGGAGAGCAACGACTTTAGAATCAACCAGGCCTCGCCTTGTGTGGATGCCGGAAGCAGCGGACTCTTACCCGCCGGAACCTTGAAGGATTTTGCCGGTGTTGCGCGGGTGCAGGGGCTGCAGGTCGATTTGGGCGTTTTTGAGGGTGGCAAACCCACTCCCTTTCCTGTCTCGCCAGTTCATAATGCCGTGCTTTCGCCCTTGGATACAGAGGTCTTACTCGAATGGGAATGGCTGGTTGCCATCCCCGCTGATGTGAGCTCCTACCGACTGGAATTCTCTGTTGATGGAGGCCCTGTGTCCATGGTAAGTGGTATTGACGCCTCGCAGTTGTCCCAAGCCATCACCGGTTTTTCCCCTGCCGATAAGGTCACCTGGCGTCTGGCGGTGGTTACCAGTGAATCGGGGATCTACTATTCCCCTTATTCGGTATTTTATGTTGGTCGTGGACAACCCGTTTACGTTAAAGAAGGGGCTTCCGGTAGTGGGGAGTCCTGGACCGATGCGGCCGGTTTACAGGCCGCCCTTAAGGCATCCGTCTTTGGTGATGAGCTTTGGATAGCTGAAGGTGTTTACACACCTACAGAAGGTGCCGACCGGGCCATCGCCTTTGAAGTAAAGGACGGGGTGCGACTTTACGGTGGATTTAGTGGTACCGAAACGGAGCTGTCCCAAAGAAATCCGGCCGATCATCCAACCGTGCTCAGCGGTCAGATTGGAGATCCGACGGTGTCCACCGACAATTCCTTTCATGTGGTCCGTATGGTAGGACAGGTGAGTGCTCCGCTCAGTAATGCCACCCTGTTGAATGGGTTGATGATTGAGCAGGGCTATGCCAGCCTCAATATCAATACAAATGGAGAAGGGGGTGGCCTGTATCTGAACCATGCCTCTCCGGCGATTATCAATGTCACTTTGGCCCATAATTATGGCATTAACGGGGGCGCACTTTCTATTCGGGGCAATTCCTCACCCCGTCTGGGCAATGTGCTCTTTTACGGCAACGCGGCCGATAAAAACGGAGGTGCCTTATATACCGACGCCGACGGCGCGATATACAACTGTGTGTGGTACGACAATTATGCCGGTCAATGGGGCGGTGCCGTTTATGCCACTACCAATAATGCCACTGCCATCTATAATTCTGTTTTCAGAAACAATACTGCCCAACTGCTGAGTAACCATTTCCGAAATGTGAATGTTAATCATTCCCTCGTGGAAGACGGTACGGGAACCAACAGCCTGACAGATAATCCGCTTTTCATTGATGAGGAATATTTCGATTTTAGATTGAACCCCGCTTCACCGGCTTTGGATGCCGGTGCAGAAGCGGTTCCCGGATGGCTGTCTGTTGATTTTTCCAATGGCCCCAGAGTGCAGGGCGACCACATAGATGTTGGCCTTTTTGAAGGCGGTACAGATGCCGCCGTACCTGATAAACCCTCTAATGGAGCGGCCATTGCTCTGGAAGGGGACAACGTTTTTCTTGAATGGCGATGGCCCTATGAAGTGCCGGCCGACGTAGCGCATTATTCGCTCATGTATCGAATCAATGGGGGCGATGAGGTGCTTGTTGAGAACATTACGGACTTCAAATATTTATTGACAGGACTTTCTTTTTTAGATAAAGTCTGGTGGCGTTTGTACAGCATCCACCAGGATGGAAGCAGACGCTGGTCGGCCCCCGCCCAGTTTCGTGTCGCCCGTGGTCATCCCCTTTACGTCAAACCGAATGGTAGCGGAAACGGTACTTCCTGGACCGATGCGACCTCGCTTCATGAGGCTTTATTTATGGCTGCAGAAACAGATGAGCTTTGGCTGGAAAAGGGCACTTATTATCCCACCGGTACCAGCGACAGAACGGCTACTTTTGAGTTGGTGGATGGTATCCGCATTTATGGAGGCTTTAGTGGAACAGAGACTGCTTTGGAAGAGCGCGATTGGGTGCAAAACAAGACCATCATCAGTGGAGATATCGGGGTTGTGAATGATGCTGCAGATAATACCTATCACGTGCTAACAGCCAAGGGAACTTCTGCCGTACCCATTAAGAATCTTTTGATAGATGGCTTGGTTATTGAAGCCGGTAATTCCGGCTCCACAGGCGGGGGTGGACTGTTGCTTGAATACGCCGCTCCTGTTATCATGAACACATGGTTCCGCCACCATGTTACTTCCGGTTCAGGTGCTGCGGTTTTATCGGATGCGGCTTCCGAAGCCGAATTTGGCAATGTTATTTTTACCAACAACATGGCCGGTGCCAACGGAGGAGCCGTGAGTGCGCTTGGTGAATTGCGCTTTTACAATTGTCTGTGGCACAACAACAGTGCCGGTTTTTACGGTGGGGCGGTCTTAGGTCAGTACGTCCTGGTGCACAACTCCATCGCCTGGAACAACAGTGCCGGTAGTGGTGGTGCTTCGTTCTTCGGACCTGCTGTGGCGCATTCCATTGTGGAGGGAGGTTACGGTGGTACCGGAAATATGAATACCGATCCTTCTTTGATGGATGTGGCCGCTTTGGACTACCGACTGAAGAAAGGCTCTCCGGCGTTGGACGCCGGGGATGCAAGTATTACACCGCTATGGCTCAACAGGGATTTTGGCGGCCATGGCCGGGTGGTTGGAAGTGGTATTGACATTGGACCCTATGAAGGCAGTGTGGATGTTGATTTGGAGGCGCCTGTTGCCGAATACCCCGCCAATGGAACGGAGTTTTCCGGTGATGTGACCAGTGTTACCGTTGAATGGGTTTGGGCATCCGGTCAACCAGATGGCATCATTGGCTATGAAATGGAGTACCGAATAAATGAAGGCGCTTTTCAGGTGATCACCGGCATTGCTTTAATGCGGCAATCCATCATCAACCTGAAACCTGCTGATGCCATCCGATGGCGTGTCAGGGCCGTTACGGCTGAAGGGAGTATGGACTGGTCAGAATACTACGCTTTCTCCATTTTGAATCCGAGTGGGTTATCAGATTTCAACCACGATGAAAATGGTCTGGTTGTCTGGCCCAATCCCGTGGATGATGGCGTAGCCTCCATCCATATAGAAATACCCGACTTAGTGCATGCTGGATCGATTGTTGTTTTTGATATGGGCGGGCGTAAAATGATAGAAAAGAATTTCCGGTCCAATACCCCTTTAATGATCGATGTAAGTGGCTTTCAGAAAGGTTTTTATGTGGTTCGTCTGAGTGATGAAGCCCAAAGGTATTGGTTGGACAAGATTTTGGTGAAATAAATTCTATACGGGAATGGGGCGGTTTAACTGCTGTTACTGCTTATAATTTGTTATCCATAGATAAGTGCTGTTAAATTGTTATAACAAAAAAGTGATAATTTATTTGTATATTGATCTAAATATTTTAAATTCGTATTCAAATCCGATATAGAAGTCGTCTGATACTTATAAATTGTTACATTACTTATTTTCAATATGGAACCTAACGTGCAAATTGACAATCTCGATAAGAAAATTTTAAGTCTGATCACCAAAAATGCCCGGATTCCCTTTTTGGAAGTCG
>NZ_BAZW01000077.1 GCF_000974365.1 Geofilum rubicundum JCM 15548
CACCCAATCCACCCTATAAACCTTCTTACCCTATCATCCCTTTACCCTTCCTACCGACTGACCCTTCTTACCCTTCTTACCCTATCTACCCTTTCCTACCCTATCTACCCTTTCCTACCCTATCTACCCTTTCTTACCCTATCTACCCTTTCCTACAATTCATAATCCTTACCATAATTATCCATCACAAAATCGAGGTCTTTGTCGCCTCTTCCGCTCAGGTTAACTAAAATAGAAGATTGCGGTTCCTTTTGTGCCAGTTTAATGGCATAAGCAACAGCATGTGCGCTTTCCAGAGCAGGGATGATGCCTTCTAAGCGACTGAGCTCGAAAAAGGCATCGATGGTTTCCCTATCATTGACCACATCATAGTGGACACGCTTCATATCGTTCAACATACTGTGTTCAGGTCCCACACCAGGATAATCCAAACCACTTGCCACGGAATAGACCGGACTGGGTTCTCCTTTGTCGTCCTGCAACAGATAGCACTTAAATCCGTGAATTACACCCGGTTTTCCGAGCGTCATGGTGGCCGCATGTTCGCCCAGATCCATGGAACGACCACCTGGCTCTATGCCATACAATTTGCATTCATCATCGGCCAGAAAAGCGGAAAAAATCCCCATGGCATTACTTCCACCTCCCACACAAGCCACAACGCTGTCTGGCAACTCACCCGTCATTTCCTGAAACTGATCACGGGCTTCAATTCCAACTACACGCTGAAAATCACGCACCATCATAGGAAAGGGATGCGGACCCACCACCGATCCAATACAATAAATGGTTGTTTCCGGATCTTTCAAATAGGCCTGGAAAGCCGAATCAACAGCCTCTTTCAAGGTTTTTAATCCGTGCGAAACCGGCACTACAGTGGCGCCCAAAACTTTCATACGAACCACATTGGGATGTTCCTTGGCAATATCAACCTCCCCCATGTGAATTTCGCATTCCAAGCCAAAATAGGCAGCAGCGGTGGCCAAAGCCACACCGTGCTGCCCGGCACCCGTTTCAGCAATCAGCTTCTTTTTACCCAAATATTTGGCCAGCAAAGCCTCCCCCATACAATGGTTCAACTTATGGGCGCCGGAATGATTCAGATCCTCACGTTTCAGATAGATGCGACCGCCGTATTTTTCAGACAAACGATTACAATAGTACACCGGTGTTGGGCGTCCCTGGTAATGCTTCCTGATGCTCCGCAACTCAGAAATAAAGTTATGCGATTTGCTGATGGCAAAGTAGGCATCATTGATCTTCTTCATCTCCTCTTCAAGCTGAGGGGGCAAAAAAGCACCGCCATACTCTTTGTAGAAGCCATCTTTTGACGGGTAGGTTTTGAAATAGTTTTCAGACATAAGTTTAAAGTTTTACAGAGCTTTAAAGTTAAAAAATAAAATCAAAAACAGGATTGAAGAACATCTAATATTCCAAATCTTTATCAAATAGAGAAGCGAACAAAAAGAGGTTGCCCGGACAAATTAGACAACCTCTTTTTAATGATAAGAAACGACAGCTAAGCTATTTTTCCATTTCCTTCCATACCAGCGCACTAGCGCCAACTATCGCCGCATCACCCATACTTAATTTTGAAGGCAGAACCTTAATCTTATCCTTAAAGATAGGCAGCAAGTGATTTTCCATGCTCGCGATGGTCGGTTTAAAAATATAGTCACCGGCAGCTGTTGGTCCACCAAACAAAAATATCGCCTCAGGTGATAAATGGTGCACCGTGTCCGCCAGACCTTGACCCAAATAATTGCCGGTCAACTCAAAAACTTCCAAAGCAACCTTATCTCCTTTAACAGCAGCCTCATAAATAATCTTAGAGGTCATGTCCTCAAAAGAGTATTTGGCCAACAAACTATCCGTAGCATTGTACTGAGCCAAAAGCTCAAAAGCCGTCCGTTTCATTCCCGGGGCAGAGCAATAGGCTTCGAGATGTCCTTTAGCCCCGCAACCGCACAAGCGTCCACCAGGAATCAATGTGGTGTGTCCACATTCTCCGGCAAAACCATCGTGACCGTATACCAAATCTCCATTAACCACCAAGCCACTTCCAACCCCGGTTCCCAAAGTGTACATAACAAAATTCTTCATGCCTTTGGCACCCCCATAAACCATTTCACCAATGGCCGCCGCATTGGCATCATTGGTCAGGGCCAGATACGTATATTCCGGAAACTCCGCTTTCAATAAATCCACCAAACGAACCACCCCCTTAAATGATAAATTGGCGCATACTCAATGGTGCCATTATAATAGTTGCCATTTGGTGCACCAATGCCCATTCCCAAAATTTCAGAATCGGGATTGGTCAGCTTCACCTTTTTGGCCATATCTCTTACAGCCGTACCTATCGACTTTACAAAACGGTCTATCTCACCGTGTGAAGGTGTATCAATTGTACCTTTTACCAGCACGTTGCCATCTTCGTCAACAATACCAATGGCGCTGTTAGTGCCGCCAATATCTATTCCTATTGAAAATTTCTTCATATTATAATTATTAAATATTTTTATTCATACAAGATAATAAAACAAACCCACCATCCCAAACAGGTGGCGGGTTTGCCTTAAAATTTTTAAAACTAGGCGACTCTGATTTTACTTCCTTTTACAGCAAAGAAGAAAATATAGAGATAACAAATGGCTGGAACAATATAGGCGTAGGTATAACTGTAATTATCGGCAATAGATCCCATCAATGGAGGAATAATGGCTCCACCAATGATCAGGGCATTGATAATTCCCGATGCACCAGCCAATTCTCCACCTTTAAGGTCTTTAACCGCCAGGGAGAAAATATTGGGAAACATAATAGAGTTAAACAGGCCAATAGAAATAACCGTCCATAATGCGACGTGTCCCTGTGTAAAGGTAGTCACCAGTCCCAACAAGCCGGCTACCAAAGCAAAAATAGCCAATGTACGTGCAGGTTTACCGGCACCAAACTGCATGATAATAAAATTAACCAAAGCCACACCGGTAAAAATACCACCAATGGTCCAGTTCCATTCAGTCACAAACGCACCGGATACAAAAGCCAAAACTAAAACCAGCGCTACATAAATATACTTCCTAAGGCCATTTTTAATATCCGAGAACATAATAGAACCAAAGAAACGTCCCACCATGGCACCACCCCAGTAGATAGCCGCATAAGTAGAGGCCATCTCAGCTGATAGCTGAAGTGATCCGCCCCGTAAATAATTAACCATCAACCCGGCGTTACCAACTTCAGCACCGACGTAGCAAAAAATGGCAAAGGCACCTAAAAGCACGTGCGGATATTTGTAAACACTCTTGGCATTGGTGTCCGCTTTATCAACAGCAATAACAGGCAGTTTAATCAAAAACAAAGTAACGGCCACAACAATAACAATCAAAGCCATCACAATAAAGGGGAAAGGAATTCGGGTCGCCACCTCGAGTCCGTAAGCCAATTCCTGAGCTTCGGTCGGTACGGCAGGTAAGTCCAAACCCCTAAAAATAGCCACAGCAATTAACCAGGGCGCTACCATGGTTGCAATAGAGTTCAAAGCCTGTGTCAGGTTCAAACGACTGGAAGCAGAACTTTCCGGTCCGATGGCCGTCACATAAGGATTCGCAGACACCTGAAGAAAGACAACACCGGTGGCTAAAATAAAAGTAGCCATTAAAAAAAGCGGGTAAGATGGTAATTTGGCAGCAGGGATAAATACAAGACTCCCGATAGCCATTAGAATCAACCCAAGACTAACGGTCCATTTATAGCCAATGCGATTTACCAGAATACCTGTAGGTACAGACATAATGGGATAAGCAATGAAAAAGGCAGAGGTCAACAGTTGCGCCTGAAATTCAGAGAGGTCGAACACCGCCATAACCGGTGCAGTCAGCTGAATGATAAATGTTGTGGCAAAGCCAAAAATAAAAAAGATGGCACCGAATACCGACATGCCAACGAGAAGATTGTTACTCTTTTTTTCCATAATAGTTAAATGTTAGATGTGTGGTGCAATGATACTTTAAATTTCAATTTTTCACAATATTTTGTAGATTGAAATGTGGTAAAAAGGGAAAAAAGAGCCCCGGGGACAAGTACCAATTCAGAGAAATCCAGTAGCTTTGAAGAATAATTCGTACTTATGCCGGCAAACATCAAAATCATAGCGCATAATATTTCCATAATTGAAACTAAAAGAGTAATTTTGTGGCCGTTTCGTGTAATCTCTTGCTGAACATGAGGGGTCAGACAATATTGCACGGGTAATTTTAATCTTCAAAAGCAAAGAAAATGGACTTGATGAAAGTTGCTGAAGAGGCCTTTAATACAGGTGTTGAGGTTCCGGCATTCAGCGCCGGTGATACCGTTTCGGTTCACTACAAAATTAAAGAGGGAAACAAAGAACGTGTTCAGATTTTCCGAGGAGTGGTGATTCAGGTGAAAGGCATGGGCATAAACAAAAGGTTTACTGTCCGCAAAATGTCAAACAACATCGGCGTAGAGCGTATCTTCCCCATGGGTTCTCCTTTTATTGAAAAAGTAGAAGTCAACAGAAAAGGAAAAGTACGTCGCTCTAGAATTTACTACTTCCGTGAGTTGACAGGTAAAAAAGCACGTATCAAAGAGAAAAGAGTTTAATCCGAAAGGATTTCATTTCATTCAAAAACCGCTATCTGAAATCCAGATAGCGGTTTTTTTGTGTCCTGCAATATAGGACGAAGTCAATGAATTCGCCCCGCATTATGAAATTGATCAACATCAAAAATCCCAAAAGGCTACCTGAATAAATCCCTTAATTTTTTACCGGCCTCTTCCAGTTTTTCTTTGGTTTCTTCATCCTCAAGCAACTCATCCAGCTTCTTCTCAGCCTCTTTAATCACCTCATCTCCGAGCTTCTCAGCCTCTTTCCTTACCTCTTCTTTTACAACATTCGATAACTCCTCTGTACTTAAACTTAATTTGGGATCAGAAACCGGTCCGGTAATATTGACACCAATCAGGATATCTTCACCAGCAGGCAAAGAGCCACCCAGTAATCCGGCCACACTGCTAATCTCACTTCGGCTGACTGGCATTTTAATCAGAAAGTCCATGGTCTGATCAAGGCTTTGCGAACCGGAAATATTGGCCTTCTTGCCAAATACATTCACATCAAAGGGCTCAACGTGAACATTGCCGCTATCGATGGAGAAATTAACCAGAAAGTCACGCGCCCGGGCCACACCATACTTCTCATCTTTCAGCATAGAAACCAGCGCCGTCTGCACTTTAGCCCCGGATATCTCAATTTCATTGGAGCTTAATTGACCACCACCATTAAAGGTACTCAACACAGGAGAAAAGTCGTCCCCAATCAATGAACTAAACTTCAATTTGGAAGAAACACGGCCATTGGCATGTTTGGCAATGGGCATCATGGACTCCACCATGGTAAAGGATTGGGCTGCCTGATTGAGATCAACCGTATTGATGGCCAGATCAAAATCAACAAAGGGCTTAAGTGTATCCTGCGTATTGTATTCACCATTCATCACCATATTGCCATCCAGAAGGTTGGTCCTTAAGGCCTGCATCAAGATCCGGGCATCCTTCACAATCAATTGCCCGTTGATATTATTCAGCGTCAATTGATCATAAAGTAATTGATCGATTTGTGTACTCACCACAAAGTCCAGATTGGCCGGCACCAGAACCTTGCCCATGGGCTCACTCTCCTCCTCAGCAACCACTTCTTCCTCACCCGACATGGCCATCAATTCATTGGAATTGATGTACTTCGACACATGTTGCAGGGTACCTTTTAAAGTCCCATCCTGCAAGGCGTAGGCCAGATAATTTTCAAGGCGGCCTTTCAGACTGAAATCACTCTCTCCCACGCGACTCATAAAAGTCTTCAGTTCCATATATCGGGGCGTAAAGGCCAAATCAGCTTCACTGATCAGAATGCCCGTGGGGAAGTCGGGACTTCTGAATTCAAAGCCCTTAAGCGTCATTAATCCATTGGCCTGTAGGTCTTCATACCTTTCCTGCTCAACCATGTTGTAGTCCCCGTCCAGCGTCAAATCAGCCGTCATCAGGCCCTTGATTTCTATGCTATCCAAGGGTATGGCCTGGGTCAGCGAAGCAAAATCAACAGAACCCTTCATCCCCCTTTGAAAGTAGCATTGGAAACGGGCGAAGAAACCACCAAATGGGCATCAAAAGGATTGTTGTCCAGTTCAAAATGGAAGGATCTAATCTCCGTCAGGGTGTTATCCATGCTGCCTCCGGGATTATCCACCACCATATGCACCTGGATATCATCAATGGATTTGGGCAGATCCGGGTAACGAATGCGTCCATCCATCACATGCAACAGAAAATTAAAAGCCGGTAGATGATCCGCGTCTACAAATACCCCTTTAGCTGTGGCTTCCAAAGTCATAGAACCCTCCGTCTGCAAACCTTCCACATCCTTCATATACTCAGCCGGCACCAAAGCCAATAAGGTTTTGAAATCCGTTTCACTGGCTGCCAGACGTAAATCCATGTCATAGCCTTCCTCCAACAGGGCCAGCGTGCCTTCCATAAACAAAGGTACCCCACTAAAATTCAATTCATTATCTTCAAAAGTAAAGACCATATTGTCCATATCAGCGCCAATACTAGCGGTCAGGTCAATAGGTGCGGCATTGATGTACTTAACCTTTTCGAACACCAGATCCAAGGCTTCTATATCACTGTCCATTTCGATGGTCGTATATGATTCGGTTAAATCCCCCTGCATGGCAGCATTGACCCCTTTCAGGGAGGTGCTGAAGTCCATGGTGGCATCCGAATAAGAAAGCGCGCCATTGCTTACCTGAAAAGACTGTAACTGCACTTCAAATGAAGCAGCCTCACCTTCCTCTGCCTCCACTTCCACCTCCTCAGAAGGCGGCACAATATCCCAGTTGGCAATACTATCGGCATCCACCTTCAGGTTAATAACCGGGTGGTCAACCCATATGGATTTCACCTCAATGGCATCTCCCCTCAGAGCGCTCATCAAATCAACCGACAGGGTAAAATTACCCACCTTAACCAAAGTATCACCCGCAAACGGCGCATCATTCACAACAGTGAGTCCCTCCAATCCCATACTCAAGTTGGGAAAATGGCGGATGAGAGATAGGGAAAACCTGTCCCATCCAACAGTTGCATGGATGTCCTCATTGATAACATCCTTCACTTTTGCTTCAATTTTGCCTTTAAGCAAAAGGTAATATCAATAAAAGCAGGAAGATACCTGCGATTATCCCTAAAAATATTTTCAAAAATCTGGTCATAGCAATTAAAATTTTTTCGCCGTTTAATGTCTCCCTCAAATTTAATAAAAACAGATTAGAAATATTCCATTTTCAGCATATTTAAAAAACAACCTTTTGAGACCAAACAATTCAATGCTGCTTTTTGTTAAAAAGAAACATTATCACTAACTTAAACCAACTATTTTCTGGAAAACAGCTATTCAATTTCATAGAAATAGAAACACCTGTCGAAAAAAAGATATATATACCACATAATCAACAACATCCCATACACTATGAAAGACCGACATTACTTTTCATTTCTCATCTTGGCCCTTGGCATTGGCCTTTTTTGGCTAATAACCGCCTCCAAGTGCTCCGACAACCAGGCAACCTCTTTTGATTACAACATTTCGGATAAAACGCTGGCCATTTCAAATTATGAGCGTTATTGTGCCTCTTGTCACGGCCTCAATATGGAACGCTTCTCGGGTGATGACCGGGAAGCCCTGTTCAACACCCCCATGGCAGACATGATGCCGTTATTCGGGATGGAGACATCGAGTCGGGCATGCCCGCCTTCGGGCAAAGCCTTTCTGAACAAGAAATAGCTGATGTTTCAGCCTATATCCTTACCGACATTAAAGCGGCCAGTGAGAGTCACGACTACCGTCCTGAACTGGCTGAAATTCATGAAACAGAGAAACTAAACTTTAAGGTAGACACGGTGGCTTCGGGTCTTGAAATTCCGTGGGGCATGACCTGGTTACCCAACGGCGATCTGCTGGTTGCAGAACGCAGCGGTGAACTGTTTCGTTTCCGCAATGGCACTTTCATAGGTCTGATTGAGGGACTTCCGACCATTTACGTGCACGGACAAGGCGGTTTGATGGACATCCGTCTGCACCCGGATTACGAAAACAATGGATGGATTTATCTGGCCTATTCCACCTACGGTCCCGAAGGCTCATCCGAAGGCGGTAATACAGCCATCATGCGGGCCCGACTGCAGGACAACACGCTGGTAGATAAGCAAGAATTGTTTAAGGGGACCCCCGATACACGCAGTGGTGTTCATTATGGTTGCCGCATGGTATTTGGCAACGATGGTTACCTGTATTTTTCAATAGGAGATCGCGGACGTATGGACAATGCGCAGGATCTGACCAACCATGCCGGTAAAATTCACCGCATAACAGAGGACGGTCAAATTCCGGCCGACAATCCCTTTGTCAATACGCCCGGTGCCATGGCCTCCATCTACTCCTACGGTCACCGAAACCCACAGGGACTGGTCAAACACCCCGAAACGGGTGTTCTGTGGTCGCACGAGCACGGACCACGCGGTGGTGACGAAATCAACATTGTGGAGAAAGGACTCAATTATGGCTGGCCGGAAATATCCTATGGCATTAACTACAATGGGACGATTATTACCAACGACACCGTAAAAGCAGGCATGGAACAACCTGTATTGCAATGGACGCCCTCCATTGCGCCCTGCGGAATGACCTTTGTGACCGGAGAACTTTTTAAAGCCTGGGAAAACAGCATATTAACCGGCTCCCTAAGTTTCAGATATCTGGTACGCAACGAAGTGCAAAACAACGAAGTGGTGCACCAGGAAATTCTGTTACGCGAAATCGGACGTGTCAGAAATGTTGAAACGGGTCCGGATGGCTACGTCTATGTGGCGGTTGAAAATCCCGGTGTCATTCTAAGATTGATTCCGGTGGAATAATTTTTTGAGAAAGAATGGTCCACGAATCTTGGATTCGTGGGCCATTTTATCCCAAAGGCAGTTGCTCTGGAATTTCAAATAGTCCATTTTATATATGCTGAAACTTGTCATCCTCGTTCTGTTTTTTGTGTTTTTTACTTTGGCCTCTGCCCGGGAAAACGTTCCTCAGACATCGCAAGAAAAGGACTCCGTAAATACCGATCGTTTATTAACCAGACAACTGGAAGAAATCACCATCACCGCCACACCGTTTACCCGACAACTGGGTACGGTTACCGGTACGGTGTCGCACATTCCAAAGTCGGTCATTACCAATTCTCAGCAAATCAGTATCCAGCCTGTTCTGGAGCAGATTCCGGGTATTCAAATGCAGTCGGGCGCATTGAACACGGCCCGACTAACCATTCGCGGCATTGGCAGTCGCACCCCCTATGCCTCCAACAGGATCAAGGCCTTTTTTGACGATATCCCCCTCACATCGGGCGATGGGGCCACCATCGTGGAAGACCTGGAAATGAGTCAAATTGGTCAGATAGAAATCATCAAAGGTCCCTCCTCCGCCCTCTATGGTCCCGGCTTAGGCGGAGTGATCGCCATTGAATCACTTAAACCACAAAATGGTTGGCAGGCTTCAGCCCAGGCCGAAGCAGGTTCCTTCGACCTGCAGAAGTTGGGTGGCTCCCTTTCTTACCGGCAGTCGGACAACTACCTGAAAGCCGCGTTAACCAACACCCGCACCGATGGCCATCGGGAGAACAACCAATACCAACGTACCAACCTGTTGCTCCAGGGCGGTCTCACCCACAAAAAGCACCAGCTGTCGGTACTGGCCAACTACATCGATTTAAAGGCCCATATCCCGAGCTCCATTAATTATGAGACCTACACCAACGCTCCCCATAAAGCCGCTGCCAACTGGCTGGCTATTAAAGGTTACCAGGAATACCAGAAATGGCAGAGCGGGCTGACTGTCAAATCTCAAATATCCACTTATCTCGATCATAAAATCATTGTCTACGGACTGGTGAATAAGGCCTACGAACCCCGGCCTTTCAACATTTTGGATGAGGGGACACAGACCATAGGTCTGAAAGAAAACCTCACCTACCAAAAAGACCATATCGCCCTGTCGCTGGGTTACGAACTTTTTAACGAGGGCTACCAGTGGAAAATATTTGAAATTAACGACGGACAGCAGGGGCCCCTTCTCAGCAACAACCAGGAGCAACGCTTTTTTTACAACATACAGGCCCACGCAGAAGTTGATTTGGGCACCTCCACCGTGGTCTCGGCCGGCCTCAACCTGCACCAGTTGCAATACCGCACCCAGGATATAGAAAGCGACCAGAGTGAGGAAAAGCACAACTACAGGGTGGTTGTCTCCCCCCGAATAGGCATCAACCAAAGAGTAGGCACCCATATGTACCTATACGCCGCGGCCGGACATGGCTTTTCGGCCCCATCACCGGAAGAAGCCCTCTTGCCCGATGGGACCATCAACCGCGACCTCAAGCCGGAAGAAGGCATCAACCTTGAAGTCGGCGTTCGCTCCGCCTGGTGGCGCGACCGCTTAATGGCCGACCTGACCGGCTACCACATCAAGGTCAAAAATCTGTTGATGACCCGCCGGGATGCAGAAGACGTATTCTACGGGGAAAATGCCGGGGAGACCCGGCATGTGGGACTGGAATCGCAGCTCAAATTCCATATTCTGCCCAAAATGATGAACCGGGAACTTTCCCTCAGCGCTTCCCATACCTGGATGAACAACCGCTTCATTCATTTCCTAAAGGATGACGTGGATTACGTGGACAAACAACTGCCCGGACAACCGGCCTCCATGCTCAACTTGTCCCTGTTGGCCAAAAACGCCACAGGCGTTTTTCTTCAGCTTCAGTTCCGACACGAAAGCAGTCAATACCTCGATGATGCCAACACCAAAAGCTATCCGGGACATCAATTGTACCATCTCACAGGCGGTTACCATCCGACATCGGGCCTTCTGAAAGGATTCCGCTTCAATGTCGGTGTTCGCAACCTGTTAGATACCCGGCATGCCTCCATGCTATTGGTCAACGCCCCCTCCTTTGGTGGCGCACAGCCCCGATACTACTATCCCGGGACCCCAAGAAATTTCTATATGGCCATCCACTATAGCTTATAACCATGCAGCAGGGAGCACTTCAATTCATCTTCAAAGTGTTTGAGACACCGGTCATGCAGAAAACCCTTCTGCTCATGCTGATCATGGCCTTAGCGGCCTTATTGTGGCCATCAAAGCCAAAGGAAGAGACGGCTGAAGAAAAAGTTAAAATCACCAACCCGGTCATTGAATATGGTTATGCCTCCTATTACGCCAACTTCTTTGAAGGACGCGCCACCTCATCGGGTGAGCTGTATTTCCACCACCTGCCCACAGCCGCCCATCTCACCCTGCCCCTGGGCACCAAAGTAAAAGTCACCTGCTTGAATAACAACCAAAGCGTTATCGTCACCATCAACGACCGCGGACCGTATGTCAAAGGACGCATCATCGACCTGTCCAAGTCCGCCTTTGCCGCCATCAGTGACCTGAGAAGAGGCGTCATTTTTGTCTCCGTTGAAGAAATAGAATAAAGGATAGAAGTTCCCAAGGCATTAGATTTCTTTTGGGCAGAAATCACTTACCGCCTCTGAAAAATTACGATAAATCAATGGCGTCCCCATCCACGCGGGTGGCAATTTTCCCCATTTTCTTTTGAATCACCTTAAAATGGTGCTCCTCCTCAGGAGAAACCAGAGCAATGGCCTTTCCGGGGGACTCCGCCCGGCCGGTGCGACCAATTCGGTGTATATAATCTTTGGGAGAACGGGGCAACTCATAATTAATGACACAGGGCAAAAACTGAATATCAATGCCACGCGCCATTAAATCGGTGGCCACTAAAACGTGGAGTTGGCCCGACTTGAACTGCTGTAAAGCCGTTTTTCGTCTGCTCTGACTTTTCTTGCTATGAATGGCCTCTGCTTCAATGCCATTGGCTCTCAGCTTAAATACCACCGCATCGGCCCGGTGCACCGAAGAAGTAAACACCAACACTTGCGGCCAATCATTTTGTTTAAGCAGATAACGCAGCAAAGGCCCCTTCTTTTCCTCGGCAATCATGTAGGCCGTTTGTCGTATCAAATCCAGATTGGGCCCCTCTTCCTCTTTGACCTTGATCACCAAAGGATCCCGCAGCAGATGCGATTGAAAGGTACTCAAGTCACTGCTCAAAGTAGCTGAAAACAGTAAGGTTTGACGCTTCGCAGGGAGCAATTCCAGCACCTTTGTCATCTCCTCTTTAAAGCCCAGGTTCAGCATCTTATCGGCCTCATCGAGCACCAAAATCTGGACAGCCGACAGGGACGTGGCATTGGATCCAATCAGTTCCAGTAATCTCCCTGGTGTCGCCACCAGGATGTCCACTCCCTGCAGAGCGATCATCTGTGGGTTAATGGACACACCGCCGTATACGGCCAGACTTTTCACCTTTTGCGGCAAATATGCCCCCAGCGCCACCAAAGTAGCCTGCACCTGATCGGCCAATTCCCGTGTAGGCACCATCACCAGCGCTTTTACGTGCCGGTTTTTGGCAGGCAGGACTTGTTGCTGCAATTGTTCCAGAATGGGTAACACAAAACTGGCCGTTTTACCCGAGCCCGTTTTGGCAATGCCTAAAACATCTTTCCCCGTTAAAATGGCAGGTATGGCCTCCTTTTGTATGGGGTACGGAGCAGTCAGTTTTTGTTCGGCCACCGCTTTCAGCAAAGCAGACGATAGTCCCAGAGAAGAAAATGACATGAAAATGAATTAATTAACAATATTTATCGGCGCAAAGATACACCGAAAAGATGATTCAGCTCAAATATCCCTCTTTTTAATGGTACCTTTGCGCGCAATCCGCCAGAAAAATTCACACACAATCCAACTAACATGTCCCATTCCACCATACTCTCCCGCTTTAACATTAGCGAACT
>NZ_BAZW01000076.1 GCF_000974365.1 Geofilum rubicundum JCM 15548
AACACCATTTAAAATTTATTATGAATACTCTGCACGGCCAATTGTAAACGTTTATCACCTTTACCGTTTACAATACTATATGGAATTTGATAATATTCCAACTCTTTTCGATACCTATGAAATAAATAATCACGTTTATCACTGTTCTCTCTTACACCATCAGCTTGCCATTCCAAATCTGGTTCACATAACAATACAAGATCTGGTTTATTGTCAATAATGGCCTGGTTTAACCATATCGGACTGTTGTGGTAAACCTCCTCCAGCCATATTTTGGTAACAATCAAAAAGGTATCAAAAAAAACAAAAATATCGCTATTAGCATGATCCTTCCTTATTTTACAGGCAAAATAGAGCTGTCTTTTGGCAACCGTCTCTACATCCTTTTGTTGATAGGGTCTCTTTAACCGCTCCACATAGTCACGCGCATATTCAAAAACCCCCATCCCGGCAAACACTTTTGAAAGCTGACCTGTGAGGGTTGATTTACCGGATGATTCAGCGCCCGTAATAACAATCCATTTCATAATCCTGGCTTGTGAGAAGGTTCAGGTTTTGAGGACATATGCTTTTTCCACTTATAATAGCCTACAACTGACATTCCGGTGTAGATTATAAATAAAAAAACGGTGATATACAATTCTTTATACACGTACATGCCCAGCGAAAACCCGTTGATGACCATCCATACCAACCAGTTTTCCAATATTTTTTGTGCCAACATCCAGGTGGCAACAATACCTCCTGCAGTGGTGAAGGCATCCCCCAAAGGAAGATCAGAATCCGGTAAATCAATATAAGCAGGCAAGTATTTTAAAACAAAATAGAAAACGATGGTCAATACAAGCAACAGGGAAAGGTATTTCATCCATTGACTTAAATTAATGGATAGTGTAGGTATATTTGTCTCAGGCAGTTGGGGTTCCTTTCGATGTCCCATCCAATGAAACCAGCCATACACACTTACGACTAGGTAATAACCCTGCAACCCCATATCTGCATACAAACGGCTTTGAAAAAAAACGATCAAATATAAAGATGAGGTAAGAAATCCCACCGGCCACAACCAAATATTTTCGCGTACCGATAGATACAAATACGCAATGGCAAAAATGGTACCTGCCAGTTCTACCCAATTTAGATGCAACCAAGTTATCATAGATATTAGCGTTATTAAGGATATAAAAAAACACCCGTTTGATTCATAAAAATCAAGCGGGTGTTGCAAAGTTATGAAAAATGATGATTATCAGTTGAGAATTTCAGTAAACAAATCTCTTTTTTCAATAAGTTCTATGGCCCTTTTATACACTGAAAGCATAGGATTAATCACTTCATAATATTCACTCCCGCTCCAGAGATCTTTAGCAATCAATGCTTTTAATTGAATTTCTGCCATATCAGCCGAAACGGACATTTCATCTTCATTGTAATCAACGCCTGAATTTTCTCCCTCTTTGATGAGCATTTGTAATAGTTCTTCGTCTACTGAAAATTGTGCATTGAAAGTTTGAAAATCTGAATAGTCCTTTTGCAATGTTTCCCGATTATTATCCAGATACTTAACAACGGTACGGTTAACCACTCCACTGGCAATCAGATCTCTATAGTATGGGGTGTAAAAGGAGGTATCAATAGGTACAAATACATCAGGAATAATTCCACCACCGCCATATACCGGTCTTTTACTCACCAGAGTTTCATAGTAGGTCGCATCCTCAACATGAATACTATCCCGTGTGGTTAATTCACCATTCCTCATACGCAGACTGACCTCTGACCGATACTCATCCGCTTTCTCTTTGTAAGGTTTTTGGATGCTTCTGCCCGAAGGTGTGTAGTAGTTGGCAATCGTAAGCCGTATTTCTGAACCATCTGGCAGACTAAAAGGCCGCTGAACCAATCCTTTTCCAAAACTACGACGCCCCATAATGACCCCTCTGTCCCAATCCTGGATAGCGCCGGCAACAATTTCGGACGCAGATGCAGATCCTTCATCCAGCAAAACCAACAGATCGCCTTTTTGCCACATACCATTTCTTCCGGAATGATGATCCCGTCGCGAAACAGATTTACCTTCGGTATACAACATTAATTTATCACCCCCAAGGAATTCATCGGCGATATCTAAAGCCGCCTTTAAATAACCGCCTCCATTTCCACGCAAGTCAAGTACCAGGTTTTTCATACCCTGATCTTTAAGTTTTTCCATCGCAGAGGTAAACTCCTTGTGTGTCGTTGCGGCAAAGCGACTAATTTTCACATATCCGGTTTCAGGAGTAGCCATGTATGCAGCTTCCAAACTGTAGATGGGGATCTTATCACGGGTGACTTTAAAATCCAATTCAGCCCGCATTCCTTTTCTATACACGGTAATACGCACATCTGTCCCCTTTTTTCCTCTTAACAGAGAAAAAACATCGGAATTTTTCAATCCTACAGCCGCTACATTCTCTCCGTCAATCTCAACAATCCTATCTCCTCCCCGAATACCCACCTTTTCGGAAGGTCCGCCAAGAATGGTAGAGATAACCGTCAAGGTATCTTCATAAATAACAAATTCAATTCCAACTCCTTCAAAGTTCCCATCCAAGGGTTCATTCATGGCTTTAACATCCTCGGAAGGGATAAATACAGAATGAGGGTCTAGCTTTTTCAGCATGGATTCAATGGCCTCACGGGCCAATGCATCGGTATTCACCGTGTCCACATAAAAATTGGTAATTAACTGCCATGTTATCTGAATGTTGTTCAGTCCCGGTTCAGACCGCTGACCAGTAGCCATAAGCACTGGAAAAATGAGCAGTAAAAGAAAATAAAATCTCATTGATACATTTTTAATCGCTCTCATAAATACGTCTCCAATTTTTCTATCACTCACTGAATGTATAAAGAATTTCTCCCGAACAGTTGCAAAAGGCTTGCCAAAAAAAACCTGAGCTTAAATCCAAAAGACTTCTTAAAGGTTTACGCAAAAATAAAAATGGGGTTATACTAAAATCAAGCCATGCAACTAACCGATTATGATATAAATCACCGTTAATGCTCAGAACATATGCTATTGCCAATGATTGATGGCCCCTTTATTAAAAAAAACAGCCAATAACTTTAATTTTTTTTAACAAAAAAAGCCGGATATGACTCCGGCTTGTTTCGTTAAAAAGGTCCTTACTCCCATTCGATGGTAGCAGGCGGTTTAGAACTTATATCATACACTACCCGGTTAACTCCCCGAACCTTATTAATAATATCATTGGAAATACGACTTAGAAACTCATAGGGAAGATGTACCCAATCAGCTGTCATTCCGTCGGTTGACTGAACAGCGCGAAGGGCCACAACGCTTTCATAAGTACGTTCATCTCCCATTACACCGACTGATTGAACAGGAAGAAGCATGACGCCTGCCTGCCAAACCTGATCGTACAAGCCACTGGATTTGAGACCTTCAATAAAAATATGATCAACTTCCTGAAGCAGAGTCACTTTTTCTGGTGTAATATCGCCCAATATCCGAATGGCGAGACCAGGACCCGGAAAAGGATGACGACCAAGGATGGTAGGTGAAATCTTCATTTCGTGTCCCACCCGGCGCACTTCATCCTTAAAAAGCAGCTTTAAAGGTTCAACCACCTTTAAATTCATCTTATCGGGTAAACCACCAACGTTGTGGTGTGATTTAATAGTGACCGATGGTCCGTTAACCGACACAGACTCAATCACATCCGGATAAATAGTTCCCTGAGCCAACCATTTAACATTTTGAATCTTATGGGCTTCAATATCAAAAGTTTCTATAAAGACACGGCCAATGATTTTACGCTTGGTTTCCGGGTCAGAAACCCCGGTCAGCTGCCCCAAAAACTGATCTTTGGCATCAACACCAATCACATTTAACCCCATGTGCTTGTAGGAATCCAGAACATTTTCATATTCATTTTTACGCAACAGTCCGTTATCCACAAATATACAAGTGAGATTTTCACCTATGGCCTTGTGCAAAAGCATAGCAGCTACAGAGCTGTCGACGCCGCCTGAAAGTCCTAACACAACCTTGTCATTCCCCAATTTTGTGCGTAATTCTTCTACAGTTGACTCAACAAAAGCAGCGGGGCTCCAATCCTGAATACACCCGCAAATATCCACCACAAAATTTCTTAGAATCTGAGCGCCCTGAATGGTATGATAAACTTCAGGGTGAAACTGGATACCATAAACATTTTTATCGGCATCATGGTAACCGGCTACTTTGACATCCCTGGTACTGGCAATGATCTCAAAACCTTCCGGAAGTTTCATAATGGTATCCCCGTGTGACATCCAAACCTGGCTACCGTTTTCTACTTCAGCGAATAAGGCATTATCATGATGGATAAATTCCAAATTGGCTCTCCCGTATTCACGCGAATCAGAGGCTTCCACCAATCCCCCGTTAGACTGAGCCATAAACTGAGCGCCATAGCATATGCCCAATACCGGCAACTGTCCCAAAACATGGCTTAAATCAGGAACTGGCGCCTTGTCATCCCGAACGCTTGACGGACTTCCGGAGAGAATAACCCCCTTTACGGAATCATCTAATTCTGGAACATGATAAAAAGGATGAATTTCACAATAAACATTGAGCTCCCTCACACGACGAGCAATTAACTGGGTGTACTGAGAACCGAAGTCGAGAATGACAATTTTATTCTGCATCTATTTGAAGTTAATGGATTGTAATATAAAATTATGGATTTGCAAATATAGTGAGAAACTGCCTAATTTTAATCCTTTATGTGGAGTTTGAACGCTCCAGCAACATTTTACCTGGTTGAAAGGGGTACGGAAAATTCACAACCCTCTTTGGCTATGGCTGTGTTGGCAAATACAGAAACCGCCTCATCTTCAAAAAGACTCAGATCCTTGTATCTGGTGCTAAAATGACCGATAATTAATTGTTTGGCATTGGCCAATTTGGCAATTTCAGCTGCCTGACGCGCTGAAGAATGGAAAGTCTTAGCCGCCAGCTTTTCATCTCCGGCCAAAAAAGTAGCCTCATGATAAAGTAAATCAACATCCTGAATGATCGGGACAATGCTTTCGGTATATTTCGTATCAGAGCAAAAGGCGTAAGATCGTGGTGCGGGTCCCGGAGTCGTCAGCAAATGATTTGGAACCACCACCCCGTCATCAGTTATAAAATCGCCCCCTTTTTTTATCCCTGCAATATCCTTAATGGGGATTTGATAAAAATCCATCTGTTCTTTAATAAGGTGATTGTCGGATGGCTGCTCCGTAAAAAGATAACCACAAGTAGGAACGCGGTGTTTTAATGGTATCGAATGAACCTTGACTTTATGGTCTTCATAAACCAGCTCAGAAACACTTGTATTCACCGCATGAAAAACAATCCTGTAGGGCATGTCCCGGCAAAAATAATTCAATTGAGGTTGAAAGATCCTCTCAAGATCTTCGTGTCCGTATATGTGCAAATCAGCGGTTCGGCCCAACAGACCAAGGGTAGATACCAATCCCATCAGACCAAAGCAATGGTCGCCATGCAGATGAGAAATAAAAATATGATTTATGCGTGTAAACCTTATTCGATTTTTTCGCAACTGCATTTGTGTGCCTTCCCCACAATCGATCAAAAAAAACCGCTCAGATACATTGAGTACCTGAGCGGTTGGATATCTTTCCGATGTTGGTAATGCAGAATTACTTCCTAATACTGTAACGGAAAATTGCATGTAATACTATTTGGACTGAAGTGCCTTACGCATCATTTCGATACCATCATCAGCTGTAGGAGCTATGGTAATCACTGTGTCCAATTGGCTCACAGAAATTAACCTTTCTACTGCAGGTTGAAGACCTGCCAATACAAATACACCTTCACTGTTTTTGCATAAGCGATTGGCAACTAATATGGCACTCAAACCGGAAGAATCGCAGTAGTTGCACTTGCTTAGATCCAGAAGAATATTCTTCTCATTGTTACCTGACAATAAAACCAACTCAGATTTTAAGCCGGGAGCAATGGTGGTATCCAGTTTTTCCTTTTGGACCTGCACAAGGATGAATTCATCCAGTTTGTCAATTTTAAAATCCATTTTAACGATCAGTTAAATTTGTATTACTCCTTAGTATCCTTTTCATCAGCTTCCATCTGATCTTTCAGCGCAGCCAATTCAGAGATATCACCAAGGGTTGTCTTCTCCAGATTATCCTTGATTTTCTTAACGTTTTTCTTTGTGCTGGCAACAGCTTTGGCCTGTTCCGTCTTAGCTGCCTGCTCTTCACCTTTTTTCTCATCTTCAAAAATACGAGAATGAGAAAGAATGATACGTTTTGCACCCTTGTTGAATTCAATCACTTTAAACTGAAGTTTTTCTTCAGCCTTGGCCTGACTTCCATCCTCTTTAACAAGATGACGAGGCGTAGCGAATCCTTCAACACCATATGGTAATGCAATAACGGCACCTTTATCGAAAATGTCAACAATTGTACCCTCATGAATTGAGTCAACAGTGAAAATAGTTTCAAAGACATCCCATGGGTTTTCTTCTAACTGTTTATGGCCAAGACTCAAACGACGGTTATCCTTGTCAATCTCCAAAACAACAACGTCGATATTTTCACCAATGGTGGTAAATTCAGCCGGATGTTTCACTTTCTTGGTCCATGACAAATCAGAAATGTGAATCAAACCATCAATACCTTCTTCGATTTCAACAAATACACCGAAATTGGTAAAATTGCGAACCTTGGCTGTATGCTTACTGTTAATCGGGTACTTTTCAGCAATATTGTCCCATGGATCTGGCTTTAATTGCTTAATACCTAGTGACATTTTACGCTCATCACGGTCCAAAGTCAAAATAGTAGCTTCGATTTCATCGCCCACTTTCAGGAAGTCCTGAGCACTGCGTAGATGCTGCGACCATGACATTTCAGAAACGTGAATTAAACCTTCCACACCAGGGGCTATTTCAACAAAAGCGCCATAGTCGGCCATCACTACTACTTTTCCTTTAACCACATCGCCAACCTTTAACTCCTGATCCAAAGCATCCCATGGATGGGCAGTCAATTGTTTCAAGCCAAGGGCAATCCGCTTTTTCTCATCGTCAAAATCGAGAATAACGACGTTGAGCTTCTGATCCAACTGTACAATTTCTTCGGGATGCGATACACGACCCCATGAAAGATCGGTGATATGAATCAAACCATCTACACCGCCAAGATCAATAAACACACCATAAGAGGTGATGTTTTTAACAGTTCCTTCCAGAACCTGACCTTTTTCCAGTTTGGAAATAATTTCTTTTTTCTGCTGTTCCAATTCAGCTTCGATCAATGCTTTGTGAGAAACAACAACGTTCTTGAATTCCGGATTGATTTTAACCACCTTGAATTCCATTGTTTTCCCAACAAACACATCATAGTCACGAATGGGCTTCACATCAATTTGTGAACCAGGAAGGAAAGCTTCAATACCAAATACATCTACAATCATACCACCTTTGGTACGGCATTTAATGTATCCTTTAATAACTTCATCCTTGTCCAGGGCTTCATTCACACGATCCCATGAGCGGAGAGCTCTGGCTTTTTTGTGTGAAAGAACCAACTGTCCTTTTTTGTCTTCCTGACTCTCGACATAAACCTCTACCTGATCGCCGACTTTAAGATCTGGATTGTAACGAAATTCGTTACGGCTTACAATACCGTCAGATTTGAAACCAATGTTGATAACAACCTCACGTTTGTTCATTGCAATAACGGTACCATCAATCACCTCTTTTTCAGAAATGGTTGAAAGGGTTTCGTCATACATTTTTTCAAGGTCTTCCTTCTTTTTGCCTTCAACTTGAACTTCGTCAGCTTCAAAGCTATCCCAGTCAAAATTGTCATCAGATGATTCAACCGCTTTGGACTGAACTTCTTCTTTTTTGCTTTCGGCCTGAGCGTTGAGCTCCTGGCCATTTTCTTCTAATTCTGCCATTAAATTGTAATTACAAAACTAATTGGTTAGACATTATATTTCATTAAAAATCGGTGCAAAAGTACGACTTTTAGTTTTAATAAGTGGCAGAAAACCGGAAAAATAGCCTCAAAAAATCAAATAAAAGCTATTATTCTTTATAGATAAAGCCTTACTTTTGGGGATGTATATGTACCAAAACTTGAAATCTCAAACGAATGAAGAGAATACTAGTCACCGGCGGAGCCGGATTTATTGGGTCACACCTATGCGACCGCCTGATAAATGAAGGCCATGAGGTCATTTGCTTGGATAATTATTTCACCGGGAGCAAAAGCAATATCGTCCATTTAATGGACAACCCCTATTTTGAACTCGTGCGACACGATGTGACCCACCCCTATTTTGTAGAGGTTGACGAAATTTACAATCTGGCCTGCCCGGCCTCTCCCGTCCACTACCAATACAACCCCATCAAAACCATAAAAACTTCGGTAATGGGCGCCATAAATATGCTTGGACTGGCCAAGCGTATCAAAGCTAAAATATTACAGGCATCCACCAGCGAAGTATACGGTGACCCGCTGATCCATCCTCAACCCGAGAGTTACTGGGGCAATGTCAACCCAATAGGAATCCGGTCTTGTTATGATGAAGGGAAGCGCTGTGCCGAGAGTCTCTTTCTCAACTATCACCGGCAAAATGATGTAAATATAAAAATCATACGAATTTTCAATACCTATGGTCCCCGGATGCACCCCAATGACGGGCGAGTTGTCTCCAATTTTATTGTCCAGGCTTTGCAAAACCAGCCCATTACTATTTTTGGAGATGGGACACAAACCAGAAGCTTTCAGTATGTGGATGACTTATTGGAAGGAATGACCAGAATGATGGACACCAATGACGAATTCATAGGTCCGGTGAACATCGGAAACCCCAATGAATTTTCCATGTTGGAACTGGCCAATGAAATTCTGAGTATTACGGGATCCTCATCCAATATCATCCATCACCCCCTACCTGAAGACGACCCTACCCAGCGGCAGCCGGATATTAATCTGGCCAAGGAAAAATTGAACAACTGGGAACCTGAAGTTCAATTGCGGCAGGGCTTAGAAAAAACCATTCAATATTTTGACCAATTATTGAAATCCAGATAAGTTTTTTCTCAAGGAAAAGGAAACCTTGTTCCAAATTAAATCCTTTGCGATATCTTTGCACCCATTCGCCCCCAGGACCCGCGTTTAATGAGCGTAACGATTGTTGCAGAATATAACCAAAATATTATTCCGATAAAAAAGCCATAATTATGAGTCAAGCAATGAAGGGAATCATTTTAGCAGGCGGTTCAGGAACTCGTCTCTACCCCGCCACAAGAAGTATCTCCAAGCAAATTATTCCGGTTTATGACAAACCGATGATTTATTATCCCCTTTCGGTTTTAATGTTGGCAGGCATACGTGAAATATTAATTATTTCTACACCCGATGACCTGCCTCTTTATCAAAAATTATTTGGTGATGGTAGTGATTTAGGTTTATCTTTCAGCTACGCAGAACAACCCTCACCCGATGGTTTGGCACAAGCCTTTTTAATTGGGGAAGAATTTGTAGGTGATAGTCCTGTTTGCCTTATCCTGGGCGACAACATATTTTATGGCTTCGATTTTAGCAAAATGCTTCGCGAAGCCCATAGCTTAACCTCCGGAGCTATGGTATTCGGTTACTACGTCAATGACCCAGAACGCTATGGTGTAGCTGAGTTTGATGACTCTGGTAAAGTTTTGAGTATTGAAGAAAAGCCGCTTGAACCTAAATCCAATTACGCCGTTACAGGTTTATACTTTTATGGGGCCGATGTAGTGGCCAAAGCCAAAACCCTTCAACCCAGCAAAAGAGGAGAATTGGAGATTACCGACCTCAATCGTCTTTATCTGGAGGAGGACGATCTACATGTTAAATTATTAGGGCGAGGCATGGCCTGGCTGGATACGGGCACCCATGACAGCTTGCTGCAAGCCTCCAACTTTATTTCCACCATAGAAAAACGTCAGGGTTTAAAAATTGCTTGTATTGAAGAGATCGCCTACAAAAAGGGCTGGATCGATAAGGAGCAACTGCTAAAATTGGCCAAACCGCTTGAGAAAAATGATTACGGTCAGTACCTAAAAAAAATTGCGTCCTTTAATATTCACGAAATCCGAAATGAATTATAGTTTTAACGCTTGATGCCATTCAAATGACAATTAAAACAACGCCTATTCCCGGGCTTTTAATCATAGAACCCCGGATTTTTAAAGATAACAGGGGATGCTTTTTTGAGCTTTTTAACGATGCCAACTTTCATGAAAATGGCATTGAAACGGGCTTTATTCAAGATAATGTATCACACTCCGTCAAAAACACCATCAGGGGATTGCATTATCAACTGGCTCCCTACGGCCAGGCAAAGTTGGTACAGGTAATGAAGGGGCGTGTATTGGATGTGGCTGTTGACTTAAGGGAAAACTCCCCAACCTTTGGACAGCATTATGCCATAGAATTATCCGATGAAAACAAACTTCAGTTTTATATTCCCAAAGGTTTTGCCCACGGTTTCAGAGCTTTGACAGAGGATGTGGTCTTTTTTTATAAATGTAATGCAGCCTACAACAAAGAGGCAGAGCGGGGAATCAATTTCAATGATCCAGACCTGGCAATAGATTGGAAGATTCCCGTTGGTGAGAGCATTGTGTCTCCCAAGGATGAAGGACTTCCTTCCTTTGAAGAAGCAGAAAAAAACTTTTTCTTTCACGAAGGGTAAGCTGCCAATTTTTAAGAAAAAATGGAACAAATGAAGGAGATTAAAAAATGAAAATACTTATTGTTGGCGGTGAAGGTCAGCTGGGATCCTCTTTGAGTGCCCTGTCTGAAACAACTGAATTTGCCGAATTTGAGATAACCACCATCAACCAATTAGACCTTAGCAAAGAAGAAAACATAAAAAATTATCTGACAGCCACCCATTTTGATTATATCATTAATTGTTCCGCCTACACGGCTGTTGACAAGGCAGAAACCGATAAGCAAACGGCCCGGTTAATTAATGCGCTGGCGCCGCAATGGCTGGCCAGATATGCCTTTGAAAAAGGAGCCGGCATTATTCATATTTCAACGGATTATGTGTTTGATGGTACCGGAAACCTCCCCCTTACACCTGAAATGCCGGCGCATCCGGACACCGTTTATGGAGAAACAAAACTCGAAGGAGAGCTGCTTGTCGCACAGGAAAACTCAAAACATATCATCATTCGCACCTCCTGGCTGTATTCCCCTTATGGCAATAATTTTGTTAAGACGATGCTGGCCCAGGCATCGAAAAAAACGGAAGTAAAAGTGGTTTATGACCAGGTTGGTACCCCAACACTGGCAGCCGATTTAGCGGCTGCCATTCTGCAAATTCTGGAACAAGTTAAGCAAAAACCATCCCTGTTTGTGCCCGGCATTTATCATTATTCTAATCTTGGGGTTTGCAGTTGGTTCGACTTTGCCCAAATGATTTTCAGGTTTTCAAGTCTGCCAGTGGAGGTACACCCGGTAAGATCCTCTGCCTATATTACAGCGGCCCATCGTCCGCCCTATTCGGTTATGGACACCTATAAAATAAGACATCAATTCAATCTGGAAATCCCTTATTGGACAGATAGCCTTAAAAAGTGCTTAAAAGAATTGTCATAATTTTTGGATAAAACAAACAATCATGGAAAATGTACTTGAAAAAGTAAAGGACAAAGCCCAGAAATGGCTTGATGGTGCTTACGATGAGCAGACCAAAAACGAAGTGAAACGAATGCTGGATAACCCGGATGCCACCGATCTCATAGATTCTTTTTACAAAGATCTGGAATTTGGAACCGGCGGACTGAGGGGCATAATGGGCGCAGGATCCAACCGCATGAACAGGTACACCATGGGGGCCGCCACTCAGGGTTTAGCCAATTACATCAATAAAGAATTTGCGCATTTATCTGAAAAGAAAGTCGTTATCGGCCACGATTGCAGAAACAACAGCCGACTCTTTGCGGAAACTGCAGCTAAAATTTTTGCTGCCAATGGTATCATTGCCTTTCTGTTTGAAGATCTCCGACCCACCCCGGAAATTTCTTTTGCCATACGAAATTTATCCTGTCAGAGCGGAATCATCATTACCGCATCCCATAATCCAAAAGAGTATAACGGATACAAAGCCTATTGGAACGATGGTGCCCAGATTATTGCGCCTCATGACAAGAACATTATTGACGAAGTCAAAAAAATATCAACCGTCGATAAAATCAAGTTTGACGGGGATGAAAATCTGGTAAAGATACTGGGAGCGGAAATGGACCAGTTGTTCATCGAGGCAGTGAAAAAAATTACACTGAACCCCGAAGCCATTGAGCGTCAAAAAGATTTGAAAATAGTCTTTTCCCCCATTCATGGTACTACCGTAAAATTGGTTCCGGATGCCTTGAAGCAATTCGGCTTCACCAACATCATCAATGTGCCTGAGCAAGATGTGGTAAGCGGGGTATTCCCGACCGTTATTTCTCCCAATCCGGAAGAACCGGAAGCGTTAAAAATGGCCATCGAAAAAGCGATAGCCACCGATGCTGAATTAGTGGCAGCTTCCGATCCTGATGGTGACCGTCTGGGCATTGCCATACGCAATGATAAAAATGAGTTTATTCTGGTAAATGGCAATCAAACCGCCTTATTACTGACCTGGTATATGGTGAGCCAGTGGAAGGAACGGGGTTTACTTACCGGTAAGGAATTCATCGTTAAAACCATTGTGACCTCTGAACTGCTTAAATCCGTTGCCGAAAAAAACAGCATTGAGTGTTTTGATGTTTATACCGGGTTCAAATGGATTGCCTCCATTATCAGAGAATTGGAAGGCAGCAAAAAATATATTTGTGGTGGTGAAGAAAGTTATGGCTTTTTACCTGGCGATTATGTCCGTGATAAGGACGCAGTTGGCGCCATTTGTATGATAGCTGAAATTGCGGCATGGGCCAGGGACCAGGGTAAAACCCTTTATGAATTATTGAAAGACATTTATATCGAATACGGTTTTTCTCAGGAACGCCTGATATCCATAGTCAGAAAGGGCAAATCCGGAGCCGATGAGATTAAAGAAATGATGTACCAGCTGAGAAATACACCTCCGGTCTCATTGGGCGGTTCGGCCGTCAATCTGGTTAAGGACTACTCTGTCCTTAAAGCCATCCATCCCATCAACCAAACCTCCAGCACCATTGACCTGCCTGAGAAATCAGATGTTTTACAGTTCTTTACAGAAGATGGATCGAAAGTATCGGTGCGACCATCGGGAACAGAACCTAAAATCAAATTTTATTTTGAGGTGAAAACGGAAATGAAGAGCCGGGATCAATTTGAAGCAGCCACGAAAGTGGCCCAGGCAAAAATTGATCAAATAGTAGCCGACCTGAAACTTGAATAGTACTTTTGATAGAAAACAATGTTTGAAGAGGTTGCCCCTGCGGGTAACCTCTTTTTA
>NZ_BAZW01000075.1 GCF_000974365.1 Geofilum rubicundum JCM 15548
TTTAAATGGTATTATGAACTTCCGGTTTATCCTGAACATATTTGGCAGGGTTTTGATTCTGTTGGGTTTGTTTATGCTGACCAGTATTATCTGGGCATTGGTCTATAATGAAGAGGTGGTGGAAGAGCTGTTGGTTTCCTCTCTCATTACTCTGGTGAGTGGTGCGGGGATGTATCTGCTAACTTTTCGTAACCTTAAAAAGGAACTGGGATTAAAGGACAGTTATTTTACAGTGACTTTTACCTGGGTCATTATTTCCCTGTTTGGTACCTTGCCATACTTGTTAACCGGGGCCATTCCCAGCGTGGTGGATGCTGTTTTTGAAACGGTTTCGGGATTTACGACAACTGGGTCATCCATTTTGGTCGACCTTGAATCTTTGCCCAAAAGTGTGCTTTTTTGGCGCAGTCTGACCCATTGGATTGGGGGTATGGGTATCATTGTGCTGGTAGTGGCCATTTTACCGCTTTTACGTATTGGCGGATACAACCTGTTTAAGAATGAGGCTTCGGGTATCTCCTATGAAAAGCTGACCCCAAAAACGGCCAGTACTGCCAAGCGCTTATGGGGGATCTATGTCAGTCTTACTTTTATTTTGATGGGACTGCTGCTATTGGGGGATATGTCGTTTTTTGATGCCATGAACCATGCCTTCAGCACCATGTCAACCGGCGGCTTTTCACCCCGCAACACGAGTCTCGGTGGCTATTCATCTTATGTACAATATGTGGTGATATTGTTTATGTTTTTGGCGGGGATGAATTTTTACCTGCATTACCACTTTGTGAAGGGACGTTTTCGTCGGGTGTTTAGTAATTTGGAGTTGCGCACCTATTTTGGTATTGTAATGGCGGTCACCATTGGGGTGGCGGTTATTATTTACCGCGAAGGGGGCATTGGTATTGAAAAGGCCATAAGGGACGCGCTTTTTCAGGTGGTCTCAATTATCACAACGACTGGTTTTGCTACCTATGATTATTTAAGCTGGCCACAGGAAGCGTGGACGCTGATTTTTATGCTGATGTTTGTGGGCGCCTGTGTGGGCAGTACCGGTGGCGGTGTCAAAGTCATCCGGCATGTGGTATCCTTTAGAAACGTCACCCTTCATTTTAGTCGCATGCTGCATCCCAACAGTGTTAAGCGACTAAAAATAAACGGGGAAATCATTGATGATGAAAAGGTGGGCAGCCTGGTTTCTTTTCTGGTGCTCTATCTTCTGACATTTACGATCGGTTCCATTATTATGGTGTTGCTGGGTGAGGATACCCTGACTGCCGTAGGGTCGGTGGCCGCCAATATGGGCGGTGTTGGACCGGGTATTGGCAGCGTGGGTCCGGCCAGTAGTTATGCCCACATCCATGAAACAGGAAAGATTGTCCTTTCTTTTCTGATGCTCATCGGACGATTGGAACTCACCACGGTTTTAATACTATTTACAAGCCTCTTCTGGGAGCGGTAAAACCTACTCCAGGGGCCTGATTTTTCCATTGACCAATTTCAAATCAAAGACATCCGTACGCCGGTCCTTCAAATTACGTACACTGCCATAGGTGTGGAGTTCGGACAGTAAATCCAGATCCACATCGGAAACCAAAATCATTTCCGTGTTGGGTGTGGCCTCGGTTTTTACACCATTGGTGGGAAAAGCAAAATCGCAGGGCGTAAATACGGCCGACTGGGCGTACTGGATGTTCATGTTGTGCACCTTGGGCAGGTTACCTACCGATCCGGCCATGGCCACAAAGCATTCGTTTTCGATGGCACGGGCGCGGGCGCAGTAGCGTACGCGGCTATATCCGTTCTGGGTGTCGGTGAGGAAGGGCACAAAAAGGATTTTCATACCCTGATCGGCCAGAATCCTTGCCAATTCCGGAAATTCCACATCGTAACAAATCAAGACACCAATTTTGCCACAGTCTGTTTCGTACACTTTGAGCATATCACTGCCCGATAGGCCCCAGGCTTTTTTCTCGTCGGGCGTGACGTGTATTTTTTCATACACATCGTAGGTCCCGTTGCGGCGACACAGGTAGCCGACATTAAATAACTTGTCGTCACGCACCAGCGGCATGCTTCCGGTAATGATGTTCACGTTGTAGCTGATGGCCAGCTGCATAAAGCGGTCGCGGATGTCTTCGGTATATTCCGCCAGTTTACGAATGGCATCGGGTTCAGACAAATGGTTGTATTTGGCCATCAAAGGCGCATTGAAAAACTCCGGAAATAAAATAAAGTCACTCTTGTAGGCCGAAACGGCATCTACGAAATATTCAATTTGTTCATACATGTCCTCTGAGGTGGCGTAATGACGCATTTGCCATTGCACCAATCCGAGGCGGATGACCGATTTTTGCTGCTTAAGGTCTTTGGATTGTTTGGTGTAATAGATATTATCCCACTGCATAAGTACCGCAAACTCCCGCGATTCCTTGTCGCCCGGCAAATACTCGGTCAGGACTTTCTTGACGTGAAACTCATTGGACAACTGAAAGGTCAGCGTGGGGTCGTAAAGCTCCTTGTTCTTCACTTTTTGCAGATATTCCTTGGGGGTCATTTCTGAGGCCAGCTTGTGGTAGCCCGGCATTCTGCCGCCAAAGACAATGGCTTTGAGGTTGAGTTGCTCGCACAATTCTTTACGGGCATCATAAAGTCTCCGTCCCAGACGCAAACCCCTGTATTCGGGGTCGATGAACATGTCAATGCCATAAAGCACATCTCCTTTGGAGGAGTGCGTGGAGAAGGTGTAATTACCAGTGATGTCTTTGTAGGTATGCTCATCACCAAACATGCCGTATTTTACCTGAATGGACAGGGCACAGCCAACAATAACGCCATCCACTAAAACACCTATCTGTCCCATAGGGAAGATGTTGAGCAAGGTGCGAATTTCATGCTCCCGCCAGTAAGACTCAGGCCACTTCTCGTAGGCTTTCATCATTGCTGATTTCAGCTCTTCGTAGTCGTTGATGCTGAGGTGGCGGAGTTCTACGTTCTTTATATCGCTCATGGTAGTGTTTTTATTTTGTGTCTGGCTAATTTACGAATAAAGATGACCAATCCCGAGGGATCCGCAAATGGAGTTATTTATTCGCTAATTTGGTTTTTTGTCCGCGAATCGAAGATCAACGCAGTCAATTTTAATAAAAAACAACTAAACCAACTTTTGTTGATTTAAAAATTCGTGTAATTCGCGTAATTAGTGGACCCTTTTTTCTTCTTTTTTTTAGTGGATTAGTATAGCTTACCCAGGATTAAGGGAATTTGGGAAACTGCTTGAAATCCGGATCCCGTTTTTCGAGGAAGGCTTTGCGGCCTTCCTGGGCCTCTTCCATCAGGTAAAACATCAGGGTGGCATCACCGGCCAGTTCCATAATACCTGTTTGGCCGTCCAGCTCGGCATTGAGGCCGCGCTTAATCATGCGTAGGGCCATGGGGCTGCGTTGCAGCATTATCTGACACCATTCAATGGTTTCATCTTCCAGTTTGTCAAGTGGTACCACCTTATTAACCATGCCCATATCTTCTGCTTCTTTCGCAGAATATTGCTTACAGAGGAACCAAATTTCACGTGCTTTCTTTTGTCCCACGTGACGTGCCAAATACGATGAACCAAAGCCGGCATCAAAACTGCCTACTTTGGGGCCGCTCTGGCCAAAAATGGCGTTGTCGCTGGCCACGGTCAGGTCGCACACAACATGCAAAACATGGCCGCCACCAATCGCGTAGCCGTTGACCATGGCCACTACGGGCTTAGGCATGGAACGGATGCGCTTGTGCAAATCCAGCACATTTAAGCGGGGAACGCCTGCCTCATCAATGTAACCGCCATGCCCCTTCACATTTTGATCGCCCCCCGAGCAAAACGCCTTATCGCCTTCGCCGGTAAGAATGATAACGCCGATGTCCTGGCGCTCACGGCAGGTGTCAAAAGCTTCGATGAGCTGAACAACAGTTTCGGGGCGAAACGCATTGTAAACACTTGGACGGTTGATGGTTATTTTTCCAATGCCTTCCCAGCTTTCAAATTTAATGTCGCTGTATTCTTTTTCGGTTTTCCAGTTACGCATGATTGGTTGGTTTTTATTGGGACTATAATTCGTTTCTTAAAAACTTGAAATATTTTTTAAGCAATTTACCACTTTCTACGTTAGGAGTAAAAACCTCCATCAGTGCCGGTTTGTTCGATGGGGCAAAAAAGTTTTCCAAACCGGCGGTAAATTCTTCCTCATTGTGACAGGCTGTATAATCCAAGCCAAAGGTGTCGGCTATGCCCCGACAGTCATGGCTGTGGTTGGCTTCAAAGAATTGTTCCAATTCTTCGGTCTCTGCAGGCCCGGGAATAAAGCGGAATATGCCACCTCCGCCGTTGTTCACGACCATTACTCTGAAATTGGGAGGCAGGTATTTGTGCCACAGTCCGTTGCTGTCGTATAAAAACGAAAGATCCCCCACAATGAGTAAAACAGGTAGCTGAGCGGCATGTGCAGCGCCTGCTGCGGTACTCACGCAACCATCAATACCGCTGGTCCCTCGGTTGGCATACCATTGGTGGCTGTCCGACCACGAAAACAACTGCGCATAACGCACCGGCGTGCTGTTGCCCAAATGGATTTGCATGGCGGGCAAAGGCTGGCGGCTGAGCAGGTTGAACATTTTGAGATCACTCCAGGCCAGCTTCTCGAAATATTGGTGGTGGCGCTCCGTCGATTGAAGCGTACGTTTGTTCCATGTGTCATGAAAACGCTTTTCGCGCGGCGGCATTTGATCGGCCACCTGCTGCAAAATTACAGGCGCATTGCCTTTGATCATGCGGGTGAGCGACTGGTAGGTATCTGTGACGTAGGTCTGGTTGGTGAAGTGCCAGTGAATGTGTGGTTTACGCTGACGCAATATTTTCTTTACCATTTTTGACAGTACCGGAACATCGAGGGTGATAAGGATGTCGGGACTGAAGAACAATTGCTCGTCCTCAGAAATGGTCGATACCACCCGATCCATATTTTGAATGAAGCGCTCACTGTTTAGATTGGAAAGGGTTTCGGTGAGCACCACAACGCCCTTGGCAGCTAAGGCTTCCAGGGCTTGTTTCAAAGCCGGATCATGGTGCAGGGCGCCTGTTAAGACCATGACGCGCTCATACCTCATGAGCTCATTGGTCAGCAATGAAATGGCATCCGCAGAAAGCTGACTGTCGCCGGTCAGCACTTCAATCTTTCGGGCAGGTGAATCGGAATAGACGGTCTTGCCATACAAGGGTTCCCGCATGGGAACATTGATGTGGATGGGACCAGGGATGGTGCCGGTGCACTTCTGAAACGCTTCGTTGAGAATGCGGTTCATGTACCATTCGTCGTCCTTGTGTCCGCCAGATAAAGGCAGGGTGCATTGGTGGCGGATGAAATTATTGAAAATGCCGGGCTGTTCAATGGCCTGACCATCCGCCTGATTGATCCATTCCTTGGGACGATCGGCCGTTATAACCACCAAAGGCACTTGCTGGTAATAGGCCTCGGCTAACGCCGGGGCATAATTGAGGCCTGCGGTTCCACTTGTGCAGACAATGGCTACCGGTTTTTTGGTTTCCCTGGCCAGTCCCAGTGCAAAATAGGCGGCACTGCGCTCGTCCACAATGCTCAGACATTCAAATTTTTCGTATCCGGCAAACGAAATAATCAATGGCGCGTTGCGCGAACCCGGTGAAATCACAACTTGTTCAACGCCGTGCAGGTGACAGAGTTCTACCAGTGCTTTTACTATAGGTTTGTCCGATATTGGTTTGCTCATTATAATGTGTATAGATTTTTACAGAGTATGTGATGTTGTGGTACTAGGGGCGCGCGGTGATGACCGACAATAAGGTCTTGCTTTTCAAAACGGTTTCGTTCCACTCGCTTTGGAGGTCCGACTGCCGTGTTAATCCGCCGCCCGCGAAAATAGTGCTGTGGGTGGGTGCCACTTTCATGCAACGTATGTTGACATACAGGTTGATGGTCCCCTGATTAAGAGGGCCTAAAAATCCGCCGTAAAAGGAGCGATCCTGTTTCTCCACCTGATGAATCAGTTGCATGGCTTTTTCTTTTGGTTCTCCGCACAAAGCCGGTGTCGGGTGGAGTGCTTCCACAAACTGTGCCAACTTGAAGGATGAACGGTCCTCAAAAGCATAGGCAGTCTTTAAATGGGTCAGATGGCCGGCTTTTATAATGAAGGGACCCTCTTTTTGGTAGCGGTCTACCCGGAAGGCCTTCAGTAAGTTATCAATATAGTTGCTGACCAGCCCCTGTTCTTCAATTTCTTTTTGGGTCCATGAAGCATCCGCAGGGTCGTTCGATCGCGTCCCTGCCAGAGAAACGGTGGTACACATGCCATCTTGTCGCGAAAACAGCAATTCAGGTGATGCGCCCATCCAAATGCCGGTCTGCCGACTGGCTACTAAATAAGTAAAAGCTTTGGGGTATTGCTCTAGCAGTCGGGTAAAAATCTCCGGAATGTCGTAGGTTAAGGCTTCGTTGACCTGAAGGGTGCGCGACAGAATCACTTTCTGTACTTCCCCTTTATTCAGGGCCGCCTTCATTTCCTTAAACTGTGCTGAATAGGCGGCAAAATCTGAGAGTGATTCGTCCACCTGTAAGGGCGTCTGGTCAGCTGGGGACTCCTGCCTGTGAGGGGCCGCAAATTCCTGTAGTTGATCTCCAGTGAACCACCAGCCTTGCTCGTTTTGTCGACTGAAAGGAAACATTACAAACCCCTGCTCAGTTGCCAGCTTATCCAATACGCCATAATCAAAAGGCTCTGCCGCCTGGATGGTGCTGAGATGCAACACCTCCTCACCGGGCTGACGAAAAGCATAAAATGGCTGCTCGTCCCTCAGAAACTTTTGCAAGGTGGTTTGTATCTCCTGGTACATGAATGTTTTGTAATGGTTTATCAACATTATATATGGAATCAACGCCTATCAATTCCCGGTTGCTGCAAACGTGCAAAGATAGTAAATTTCGAGCTTTTATGGGAGTTTGTGAGGAGGAAATGGTTGGGACAAATTGAAACTAAGTTGAGGTTTTTGTGGAGGATGGTCCATTCAAAATATTTTTTTGCCTTTCAATTTTTTTCTTTTTAAATTTGGGTTGTTCAATAGTTAACCTTAACCCAATAACCAATGTCAAAACTCTTCTGCATCACTTACCGCCATTTTTGGACTACTGAAACCTTGCATGTTTCGCTTTTTGAAGCTACTCTTTCAATGTTTATTTTTTCTTTGTTTAATGAAGAAATCTCCCATGTCGATGACCATGATTACTGGTCGAAGATTGCAATTTTCAGAATTTAGAAAAAACTTTCATGTAGAATGTCATATATCAACTAACCCTTAAGAAAATTAATGATGAGCTTAACCCGAAAAATAGAACAACTCCGACAATTGGATCAATTGATTCGACTTCATGCTACCGGCAACTCCTCTCAACTGGCGCAAAAGCTTCACATCTCCGAAAGTACTTTGTTTCTTCTCTTGCAATCAGCTCGGGATCTCGGTGCTGAAATCAGCTATAACCCTTACAAGTATACCTATGAGTATATTACTCCCATGCGGTTTGTGTTTGGTTTTCACAGTGAAGAACGCATAAAACTTTCAAAGATTATGGGGGGCGTTTCCTTTGGAGCAAGAACTCCATCTCAAACTTTCAATAGCGTTTTAGTATCCGGTAGGTTATTCAGAAACAATATAAATTTCCAACATTATTTCTCACTCTAAAGTTTTAGGAGTGGCACACCATAAATTTGTTTTGCATTGACATATTCCCGGCCGGAAAATAAATGCCCCGGATACCGAAAAGGGTCACATGGTGTGTAAAGAGTAGGTGGTAAATTGTTTAATTATTTAATTATGAAAACTTTGAAATTGGATCAATTTGCAGAATTTGAGTGTAAAGCTTCTCAAATGGACATAGTTAGAGGTGGAGAAATGGTTTATACTGGCAGGGGTACTGATGGAACATGTGAACATGGCGGAAGCGCAGATGAGTACATTGTAGGTGGAGTTCGGGTGTTTGTACAGGACTGCAGAGACCGAGATCTAGTCTAAAGTACCTAATTTTTTGACGTTCAAAAAAGGTAACTGATGAAGTTTATTAAGCTTTTGTCTTGAAGCCAAGTAGGAACTACAAGTTGGTTAAAACTTGTAGTTCCTTATTGTACTTAGCTTGAGCATCTTAAATATAGATTTGATTATGCGTATTCTATGTTGTATTGTTTTGTTATGGCTAATAGGCCATAACTTTCTCCTAAGTGAGAATTATATAAAGTATCATCGCTCTGTTTTTGAAGCTGAAAAGCATATTGTTAGCAAGGATTATCAGCAAGCTATGGCTATCTATGAAGAGGTCCTTAGTAATTTTTCTCATTTGTTTTTCAAGGACTTGCACAATGCAGCTGTTTGTGCCATAATGTGCGATGAGTATCAAAGAGCTTATCAGTTAATGAAACAGTTGGTCTTGCAAGGCTACGAGCTAAAGGATTTTGATAATCATGCTTTTGATTTGCTTAAAGAAAACACTTTCCTTTGGGGAATTTTTGCAGATGAATACCCTTCAATAAGAAAAAGCTATTTAGGTGGTTTAAACAACGATTTAAGAGGTGAGTACTATATGCTGTATATGAACGATCAGAAAGCTGCAAGTTCGAATGACGAAGACCTTATGGATAGTGTTTTCTTCAATAATGGCAGAAACCTTTATGATCTGTTTCAGACAAATGATTTTCCAAAATTGTTCGTAGCTAAAGATACTTTAAATCAGATGCTTTATGTGCCTTTGTTGCATTTTTTCGGACTTAAAAATCGGATGAAAAATGATTCTGCAACTTTAAATCCATGCACTGAAGAATTATTCGAAACATTCGAAGATTATTTTTTTGCTGCATATCTGGAAGGTGCAGTTCCTTCTCGGGAATATGTGCAAATCGTTAGTTTTTGGTCTAAAGCTTCTGCTTATGGAGATTTTCGGCTTGTAATTGATTTTTATAAAGAGGAGGTTTTTCTTGGTTTAAATGCATTGCCTGATAAAGCAGAAATCATAAATAAGAATAGAAATCAAATTGGACTGTTCCCTATTAACAATGATACAAAAGTACTTTTGAACAACTCCTGGTATAGTCAATATCCCTTTATAGAAATAAAAGAGGCTTTTAATAATTGCGATTCCTGCAAAACCACGATAGATTATCTAATTGTTCAGTCTGCTATTGCAGAGGATGTGAAAAATGAATTCTCATCAGGAGAGTTTGATTCTTTTATCCTGTCGAATGAAATATCAGATTTAGATGTTTGGATAAATGGCGTTAGGTCATTTATGAAGAACCTTGAAGACCAGAGGGAGTAGTTTTTAGCCTTAGTATATTTGGAAAAGATATCCACTTTCCAGAAAATTGAAATATGTTTCACGCTCAGTGAGAATAACTATTTTATTTTCGATTTCATTAAAAAGGTTGCGATATATGACAAGAAGAAAGTTATTGTATATTCATAGTGAACCTAACGATGACACAACAAATAGGGTTGTTGAGTGGTTGTTAACCCATAACTTAATCAAGGTGTTAAGAATTAATTCTGGAGATGAAATTAAAATAGAGAAGATAACTTTTTCAGGTCTAGCTGCAATACCGTTCGAATTAGAATTTAGTTTTGGAAATGAATTATTTTATCTAGATGAGATTTCTTTTTTCTGGTACAGAAGAGGTTTTTTGAAACATAGTATCTGTTTAGAAATTGACTTGAAAATGACAGGCTTGGTAGATTTTTTGAATTGGGAGTTAACATGCCTGACAGATTACATCTTATACAGACTTCAAGAGGGGAAATCTTTGGGTGACTATTTTCAGTCTTCTACGAATAAGTTAATAGTCTTAAAAATTGCAAGAGAATGCTTGTTTGTGGTACCTGAGACATTAGTGACATCTAAAAGGAATATAGGAAAGGGGTTCGGTTTTGGGCAAAGGATCATTTCAAAACCAATTGGAGAGGCTATGGCAATTGGTTCAGCAAATGAATATATTAAACCGCTAACAAAGGATATTCACCCTGCAGATAATTTAAATAGTCAATGTGAAACTTTTTTTCCTAGTTTATTCCAAGAGGGAATTAGTAAATGGATTGAAATAAGAGTATTCATAATGTATGAAGAAGTTTATTCTATGGCTATTTTTTCGCAAGGCAATGCCCAAACCAAAACCGATTTCAGAGATTATGATTATGATTTGATGAACAGGATGGTCCCATTTAAACTCCCTGATGATATAGTGAAGAAAATACATCTTTTTATGGAAAAGGCTGGTCTTGATACAGGTTCCATAGATTTGATATTGTCAAAAAATGGTGAATATGTATTTCTGGAAGTAAATCCTGCCGGAAATATTGAAATGGTAAGCGATACTTGTAATTATTATATTGAAAAAAGAATTGCAGAACGAATAATTGAGGAAATAAACAATGAGCCACGAGAAAATTAAAGCCATCCAGGAATCAAAAGTATTACCATTATGCCTTACAAAGGCAAAAATACAAACAACAAATGTCTGGATATATGGTGCCCCTGTTCCCGCCGTTATGACAAAGCAATACCGTATTGTCAAATACTACAAACCAGTATCAACAGTTATATCCTTGAAATCAGTGACAGATGGGAAAAAGTAAAGTTCTAAAGCTTTTTGCTTGTTGTGTTCCTGTGAAAGGTTCTGCCAGAAGTATTATTTATGACCTTCAGCGAAGGAGATACTTTATAATTCCAAATGCCCTTTACGATATCCTCCAAACTGAAATGGGAAAAACAATCGATGAGATTAAAGGAATTTATTCAGCTGATGAGCATGAAATATTTGATAGGTATCTACGTTTTTTGATAGATAATGAGATTGTCTTTGAGTGTGCTGAAGATTATGTGCATTTGTTTCCTTCGATTGATTTTTCCTGGGAATCTGCTTTTGTCTTAGAGAATTTTATTCTTGATATTGATGAATTTTCAAATCATGATTTTGCATATATTATAAACGAATTGTCCGATTTGAATGTGAGGGTTTTACAATTGAGACTCTTTTCCCAAATAGCAAAGAAGCAATTGGATCAAATTCTCAGGCAAATAACGGGAAGCAATATTAGGACTGTTGAATTGGTTATGCCTTTATCATATCTGGAATTTGATAGTGCTTGTTTTGTTGAAGAATTCACGAAAATAAGCAACTTGATTATTTATGGGGCAGAAGAAGATGTTATACATTCTCATAAGCAAGCAAACATTGTATATACTAAAGCGATTGTTCGGTCGGAGAAGGATTGTGGGCTAGTTGAACAAGATTTATTTTCATGCAATCTGAAATTTTTCTGTGAGGCGCAACAATTCAATACATGCCTTAATCGTAAGTTGGCAATAGACAAGCATGGGGAAATAAGGAATTGTCCGGCTATGAAGGATAGCTATGGGAATATTAAGTCACATTCATTGAGGGCTGTTTTGAAGAAGATGGCTGAATTAAAAACAAATTGGTCTATTTGTAAAGATAAGATATCAGTTTGTAAGGATTGTGAATATAGATATATGTGTCATGATTGTAGGGCATTCATAACGAATCCCTCTGATAAATATTCTCAACCAGCTAAATGTGATTATAACCCATATGTTGCTAAATGGAAGGGAGAGAAAGGTTTCATTCCTGTTGAGGATATGAAATAAGTAAATCATTTAGGATTTCAATGAAGCTAAAGTTTCCAATATTACAACAATCTGATTCCATGGACTGTGGCCCCACCTGTCTTCAAATGGTTTCAAGGTATTACGGTCGCAATTATTCCTTAAAGACCCTGAGAGAACGGTGCAATATTGCGCGTTCCGGCGTCTCACTCCTTGGTATCAGTGAGGCAGCTGAGAGTATTGGATTCCGCACTATGGGCGTGAAGGTTGAGTTTAACAAACTTGTTGGGAATGATAGTCCTCTTCCTTTAATTGCCCATTGGAATCAGGAGCACTTTATCGTGGTATATGCCATTAAAAATGACAAGGTGAGTGTGGCAGATCCTGCCCATGGCAAAATGGTTTACAGCAAAGAGGAGTTTATTAGATGTTGGGCTTCCACCATAAATGGAGAAGAGCCTGAGGGGATATGCCTCCTACTTGAACCAACCCCTGATTTTTTTAATCAGGAAGATGAAAAGCCTGACAGATCAGGTTTTTCGTTTCTGTTCCGGTATCTTAGACCACATAAAAAGTTCATCTTTCAACTGGTGTTGGGGTTATTGTTGGGCAGTTTATTGCAACTGGCATTTCCTTTCCTTACTCAGGCGGTTGTTGATGTCGGTATTAATACCCGGAACCTTAATTTTATTTGGTTGGTGCTGATTGCACAGCTTATTTTGTTTGTGAGTCGCATGAGCGTTGAGTTTATCCGGTCCTGGATTTTGCTGCATGTGAGCACTCGTATCAATATCTCCCTGATTAGTGATTTTTTGATCAAGCTGATGCGTCTGCCCATTCGCTTCTTCGACACTAAAATGACAGGTGATATAATCCAGCGAATTGAAGACCATGGTCGAATAGAAAATTTTCTAACCGGGCAAACGCTTAATGTGTTATTTTCTATGGTAAACATCTTGCTGTTTGGTGCAGTGTTGGCTTGGTATAATCTTCAAATTTTTTTGGTTTTCGTTTTTGGCAGTTTACTCTATTTTGTATGGGTATGGATGTTCATGAAAAGGCGCCGCACCATTGACCATAAACGTTTTGCCCAGATGTCATCCGAGCAAAGCAACCTCATTCAGATGATAATGGGGATGCAGGAAATTAAACTTAATAATTGTGAGAAACAGAAGCGGTGGGAGTGGGAGCGCATCCAAACCAGATTGTTCAGGGTCAATGTTCAAAGTCTCTCATTAAACCAGTACCAACAATTGGGTGGTCTTTTTTTTAATGAAACTAAGAATATCGTTATAACTGTTTTGGCTGCAACAGCTGTTGTTCATGGCAATATGACATTGGGGATGATGCTGTCTGTGCAGTACATTTTGGGTCAGCTGAATAGTCCAATCGACCAGATGATAAATTTTGCGCATGCAGCACAAGATGCAAAAATAAGTCTTGAAAGATTAGGTGAAATTCATAATAGTGAAGACGAAGAGCCAGACGTCGACCGGTTAAAGGAACTGCCTGAGAAAGCTGGCCTAAATATAGAGAATGTCTCCTTCCGATACGAGGGCCCCACTCGCCAAAAGTGCTTGATTCTGTTACTATTCGTATTCCACCCAATAAAATTACTGCTATTGTTGGCACCAGTGGAAGTGGCAAAACCACCCTTGTTAAAATGCTGCTTGGGTTTTACCCTCCAGTTGAAGGCCAAATAAAAGTAGGAACTATCGATTTGATTAATTTCAATCAGGCTGGTGGAGAAGCCGTTGTGGAGTGGTTATGCAGGACGGTTATATCTTTTCTGATACCATAGCCCGAAATATTGCTGTCAGGGATGAAGTTGTTGATAAAAATAAGTTGCTATACGCATGTAAAATTGCAAACATACAGGAGTTTGTCGAGAGCCTTCCATTGGGGTATAACACAAAAATTGGGCAAGAGGGAACAGGGTTAAGTCAGGGGCAAAAGCAGCGCATTCTGATTGCACGAGCAGTTTATAAGAACCCGGATTATATTTTTCTGGACGAGGCAACCAATGCACTGGATGCCAACAATGAGAAAGTAATTACT
>NZ_BAZW01000074.1 GCF_000974365.1 Geofilum rubicundum JCM 15548
TCATTAGGTTGATAGGCGTTAGGTCGATAGGTTGAGAGGGTGAGTAGGTAGGAAGGTTGATTGGTTGTTAGGTGTAAGTTGGTTAAAAGTCAGTGGTTTACAAAACATAAGCAAACTATTATTATAAATTATTTTTTATGAACACAATTAAAGTACTGTCCCTGCTAATTGCAGTCGCATTTATGAATGGATGCGCTCCGTCTCCTTCGGATACGGTGGAGCGAATTCCCTTTGTGGAGGATTTGATTAAACAAATGACCATTGAAGAGAAAGTCGGGCAAACGGCTCAGATTACGCTGGATGTCATCACCCAGGGAAATGGTCATTCAAGCAACGAGCCTTTGCAAATGGACACCGCGCTTATAACAGAAGCCCTGGTGAAATATCATGTGGGCTCTGTTCTAAACACAGCCAACAACAGAGCCAGGGACGTGCAAACCTGGCACCATGTGGTTTCTTCGATACAAAAAGTCGCCCTGGAAGATACCCGGTTAAAAATTCCGGTTCTTTACGGTATTGATGCCATTCATGGTGCTACTTACACCGCAGAAGCGACCATGTTTCCTCAGCAAATTGCGCAGGCTGCTACCTGGAACCGGGATTTGGTTTATCAGGCTGCTCAGGCAACTGCCGCTGAAACCCGTGCCTCCAATATACCATGGAACTTTTCGCCGGTATTGGATTTGGGTGTTGATCCACGATGGCCTCGCATGTGGGAAACCTTTGGCGAAGATCCCTATTTAATTTCGGAAATGGGGGTTGAGGTCATAAAAGGTTATCAGGGAAATGACCTGAACAGCTCAACGACTGTGGCTGCCTGTTTGAAACACTTTATTGGTTATTCAACCCTGGCTTCCTCGGGAAAAGATCGTACGCCCTCTGAAATATCTGATATTTCATTGCGGGAGTACCATTTGCCTCCTTTCCGGAAGGCGGTGGAATCGGGTGTTGCTTCGGTCATGATTAATTCCGGATTAATCAACGGAATTCCTGTTCACAGCAGTCATGATATTATTACCGGACTATTAAAGAATGAGTTGGGCTTTAATGGTCTGGTGGTGACAGATTGGGCGGATATTGAAAATCTGCATAATCGGGATAAGGTCGCTTCTTCTCATAAAGAAGCCATTAGGCTGGCCTTTAATGCCGGCATAGACATGTCTATGATTCCATACAATTATGTTCAGTATTATGACTTATTGGTTGAACTGGTTCATGAAGAGGCGGTAAGCATGGAGCGTCTAAATGATGCCGTAAGGCGCATTTTAAACCTCAAGTATAAGCTGGGGCTTTTTGAGCGGCCGGTTGTTGAACCCAATTCAGCGGTCTTTAGTGATGCGCATAAAAAACTAGCCTATCTGGCTGCATCAGAGGCCATCACTCTTTTGAAAAATGAAGCCGGGCTATTGCCACTTTCCCAAAATACCAAGGTTTTGGTGGCCGGTCCCAATGCCAACAGTATGCGTACCGTCAACGGGGGCTGGAGTTATTCCTGGCAGGGTGAAAAAGTAGAGGAATTTGCCCAGGATTATAATACGATTTTAGAATCTCTGGAAATTAAATTCGGGAAAAGCAATGTGGTGTATGTGCCAGGAGTGGAATATGATTTTGGCGGGAGAACTTACCTGGATGAACATCAGGTAGATATTCAAGCAGCTGTGGACGCAGCCAGGAACGTGGATGTCATCATTCTCTGTTTGGGAGAAAACACCTACACGGAAAAACCCGGGGATTTGAGTGACTTGATGATTTCTGAAAATCAGGAAAAGTTGGCCATTGAGCTGGCCAAAACTGGTAAGCCAATAGTGCTGGTTCTGAACGAAGGACGCCCACGCATCATCCGAAGATTTGCGGATAGTATGGATGCCATTGTTCAAACCTATTTGAGTGGCAATCACACCGGAGATGCCCTGGCCGATATATTGACCGGTGAGGTTAATCCTTCCGGTAAATTGCCTTATACCTATCCGATGTTCAGCAATTCATTGGTCATGTATTATCACAAGCACAGCGAACAGAGTAAAACACCTGAAGGGATGTATGATTATGGGGGTGGGGTTTATCACCAATTCGGCTTTGGTCACGGCTTGAGCTACACCTCCTTTAATTATTCAAATCTCGTGGTTTCTCAGGAGGAATTTGATGAAAATGACGAGCTCTGGGTAAGTGTGGATGTGGAGAATACAGGTGAGGTTGCCGGTAAAGAGGTAGTGATGCTGTTTTCTTCCGACTTGTATGCCTCTCTTGCTCCGGATGTAAAACGCCTGAGGCGTTTTGACAAGATCCATTTGAATGCCGGAGAAACCAAAAAAGTCACTTTCTCCATTAGCGCCGACGACTTTTCATTTATCAATGCTCAGGGCAATCGGGTCACCGAAGCAGGTGAATTTACCTTGTCCATTGCCCAATTATCTGAGACGATTAAGCTCCTTGAATAAGTTTTTTTTAATAATTAAAACCAATGCTATGAAACATGTAAAAAAACTACTTTTATCAGCCTTGCTAATGGGTTTTAGCGTTTCTGCTTTTGGGCAGGATGTAAGTCTGTTAGATTTTGAATCCAATGATTTGGATATGGGGGGATGGAATGGGGTTGCCGTGCAACGGGTTTCAACTTCCGATATTCCCGCAGGTAATACCTCTTCCTATGCGCTTGAGTATGCTCATCCAGGAAATAATTCCTGGGGAGGTGCTTATTTTAATAACCTTGCTGAGAAGGTTGATTTGACCATCACTCCCTTCGTGAAGTTCAAGGTTTATTCAAGTAGTCCTATTTATATTCAAGCCAAGCTTGAAGGAGGGGATAATGGTATGAATAGCTATGAGCGTGGCTATCAGTTGTCTGGTGATGAAGTAAATCAATGGACTGAAGTTGTGTTTAATTTCGGAACCATTACGGATGACAATAATTATGGTACGCTTGTTATTTGGATCGACGGACCCCAAAATTACGCCATGGGAGGTTCTAAATTTTATGTTGATGATATTGTCAAAACAAGTACGGTACCAGCCGGAAGTATTACTTTTCTGCCTGCTGATAACTCAACGATGTATTCTTCTCCTTCAAGTTTGAAGCTTGGCTCCTACATCTACAAACTTCAAAAAGATGGTGCTGATATCACCAATGCGGACTTAAATGGTGCTTTGTACCTGAAAAACAGTTCAAATGTTGATGTTCCTTTTACGGCAGCGCTTAATGAAGGGGATCAAACCAATAAGTTTTTTTCTAATATCACTATGACGCCTTCTGAGGTGTTGGGGAACGGGACTTATACCTTTGGCATTGTTGACAATATCTTGACCTATGCTGACGGTTCGTCAACTCCTGTCAGCGCAGAGGCTTCTTTTACGGTTGATTCTGAGGGTTATGGCCCCCTGAATGTATATGAGGATTTTGATGCCGCTTCGAAAACCACTGTTGTCGATGCCATTGAAGGCTCGGTGGCAGTAGTCGCAAATCCTAATGGGGCGGGCAATGTAGCCATGTTTAATAAAGGCGATAATGATTGGGGCAGAATTCATTATGAACTGAACAGACCGATTGATTTATCGGTAGGAAAAGTATTTACATTTGATGTTTATCATAGTGAAAGTGCTCATTTCAGATTTAAGCTTTCTGAAATAAAGAGTGACGGAGGCGTCGCAAAAGAAATGGATGTTGCCTATACAACTCCAGGTGCCTGGCAAACCATAATTGTTGATTTATCTGATGTCGCTTTTGCTCAAGTGAATTTTGATCATATTCTTATTTATCCGCTTGGGGAAGAAACAAAAAATGCCGACATCTATTTTGATAACCTGAAGGGATCTGCATTTCAGTCAGGCTCGATCGTCTATACGCCTGTTAATGGAGCTACTGAAGTGAATGGCTTTAGTGATAAATTAACCATTCAATCAAACATTAAATTGGTTAATGCAGACGGAACCGATATAACCGATTTATCATCAGTAGCCTACATGAACGAAGGGGAAAGCGCATTTACTGATTTCGATGTGGCCATTAATGACGAAATGACGCTCATTACTTTTACCCTCAATAGATTGCCATTGAATATTTCCACCGAATATACCTTTGGGATCAACGATGGTGCGATTAAATTTCATAATGAGGTGGAGGCCTTAACGGGGATCAAGGGGACCTTTTTGTCCAATGCCATTAATCCGCCAAGTACCTTGATTTATTCAGATTATGAAACGGTTGAGCTGATTAATTTTACCAGCTGGAACAATACCACAACATTTGAGAAGGTGGCGAATCCGGATAAAGATGCCATAAATGGGTCCGATAATGTCGGTACTTATATCCATGGTGGCGGTGATGCCGGAATTGGAGTTGATTTACCAGGTAGTGTCAATTTTGTTTCAACACCCTATTTTCGCATGAAGGTTTGGTCGGAGCACCCGGCTACAGTCCGGTTAAAACTTGAGAACAATCCGGACTGGGGTGTCAACAGAGAATTAAGCATCAGGCTTAAACCCGGGCAAACAGGTAAGTGGACGGAGTTGTTCTTTGATTTTTCAGGAACTGATCTTTCTAATTTGAATAAACTAGTTTTGACCATTGACCCCTCAGGCACTTTTTATTCAGAAGGCGATAAGATTTATTTTGATGATATCATAGCCAGTAATACGCCGCCACAAATTGAGGTGGAGTCTTATCCGCTTGATAATGCCTCAGAAGTATCGCTCATGGGAACTTATTTTATTAAAACAAACCTGAGTTTTGACTTGCCTGGAAGCGCCAAGCTTACCAGTGACAATTTGGGAGACTACTGGACATTAAGAAAGGATAATAGCAGTGGAGCGGAAATTCCTGCGACGATTGGTTTCAATGCCGGGGAAAACAGGCTGGAATTAACGCCTTTGGCCTTGCTGGATGCCAACACAACCTATTGGTTAGGCGTTGCAGACGGTGAGTTGAGTTATTCCTCCGGTGATGTGGTGAATGATTTGAACATCACTTTTACAAGCGGAGACATGCCCGAATTTACCATGTATAATGACTTTGAGGGCATCGAATTTACAACGGTTGTTGAAGGCATGGGAGACCCTGCCGGAGCCATAAATCCCGGACAATTGAACCCGGACGGTTCTTTTTCTTTTGTGGCCCAGTGGGATAAAGGAAGCAGTTGGGGTGGTTGGGAGCGCATTCATATAGCGTTGAGTGATCCCATTGATTTTACCGATGGAAATGTCCTTTCTTTCAGGATTTATTCGCCAAAAGAAACCTATGTGAGACTTAAGGTGGGTACCGAAAGGGATAATGAGGGCGGCATTTTTAAAGAAACAGATGCACAAGTAACCACAGTTGAAGGCTGGCAAACCTTATACTTTGGTATGGGTGAAATGTCGGCCGATGATTATGCGCATTTGTTTATTTACATTGATGGAGGTGTTGAAGATCCGCAAACTTATTACATCGATGACTTAAAAGGGCCGGCTTTAAAGAAGGCCACTTCCATCCATGCGCCCAAAAGTGTTGAGACTTTATCCATTAGTCCCAATCCTGCTACAACTTATATAACCATCGTTAATGCAGAGAATAAGTGGGTTGAAATCTACAATGGCTCAGGCATGCTGGTTAAGCAGCTTAGGAATTCGAATGGCATTGTGAACATTGATGATCTGGAAAAAGGTCTCTATTTTGTCAAGGTTGAGGATGCCGTGAGCAAACTGATTGTAAAATAGTCCTTTGGCTCATAGTTGAAAAAGGGGGTTGTCTGTATGGAACAGGCAGCCTCTTTTTTTGTGTGCCGTTCCTGTAGCCAATTTGTTTTAAATTATGCCAATAAATGCAAATTAAATGTCAATATATGTATTGTTTATTTTGTTTGTACCTCTTAATTTCAAGGTTTTACAAATGAAGGGACCATGACTGGTTTTATTCCATGCGAAGTATGGAATAATGGTCTATATAATTTATTGAGATGATGAAAAGAATTTTTATTCTCGTCACTGCCTTGCAGTGTGTAATGTTTGGATTATCTGTTCAGGCCCAAATAGGTACCCGTTTTTCTCCTGAGAGAAGAGTGTCATAGATCCGGTAACCGGTATTGAACTGGTGTTTCTGACCAGCGGACCCGAGGGCGAGAAAAAAATCTATCCAACCCATAATCAATGGACATCGGATGGCAAATGGGTGATTTTTCAATCACAACGCGTACCGGGAGAAGCCATGGCGGTTAACGAGGAAACGGGCGATATCGTTCAGGTTACGGAGGGGGGATTTACCGGCATGCTGAGTGTTGCCAGACAGTCGATGAAGCTCTATTATATGCGTAAACCCATCAAGGGAAACCAGGCGCCGGGCGCCATTGAGGTGGTAGAGGTCAATCTGGAAAATGTTTTTTCTGATTCGGAAGCGGGAAAATTGAAACCGGCATCGGCCTATGAACGAATCTGCGGAATTACGCCTCCCGAAATGATGGCGGGGGGCGATATGGCGCTCGACGGCGGAGAAGAGTGGGTATGGTTCCGGGTGGGTAAAGAGGAAGCTCTGAAACATCTTCCCGAAGGTGTTGAGATCTCCGAATCCTTTGGTCCGCGCAACATGGGTGCGGGTCCTGCAGGTATCGCCGGAATGAATATTTATACCGGCGAAACGAAGTATGTGGTATCCGTTCCTTTTCAGGTGGGACATATTCAGACCAATCCTTGGGTGCCCGGACAGATTGTATTCTGCTGGGAGACCGGCGGCAAATCACCACAGCGTACCTGGGTCGTCCATGCCGACGGTACCGGCTTACGTCCCCTCTATCCGGAGTCGGCGTATGAATGGATTACCCATGAAGCAGTCATCTCGCCCGATGAAGTGGCATTCGCCATTATGGGACACCGGCCCATTCCGGGCCTCGAAGATGAAAGCAGACCCAAAGCCACTGACGTAAAGGGGGCTAATCCCGGGCAGGAGACCGCATGGGGACCTTCAGGAACGCGTGAGAAACCCACCGGACTCGGTATTGTCAATATCCATACAAGGGAGGTTACCATAGCGGGACAAATCCCATACGGCAGCGGATTCTGGCATGTTCACGGATCACCCGATAGACGATTTGCTGTTGGTGATAACTTTGAACGTGAACTCTATCTTATCAATCGGGAAACCAATGAAATGATGCTGTTGACGGCTGGTCATAAGACAACAGCTGCAGATCATGTGCATCCGACGTTCAGCCCAGACGGTACAAAAATTCAGATCCAGTCGGCCATGATCTCGGAAGATGGTCGTGCGATGGATATATGTATTGTCCCGGTTCCTGAAGAATGGCTGAAGAAATAGCAGAATCCGGGAAAATCATCCGATATTGGGTGTATTTCTTACCATCCTTTCTTTTTAGCACTTTTTCACCATCCGATGTTAAATTTATGTCAATGGGTGGCGGATCAAGGCATCTATTAGCGACCTTTGGGTGACGAATATGGAAAAAGTGACAGTCTTTTTAAAATTACTTGCAATAAGCTTTTCGGGTTATAATTAGTTTTGAAACTGAGGATTTGTTGTCCAATTATTTCTGGTTTTTTCTTTTGGATGGCCTTGAGAAGAAAATACTTTTTTTAAGGTATCCTGCGAAGTATAAATCGAAATATTTTGAGGTTTTCCCCTATGGATGATCTGCACAGGTAATACGGGCAGAAAATTCCGGGAGGGACAGACACGAATTCATTTCATTGGACAAAGAGGAGACTTAATAGTTAGGTGTAAAAAACAAACTTTAAAAAAAATGAGAAAAACGATTATTCCTGTAATGGCGTGTCTCTTAGCTTTAGGCTTTAGTGCAGAAAGCGGGCAGGCGCAGAAGAAGGATTGGGAGAATGAGGCGGTTTTTGATGTGAACACAGAGAAGCCCCGGGCTACTTTTTATCAATATCCCGATGAGGCGATGGCTAAAACCGGGGATTATGCTCAATCACCCTATTACAAGTTGTTAAGCGGAATGTGGAAGTTCAACTGGGCACCCAACCCCGGTCAGCGTCCAGTGGATTTTTATAAAACAGATTATAATGTGGGACATTGGGATGAAATTCCCGTACCCTCTAATTGGGAGTTACAGGGATATGGGGTTCCTATTTATACGAATGTGCGCTATCCGCACCCGGTGAATCCACCTTATGTAGGCGAAGAGGACAATCCGGTAGGCTCCTACAAACGGGATTTTACTTTGCCGGCAAATTGGAACAACCGACGGGTTTATCTTTATTTTAAAGCCGGAACCTCCGGTATGTATGTGTGGGTCAACGGCGAAAAAGTGGGTTACAGTCAGGGTACCAAAAACCCGGTAGAATTTGACATTACCCCTTATGTCAAAGCTGGCAACAACCAGTTGGCCATTGAAGTTTTCAGATGGACCGATGGCAGTTATCTGGAAGATCAGGACATGTGGCGTTTAAGTGGCATCGAAAGGGATGTCTATTTGTATTCCACGGCGGATACCCGCATTCAGGATTTCTTTTTGAGACCCGACTTAGATGGTAATTACCGTCATGGACAATTGAATGGGGAAGTAACTGTTCAGAATTACGCTTCACGGGCTGTTACCCGTCAGGTGGTTTTAACTTTGTTGGATGCCAAAGGCAGTACCGTTTTTACTGAAACCAAATCGGTGAATGTTCCTGCTACCGGAATGGTGGATGTGCATTTCGCACGTACCGTGCGAAATGCGGCGATATGGAGTGCTGAACAACCGAATTTATACAAGGCCTTAATTACCTTGAAAGACCCTTCAGGTGAAGTGCTTGAGGTTACTGAAAATAAAATTGGCTTCCGTTCTGTCGAGTTGAAGAATGGTCAATTGTTGGTCAATGGTGAACGCATTATGGTTAAAGGGGTTAACCTGCATGAGCACGATCCGAAAACCGGGCATTACGTAACACCTGAAACCATCATCAAAGACATTGAGGTGATGAAGTTGCACAATATTAACTCCATTCGTACCAGTCACTATCCCCACTCGCCTGAGTTGTATCAACTGGCCGATGAATATGGTATGTATGTGGTTTGTGAAGCCAATATTGAAACCCATGGTATGGGCGCTACCTTTCAGGCCTGGTTCGATAAAAACCGCCATCCTGCTTATATAGAATCGTGGCATGCTGCGCATATGGACCGCATTTACCGGATGGTAGAGCGCGATAAGAACCATGCCAGTGTTATTATTTGGAGTTTGGGTAACGAGTGTGGCAACGGTCAGGTGTTTTTCGATGCTTACGATTGGATCAAAGAACGCGACAAAACACGTCTGGTTCAGTTTGAACAGGCTGGTGAAGAGCGCAATACCGATGTGGTGGCCCCCATGTATGCTTCTATTCAAAACATGGAAGAATATGCTGCCCGTGAAACGGTTGAGCGTCCCTATATTCTTTGTGAGTACGCACATGCCATGGGTAACAGTACCGGTAATTTTACCAGATACTGGGACATTATATACAACTCACCTAATATGCAGGGAGGATTTATCTGGGATTGGGTCGATCAGGGATTGTTAACACAAACGGCCGATGGTCGTGCGTATTGGGCTTATGGCGGACAGTTGGGCAGTGGTCATTTGCACCACGATCAAAACTTTTGTCTGAATGGTCTGGTTAACCCCGACAGAACCCCGCATCCTGGACTGGCAGAGGTGAAGAAGGTGTATCAGAACATCTTTTTCAAGGAGGAATCTTTGAGCCAGGGAACTGTTCGCATCGAGAATGGCTTTTCGTTCACGAACCTGTCCGACTATGATTTTTCATGGGAACTGCTGAAAAACGGTGAAGTGGTGGACCAGGGAAGTTTTAAAGTGAGCCTGTCGCCCGGAGATAGTAAGGTGGTTAAGCCCGGATTTACCAGTGTTAATCCCAAGGATGGGGAAGAGTACTTCCTGAATCTCTATGCACATACGCGGCAAAGAATGCCATTGGTACCTGCCGGACATGAAATCGCGACGGAGCAAATGGCCTTTGAAGGAAACAGCTATTTCAGCACTGAGTTGACCGATTCATCCGCTGAATTTGAAGTAAAAAATGAGGATCATTCTGTAGAAGTATCCGGCGAGAACTTCAATGTGCGTTTGGACAAGCGTTGGGGAGGTATTTCTCACTTCCGTTACAATGGAAAGAACCTGATTCAGGGGTCGCCACAGCCCGATTTCTGGAGAGCGCCGACCGATAATGATTTTGGTAATCACATGCCTGCCAACAGTCATGTGTGGCGTTTGGCCGGTCGCAATAAAGAAGTGAAAAATGTGACGGTGGAGGAGGCTGAAGGGGCTGTTTCAATGAAAGTTCACTTCTTTTTAAAAGATGTGCAGAGTGACTACTATATGACTTACACGGTCACTCCTGATGCAGCTATTCGTATAGATGTTGAATATACCGCCGGTGTAGAAGGTCTGCCCGAAATGCCAAGATTTGGTATGGAAATGACCTTGTCGGGCGAGTTTGATAACTTCACCTACTATGGTCGCGGACCCTGGGAAAATTATTCCGATCGTAATTATGCCTCACACATCGGCATTTATTTGAGCGATGTGGAAGATCAGTACCATCCCTATATTCGCCCCCAGGAGACCGGCAACAAAACAGATGTTCGCTGGTTAACGCTGACCAATGATGAGGGGGTTGGCCTTCGTGTGGAAGGCGTTCAGCCCTTGAGTGTCTCGGCTTTGCACTTCCAATCAGAGGATTTTGATCCCGGACTCACCAAAAAATCTCAGCGCACGGTTGATGTTTACCCAAGTTGGAACGTGTTCCTGAATGTGGATTTGGCGCAGCGCGGATTGGGCGGTGATGATAGCTGGGGCCGTTTGCCACACAGGGAATACCGTTTGTTGGAAGACAGCTATTCTTATTCCTATGTGTTAAAGCCGGCTTTGAAGTAATCTTATAAAAAGACGTCATAAGATCTTCCACGTGTCTTTTGTTTTCGTCAGTTGACTGACGAAAACAGGCATGTGGAAGTTTTTGTATTAAAAAAAGGTTAGGCCAGGTGTGAAATTGAGTTAGGATATTTTAACTTTAAGACATCTTACTAACAGGAGACATATTTTATGAGGAAGGTAGTATCCATTTCGGTCTTTATTCTATTGGTCATACAGGGTGCTTTATCCCAGAAAATTCTTGATTTTGATTCCTATACCATTGAGGATGGTTTTAGCAGTAGCAAAGCCAATGTCATCATTCAGGATCGCAAAGGGTTTATATGGGTTGGTACCTGGAACGGTTTGACCCGCTTCGACGGTTATGAGTGCGTCGTTTATAAATCGGGCATTGGTGATACGGAAAATACGATCAGTAACCGCGAGGTTACTTCCCTCCTGGAAGACCATCAGGGGAATATCTGGATCGGTACTTCTTACGGACTCAATAAACTGAATCCGGCCACGGGGGAGATCATCGAATTTCCTTTTGAGAGCCGGATTTTGTCCTTATACGAGGACTCCAGAAAGAAAATCTGGGTGGGCACCTGGAGTGATGGATTGTTTAAGCTGGATCCGGAAACCGGAGAAACAGAGTCTTTTTTAGGCAATGATGTCATCAGCGATCTTATTGAAGATGACAACAAGGAATTTTGGGTGGCCACCTATCAGGGACTGGTGAATTTAAACCGCGACTCCCGTACTTTTGTGCGTTACCAGACCAATGGTGAAAATCCCCAACTGGGTGTCAGTAATAACACCGTTACGCAATTGGTAAAAGCCGATAATGGTGTTTTGTGGATAGGGACTTGGGGCGGTGGCATCAGCAGAATGGAAACGCATCTTGATAAGGATCGTTTGCGTTTTACGCATTATTCCATGCATGATGGACCCAATAGTATGGCTTCGGATGTGGCTTACCGCTTGCATTACGACCAGTTTGATAATCTTTGGATCGGAACCTGGAACGACGGTGTTTCCTTACTCGAAGCCTCTGAGCAAAACAAAGATCCGCTTGAGGCTCAATTTTTTAGTTTTAAAAGTGACATCAGTGATCCTTACAGTATTTCCGGAAATAATATAACCGCTTTGTATGTGGATCAGACCGGTGTTTTATGGGTGGGAAGTTCACAAATTGACCGGTCTGCCATTGTTAAGACGGGTATTAAGCGCTACAGTACCTCCAGTTATAGCAATGGACTGGCCATGCAAAGCTCTGTCAGATCCTTTGGTGGCGATGCCGATCGCAATTTGTGGGTAGGTACGGTCAGCGAAATGCTGCATTACCGCAAATCAGAAACCGGGGGCTACAACCTTGTCGGAGAGATTCCCAACGCAGGGTATAACTATCGGGGAGTGACCTTTCAATCCAATTCTGTATTGTCGGTTTTAAATACCCCCAAAGGCTTGTTGGTAGGGACGGATGATGCCGGACTCCTGTTTTACAGGCAAAGCGATCTGGACAGAAATATAACCAATCGTTATGAATTCTATAATTCGTTAACCCCGCAGGCCCTGCCGGGTAACAAGGTAAATGCCCTCATACCCTCCAAAAAGTATCCACAAACGGTTTGGCTGGGTACCATGCAGAATGGTTTTTCCATGGTGACCATTGGGGAAAACGGCTTAAGTTTCAAATCTTATTCGACCTACGGCAGTGGGTTGTCCGATAACAATGTACGCGATATTGTGGAGGACGAAAATGGCATTGTGTGGATAGCCACACAGAGGGGGCTGAATCGCTTCGATCCGGTGTCTGAGGAGTTTTCTACCTTTTTGTATTCAAGGGTCAACGATAAAACCATTAATGACAACATCATAAATTGCCTGCACATCGACAAAACCGGTACTTTATGGATTGGGACCAACACCGGGCTTAATAAGAAAGTAGAGAGCGAACTGGCCAGTGGCGAGATGTCTGTTTCTTTTATGCGCTATCCCGATCTGGCGTTCATCAGCGGGGAATTGATTATGAATATTCTGGAAGATGACAGTACCCATTTGTTTTTGGGGTTTTATGAGGGACTGGTGAAGTTTGATTATGAAACAGAGACCATTGTGGATGATTACATGATGCGGGAGTATCAGCGCATAGGTATGGAGCGCAACGCCTCCTTTAAAGATGTGGATGGTAAGCTGTTCATGGGCGGGACCCACGGTTTTATTTCCTTTTATCCGGAGGATTTGGATATTGGTACTACACCTCCGTTGGTAACCTTCACCGATTTGCTGATTTCCAACACCAGTATATCCAAATTGCGGCGCAAAAATGGACACGGAGAGGGACTTAAGACGGTCCCCTATTCCGATACGGTAACGCTGTCGCACAAGGATAAAATCCTGACTTTTGTATTTTCAGCCATGGACTTTAAGAGTCCGGAACGAAACACCTATTCCTACAAACTGGAAGGTTTTGATACGGAGTGGAATCATGTGGGACAAAGAAATTCGGCGACTTATACCAATGTCCCCCATGGCGACTATGTGTTAAAGGTTAAAGCCACCAACAGTGATGGCATTGAAAGTGCTCAACCCTCCATTCGACATATTACCATTCATCCGCCATGGTGGGAAACGCCGGTGGCTTATGCCTTTTATATGGTTTTCCTTTTGGGATTGTTGTATTTCTTTAAGCGGTATTCCATCATTCGGATAAAAGAGAAGGGGCAATTGATGCTTGAGCGGGTAGAGCACGAGAAAGAGCAGGAACTATATGAGCTAAAAGTGCATTTCTTTACCAATATTACCCATGAGTTCAGAACACCGCTGACCTTGATTCTGGGTCCGGCCGACGAGTCCCTCGGACGAGACGATCTCCCGGTGCCTGTCCGCAAGTCCCTGGAACTGATTCATCGCAACACCCATCGTTTGTTGCGTCTGGTCAACCAACTCATGGAATTCAGGAAGGTGGAAAAAGGTAAAATGGAGCTCTTTTTACAGAAATGCGACATTGTTCCCCTGTTGATTGAAATGCATGACTCTTTTCTGCCCATGGCCCAGGCGGGAAAAATTAAGTTGATACTTGATTATGCGCCGGATGAGATTTTAGCTGGGTGGATCGGGATAAGTTTGAGAGAATTCTTTACAATTTGCTTTCCAATGCCTTTAAATACATTGATCATGAAGGGGTCATTTCAATAAAGGCCGGTGTTAGCTATAATGAGGAGGTTAAAAGGAAGGTCTTGTTTGTTGAGATTCATGATAATGGCATTGGTATTAAACCCGAACACCAAAAGTTGATATTCGACCGGTTTTATCAGGTGAACGAAAAGCGCACGCAAAGCACCGGGGGCATTGGCTTGTATCTTTCAAAGACTTTTGTAGAGCAGCATCATGGCGTTATTGAGGTGGAGAGTGAACCCGGTCAGGGAAGCACCTTCCGGTTTTGGATGCCGATGGATTTGGGAACACTCGTGGATGTCACCCAACAAAATTATCCAAAGCCGGAGGTCGAATTGCCCGAAAGCGAGGAAACGCCAGCTAATGAAAAGGTCCTTACTGTCATTGAGCCAGAGGAGGCAGCTCCTGAAACGGATGACAGGCCCACCGTTTTGCTGGTGGAAGATGACAGCGATTTGGTTTCCTTTGTGACTGACGGACTCTCAGAATTGTTTAATGTCAGTAGTGTCCGCAATGGTAAGGAAGGTCTTGAAATGGCCCAGAAACTGACGCCCGACATCATTGTTTCCGACATCATGATGCCTGAAATGGATGGCTTTGAGATGGGGAAACTTTTGCGAAATGATTTGGAAACGTCACATATCCCTTTGGTGTTTCTAACGGCCAAAACCATGCGTGAAGATGAAATAGAAGGTCTGCGCATTGGCGCGGTGGATTATATCTATAAGCCATTCAACATGGTTACCCTGCGTTTAAAACTTCTTAATATTCTCGAGTCCAGAGGTACGGCCAAGGAAAAATTCCGGGCCTCAGAGTTGCTTGAACCTGAAAAAATTACTTTGTCGTCCCTGGATGAAGAGTTTCTTCGAAATGCGGTGGCTGTGGTGGACAAATATACGGATGATCCCAATCTGGATGTGGAGAAACTGAGTGAGCACTTATCGCTTTCTTCCAACCAGACTTATCGGAAAATTAAGGCCTTAACAGGCTATACCGCCAAAGAGTTTATTCGGGTTCAACGTCTGAAAATTGCGGCCCAGCTGCTCATGCAAAAAAAGCGAACCATTTCCGAGATCATCTATATGGTTGGTTTTTCCAGTCCGTCCTATTTCTCCAGGTGCTTTAAGGAGCAGTATGGATGTACGCCTTCTGAGTTTATTGAGCGGGAAGAGGGAGGGGGAGAAGAAGGGTAGGAAGGGTTGATGGGGTAGATAGGGTAGGAAGGGTTGATGGGGTTGATAGGGTTGTTAGGTCGAGAGGCGGAGCGAAGCGTAGTCCCGCGGAGCGGGATTATTAGGTCGAGAGGTGGATAGGGATGATAGGGTAGGAAGAGTAGGAAGGGTTGATGGG
>NZ_BAZW01000073.1 GCF_000974365.1 Geofilum rubicundum JCM 15548
CTTCCGTAGTTTGAAGAAACAGTTTTTTCTTGTCGATTTGGCTACGGGTATAATTGAACAGGCTGCGGAAATTGGCAGAGCTTTATTCTCCATCAGGTCGGTGATGTAATCGAGTGCTTTTCCTTCGAAATTGGTGAGGTTGTATTCGGGGTTGGTGGCATCGGCTATGTAAATTCTTGTGCCTTGTTCGGATGCTTCCCTTATCTGGTCGAGCTGTTCGGGCGAAATGTGCACCCCGTGCCCGCGGATAAGACCAAGCGGATAACGGCTAAGTTTGTTCAGGTCTTCCAGTTCCAGGGGTTCAATTTTTATCCATTTACTGGTATTGGCCCGCATCATTTTCTCAACGGTAAAACCGGGGAAGGATACTACTGCGATTTTGGTAGGGGACATTAATTTGGAATACAATAACCAGCAGGTAAGTAAAAAAACACAAACCGCAACGACCCCAATTACTCTTTTCGATCTGAACATAGATATATTTTTAATGAAATAATCTCCCTGCCGGAAGCAGGGAGATGGATTAAAACAAATATTCTAATGCAATTGAGCCACTTCAAACCCAACATGTCCGGTCACACCATCGTCATTTGTGTATTGTGTAAAATTGACCTTATAGATATCTTCCCCATTGGCTGTTTTATAAATGTATACCGGTGAATGGAGATATACAGGGGGCATTACCAGGCTGCCATCGGCATTGGCCTTGAACTGGATAACCTGTGAAGTTGAAAGTATAATTTCATAGGTCTTGCCATGACTTCTTTTTGTAATGGCCTTATCTGTTTCAAAAACAGCGCCTGCGGGTACTGTTTCAAGAGAAGCGAAGGTGATGCTTTCATCGCAGGTGAAAACGCCGCCTTTTGAACCTATGGAAGTTGCAGCGCCACTGTTTGTTCGTATGAAATAGCGCTGAACTGCAATGTCCCAGTCATCCCTGGCAAACCAGGCCGCATTCGATGTTGAATCTTCTTCGCCTGAACCAATGATTCTTTCTTCCGAAAAAGAGTAATAATGCCAGGTGGTTTTAGAAGTTGCGTCAATGTTAACTGTTTTTGTTTCGCCCGTTTTTGGCTTTGGGTCATCCTCTTTGGTACATGAAATCAAGGTAATCAGGGATAATCCGAAAAGGTAAATTGTCTTTTTCATTTAATTACATTTTAAAATTTATCTGAATTTATAGCGTAAGCCAGCCAGGTATTGCCTGCCGGGATTAGTGAAATATACATCGCTGAAATTGAATATGTTATCGCATTTGAAGGTGAACTCCAATAAGTGAGCATTTATCCTGAACGGTTTTATAAAAGTTGCTTTCCAAATATTATATGATTTTGATGAGTTGCTGATAGTCCGGTCAATACCCTCTTCATCGGTTTCCATATATTCATTAAGGATGGGTGAGGTCAAACGCCCTGTAAACTGAAGGGAAAATGGGCTTTGCACGACTTTCCCATTCCATGTTAGGGCAAAGGTGGCGCTGTGTTTTACATTGCTGGTCAGTTGCAGTCCGGTGCTGTTGTCGCGTGCATCGCAATAGCTATAGGTGCTTTTCAAAACCAATTGCCGGAGTAAGACATACGATATGTTGAAATCGATTCCCTGAAGGGTAGAACTGCTCACATTGGTATAATACCGGTCGGGCTGTCCCAAAGGCTTATTACACGGTAGGAAGTGATTTTGTCCCTTATCTGGTTAAGATACCCTGATAGGGAAGCATTCAGTGAGCCTCTGGTGTATTCAACGGATAAAGAATTATACAAGCCCTTCTCGGGAATAAGATTGGGGTTCCCGTAAACCCAAAACGAACCGTTGTGGTTGAAATTATAAAACAACTCCTGCAATGACGGTGCCCTGAAAGCTGTTCCTATACCACCGCGCAATACAAACTTTCCGGTTTTGAACATGAGGGAGAGTTTGGGCGAGAGTGCAGTGCCGAATTGTTCGTTGTAGGTAAACCTTCCTCCCAATATACCCTCAAATCCTTCTATAAAGCTATATTGATATTGTGCAAAAATATTGCCATCACCTACGCGCTTCACCGCGGGGTCGGGCCCCAGTATTTTGGAACTATCCGTTGATATTTCTTCATAATTGTATTCAATTCCCGCAACAGCTTCCCATCTTTCTTCGGAAGAATAGGTATTTACCATGCGGCTGGAAATGTAGGTTATATCGTTTTGCTTTTCCAGCTGGTCGTCTTTCCGCTCCATCACATCGTACTTATAAAACTTGTCAAAGTTGATGCTGGCGCTCAGGTTGTTCCTTGCATTTGCTGATGAAACGGAAGTATTTCCGCCAAGTGTAACTTTTCTTTCCAACCGATGCACTGCGTTCATCGATTCCGGAAAGTTGAACAACTCATGCTGAAAAAGACGGTTATTCAGGTCTATAGAAACATTTGGTGAGGGCTTATAGCTTATTTTCATATCTGTTCCGTAATCGGTATGGGGTTTCGACATTGCACCTTCGGGTAGGTCGTACCCATCGGTACGGTTTCGGAAAATGGATGCCGACAAAGTGGTTTTAGCCAGGTTGCTGCCAAAGTTCAACTGTGCCTTATTCGTATTATGGCTTTGCAGGCTGGTGCTGATACCCCCTTCAAACCTGTGCACCGGTTTTTTGGTGATGATATTGATTACGGCCCCCACGGCATTGGAACCATACAGGGCTGAGGCAGCGCCATTTACCACTTCAATGCGTTCAACGGTATTAAAGTCGATCTGATCGAGATTGATATTCCCACCCGCACCTTCAGAAACCAATCGTTCACCATCAACCAGGAACAGAATGTATCTTGAGTTTAGTCCCCTGATTCTCATGTTGTTTCCCATGGCATTTGACGAACTAACCAATCCGGGGATATTGTCCTGAAGTATTTCCATAGGCGAAACTGCGCCCGCCTTTTGGATGTCCGCTTCGGTAATAACAGTGGTTTGTACAGGCACATCGGCAAGCCTTTTGGGTGTGCGTGTGCCGGTAACCACCACCTGTTCCATATTGAAAAGGTCCTGTTCCATTAAGTAGGTCTTCGATACACCCGGTTGCACAGTATCCGTTATGGTTTTGTAACCAACAAATGAAATGGCTATTAAAGCCCGATTTTCTATGGGGTTATCAGCAATACCGTTTTCTGAGCTTGTCCGGTAATATTTTTTTCCGGTTGTAATTTCCTCGAAGCACAGGTTGGCAAAAGGCAGAGGGGCATTATTGCCGCGATCGTAAAGGGTAATGTTTACGCTTTGCGAAAAGGTGGCCTGAAAAACGACAAGTAAGAATAGCAAAATGCGGTACCTCATATTTTTATCTAAAATCATTACAAAAGTTGAATTATATATTCCGGGTCAAAATTAGAAGGAAGGAAGTTGCCCGGCAATCGTTATTAATCATGAAATTTGGGCTTATGGCAGTGTGACTATTGGTTTTGGAAGTGATCTGCAGGGAGGAAATTAAAATATTGAAAAACAGCAATAAATGGTGTATTTGTGAATTCTTTTGCGATGCCAAAACCCTTGGCACTCATTATTATTGATTAATAAAAAGTAATGAGTGCCGGGGGTTGAGTAATGAAATGTGCCCTTTAACCCTTTGGAAGCATACTAATTTTCCAAATATTTTAAACCTGTCGGTTTGTTCAGGCATGTGATTTTTGGGTTAATTCACTTTATTGAAGCGCTGAAAGTGTGCCGAAAAAACGAATAGGAAAATGCAAATCATAACATATTGGGATTTTACAGAATATGGCAAACCTGTACATTTGTTATATGATGTCAACATCTGGCAACAGCTTGCAAAATGAAATATCAACTTCTGATGAATCATAGTCAAACGCGTATTGTTCAAGGTGCCATATCCTATATTTGGCCTATAGTATTGGGTATGATTGTTTTAAATGCGGCTTTGATTGTTTAGTATGGAATCCAACATATATGTAATGAACAAGAATTTACCTTTTACAGCCCATACGAAAATGGCCGATGTCATTCACATGGATTATCGACTTATCCCGATAATCGGAAGGTTTGGCATTGATTATGGTTTTGGGGGCAAAACAGTTTCGGAAGTATGCGAATACCATTCTATTAATGTTTGGTTTTTTCTGGAAATTGTAAATTCCTATCATAACCAGGCATATTTTCCGAAAAAGCAATTGCAAAATTTCAGTGCACAACTGATCATCCAGTACCTCTGCAATACGCATACCTATTATCTGAAAACAAAAGTCCCCGAGATTGAAGGCTATATTGACAAAATGGAGAAAAACGTCTTGGAGAAAAACGTAAAAAACATTCAGCTTCTCAACGATTTTTTTAAAGAGTATAAAACAGAACTTCAAAATCATCTGGAGAAAGAAGAGGAGAATGTATTTCCGTATATTATTTCTTTAGAGCGCTCTTTGGAAGAAAAAATCATGCCGGTTGAATTGGTTGAGCGAATAAAAAAGGAACCCATTGAAGCTTATGAAAGAAGTCACGACAATGTGGAATTAAAGCTGGGCGACTTGAAAAACCTGATCATGCGGCATTTGCCACCAGTGTTTTGCAAGGCGCTTTGCCAAAAACTTTTGACGGAATTGTTCCGATTGGAAGCCGATTTGGAAGACCATGCAAGGATTGAAGAAAAAGTTTTAATACCCAAAGTAAAGCTCCTTGAACAAAAAATCCTTGAAGCCTGTGGAACAGAATGATGTAGTAAAAATAAGAGTAGTAATTGCAGCCGGTCAATTCTTATACAGACTTGGTATTAAAACCATAATCAGTGCAATTGGGGTTGAACCGGATCTGTATGAGACCAATTGCTTCAAAAGCACGAAAAAATGCTTGCATACCACCCCTGGTGCAGATTACGTGGTTATCCACGACGATATTTTACCCGAACCCAGAAATATTAACCTAAACGAAATAGGCAAACTTTGTCCGTGCGGTAAAATATTGCTCATCGGGAACGATCCCATTGAAAATTGTCCCTGTGCCAATTTCGCCCTGAACATTGAAAACCAAAAGGAAATGGTTGAACGGTTTCAGGAGTTCTTTTATGAACCGGAAACAACCAGTTCATGTAATATTAAGGAGCAATTGAGCGAAAGGGAAATCGATGTGCTAAAAGCTGTGGCCCATGGATGTTCAAACAAGGAAATCGCGGACAAGCTATACATCAGTACAAATACTGTAATTTCACACCGTAAAAATATAACCGATAAACTGGGTATTAAAACCATTGCCGGATTAACTGTTTATGCTATCATGAACAATATTATAAAACCGGAAGAGGTTAAAAATTAAAATGTGATGTATTGGTCTTTAAAAACCGAGCACTTTTTTATTTTTTTCTGCTATTGCGTTGGACCCGATTGCCGAAGCTTAACAATGTATTATTTATTACTACTCATCTCCTTTAGATCACTTTTTAAAATTTGACAAAGCGCTTGTTGGTCAGTGCCTTATGCAAATAATCCACGAAACATACTTTCAGATTGTTATTTTTCGCCGGATTTTATTAATATTGTATCCGTTTTGGAGTGAAAAATTCTATGATTTAAATCATTTTCCGCTTCATGAGATCCTTTATTAAACAGTTAAAACTTCATTAAAATGCCAAAACGGGACGACATTCACAAGATTCTTATCATTGGTTCAGGACCCATTGTAATTGGACAGGCCTGCGAATTTGATTATTCTGGAACACAGGCTTGTAAAGCCCTGCGCTTATTGGGGTATGAAATTGTGCTGGTTAACTCCAATCCTGCTACAATTATGACAGACCCTGAAATGGCTGACTATACCTATATTGAGCCACTCAATGAATATGCGGTTACAGAAATCATTAAAAAGGAACGTCCCGATGCGCTTTTGCCCAACCTGGGTGGACAAACGGCGCTGAATCTTTCACTGGATCTGGCCAATAAAGGCATTCTGGAAAAATACAATGTGGAGGTCATAGGGGTTAACCTTAAGGCGATTGAAAAGGGAGAGGACCGTATTGAGTTTAAAAAGTCCATGGCGGAACTCAATATAGAGATGGCACGCAGTGAAGCCGTTGTAACGGTTGAAGCTGCTGAAAAAGTCGCTGAAGATCTTGGTTACCCGGTTGTGGTGCGGCCTGCCTATACCATGGGCGGTACCGGCGGCGGATTGGTCTACAATGTGGAGGAACTGCGGGTTATTGCTGCGCGAGGCATAGCTGCCAGTATGATTGGACAGATTCTGATTGAAGAATCTGTTTTGGGATGGGAAGAGCTGGAGTTGGAAGTGGTGCGTGACCACAACGGCCAGATGATTACGGTTTGTTTTATTGAAAATGTGGATGCGGTGGGCGTGCACACGGGGGACTCGTTTTGTACGGCACCCATGTTGACCATTGATGAAGCTACCCAAATGCGTTTGCAGGAATATGCCTACCGCATTGTGGAAAGTGTGGGCGTCATTGGTGGAACCAATGTGCAGTTTGCGCATGATCCGGATACGGGACGTGTGGTGGTGATTGAAATCAATCCGCGGACTTCCCGCTCATCAGCTCTGGCTTCCAAGGCCACGGGTTTCCCCATTGCACTTATTTCTGCTTTGCTGGCGTGTGGACTGACACTGGATGAGCTGCCTTACTGGAAGGAAGGTACGCTGGAAAAATATAAGCCTTATGGCGATTATGTGGTGGTGAAATTTGCCAAGTGGGCTTTTGAGAAATTTGAGGGACTGAACGATAAGCTGGGTACGCAAATGCAGGCGGTGGGTGAGGTCATGAGTATTGGCAAGAACTACAAGGAGGCTTTTCAAAAGGCCATTCGTTCACTGGAAACCGGACGCTACGGTCTCGGTTTCGCCAAGGACTTCAACACCCTTTCACTGGAACAGTTGATGGAGAAGCTCACTTATGCGACCAGTGAACGCCAGTATGTGATGTATGAAGCCTTGCGCAAAGGCGCTACGGTGGAACAACTGCATGATAAAACCGATATTAAAGCCTGGTTCATTGAGCAGATGAAGGAGTTGGTTGAACTGGAGGAAGAGATACTGACTTACAAGAATCGTCCCTTGCCTGACGATTTGTTTATACAGGCTAAAAAGGATGGCTTTGCGGATAAGTACCTGGCGCAATTGCTGAGCATTCCCGAAAAGGAGATTCGTCAGCGCCGCCTTAAACTGGGACTCGATGAGGCATGGGAGGCTGTGCCGGTTAGTGGCGTGGCAGATGCGGCTTATTATTACTCCACTTACAATGCCCCCAACCAGGTGAAGGTAGCCGATACGAAGAAAATTATGGTGCTGGGCGGTGGTCCCAACCGTATTGGACAAGGTATTGAGTTTGATTATTGCTGTGTGCATGCGGCTTTTTCCATTCGCGATGCGGGTTTTGATTCCATTATGGTGAACTGTAATCCGGAGACGGTCTCCACCGATTACGACACGTCCGGAAAACTGTATTTCGAACCGCTGACGGTAGAGGATGTGCTCAGTATTTATGAAAAGGAAAAACCCTATGGGGTGATTTGTCAGTTTGGCGGTCAGACCCCATTGAACATAGCCGATGAATTGCAGGCCAATGGGGTGAATATCATCGGGACTTCTCCTGAAACCATTGATCTGGCGGAGGACAGGGATCAGTTTCGGAAGATCATGGAGAAACTGAATATTCCTCAACCGCCTTCCGGTATGGCCAGCACGGAGGAGCAGGCCATTGAAATCGCTGCCCGCATTGGCTATCCGCTGATGGTGCGCCCTTCGTATGTGTTGGGTGGACGCGGCATGAAAATAGTGCTGGATGAAGCGATGTTACGGCAATATGTGAAGGCGGCTTCTGCGGAAGTATCGCCCGACCGGCCCTTGTTGATTGATAAATTTTTAGAAGACGCCATTGAGTCTGAAGCGGATGCCATTGCGGATGGAACCGATGCCTTTGTGCCTGCCGTGATGCAGCACATTGAGTATGCCGGGATTCACTCGGGCGACTCGGCCTGCGTTATTCCGCCGGTGGCCATTACGGAAGAGCAGATCAAAACCATCGAGGAATATACACGGCGCATTGCCATTGAGATGAAGGTGGTGGGTTTGATGAATATTCAATATGCCATTTACGATGGCGAGGTGTATATTCTGGAGGCGAATCCGCGCGCTTCGCGCACGGTTCCTTTGGTCTCCAAGATTTGTAATATCCCCATGGCCAAAATTGCCACGGAGATCATGCTTGGAAAAAAACTGAGTGATTTTAACCTGAAGAAGCCTGAATTTGCTCATTTTGGTGTAAAGGAGGCGGTATTTCCCTTCAATATGTTCCCGGATGTGGATCCGGTTCTGGGACCGGAGATGCGGTCGACAGGTGAGGTGTTGGGCATGGCCGACTCGTTTGGACTGGCTTTCTTTAAATCTCAGGAAGCGACTAAGCTTAGGTTGCCGGTTGAAGGGAATGTGTTGATCACGATTGCCGACCGGGATAAGGATAAAATAGTGGAAGTGGCGCAGAGTTTTGTCGATATGGGTTTTGGCATCATTGCCACCAAAGGGACCAAAGCGTTTCTGGCTGAAAATGGAATTGAAGCCAAAGAGGTGCTGAAAGTCCATGAAGGTCGCCCCAACATTGTGGACATGCTGGTGAATAGGGAGATTCAGCTGGTCGTTAATACACCGGCCGGAAAGCAGAGTGAATTTGACGATTCCTATATCCGAAAAAATGCCATCAAACACAATGTGCTTTACATTACGACTACAGCGGCTGCTAAAGCTGCCACGGTGGGCATTAAAGAGCGTTTGAATGGTAATTATGCGGTGAAGTCATTGCAGGATTACCATAAAGGGATCCGGTTTATCGGGTAGTTGCCTTAATTTCCCACCAATTATTGGTCGGATCTACGCCTGGGATTACTTTTTCACCCATGATGGGCGTAACCAGTTGAATGTTGTTGGCTGCTGCCTCACTTGCCACCATTTGAATGGATTCATCCCAGGGGTGTAAGGCTAAATCAAAGACTCCCCAATGGGTGGGAAGCATATGCTCTGTACCAATGTCCTGACATAATTGAATGGCCTCGTGTGGAAACAGGTGGGTCAAAGGCCAGCCTTTGTTCCAACCATCTATTTCCACAAAGGCCATGTCAAATGGTCCATATTTCTCTCCAATTTCTTTGAGATGCCGGCCGTAGCCGGTATCTCCACTGGAAAAGATGTTTTTTTCTGCTCCCCTTACAGCATAGGAGGCCCACAGGGTCTGGTTTCGATCGTTATGACTCCTTCCGGAGTAATGGATGCCAGGGAGAGCGGTTATGGTTATGGAGCCATAGGTGGTTGGCTGCTCCCATCCCAATTCGGTGATATGGTCCTTTGGAACACCCCATCCCTCCAGTCTGGCACCTACGCCAAGCGGCGCAATGAATTGTATTTCTCTGTCGGCCAAAAACTTGATGGTGGCCGTTTCCAAATGGTCGTAGTGGTCGTGTGTAATGATGACAAGGTCGATCTCCGGCAGATCTTCTCGTTTAAGGGAGATACATCATATCTTCTGGTAATGATGGGAAGGGGCCCTGCATTTTCGAATACCGGATCGAATAAGATGCGCTTTCCATCCAACTCAAGTAGGACGGTGGAGTGACCCAACCAATAAACGGCATATTCAGAAGGTGTTTCCGAAAAATCATTTTTGGAAAGCATCTGCTTGGGCAGTGGAAATTGTGGTGCGTTGGGAGAGGTTTTAAAGAACCGGGCAAAGCCCGGATCGCCGCCGGTGGTTTGTTCAGGGTTAAAGATTAGTTTTTCCGGACTTATAAATTCATTGCGCTCTGTGGAATAATAGGTCAACTCTGAGAATTTAGCATGACGATTTTCCAAAGCATCCATTTTCCCAAATTGGTTCGTCATAATATAGACCATACTACCCATCACCAACAGAAGTAGGGCTATGGCCCAAATGCTTACTTTATAAATTCTTTTCATGTGACCTATTTTTGTTTTAAATGTAAAAATATTTTTCACCACCACAAATTCCAATGAGCTAAAGTCTGGGTTATTATTCCTGAATCAGGGTTTTGAGCATGGTTTTTCTGGAGCGGTTGTCAATGTTACGCACGGCTATGCCAAGGGCTTTTCGGGTGCCGACAAAGATGGCCATCTTTTTGGCGCGGGTTAAGGCGGTGTAGATGAGGTTTTGATAGAGCATGTTGAAGTGCTGCAGGACCACCGGAATGATGACCACATCGAATTCACTGCCCTGTGATTTGTGAATGGTGATGGCATAGGCCAAATCCAGGTCTATGATGTCTTGTTTCTCGTAATGGACTTGTCTGGTTAGGGGGCCCGACTGGTAGGTGACTTCCAGGGTCATGGTTTGATTGTCAATGGCTGACAGGCGACCGATATCGCCATTGAAGACTTCCAGGTCGTAGTTGTTTCTGCGCTGAATAACGCGGTCGCCCAGGCGGAAAATACGTTCACCAAACTGCATTTGGGCTTTGTTGGTATCCTGGGGGTTAAAGGTGTTTTGCACCAGTAGATTGAGGTTGCGCGTACCCATACTCCCTACGGTCATGGGACTTAAAATCTGCACTTCCATTTGGGGGCCCAGTCGTTCTTTTATGGTTTTTGAATAGAGTCGGACAACCATTTCGGAAGCTACAAAGCCGTAATTCAGGCTCGACCAGGGATGAATGCCTTGAATGATGTTTTTTAGGGCGGTGGCGTGATTCTCCGATTTAAGTAAGGTTTGAATATCTGCGTGCAGGTAGTCATTGGGCACATTAAAAACATAGGAACGAACGCCGGTTTTTCTGATTTCTTCAATCTCGGATTCCGTGGTGTTTTCAATAAAAATATCCTCTTTCTGGGTCACCGTTTTGTAGCTGTCGGTGGCACCGTCCGGTGCTTTTTCACGGACATAGGCGACGCCCGTGTTTTGAATGACGTAGCGCATCGACTCGGTGATCTTCTTAATAAAAAGCATTTGTTCCTTGGTGGCTTCTTCTGAATCGATGAAGAGACAATCGGTCTTTTCTTCCCAAATACCAGGGGTGTTGACGGGGGATTCTATTTTGGGTATTTGTCGCTGAATGATTTGGTGGGCAAATTTGATGATGTCGCTTTCTTGTGCCTGTCGGAACACCTTTCTGAGATGAATGCAGGGAACCCGGGTACTTTCGATCAGGTCTTTTAGTACATTTCCGGCCCCTACAGAGGGTAACTGGTTGGGGTCGCCAATAAATAATACCTGAGCGGTTTTGGGGATGGCTTTTAGCAACGATGCCGATATGGAAATATCCAACATGGAGCATTCGTCAATAATCACAAAGTCCGTGTCTAAGGGATCCTCCTGATTCTTTTTAAACTGTCCCGTATGCGGTTGCCAGACCAATAGGCGATGAATGGTTTGGGCATCTCTGCCAATGACTTCGCTCATGCGCTGGGCTGCCCTGCCCGTAGGGGCAGCCAGGGTGATGCGTTTGTTCATGGCCAAAAGCAATTTGACCAGCGCTTTGGTGGTTGTGGTTTTGCCACAACCGGGGCCGCCTGTTAAAATGGAAAAGCTTTGTTGACAAGCGCCCAATACGGCATCGAATTGCTCCTCACTCAAGGGAAATTCCTGCTGCTGATTATAAAGATTCAACCATTTTTTGACTCTTAGGGCATCTACATGGACGGTCTTTTCTAAAAAGGACTGGACCATTTCTGCTGTGTGTAACTCGTCGTAATAGAGTGATTTGGAATAATAGCATTTAATATCCGGCTTCTTGTCTGTTTTCAAACGGACTTTCAAATCATTTTCCGCTTCCATCAGGTGGATGTTGGTAACCACCAGATCGGCGTAATCGGCATCCAGCAGCGTTTTTACATCGGTCAGTATTTGCTCCAGTTCCAAATAGCAATGTCCCTGTTCCCTGCTGGCGGCTAACACGTGACTGATGGCTGCCCGCAGGCGTTTGGGACTGTCTTTTTCAAGGCCCATGCTCAAGGCTATTTTGTCGGCCGAAAAGAAGCCAATGCCATAAATGTCCTTCGACAATTGATAGGGATTGTCCTGCACTATTTTGATGGCCTCGTTGCCATAGGTCTTGAATATTTTGACGGCAAACAGGGTGCTCACCCCGTATTCCTGCAGAAAGAGCATGACGTTTCTGATTTCCCGGTGCTCGGTCCAGGATGATTTAATCTGGTCGAGCTTGGCCTGTGCTATGCCGGTGACTTCTTTCAAACGTTCGATGTCCGCTTCAAATACCTCCAGCGTTTCTTTGCCGAAGTGCTTCACAATGCGTTTGGCGATTTTGGGACCCACGCCATAAATCAAACCGGAACCAATGTATTTTTCCAAGGCGGAGGCACTCGCCGGCTTCACTTCAAAGGTCTTGTGTGACTTGAACTGTTCACCATATTTGGCATGATGCGTCCATTCTCCCTCAAATTCCATGGTGGCGCCGGCAAACACATTGGCCTGATGCACCGTTACGGTCTTTAACTCATGCGGCCGGTCCATCGGACTCACTTTGAGCACGGTCCAACCATTTTCCTGGTTGTGATAGGTAACGCGTTGTATAATGCCGGTGAATTTTTCCATATCGGCTTTAAAGTTATGATTTTTCAATTTAATAGGCTGCGCAAAATATGGGGGAGTAGGATAGGGGGCTTTAAATTTTCGAATTGCGGATAGTCTGAGGATTGAATGTCTGGCTTATTTAACCTGAATGACAACCCTTGTTCCTGCAGCGTTTTGATTATTGTCATACAGATCGTTTACCACAAAATGAATTCTTGTACCCTTTTGTTGGTTAAATAGCAGAATATATTCCTCCATTATTTTCAATCCTTTTCCCAACGATTGCGATTGCACCTTCTGAGCTGCAGCCCGCCCAATGCCGTTATCCTCAATAACTATTAACGGCGACGTCCCAGATCCGGTAATTGAAATGCTCACCTTTCCGCCTTCTCGTTTTTTGGAAAGTCCATGTTTTATCGCATTTTCCACAAATATCTGGATCATCATTTTGGGTACCTCAATTGAGCCATCCACTTTATTGTCAACTGTTAGCTCATAGTTCAGGCGATCCCCAAATCGAAAATGTTCAATCTCCAGGTACTTTTGAACAAAATTGATCTCATCATCCAGACTTCGGGATGATTGCACCGTATTGTTAAGCGTTAAGCGAATGAGGTCTGCCAAATTGGTAAAATACTCATACGCTTCCTCTTTCCTGCCTTCCAGTATTGAACCCCCAATAGCATTGAGCACATTGAATGTGAAATGTGGATCTAATTGATTATAAGCTGATGCCAGTTGAAGGTTGTGCAATCGCTCTCTTTCTTCAAATCGTTTGGCTACAACCTTTGCCTGAAGGTTCAAAATAAAGTATCCGAACAAATTTACAACAGCAAACACCAACATCCAGAAGGGAACTTTGAGAAAATAATAGGGGTTTGGATGCGTTTGAATAAGATACAGGCTATCATCAGTAAAAATAGAAATAGCTGCTATCTTGTCCTTCCCCGCAAGTTTTGGAGTAAGTCCCCAGATAACCTGACTAAATGACGGTATCCCATGAATGGGATAAAATTGGTGGTCGGGCATTTTAATCACATATTTACCGTTGGGAGCGTTGTAATATAATTTAACCATGCCCTCAGGCATGTTTAAATCGAGCTCCATCGAATTGAACTCGTGTACAGGAACTTTCTCAACCATTGCCAGTTCAAGGTTTTGCGTGTAATAGAAAACCCTACCTTCAAATCTGTCTTCAAGATGAATCAATGAATCATTTGCCATTAGATCCAAGCGATACCTGTTGCCCTGGCCCGAAGGAGGTAATTCAAGTGAACGCAATAGTTTTCCCCGATGGTTGTACAAGCGCAGCGTCTGGTTCTTAAAGCGGGTTGTCTGCGAACTATTCAACACAGCAATAATGCCGTCACCTCCATTCTCCAAAACTTGCACTCCAGTAGCGGTGTAACCTCCCTGCACCGCAATTGGCTTGAAGAGAAAACTCAGGTCATTGTTAAAGGCCATGACGTATGAATTCTGATCGTGAAAGCTAAATCCTGTTGTATCAGAAATGTTATAGGGCGCAGAACTATTGCCAAAGATTTCTTTTCTCCCGTCTCCATTAATGTCCCTGAAAACCAAGTGCCCGGATAAACAGTTGCCGTCCGTATTGGATTTGAGCAGGGAATTAGAAGCCGGACAGTACTTATATAACTTTCTGGGAGACTGAGAGAAACCCGCAAAGATAGATACGTAAACTTCATCTATACCATCTCCATCTGTGTCACTCGTGAAGATTCCGTATGTGTAATCATAACCGTTGTTGCGGTTTAATCTTATTTTGTCAAGGAAAACGCGTGTGTTGTGGTATCGGATATGATGCTCGCCCTTAATTTTAGATAGATTTACGAGGTTTAAATACAAAGAATCATTGCTTAAGGTAGTCACAGCCAAATCATCATAGCCATCATTGAAAAGATTACCGGTGGCCAGGTTAGACGCAAATGGTGAGATACGACCCCAAAGGTTCACCTGTCCCAGCAAATGACCGGTACCACTATGAATTACAATGGAAGCTGAGCCGGAAAGACGGTCATTCTTGAGATGAAGAAACTCACTATAGCCACTTTTGTTGAGATCGGCATAAATAATCCTGTCGGAATCCCAAAGGTTTGAGACAATTCGGTGATCCAACTCAAATCGATAACGGGAAAAATCAATTGGAAGCAAAACCACTATTAATATAAAAATGGGGATACTAATGAGCAATGAAAGAAACCAGGGGGTCTGCAATTTTTTTTTCACACGTAGGCAGTTTGTTTGAGTAATCAGCAAATTAAAATATCACTCCTTACTGAATAATACATTTAACCGTTCCATACCACTCTTGCTCAATTTAACCTGGTGCGCGGTCCCATTCCAACGAAGGGTACAACAACGCCTTTTTCGTGATATTTCAGAAATTAACCTTGAATTTACAACACCAGACCGGGAAACCCTCACGAAACAATTCTCTCCAACATGGCCTCAATTTTCCCAATATTGACAGTCACGTGGTGCAAGCGGCTATCAATGGTCCGGATGATGGTGTAGACCTGATCGGCCTCCAGATAAGCAATTTCCTCAGGCTTAAACACGATATACCCTTCCTGGGTATTAAAGCGCAATACAGCATTTTGTCTGGAGTGCTCTTTTTGGTGTGCCGTGCATGGTAAATAACTTGGTGGTGCAAGTCCACTATGGGGGTTCATAATCGCCAACCATTAGCCAAGGGCAAGGGTGTCCATCGCGAGGTGGAATCTGAAGGAAGCCTACAGGCAAAGTCCTGCCCCGAGGAACACGAATCACATTAGGCACAATCGGTGGGATGAGACTGCCAAACAAGTCAAAGTCCAAAGATTATGCGGACACCGAAGTGTAAATGTGGCGGGGACATGGGATGAAGGTTATTTATCTTACCACGGGAGGTCTCATGGACGTGTGGAAACGGAGTATGAAACACGGAGTAAAACTTGCCATGAGAAGTCAGCAGAGGCCATAGTACCACTAAACTCCTCAAGGTGGGAAGGGCTGAACCTTAATGAGTGAGTAGTCAATGAAAGTTACCAACATGAAGGAAAGAAAGCAGAAAATCTTTGCATCATCAAAGACCTGTCCACGGAAAGATAGGACGGCATCCGACGGATATGTGGAAGGGCAGACCTTCATGTGGATAACTGAAAACAACCTCACCACCAATGATTATTGCTTAGGAAACGGATTCTTAGAA
>NZ_BAZW01000072.1 GCF_000974365.1 Geofilum rubicundum JCM 15548
CCCATGCGCGCTCCCCCTGCCTGCCCCCCCCAAACACGCCAGCCAAGCAGCAAACCATCCCAGTCCGCAAATAAAGATCACCGCGTGCTTTTTAGCTAAAACGAAACAATGCCTGGCATAGACCAAAGCGGCCCAAAAGCCATTTATTTGCCGGAGCAAATAATTACGAAAAACAAGGGGATTCTTTATAACGCTGTAAGGCACCTCTTCATGCCACCTTTGCTCTCCCACTCTATTTTCACCAGGCACAACCACGGAGACCTGAAATCCGGCAGCATGGAGACATTTACCATAAAGATGAATACGGTTGCTCATGGCCATGCCATCGGGATATTTACCATTAAAAAAAAAGAGAATGGACCTTCCGCACATTGCTATAATGCTTTTATCACCTTACAAGGATTACCCGCCGCAATCACATTGGCAGGAATATCTTTAACGACCAGACTATGGGCACCAATGACTGAATTGGCGCCTATCCGAACCCCTTTGAGAACAGTCACGTTGACCCCCAGCCAAACATTGTCCTCAATAACTATTGGTTGGGGCTTACCCGTTCGGGCATCCTCCAAGTGCCAATCAGAGTCGGTAATCAGCGTATTGGCACCACATTTCACATGATTGCCCAGTGTGATTCGAACAAAACAACCGATAACTGTACCGCTAAATCCGCAATGATGACCTATTACCAGCCGACTATCAGGCAGCAGTGCCGAAAAAAGACAGGGGCGATTAACACCAATCAAATTGGAGGTGTGTGAAGAGTTAAAAATGCAATGAGATCCCACGTTAATCAAACCCTTATTGGCCCGCTTAAACTTTGCAAAGCCATAAAATCGAAGATGCCTGCCGTATTCAACTCCCCGGATGGTCATGTTCACCTTCATCAATAATGTGACGAAAAAAGACAAGCATTTTCGGCTTAAATTATCACAGACATTTGCCAGAGAATTACCAATATTGGACATCTTCATTTTATGCATTCATCATTAAAGTGACCTGGTGGTTATCAGGCTGCCGGACCATTGCCGACAAACAACCAGAAACAGCCACCCATACCATCACATAATGGGCCGAATAATCAGGCAATCCAAACAACATCATAGACATGATATGAAGCAGAACCAAAGCGGCCAGACCTTTGGCCAAATCATTGTTGCTTTTATAAAAGCCAAGATAAGCAGCCTTTAACATAATTAGCAACATGGGCACCAGGTAAAGCAAACCGCCCTTTAAGAGAATGGTCAAAAACCCGTTTTCAATTAGCTGCTCAGTTTCATCCAGAGCAATCGTCCGTAAGACGTGTCCATCCAGCCCCCGACCAAAAACCCAATCGCCAGTTCCCACAAAGTCGTCAAAAAAATCATCAAACACCCTGCCTCTGGATGCCTGAATAGCACTTTCATCAAAGCCTCTCTGAAAAATAAAAGTGGAGCTAATCACCGGTTCGAATAAAACAAAGACAAATAATCCGAAAAGAAAAATATAAAAATAGAGGGTCATCCGCTCTCTGACCACCAACAAAGAACTCTTCAAGCGAATGCTTATCATAGCTATAAGGAGCAACACCGATTCCAAAAACAAGCCTCTTCGACCAAAATGTGCAAATAAAAAAATGGAAATAAGAAAATAAAAAACAATCATATAAGCACTTACTTTTTTACTCAAAAAATGCACAGTCAGCAATACCAGGCCACTTCCAATATCAAAAAGTCCAATCCGATGCAGGGGCTCATACATCCCGCCCCCCATGCTAAAGCCCATAACGTAAAACTGAATAACAATAGAAACCCCGATTAAAACGGAAGCTGTTTTCAAAAAATAAGCAAAAAACGCCAAATCGAACCGCGTGTACAAGAGGATTAAAGGTAAGAGGTAAGGCAAGTAAAAATAGCGCTGGCCCAGCACCCGCTGAATGTAAAAAACATCATTAAAACCGAATGATGCTTCAACCAGCAAATAAACCGACCAAACCACAAAAAAGACAATAACCGGATCATACGTTTTGGTTTCAAAGGGTCGGGATGGATTGGTCCACCGGTAATAAATCATCGCGCCCAGCGCAAAAACAGAAAAAAGGTACTTGATCATTTGAGGCAATCCATATTCCGACTCCACGATGGAAAACCATTGCAGAAAGTTTAATGACAACAAAACAAAAACAAACAGTTTCTCTTTAGCTTGCATCCGTCTTTATTAAGTTCAGAAACGGCTTCGCCCGGTCAGTCACATAACCAACTATAAATCAATACAAAAAACCAACTACCACCTGCTCCGTCATGCGCATCCACTTATCTGAATATATTCTTTATTCTGGTCCACCAATTTCGAAAATCCTTAAGCCCTCTCACCCTTCTTTTGTTATATCCATAACCATATTGGTCGCTGTTCAAACGACTATCATTCAACACAACACAGGTATTGCCAACACCTTTCTGCTTTAACTCCTCCATAACCATCGCAAACATCTTTTTTAAAGTATAATTAAAGCGGGCCACGACCAATACAATGTCCACATCATTGATGTATAAATAAGCATCACTGACCTGCGCCAAAGGCGTTGAATCCAGAATTACACAATCATAACTTTCCTTTAGCCGCTGAATCAATTCATGAATATTTCCCTGAGCAATCAGCTCTACAGGATTGGGCGGCAGTGATCCGGATGGTATATAATCCAGATTTACCTGCAAAGAAGTGCTAATAACCGCATCCATATCCGCTTGTCCACTTAAGTAGTTGCTCAGTCCAGGCACCGGCTTCTCATCTTTGGGAAAGTACTGTGTGGACTTGCGCAAGTCGACATTTACCAAGATGGTTTTACGGTTTAACTGGGCATAACAAACGGCCAGATTCAGTGCCGTAAAAGTCTTTCCTTCCCCTTCCACACTGGAAGTGACCAGAATAGATTTCCGGGAAAGATCTCTGAAATAAAATTCAATATTTGTGCGCAAAGCCCGGTAGCTTTCGGCAGTATCAGATTTGGGAAAACCCGACATAACGTTGTTGCTGCTTCTTACGTGATGCAAAATCTTACCTAATAACGGCGCATCCGTTAAATGCGCCAAATTATCCTTCGCCTCCAGTTTATTATTCAAAATGTTTTTTAACAGCAATGTTCCGAAAGGAATGGCAAAACCTAATACAAAGGCAAACAGGTAATTTTTCCGTCTGTTGGGAAAAAACGGGCCTGTGCCCACCATCTTTGCCGGTTCAATCACCATGTTATCAGGTAAATTAGAAGCCTGCGAAATTTTTGCCTCAGCCCTTTTCTCCAAAAGATAATTATAGATGGCATCGTTGAGTCGAAACTGTCGCTGGATACCACCTAAGCGCTGCTCATTTCTGGGCAGTCGGGCAATTTCAGATTCAATGCTCTGAATGCGCTTATCCATCTCATCAATGGACATTTCACTGGCACGACGTACAGCAGACACATTTTCAGAAATGGTCTCTCGCAAATTCTCAATCTGAATGGTCAATCTCTGAACCAATGGATTTCTTTCCTGTCTGTTTTGAATAAGATTGGAACGCTGGGCATGGGCAGTGATCAACTCCGACATCAGATTATTAAGCACCTGGTCCTGTATGCCCATTGACGAGGGCAAAATCAGTTCAGAATAGTCCTCCTCACTGTTGGACAGATACTCGCCCAGATAGTCGTAATACCGCTTATTGGTGAGCAGCTCGGCTTTCTGATTTTGAAGCTCCCGGTATTGGGCCGATAATTCGTTGGACTGTGAAGTAACATTGAGCAATTGCGATGAAGACCGAAATTGCTGTAAGTCTTGTTCCGTCTGACTTAAGGAATCGGAGATCTCAGCCAGTTGTGAGTCAATATAACCAATGGTAACGTTGGCAATATGATTCTTTCTTTCAAGATTCTGCTGAGAATAAACAGCCATCAGTTCATTCAGAATGTCCTGTGCCTTGGCGACCGACGATGACCTTAGTACTATTTCCACAATAGTGGCATCCCGCTCAACAATGTTGAATTCCAACTGCTGTTTATAACTATTTGTCAAGGCAGTAACTTCAGATATTATGAATCCATATGTCTCATTCGTATGCAGATGCCGGAGATGCGCAATGTTCGGTTTAAGAATAAATGCCAAATCATCTGTTTTAATGAGCTCGCCAAAACGGGCATTTCTCTCAAATTCCCAATTTTCTTTTTGGTAGCTGTAACCATATTGATCGGGGACTCTAAAAGTGGCTCGCTTTGAAGCAACCCTTAAATTAAAACGGGAGGAATCCCTGAAGGTGATATAAAACCATTCATTAACAGGCTGAATATAATCTCTCAAAAGTATGACCTCGAAGGGCACGGCATTATAGGCTTCTAATTGCTGGAAGCCGTCTTTTCGACAATAACCAATGGACAAGCCAAGATTTCTTATGGTTTCCTCAATAACGGGTGAAGATTTTAAAACCCACAGCTCATTTTGAAAATTTTGATTGATCCCGAATATATTGCTATTGAGATAATCATTCATATTGTTGTTCTGCGCACTATTCGGACTTTCTTTAATAAGCAGGGAGGCAGAAATACGGTAAACAGGCACTGAATATTTATTAATGGCATAGGCAACCACTAAAGCCACACTTATGCTGATAAGGAATACCTTGTAATTCCTGACTACAAGATCCCAAAGTCGCCTAAGATCGCTTTCTTCAGGAGCTACCACTCTGTGATTTTCGGGTACCATATTTTACACTTATAAAGAAACGCTTATTCCTTTTCTCTATTGATTCACCACATTGTAGATCAACAACGCTGTAGTAATGGAAGACAATATAACCGTATAAGGAAACTCTCTCAGGCCCCAAAACCGTTTTTGCAAGGGCTGGACATAAACGATATCATTAGGCCTGATGTAGTAATAGTTTGAAGATAAAATGTCCGATTTCGTCAGATCCAAGCAGATTCGACTATTTTCACCTCCTTCATTCCTAGTAAGTATCACCTGTTTGCGGTTGCCATATACGGTCACATCACCGGCCAGACTAAGCACATCAAAAATCGTCATCTTCTCTTTGGCGTAGGTAAAATGCCCAGGACTACGGACTTCCCCAAGCACGGAAACATACCTGTTGACCAGTTTAACAGTGACAACCGGTTGACTTAAAACATTCTTTAAGGATTCCTCTATCAGAAGACTGACCTGAGTCAGGGATTTCCCTTGCACAAACAACATTCCCACAACAGGCAAATGCAAAAAACCATCCTTATCGATGGTGTAAGCGACCAAAGAAGCGCCATAAGCCTGCATGACACCCATCTGCATGGATTGCTGCGCATTGGTGCCGGAGAAAACATTTGAAGAAACATCGTCAAGACTGCTGATTTGAATGAAGAGATCATCGTTCGGTTTTAATAAATAATCCTCCAAATGGGCTTCATCAAAAGAGGCAATATCTGTACCGGCATGTTGAAGATACGCCATATCTCGCTGACTGACACACGAAGACAAAACATACCCAATGACCATTAAAAAGAAAAAAGGTCGATGCCAATTATGAAAAGGCATATCATTCTTTTCTGTCATAGCACAGCCTTATTAACTGTAAATAATATATAAATACAATTTAAGACAATGCCAAGGAATAATAGAACTAAAAGTCAGACCATTTGATCAATTTAGGATAAAGTCTGCTGAACGACAAAAAAGCAGAGACAAGCGGTGTCATTTAACGGACCACAAAGGCTGATTTTTCAGTACTTTATCAAAAACAATACAATCTTCATCATGTGCGCCCGGCAAATAACCGATACTCATTAAAAACTCATTCACAATTTCACCCCCGGTGAACTTAAATGTTGTTTTAAAAAGTTTGACCCATTCGTCTTTGGTCATGGGATGATGGTGTTCCAGCCATTTTTCGAATGAACCAAATTCTTTTTTCAGCAGCAGAATGGCCCTGGCATTCTCGATGGCCGCATTGACTTTAAGTTTGTTGCGGATAATGCCGGCATCGTTCAGGAGTCGCTCCCGATCCTTCTCGCCGTAGGCAGCAATCATTTCGATGTCGAAATGATCATAGGCCTTCCGAAAGGAAGCCTCCTTCTTCAAAATGGTTTCCCAACTCAATCCGGCCTGATTAATCTCCATAATTAAACGACCAAACAACTCATTGTCATCATGAAGAGGGAACCCATAATGATAATCGTGGTAATTCTTATGAAGCGCCCTTTTAGGGCCTGAAAGTGTTTCTACATATTTACAGTAAGACATAATTTGGAATAATTTAAAAAGTAAAAACCACGGTGGAATGCCTGTAAATATCGGACAAATATTAAAAAAGATCACATTTCCATATCAATAAATGTATCCAAAACATAACGCTCACGTACAAAACAAAGAAAACCTGTAACCCAATAGGAATAAACCAACTTTGTGAAGCAGAAAGTTGAATTAGTAACGGTAAAAAGGTTGAATCATTTATGGGTAGGGTAGATAGAAAAGAAGTGCTGGCAAAAGCGCTTGAGGGGGTAGACAGGGAGCACGATATGATTTATGAGATCCTGAACAAAATTCAATATTCGCACACCAACCATCTGAGTGCCGGCCTCAGAAAAAGCCTTATTAAGGAATTGTATCTCTTCCTTGATTTTCATTTTACAAGCGAAGAAAATTTGTTGGTCATGTTTGACTGTCCCGATTGTGAACTCCACAAAAAGGAGCACGATGTCCTGAGGCACAAACTGGCAGAGCTGATTGGCTCATTGGATGTTGAAGACTTTGACTACGGGGATCTGGAAGAATTTGTGACTGAATGGTTGAAATCGCACACCCGGCACTCAGATGCCAGACTCTCTCAATTCATTGAAATACAATGCAGGCATGAATTGGGAAAGGAAAGTTAAGAAGGCTCCAAATTTAAGGTTCATTTCTTCATTGCTGCATGAATATTTACAAATAATTTTATGTAAATTGGCTTCCATTAAAAATTTAATGCCGGAAATGCGATGCTGATTAACCTTATCCATAATATTGCACTACTGATTGCCCTCTCTACGTTTTACGGGCTTTTTCTCCAAAAGCTTCATGGTAAACCAAGGACTTTCCGCATAACCATTGGCATTTGGTTTGGTTTGGTAGCCATAGCCGGAATGCTGACGCCGTTTAATTACGACGAAGGCGTCTTTTTCGACGGAAGATCGGTGATCCTCGCTTTATCCGGATTGTTTGGGGGATGGATTCCCGCACTTATTTCTGCCACTATGGCTGGCATATACAGAATAATGGCCGGCGGTGCAGGCGTTTATGCCGGGGTAAGCACCATTATTCTCTGTTCGGCGACGGGTGTTCTGTTCCGACAATATTTCAAAAATAAAGCCTACCAACTCAACTTATTTCAACTCCTGTATATTGGCGTTATCGTTCATCTGGTCATGCTGGGCAGCCAGCTGCTATTCCCCTGGCCTGTTGGTATGGAGATCATTGGACGAATATGGCTGCCGGTGCTGCTCATTTTCCCGGCCACCTTCATGATAATTGGCGCCCTACTGGGAAGAGAACAGAAAAAAGTCATCAGCGATGAAAAGCTCAGTTTCTCAGAAAAAAGGTACCGAACCACCTTATACAGCATTGGCGATGCGGTGATTACCACCGACAAAAAAGGTAAGATTACCCTGATGAACCTGGTCGCGGTACAGTTAACGGGGTGGACCGAAGCGGAGGCTCTGGGCAAGCCGCTTGAGAAAGTTTTCCATATCATCAATGAACAGAGTCGCAAAATCGTTGAATCGCCCGTCACAAAAGTGCTGGAGTCCGGCACCATTGTCGGCCTGGCCAACCACACCCTCTTGGTGGCCAAAAATGGAGACGAAATTCCCATTGCCGATAGTGGGGCACCCATTGAAGATGCGGAGGGGAAAATTGTGGGTGTGGTGTTGGTTTTCAGAGATCAAACAGAAGAACATTTACAGCAAGCTCTTCTGGAAGCCAGTGAAATTAAATACCGTGAATTGGTTGAAACCACGGATGCCATTTCCTGGGAATATGACCTCCGCAAAGATAAATTCATTTATGTAGCCCCACAAGTTAAAGACAGAACAGGCTGGAAACCTGAGGAATGGACCAACCTCGAATTTTGGAAACAAAACATTCATTCGCAGGAAAGAGAAAGCGCCAGCAGCTATTGCGCTGATTCTGCTAAAACGGGACAGAACCATTCTCTGGAATACCGGTTCAGAAAAAAGAACGGCGAATACCTTTGGGTACGTGATTTAGTGACGGTAGAAACAAAAGATAACAGTCCGATTAAGCTAAGGGGTGTCATGCTGGACATTTCCACACTGAAGCAAACGGAGTTGGAACTCAAAGAACAGCAGTTTTTCCTGCATGAAACCCAGAGAATTGGTCACATAGGCACTTATCATTTGAACATCCAAAAAAACGACTGGACTTCATCGCCCATAATGAATGAGATCCTTGGCATCGATGAAAACTTTGAAAAGACACTGGAAAGCTGGAATAATCTCGTACATCCGGAGCAGCAAAGAGAAATGATGCACTATTTTATTAACACCGTTGTAGGGGATCGCCAACCATTTAACAAGGAATATAAAATCATCCGCTTCAACGATGGAAGGGAACGATGGGTGCATGGACACGGCCAGCTGACTTATGATGATTCCGGAGATGCCATTAGCATGATTGGTACCATTCAGGACATCACCGAACAAAAAGAGATTGAAAACGAGCTGTTGACTTCACGATCGAACCTTATTTCACTTATCAATAACAGAAATGAGTCGATCTGGTCGCTGGATAGCGATTACCGGTTGATTGTGTGCAACGACTATTTCAGAGATTCCTATAAAGCGGCCTACGGTGTCTTACTGGAAATGGGGGTGGATTTGGTTTCCATCCTTACACCAGACCTGAAATCCTATTGGAAAAGCAAGTACGACGCGGCATTGCAGGGCAGCAAGGTCAATTTTGAATTCTCAGAAAGCATTTATGGTCAAAAACACTTTTTCAGCGTCTGGTTAAACCCCATTCAAATAAAAGGCCAAATTGCCGGGATAACCGCCCTCTCTGTGGACGTGACCGAACTGACAGAGGCCCGAGAAAACCTTAGAGTGAGTGAGGAGAAATTCCGCCGATTATTTGAAAGACATTCTGCCGTTCACTTTTTGCTCGATCCTTTTACGGGACAAATTGAAAACGTGAATCAGGCAGCGGCCGACTTTTATGGCTGGTCCATCGAAGAATTGAAGCAAATGAGCATCCATGAGATTAACACCATGGACAGGAACGAGCTCGCAGAAAGCCTTGAACAAGCCAGACAAAGTAAAAACAATCATTTTGAAGTTAAACATCGCCTGGCCAATGGCGAAATACGCGATGTGGAAATTTATTCCAGCCGGGTCGTTATTATGGGCAAAGAATATCTTCATTCCATTGTTCACGACATCACCGAAAAACAGCAATTGCTTCGGGATGTGGTTGCCGCCAAAGAAAAAGCGGAGGAAAACGACCGCTTGAAATCGGCCTTTCTGGCCAATATGAGTCATGAAATCCGGACGCCCCTGAATGGCATCCTTGGTTTTACCGGTTTGATCACAGGAGAGGAGCTGCCTCCCAAAAGCAGAAGAATGGAATACTCGGCCATTATTAACCGCAGTGCTGAAAGTCTGATGCAATTAATTAACGACATTCTGGAAATATCAAAACTGGATGCCGGACAGTTTTCCATTGAAAACAGGGAATTCAATCTATGCGACACGCTTCAATCATTGGAGACCCTGTATCGTAAAAAAATGGAAGACCTTGGCAAGGAACAGATTCAACTCAAACTATTCTTAAGCGATGAGCACCTGTTTATGACGGGCGATGAAACACGTCTGACGCAGGTATTTACGAACTTACTGGACAATGCCCTAAAATTTACTCCTGCCGGAGCCATTTCGTTCGGTATTAAAAAAAGGACGCCTGAAAAAATCACCTTCTTTGTAACGGATACAGGCATAGGCATTGACCCCTCCAAGCAAAAACAAATATTTGACCGTTTTTCTCAGGCCGATGAAAGCATTTCCCGGCATTATGGCGGGACTGGCCTGGGGCTTTCCATTGTGAAAAAAATTGTCCAACTCATGGGAGGCGAAATAACCGTTGCTTCGGACAAGGACAAAGGCGCATCCTTTGAATTTCATTTACCCAATACGACCAAAGAAGTACTGGATCAAGAGGCGCCTTTAAAAGAAGAAAACGTCACCGTCAACAAAAAAATTAAAATACTGCTGGTAGAAGATGACCCCATCAGCCGCATGTATTACGAAGCCATTTTAAACGATGACCTTATCCATCTGGTAATGGCCACCACCGGCCATCTGGCCATTGAATTGGCCAAAAAAGAAAAACCCGATGTTATACTTCTGGACATCCGACTGCCAGACATCAGTGGCCTGGAGGTAGCCAAACACCTTCGAAATTCTGGCGACAAAGTCAAGATCATCGCCCAGTCGGCCTACGCCATGCCGGGCGATGAACAGGCAGCCATAGAGGCCGGATGCAATGACTATCTGACCAAGCCAGTCAAAGCCAACCTCTTACTTGAAAAATTAAAAACCATTACAGCCTCCATCGGGCATACGTCGCGCCAATAACTTATTGGCGCGTGCATGAACCTTTCCTGTAGGGACGACCGGACTCCAGTGGCCTATTTGTTCCATTCGGGTGTTACTTTTTGCAGCAGGGTTTGGACAAAAAAATCACGTCGCCTGCGCTCCCCGTACTTCCCGCCCAGGGTGTGATTAACGCCGGGCAGGACAAGCAGCTCAAAGTCTTTGTCCGCTTCAATCAGCGCATCGGCCACCTGCATGGTGGAAGCGGGATCCACATTATCGTCGTTCTCACCCACAATCAGCATTAATTGTCCCTCTAAAAGATGGGCATTGTCAACATTCGATGATTCCGCGTAATGTGGACCAACCGGGTAGCCCATCCATTGCTCATTCCACCAGATCTTATCCATTCGGTTATCGTGACAGCCACAGGAAGCCACCGCTGAAGTGTAAAAGTCAGGATGAAAAAGAAGGGCACCCATGGCACTCTGGCCGCCTGCCGATGCACCAAATATACCGACTCTGGTGGTATCCATATAAGCATATTTTTCAGCCGCAGCTTTTATCCATAAAATCCGATCCGGAAACCCGGCATCCTTCAGATTCTTATAACAAACATCGTGAAAGGCCTTGCTGCGGTTAGAGGTGCCCATACCGTCTATCTGTACAATGATAAAGCCCAACTCGGCCAGACTGCTAAAGGGGGCCATATAAGGGGTAAAGCTTTTCTGCACAAAGGAGCTGTGTGGACCGGCATAGATGTATTCAATAACCGGATAAGATTTTTCCGGATCAAAGTTGGTGGGCCGATAAATATTTCCCCAGATATCGGTCTTTCCGTCGCGCCCTTTGGCGACAAAGGGCTCGGGTGCCCGCCACCCTTTTACAATCAAATGTGACAAATCCGCCTCTTCCAGAGTCATCAAAAGCTGTCCATCCGAAGTTCGTCGCAAAACGCCAACCGGGGCCACATCCGGAGAAGAATAAGTATCCACAAAGAATTGCTGGTTGTGCGAAAACCGGGCACGATGCTGACCTTCTTCAGGTGTCAGCTCCGTCAGTCCCTTACCATCAAAACCTACCCGGTAATAGTGTTCAAAATAGGGATCTTCGTTGCTGTTACGACCGCTTCCCCGAAAGATAATAAAACGCTCCTCTGTGTTCACCTGCTCAACGCCCCGAACCACCCACCGGCCCGTGGTAATAGGGTTTTTCAGTTGCCCGCTTTCTCCGTCAAAAAGGTAGAGATGGTTCCAGCCATCGCGCTCCGAAGCCCAGATAATCTCACCGGTATCCTTCACATCATAGCGGTAACGCTTGCCACTGTAATCGATAAATGTATCACTCTGCTCATCGATAAGAATTTTGGTGTTTCCGGACGCCACATCGACCCTGACCACCTGATACCGTTGGTGTCCACGTTGATTGAACTCAAAGGTAAAAGCCTGGCTATCGGGCGACCACCTGACGTTGGAAAGGGCATATTGGTTTTCAAATGGGCGGGTATCTATCTCCATCTGTTTCTCCTGATCCACATCAAACAAGGTGGGCCGATGAATGGGCAGGGCGTCACCCGCTCTCAGATATTCAATTTTGTGCAATTTTGGCAGCAATTGTCCCTCAGGCGATGACTCCACAAACTGCATGTACCGTTTTTCGTGAAGCCGGACCTGATTGGTGGTCAGGTAGCGGGAATCAGGCGACCACGAAACGTAAGAGGAATAGAGGTCACCAGCTGCCCCGTCGAAACTTAACTGAACCACTTTATCACTGTCCAAATATCTGACAAACAAATTGTAGTCCCGAATAAAGGCTTCTTTTTTCTCATCCGGAGACGCCACGGGATCATTGCCCAACTCATCACGGGTTTTTCCCCAATGGCCACCATTCCTTCTTTTCTCAACAGGCTTTAAGGCTTCCAGTCGATAGTCGTCCTCCATATGACATTTCCACACAGAATCTTTGTGCTCAAATGTAAAACTTTTGATGTCGGCACTAAGTTTCAACTGCTCCAAGGTCAGTCGGTTGGCCCGGCCATTTGTCTTCAGCGCTTCCCTGAGCGCCAAAGCCAGTCTCTCATGATTAAAAGCGGGGCGCTTTTCCTGTTTTTGGGCATCCACGATATAAAAGCGAACCGTATCGGGCGCCACCCTCGTTTTATACCAAAACACCGAGCTGGAATCGATCCAATTTAGCTCAAGCACATCGTTCAAAACCAGGTCTCGAAACTTCGATACCGCGTCGGCCCTTTGGTAATCCTCTTTAGTGATTTGTGCATTCAGCAACAGTCCGGTAACAAACAAAGACAATAAAAAAATCAGACGTCTCATCAGCGTAGTATTTGTTTTTTAATAATTAGCGTTCTTTCCTTTTTCTTCAAAGGAATTTCATAAAGCCCACGGGTGTTTTTGGAAAATTTTGAGAGGAGATACTTTTCACCCGGCGAGACTCCATTTAATTTCAAGTCCAAAAAAGCATCCGGGGTGTAATCATTCTTGGCATCCAGCACCACGCGTAATTCTCCCGATTCAGGATGGTAGGACACCCTTTTTATTTTGCCAGCCTCCAGTGACACCTCGAGTCCCTCGGGAGCAATAAAGACCCGTGAGCGGGCGGCAGTCGTCAAATCCATGGTGATCCATCCGCCGGACTTGCTGATATTCCCTCCCATGGCCAACCAACCATAGACTTCATGATTAACCATGAAAGAGGCCGTATTGATGGCATAACCAAAAAAACCGGAGCCATAATCTCCGGATATTCCGTCGATTTCCAGTGTTGATGGAAAAGAATGGAAGGCAGCCGGAGCAAATCCATCCGGAGTGATATTCGATATAGCGCCCATCAAACCACCATAGCCTACGCGCAACAAATAAAAATCATTTGGCGATTCTTTGTAAGCATGTAAAACGGGAATGGCATTCAAGGCTGAACCGTAATGATGGAGCTGACGTTCGACACGGGACAATTTGCCGGCATACAAAAAATCCCAGTAACGACGGGCACTGCCATTGTATCCCCAGTGAGGCACCGTAGGCATGTAAGCAGGATGGCCTTTAAAGTAACGGTGGCTTTTTCGTCGAAGCCAAAATATTTCGACCACATATAGACCTCTTCCTGCCCTGTAGAGTCCCACGGCATTTCGCTGCCAAAAGGATAATTGAGAGAAGCCCAGTGTTCGGCTCTTTCACGCATGGCAGATTCCAGTTTTTCTGCCATATCCTTCAATCCTTCCCGTTTCAGATCCTCCAACACCAGAAGGAAAACAGTTCCTTCCATTTGTCCGAATTGCGCATAGTGCGGGGCATGTTCGACCATGGCCATGGAGGTATGAAAAGCATTTTCCAGGTACCAGGACCACGATCGCTGTGTGACCAATCCCTTATAGTTGCGTGCCAGACGGTACATGACCCAGTGCGCAGCAGCCACATGGGGATAATTATAGGAACGTTCTACGGACTCTGAAGCTTCCTTGCTCCAGGCCGCCCAAGTGCTATAATTAACGTCCTCCCGGTAAGTGCCCTCCGGCCTACTGTCGGTTCGTAATAAAACAGACTTTTTCGGACGCCGAATTTGTGGGGTCCTTCCGAATACTGAATGCCTCCCCACATGGTTTGGTTGACAAAGTCTTCCATCCTGGCGATTTCTGCCGGATCGGGCTGCACCAATTGCTTCATGATGGCATTGAGCCAGCTTCCGGCCCCGCCTTCATCGCTGAGTCCGGCGATCCAGACGCGACTGTCCTGTGTGACCTTCTGTTTCTCCTCATAATCGTAAGTAATGACAGAGGGGCCGCGTCCAAACGGATCACTTTCATCATCCAACCATTGTTCGGTGGTCAGGAAACGACCATTATCGGCCACCACTTCCGTCTCAGACTTAATCACCTTGTAATGAATGGTCTGTAAGGTCCCGTCTTCATAAGTAACAGAAAGCCGGGCCCGTCCCCATTTGTTTCCCTTAACCTGGTACTTCTTCCAGTCTTGAGTTGCAGAGTCTTCCTCAATGGTCAGAGCCCCATGGGGCTCAACCACAAGGGAAGCTATTGGTTGTTCATGCCTCAAAAACAAAAACCCCGCTACATCCTGCGGTAAAACGTACCCCGGCCATCCAACCGCCACAGGCCTTCCATGTTTAATCAGGGTTTCCTCAATATTTTGCACACTTTCGGCCATGACCAATTCAACACCAATCGAATAGGACTCGCCAGGCAAAAGAATCACGGAGGTTGGCTTGTTCCAAGGTTCCGCCTCACGCCACTCATCGTCTGCATAAGCTTTACTGTGTACCATCCATTCATGAAACCCTTCGAAAGTAATGCCGCGTGGCATGGGATCATCGAGTAAGGGACGATAGGCCTCAAAAGGCGTTTTTCCATGCGGCAGCACCAGAAGAACCGGACCTTCACCACTCAGGCGAACAGCTTGCAAGTACCCCGCATCCATCCCCATGTAAGGATCAAAAAATACGTTTTCGGCATGCACCTCATCCAGATGTTTCTCGTGAAGGATATTGTTAAAGATCATCGGAATGCCCAAGGCGCCGATTTCAATGATTTCATCCCGGGTGTTTCTGAATTCAAAACGCAAGACCAGCTTGTCGTCCGCGTATTCCCAAAAGCGCAGTACTTCAAGCGGCAAACCTTCCTGAAGTGTCGCGTTCAAGCTGGCAACTGTCAGTACCCCCGGGTCATCATTCTCCAACTCCTCCACAGCTCCTCTTTGGGCCGCAGTTGAATAACTGGTCCAGCCAACGGCACTTTCCGACTTCACCCTGAAGTTGACATCGCCCAGTTGATAATATCCGTCGCCTTTTCTAAGCTCCGCCCACTCGCCCGTGGTATAATTAAATCCACGTTCTGCCACCGGAGACAGCTCGATCGCCGTTTGTGTGAAAGCATCCACAGAGAGGTTAAAAGAAGGGGTCGAAAACTTCAGCACTGATAATGAAGCATCCCTGTTTTTCTGGGCGGTCAGATCACTGACAGCCATGGCGCTAAACGAGAAGCCCAAAATGCCGAATAAAAATGGACCAGATGCCGTCCTTCCGGACAGGCATCTTTTTATGGCCTTTAATAATTTCATGATGATAAAATTTGATAGCACGACATCCACATCCTTATCCTTGTCTGACAGGAATAAGATCGATTTTATTTTTGGGAAAAATTAGAGAGAAGAGAAAAGCCAGGAGGCCGTGCGATTTATAGAATCCAACACTCAAACAAGCCCACTCCGTATCTTTTATAAAGATTATTGGGATGAATAAATACGGTCATTTTTCTCATTTTAGTGCTACAAAAATAAGCAAAATTTAACATGGATTGGGTTAACCGACTTAACAGTCGCTAAAAAAATAGTGCCAACTTTATGCACACGTGTGCAAAAAATGTTTATGTTTGTAAAAAGCTGTTACATGAAGCGAATTACCATTAAAGATATTGCCCGGGAAATGGGCCTGCACCATTCAACTGTTTCAAGGGCCTTGCGGTCTCGTTCAGAAATCAATCAGGCCACCCGGGAAAAGGTGTTGAAATACGCTGCCTTAAAAGGATATCAGGTAAATCGCAACGCCCTTCAGCTGCGAGGATCCGGAAGTAACATCATCGGGGTCATTGTCCCCAATATCCACCACAGCTTCTTTTCTAACTTTGTCAGCATCATCACACGGTTGGCCTTTGAGGCCGGGTACATTGTGGCCGTTTTCCAGTCCGAAGAATCAGTGGAGCAGGAAAAAGAAATTCTTAAGTCCATCATACAGCAAAACATTGCCGGCGTCATCGCTTCCATTTCCATGGAAACCACCGACACTTCTCATTTTCAGCAACTCGATCACTACAAAATCCCCATGGTGGGTTTTGACCGAATCTCTTCCTCCTTAAAAACTTCCACTGTGGAATTGGATAATTTGTCCACCCTGAGAAATGTGGTTACCACACTTCACAGTCGTGGTTACACCAAAATCGCCTACTTATCAGGCAACCCATCCATTCACCTCTATCAGGAACGCCAGAAGGGATATTTTGGGGGACTAAAAGCCATAGGGACCAGCTATCAGAAATGCCTCCAGCTGACCGATAAATTCACTATTGAACAAGGGTATCACGCCACTGAAAAACTGATGGAAGCGCCGGAGAAACCGGATGCCCTGATTTTTGACTCGCACATTTTGGCTTGTGGCGGATTGCAATACCTGAAAAAACAAGGGGATCGCCTGCTTGAAAATACGGGCATCGCCACATTTGGCGGACATCCCTGGCTTTCCATAAGCGCAGCCAACATCCTGTTTATTCAACAACCGGAAGACCAAATAGCCAAAGCAACTTTTGATCTTCTTATGGAGAACATTGTGCATCCCACGCAAGTAAAAACAACCGCTCTTAAATTTCAGGCAACACTCATTTAATCGTATAAACTTCAAAACACATACACCAAATGTTAAAAGGAATTTCACCACTTATTAGTCCGGAACTACTGGCCACCCTTTCAAGAATGGGGCATGGCGATGAAATTGTGTTGGCAGACGCCCACTTCCCGGGGGAGTCGTTTAATCGAAATGTGCTGCGTGCCGATGGTTTGCGCATCCCCGATTTGCTGGCTGCCATCCTTCCGCTCTTTGAACTCGATGTCTATGTACCTCACCCCGTGGTGATGATGGCCGCTGTTGAAGGTGATTTGCCCGACCCTCAGGTAGAACATTCCTACCTGAACGCCATACATAAAACCAACCCGGAAATTTCCTCCGTGGAACGAATCGACCGCTTTGCCTTTTATGAACGGACCAAGGAAGCCTTTGCCGTGGTTATGACCGGCGAAACAGCCAAATATGGCAACATTCTCCTTAAGAAAGGGGTCACACAAATCATTTAATCAGTCCCAAAAAACACTTCAACCATGTCTCAACCAAAACTAATTGAAAGACGGTACCTCGTGCCCTTTATCATTG
>NZ_BAZW01000071.1 GCF_000974365.1 Geofilum rubicundum JCM 15548
ACGTTAGGTAGGTGGCATGTAGTTGATGCATTAGCAGATCATCCAAATCAAATTTCACAGACTCCATATCAGTATGCATGGAATAGTCCTGTTAATTTAACTGACCCAGATGGTAATTGTCCATGGTGTATTATTGGTGCAGTTGTTGGTGCAGCGGTGGATTATGGAGCTCAAGTAGCAGTTAATTATGCTTCAGGTAATGAGAGTCCTTGGACTGAAAATATAAATGGTGCATCTATTGTGGCGTCTGGAATTGCGGGAGCTGCAACTGGTGGACTAGCGAGTCTTGCTAGAACAGGTGCGGTGACAACTACTCGTGCTGTGGGCGCAAGTATGGCTATTAATGCTGGAGAATCAGTTTCGAAACAACTTGCAACAGACGGTAGTGTTAGTGCAACTCAAGTGGCTGTTGATGTTGCTGTAGGGCAGATGGCTGATGGAGTACCTACGAAAAACTTGGTTCCAACAAAACAGATAGAAAAACAACTAGATAGAGCAGTAAGAGTCGCTGGAGATACCCCGAGGGCTAGCAGGGCTCAAGCCGTTGATGCAGCACAGGGAAAAGTTAATACTGCTAATAATGTTAATCAAGCTAATAGTGCAACCCAGGGAAAAGTTGCTGAGACTGTAATGGGGGCTGCTGCTAGTGGAGTAGTTACAAACAATAGTAGTAATGTTAATAACCGCTCTATGTTTACTACTCCTACGGTTCCTTCAGACAATACTAGAGTTGTTTTACCAAATTATCAATAATGAAGATATTTTATAAGATTGCAGGTGTCATATTCGTAATAGGGAGTTCTTTATTCATGAACAATAATTTTAAGGAAATAGAGGCATATCATAATGGTCACCTTATTAGTGCTACTGTTATTTTTGTACCTAATTGCATCACAACTAAGAAGCATTATAATTTAAAATTCGAATATAAAGGTAAAGAACATGGTAAAGAAATAGGAGTGCAGTCATGTAAAGAGTTGAAAGAGGGAGATGTTATAAAACTGCGAACGAATAAAGAAAATAGTGTCTTTTTGTATGAAAATGAGAATCCCTATAATAATGCAACTTCCTTTATTGTTTTATTTTTATTTGGTGTGTTTTTAATTTATATGGGGTTTAAAAAATGAGGTTTACTATTTATTTAATATTTGTTTTTTCCTTTTACTCTGCAAGTGCTCAGTCTGATGAAGAACTACTCTATGTGGAAGAGGGGAATAGTTATAGTTTATTAATAAATCAAGAAACTAAAGTTCACAAGCAATTTATTTCAGATAGTCATGTTGAGACTTTTGTTTTCATCCAAAACAATCAATTTAAATATACATTGACTGTGCTAAGAAGTAAAGCAAATAATATGACCAATGACAGCTTGTTTACTTATCAATATGAGCAAGCTTATATGGACAATTGCGGATGCGAGGTGTTATCAACCATACAGTCGAAGGTTGATAATATTAATTCGTTGCAGTTTAAAATAAAGCGGAAGGAAAACAATATGGTGTTATTGGGATATGCCGATAGTTTTGTGGTTAACGAGGTTTTATTTAATGTGGTATTTATGATTCCTGAAACTAATTTCCCAAGGTATCAGAGTGAATATTCCTCAATAAAAAGTTCTTTTGATATAAGATAGCTGTTTATTTAATTAGAAGTAGTTCCCAGCTCGCCGTAGTTTGCTTCTTTGCTCGGCGTAATTTGTAATTACGTCGAATCTTAATCGGCAGTTTGCAACTGCCATTGCCGTGAGGCAAAATAAGATTGTGATTTAAGATTGTAAGTATTAATTAGGAAGTAGTCCACATTTCAATCGAAAAGTATACCACTTATTACCAAGAACGGAATTTTCCCGTTCTACATAACATGATAAGTATGTATACGAAACAGGAAATTATTATTAGGTGTTATCGGCAAGGACAAAGTCAGCGGCAAATAGCCAAAGAACTTCATGTAAGCCGAAGAACCGTAAAGAAGTACATTGAAGCGTATGAAGAGGCTATTGGTGCCAGTGATAACCAAGAAACGGCACATGCAACGTATCTGTCACACACTCCAAGTTATACTTCAGGAACCCGATCCAAAGTCAAATTGACTGCTGAAGTTCAGCAAGTCATAGATGGCTTTTTAGAGCAGAATAAGCTCAAACTTCAGCAAGGGCTTCGCAAGCAGTTGCTAAAGAAGCGAGACATCCTAGAAGCGCTTCAAAAGGAAGGTTTTGATGTTGGCTACACCACCGTTTGTAATTACATCCGAAGTAAAGGCCAAAGCCAATCTCCCAAGGAAGCATTTATCCGTCAAGTCTATGAACCGGGAGCCGTCTGTGAATTTGATTGGGGTGAAATCAAACTGAACCTATCGGGCAAACTAACCCGTCTTCAACTGGCAGTTTTCACCAGCGCCTATGGCAATTACCGTTACGCCTTCATTTATAATCGTCAGAACACCTTGTCGTTCATGGAATCTCACGTTCGCTTCTTTGAACAGGTAGGTGGTGTTCATTCAGAGATGGTCTATGATAATATGCGTGTAGCGGTAGCCAAATTTATCGGCCCTCATGAAAAAGAGCCTACTCGCGCCCTTCTTGAACTACGTGGTCATTATCAGTTTCAGCACCGCTTTTGTAATGCCTACCGTGGCAACGAAAAGGGCCATGTGGAACGAAGTGTTGAATATGTTCGCCGTAAAGCCTTTGCATTACGGGATGATTTTACGGACATAAAAGATGCTCAGGAGCATTTAAATGCAACCCTCAACAAACTTAATGATCAAAAGCAACCCAGTAGCGGAAAAACAGCCAATGAAATGCTATTAATAGAAAAGTCTCACTTATTGCGTTTGCCGGCAGCCCCGCTTATTTGCAGCGAACAAGAACAGTTACGGGTAGACAAATACTCTACCATATCTTATGGTACCAACCGGTACTCTGTGCCAGATCATTTAGTAGGTGAGTTTGTAGAGGTAAATATCCTAAGTGATCAGCTGGATATATTTTATCAAAATAAGCGCGTTGCTACCCATGAAAGATGTTATCTGGCAAATGAGTTCGTCATAGAGATAGAACATTATCTGGCCACCTTTAAAAAGAAACCAGGAGCATTACCAGGTAGTGTTGCCCTTGCCAGCAATGTTTATCTAAAAGCCCTTTACACGGATTATTTCAGAGGTGAACCACGGGCGTTTATAGATCTTCTCATTTACTGTCGTGAACAAAGAATCAGTGAAGAAAGGCTCGATGAATCTATGCACCGCCTGTTCGATGTTAAATACGGTCAGCTGACCGTTGAAAAGCTCCGCGCCCTTTTGGGGAATCAAACAGATCCGCACCCCATAAACACCGATGACAGCATTTGTTTGAAGGCTAAGCAACAACTATTGGATATTAGCAAATTAATGAATTAAACAAGTCAAAATGGAAACCATCAACCAAGATATAGTCAAATACAGTAAAGAGCTCAGATTGCCTATTTTCAGGCGTGATTTTAAAGAACTTGCAACAGAATCTGCGGGCCAAAAACTGGATTATGAAGAGTTTTTACTCAAACTAATGGAGCGCGAGTATGACCACAGACTTGAAAATCGTAAAAAAGCCCAAATCAGAAATGCCCGGTTCCCGGCAAGAATGTACTTGACAGGCCTTGATCGAGCTGAATTACCAGCCGGAGGCCAGGAGAAACTTCCTGTTCTCGAGCGATTGGAGTTTATAAAATCCGGTCAAAATGTAGTACTGGCAGGTAATCCTGGAACCGGTAAAACCCATTTGGCAATAGGCTTAGGAATCAAGGCATGCTTGCAGGGTTATAGAGTATTGTTTACGAGCGTTCACGGCCTGTTGACCCAACTTCGAGAATCCCACTCAAATCACACATTACAGAGGCTGGAGGCTAAGTTCGAGAAATATGACCTGGTAATATGTGATGAGTTTGGATATGTCTCTTTTGATAAAAACGGTGCCGAATTATTATTTAACCACCTGTCGCTCAGAGCAGGCAGGAAATCTACCATCATAACCACCAATCTGGGCTTTGATCGCTGGCAGGAGATTTTTGGAGATCCGGTATTAACAGCCGCCTTAGTAGACAGAATAACCCATCGGGCACACCTTGTGAACATGGAAGGAGACTCTTACCGTTTGAAAGAAACCAAAAAAATGATGAGTGAAAAATGAATAAAAACCGGAAAATCCGCGCCTCAACAGTACCCTGTTCCAGGGGTACCCCTGGAACAGGGTACTGTTGACCTTTTATATTAAGTTAGAATGGTATACTTTTGGATTGAAATACTGGTAACCTTTTGGGTTGAAATAAACAGCCAGAGAAAAAATACGCAGCTTTAAAAATACCAAACCAGAAGCACTTTTTTTAAGCATGCAAGTAAACCGATTGTGTGGAAACGCCATCATAGAACGGGTTCACAAATTAGCAGAGGCAAGCAAACTGCAAAAAGATATAGGCATCCATACCCTGCGCCACTCCATCGCCACCCACCTTTTACAATCTGGAATGACCTTGGAAGAAGTCAGCCAGTTCTTAGGTCATAGCAGCCTTGAAAGCACCCAGATCTACACCCATTTAGCCAATGCGTAAGAAGCCCGAATACAGCTTTAACAAGGAGATAGAAAACAAACTGACAGGCTTTAAAACCTATCTGCAGGAACTTGGCAACGGAGCAAACACCATCCGCCAGAAATCAAACTATGCCGGGTACTTTTTGAAATGGCTTGAAACCGAACACCTGCAACCAGAAGATACCCGGTACAACGATTTACTCAGCTTCATAGACTACTGCAAATTAGAAGTCGATGCCTTGAACGGAGTCGAAGGGAACAGCAAAAGGCACATCAACAGCAAACTACAGAGCATCAGAAACTTTTATGAATACCTGAAGCAATCCAACCCCACTATTATTAACCCGGCTTCAAACCTGAATCTAAAAGGGATCCGGCAAAAACTACCGTCCAATATTATCGACTTTAAGGAGCTTGAAAACCTTTATCAATCCTTAGAAGCCACCACCAACAGAGAAAAACGAAACAAAATCATTTTAGGAATCTTGGTTTATCAAGCGTAACCACCGAAGAGCTGCATCAGTTAAACCCCAACCATTTAAAACTCAAAGAAGGCAAAATACATGTTCCCGGTAACCGCAGAAGAAACAACCGGACACTTGAACTAAAACCCTTTCAAATACTGGAACTATACGAATATATAACCGAGATAAGACCAACCATCTTAAAAGAAATTACCAAACCAAGACCAGCCAGAAAGCCCGATAAAATCAATCAATCCAAAATCGAAAACCAGCTATTTATCAACATCAACGGCAGCGAGAACATCAAAAACAGCCTATTGCACATGTTTAAAGCCATCCAAAAACTAAACCCTGAAATCCTTCACCCCAAGCAAATCCGGGCAAGCGTGATAACCTACTGGCAAAAAAACCACAATCTAAGACAAGTCCAATACATGTCCGGCCCTAAATATGTAAGTTCAACAGAACGGTACCAGTTAAATAATCTGGATAACCTTCAAAAGAAACTTGAAAAGCTACATCCTTTAAATGCAAACAAATATGAATATTAATCGTTAAATTTGTAGGGGATAAAACAATGAATGCTATGAATCTTCAAGCAAGAAAACTGGAATTGGTTCAGATGATATTAAATACTGACCGGCCAAATTTATTGGAAAAGGTCAGTCAAATACTCAAGCAGGAAAAAGAAGCTGACTGGTGGGATGAATTGCCATTCTGTGTTCAAGAGTCTGTAAAAAAAGGCATGGAGCAAGCCAAAAGGGGTGAGACAAGACCTCATTCTGAAGTGATGAAAGAAGTGCGCTTAAGATATGGTATTTGAAGGGGAATTGTCTGGTCAATACACCTATTGATTACTTCATTTCAGGGGAATCATTAATTTGAGCCTTGAGTATGACGATAAAGCAACCACATAAAAAATTATGTTTTTTGTCAAATTTCAGCACCAATTCCGGCTTAAGTTGTAGACCCCTTTTATTTCTCTTTGAAATTCCATCTTGATTTGATATGTTTGTTGACATTAATTTTCCTCATTGGTAATGATAGGAAATTAGATATATTGCCTTAATCTTACAATTATGAAACAACTCTTTTCTCAATCATTTGGTCCATTTACTGCCAGAACAGACAAAGCTATGGCAAATGACCGTTTGCTTTCTTCTGGCAGGAAATTAAATGGATTCACACTTCCGGAACTTTTGGTCGTATTAGTAATAATTGGCATTTTACTTCTTATTGCCTTGCCGAATTTGATGCCACTGATTTCCAAAGCAAAAAGTTCTGAAGCCCAAATGCAACTTAATCATGTTTATACGCTCCAGAAAAACAACTTTTATATGTACTCAAGATATTCTGACGATTTGGATGCCTTGGGTTTTGTTCAGGAAAAACTGGTGACAGACGGAGGGAATGCCAATTATCGGATTGAAATCACAGAGTTATCTTCTAATGCCTTTAAGGCACGAGCTACTGCCGTCGTTGACTTCAATGGCAATGGTGTTTTTAACGTTTGGGAGATTGATCATGAGAAACAGTTGCTTGAAACTATTAAGGATTGATGTGGTTTTTGCTACTTATTTCAATTGTTTTTCTTGGTGCCATCACTTGGTTCGATTTCAGAGACAGATCAATTCCGCTTGCCTTGTTGATCGGAGAAAGTGTTGTAGCCCTGTTATATTTTAGTTATTTAGCTATTCCAGGATATTTCTTCACAGTTTTAATTAATTTGCTTCTGGCTGGTTTTAATATAGGATTACTTTTTGTCTGGTTTAAATGGCGGCATGGCAGGATATCCTTTTTTGACAAAATCCTGGGTTGGGGGGATGTTTTTCTATTTGGAATAGCAGCTCTGTTTTTTGAGCTGATGAATTTTTTGTCTTTTATCGTCATTGCGGCCTTTCTGGGAGGTGTTTATGGAGCGGCGATGTATTTCGTTAGCCACAATAGCAAGCGCGCAGCCCCACTTATTCCATTGGCTGGTATAATGGCAGCTTTATTAATTGTTAGTCATCTGTTTCATTTCTTTGGTGTTGACCTAATCTAATATAGATCATGACGGATAATCAGTTTTTACTTTCCACAGAACTTAAACAGTTACTATCTACGGATCAGGCCTGGCATTACAGAATAATACCGGCCGGAATGGGTACTGACGGCCTGAAGTTTTATTATGCTGAAGGATTAGCTGACCTAAAAGAGCTTGATAATGAACTTGTGGTATTGTTAGGTAAAAATGTACAGCTACTCGCCAAAGATGCTGATTGGGTGCAACAACAGTTAAGCAGGTTCTATCCTCGAAACGGAAATAAACAAAAAAGTCCTGAGCGTTTTAGTGTTGGTCAAAAGGGAGATTTTCTTGTCCAGATTATTGAAGAGGCTGCACGCATTAATAGTAGTGATATTCATTTTGAAGCATTTGAAGATCGATGTCGCGTGCGCTTTCGGATTGATGGCAAATTGGTGGAACGTTACGTTTTGAACAGAAGTGAGTATCCTTCCATTGTCAATAAAATCAAAATTAAAGCAAATCTGGATATCTCTGAAAAACGATTACCACAGGATGGGCGCATTTTCTTCTCTGAGGGAGATAATAAATTTGACATCAGGGTTTCAGTTTTACCAACCTTGCATGGAGAAAAAACGGTACTTAGGTTGCTCAAACGTGACGCCACTGAGATAAATCTTGAAACATTAGGCTTTTACAAAAAGCAGTTGAAAGACTATATGGAAGGGATTAGGCGCCCGAATGGAATTATTCTCATTAGCGGACCAACCGGTTCCGGTAAAACAACAACGCTCTATGCCACACTAAAGCAACTCAACAATGATGCTACCAACATTCTTACCATTGAGGATCCGATAGAGTACACCCTTGATGGTATTAATCAAGTACAATTGAAAGAATCTATCGGAATGGATTTTGCGAGTGCGCTAAGGACATTTCTACGCCAAGATCCTGATATTATAATGGTCGGGGAGATACGAGATGCAGAAACAGCCCAAATGGCAGTCCGTGCCGCCTTGACTGGCCACCTGGTGTTGAGTACCGTTCATACTAATTCAGCCTGGGGTACGGTAACGCGTTTGGTCGATATGGGCATTCCAGCCTACTTGGTTGCTGCTACCCTGAATCTTTCTGCAGCACAAAGGCTAGTACGTTGTTTATGTAAGCACTGTAAGGAAGAGCATCCTTTCAATAGCGACTTGTTTCCTCCAGGATTTGTCCCTCCTATTGCCCCGAAGGTGCATTTTGTTGCCAAAGGTTGTAAAGAATGCTACTTTACAGGATACAGCGGTAGGCGTGCATTGTATGAAATTATCCCCATTGGTGCAGAATTGAAAATGAGTATTAGAGACAGCCGTTATGATATTGGCGATTATCTCGGACAACAAGACATTATGAGCCTGTCAGCCTCAGCCTATGAGTTGTTCCAATGCGGGGATACTTCTTTGGATGAAGTTTACTCCATATTGGCAATATCATAAAAACTTACTAAGTTTGAAATGTTTTATTTTTAAGGATATATAATAATACCGATTATGCGCCTTAACCGGACTCTGATTCTTTTATTGCTTTTTTGTACAGGCTTTGCCGGCTCAGCCCAAAAAAAATGGGAATGACCTTCAGTCACAATTGGATAGTCTGGCCAACACTATTCCGGCGTTAAATGAGCGTTTGGATTTATCCGTCTCAGAATTGCCTCTTAATGAGTTTATTCGTGCTGTGGCTCACGAATCAGGTCTGAATGTGAATATTGCCGCTTCGCTAAATGAACCTATTTCTAACAACTTTTCGAATGTCGTTGTAAAAGATATCTTGGTTTTTCTCAATCGCCATTACAACATTGAAGTAACTGTGTTGGGGAGTATTATTGATTTCCGGCGTTCTAATTCTGATCTTTCAGCCCCTATACCAACCATAATTATTGAGCACCATCCTGAAACCAATCATGTGTCATTTGAAATTAATGATGCGCCTGTTGAGCAGGTGGCCAGGGAAATCACAATACAGACCCGGCAAAATGTGGTGGTAATGCCAGGAGTTAGTGGACTTACCGTACAATCCTATGTGAAGGATATGCCAATCAACAGTGCACTGGATAAACTTGGCATTGGCAATGGATTTCAGGTAGTTCGATCTAGTGATGGTTTTTTCTTATTTGAGCCCAAAAATCAACCTGCTGAGCAAGCACAGCAAATGGGAATGCAAAGACAGCGCATACTTGGCCCCGGATCATCAACAGGGGAGGCAGAAAATGGAACTCTTCGCATAGAAGCCTTTTCACGTGACTCCATCTTTGTTAAAGCAGTTAGTGCTGACTTACAAGGGGTGGTCTCGGGCGTTTTTGAAGAACTCGATCTGCCTTCATATACTATTGGAGAAATGACCGGTAAGGTGACCCTTGACTTGAAGGGGGTTACGCTAGAGGAGTTTTTAGAGCATTTATTTAGTGGTACGCCGTATGTCTCCAAACTCAAAGATAATATCCACTGGTTTGGAGCCAGAGAAGTGATTGGAATGTTGGATTTTAAAATGTTTCTAATGCGTTATCGATCCGTTGATTCAGTGATCCATATTATTCCTGAGTCAATAAAAAAAGGTCTGGAAATTAAAGAATATAGCAATCTTAATAGCCTTATACTGGCTGGACCCCGGGATCGGATAAAAGAAGTTTCTGAATTTTTGACAATGATTGATCGGGTAGTCCCAGTGATCTTAATTGAAGTCCTGATAATTGATAATAAGGACTCACGGGCTCTCTCAACTGGAATTTCCGCTGGTTTATCAGAGCAGGCCCCGGAATCAAGTCAGACAGTATTGCCAGCACTTGATGTAACTCTTAAATCGGAGACGGTTAATCGTTTAATAGATGGATTTAACGATTTTGGATGGGTTAATCTGGGTAAGGTTACGCCAAATTTTTATCTTACTCTTCAAGCCCTAGAAGAAAAGGGATTTATAGAGATGCGCTCAACTCCTCAACTTTCAACACTTAATGGACATAAAGCCACCATGAGTATAGGGAAAACAGAATACTACAAGGAAGAGTTGAATGTTATGTATGGATCAGTTACCGCCTCTTCACAAACGACAACAACTTATAAGCCGGTAGAGGCTGAATTCAAATTAGAAATCAGACCAATTGTTGCCGGAAACAGGGAGGTTACTTTAGATATTCTGGTTGAACAAAGTGATTTTACCGACAGAATTGAAAAAAATGCGCCTCCCGGCAAGGTGACACGAAAATTTGAGTCCCTTATTCGGGTAAAAGATATGGAGATGATTTTGCTAGGGGGACTTGAGGAGGCCAATGAAAAGGATGTGAAAACAGGCTTGCCTTTAATATCCAGAATCCCGCTAATTAGTTGGCTGACATCATCAAGGTCAAAATCAAAATCAAAGTCGAAATTAAATATTTTTATAAAACCCACAATTATATATTGATATTGGGATGGTTGAACAGGTGAAGCATATTTTATTCAAAACTGTTGGGAAATTAGCAGGTGTTACGGTTTCTTTTGTAAATCGTGATGACATGGTTTTCCATGCTGTTGTGCTTAGCCGGAAACGAAATCAACTTGTTGTTGAAGATAGCAAAACTGGCATTACCTCTTTGGATGAACTAAAAACATTTTTACCTAAAAAATGCCCGATTGTTATAAATATAGAGGTTGGGGAGTGCTTGTAAAACGCATCGACTCAGATTCAAAAGGACATGTTGATAGCAACCTTCTCCCTGAAAACAATAGTGATTTTCAGCTTTTTGTGCATGAGCAGCCTGAAAACTCTTATGTGTCCATAGTCAGAGTTGAAATGCTCGATAGGATATTGGACGGGTTTCATGGTTTAGGGCTTAATGTTGCAGGTGTTTCAGCAGGTCCCTTTTCCATTGGCATATTGTCTTCATTGTTAGAACCAGAGGGGCGTTGCTTGGTAGGTAACTGGGCCCTGGAATTTAACAATCATGAAATAATTGAGGTGAAGACGCTTCCAGAGGAAGAAATATCAAACTATGATTTTGAAGGAGAATGCATCTCGTCTTTATTGATTGGAGCCTATTCACTGGCAGTGAAATATGCTTCAGGGATATTGGGTAGTGAAGCAGTCAATGAAAATCTAAATACTGGCTTTGCCTATCGACGCCTATCCTTTATTACGGTGGCTTTTGTATTTGTTTTATTGTTTTTGAGTTTGTTTGTTAATTTTCTGTTGTTTGATAAGTATAGTAAGGATTATGAGCTGGTTACCAGTGACTATCTAAGGAGTGAAACATTAATTACGGAGTTGAGAAGTTCTGAGGAAGAACTTCTAAAACGAAAACAAATTATTACCAGAGCAGGATTGGAAGGGAATTCCCAATTTGCATGGTATGCCGATAGGATAGCATCGCTCATGCCTTCAAAAATTGTATTGAGCCGATTGGCTTTTCAGCCTGCTGAAAGACGCATGCAGCCAGGGAGAGAAGTGATTTTCACCAGGAGTAGTTCCATTTTGGAGGGGGAAACCACTGATATATTGAAAGTGCACGAATGGATTGGTTACTTAAAAAAGGAGCCATGGATCGTGGATGTTGAGATAGTCTCTTACAACAGGGCGGAAGATGTTAAGACTGGGACATTTTCATTAGAAATAGTCTTCGATGAAAGATAAAATAAAATATCGCAACCGTTTTTATTTGATGCTTGTAGGAGCTTTTGTTCTCGTATGGGGAGCAATTTCTTTTGGTTTTGCTCGAACTTCCGAGCTTAAAGAACAATTGAATCATAGAGCTGCACAGTTGGCTGAGATACAAGATGCTCCCTTTCAATTGAATCGGATAAGGCAGGAGCTTGAAATGCTTGAAGCTAAATTGGGGAAAGTCGGAGGTGAAGAATCCGGTACACAGCTTATTCGGATTGTGGGAAGCTTCAGTAAAAGAAATAATCTACTCTTGCACGAATTTGCTCCAAGACATGCATTTGACAAAGATGGAATACTTATAGAAACTCAAAAAATCACAGTTAAAGGTTCGTTTAAGAATAGTCTGCTATTGCTATCCCAACTTGAAAAAAGTCCTGAGATAGGTAACCTAAGGTCCGTTTCTTTTGAAAGTCAGACGGACATGCGAAGTGGAAAGAAGGAGTTGTTCACCTCTTACTATTTACAATCGGTTCAAAGGAAGGAGCCAATCGATGAAAAACCAAAAAGGTTTATACAATAGCTGGTTAATTATTATCCGTTGACAATTAATTGGAAGTCCATTTTATTACAATGATGAATTAAAGAGATCAATGTTTTGTTTCAAATATTAACTAATAAGAAAGAGTTTATGACATATAGCAAGTATAGATTTATATCAGGTTGTGTTGTTTTCTTTTTTGCTAACATAACAGGGGCGTGCTCTATGTTTTTTGAAGATGACATCGCAGATGAGGAATTGGTCATACTGGCACCTGCAGATGGAACGACAACAGAGGTTTTGACGCACACTTTTTGGTGGTCAACCATAGTTGGTGCGGATAGTTATCGATTGCAAATAGTTTCCCCTTCTTTTGACGAAACGGAAGTCTTGCTGTTAGATTCCTTACTTGATAGTGATAAATTTGTCGAGACGCTGTATCCGGGCCAGTTTCAATTGAGAGTACGAGGTGAAAATAACGGATATGTTACTGAATGGGCTTATTCTTCGCTAATCATTTTTAGCTCTGAAGATCTTACAAGGCAGCGGGTTCAATTAAAATCGCCTGCAGAAAAGGCTTTTGTTAATGCCGAAAGTATTGAATTCTCCTGGGATCACTTAATGAATGCTGAATCATATGATTTAAAGATATATGGGGACAACTGGGGCCAGGATGCAATAGTGGATTCCTCTGGAATTATCGAGCTAGGTGTTAACCTGGACAATCTTGAAGAAAGGGCGTATTGGTGGGGAGTTAAGGCCCAGAATGAAACCTCTGAAACACTATTCTCAAACCGACCATTGGTAATAGACCGCACACCCCCTGAGAATCCGACCCTGGAGTCGCCACAAAACAATGCTATTTTGTCTGATTCTACTGTCGTTTTTTCCTGGGATAGCAATGACCCGGTTTGGTCGAAGGTTTTGGATGAGCTTATAATTGTTGAGAAGCGAGAAGGAGCTACTGACGTTCAGGTGCATTCTGATACCTATGATGGAAAAACTGCCACGGTCAATTTATTTAGGGGAAGAAAATATAGTTGGAAGATACAATCCATTGATCAAGCTGGTAATGAAAGTGAAATAAGTAATGAGCAGCAATTTACCATTAATAACTAGAAATTACAATTTCAATTGTTTGGGCAAACTTGAGAATATGAAGCGAAACGTGAGCGTTATTTCTCACAACGTGGAATGATTGTATCGGCGGAATCCATGTGGCAAATAGAATCAATATTAGTATCACATGAAAAATAGAAAAACACTCTATGTTCTTATCCCTTTGGTTATTATCATCTGGGGGACAATTTTCTGGAAGATTTTTTGGCGTTCAACTGATGCTATTAAAAAAGTGTCAGACGACCAGTTGACAGAATCTGTAATTCAGGAAAATAGGGAAGAGGAACTAACTTTATTATTGAATTACAGCGATCCTTTTTTAGGAGAGTTGGAGCAAATTCCTCTCACAGAGCCAATAGTGCCGAAGAGACCTCATCGCAATGAGTTCAACCGCGTCCCGATGTGGCCAGAGGTTCATTACTTTGGGGTGGTTAAGAATAGTAATAGTGAAAAAGTGGTTGCCTTATTAGAAATAAACCGAAGGAGATATTTTTCACGAGTAGGTGACGATTTGGATGAGATTAGATGTTTTTTTATTCACAATGATTCAATTGGATTAGAGTTTCAAAATGCTCAAAGGTTTTTTATGAGAAACGGAATCAGAAACGATGAATATTATTAGACATGTCTATTTTTATTGAAGGCAGAAACCTACAGGCAGTATTTGAAATACAATTGAAAGAATTATTACATGACTTATGAAAAGACTCAGATACATTTTTATGGCTTTGCTTTTTGTCCCTTTCATGGCCTCAGGAAAATTGCCTTCCTTTAATTCCAGAACCATTCAATTGAAGAAGGATGGATGTCTGATAGAATTATCGTTTCTTACTGAGAAAAAGAAAGATTTTGAACCAAAAAGAAACAGGTTTTACCATTGGTATGCTTTTGATCAGGTGCAAGTTAATGAAGGAGCGTATTCCGGTCTGTTATTGCATGGCATCTACCGGGTTTATGATTAGATGGCAGACTCATTGAGCAGGGCTTTTTTGAAGAGGGGCAAAAAACCGGAACTTGGTACACATGGGGATCAGATGGACTCATATTGAACGAGACGGAATGGGAAAATAGCCATAAAAATGGTCGGTCATTGACGTATACCCAAGGGGAACTTTTCAAAGTAGAGCACTATAAGGACAATGAATTGCATGGAAAAGTCATACAGTTTGATTCTGAAGGAAATAAAGAAACACTAAAATATCGTAAGGGTGAGCTGGTTGTCCGTACTCCAAAGAAAAACAAGATAAGGAAGTTCTTCCAGCGAAACTTTGAAAAGGTGTTTAGACCAAAAGATATGGACGAGCCCATTCCAGCCGCGGAAACCAGTGCTGAACTTCAAGAGTGATAATGAAAACATCTAAAATGTTCAAGAATCTTCAAAACAAGAAACTTAAAGGAGGTGCTTTATATTATGCCATTTTTGTTATGCTTGTCCTTGGGATGTTGAGCATATTGCTGCTTTATTATTTTGAATTGACCTTTAGGGAGGATACACTATTTTATAAAGATGCGGAACTTAATGACCAGCTTAGTTCTACCATAACAAAAATATCCTGTTATCCTGAGATATTGCCTGAATCAGGCCATATTGAGATGGATGTTTTTGGGGATGGTGAAGCTCTCATACAGGTGTCCACAAGCAGGTGGGGGTTACTCCGAAAGGTTATTGCAACGGCCAGGTGGAAGCATCTCATTAAAAGTAAAGTTGTACTCATGGCAGAAGTGGAGGAGTCTCGACCTGCGTTATGGATGCCTGACAGGAACCGGTACGTATCATTGGTAGGTAAAAGTCAAATAATTGGGGACGTTTACATGTCTGAATTAGGGCTGAGAAGAGCAAACATTGAAGGGCGGTATTTTGAAGGAAGTGAATTGCATGAAGGGAAAATGCATATTAGCGAAAAACAGATGCCTCAAATAAAAGATGAAGTCTTTAATTGGGTACAAGGTTATATGGCGGGTGATATTCGTGAGACTGACAGTATTGTAGACTTTCAGACAATCCATGGAGATCGATTGGTAAAACAGTCCTATGCATCCAATACGCTGGTACTCCAGTCTTCAAAATATTTATCCCTTGAACAAGGAGCGTTTCATGATAATATTCTTATCCTTTCATCTGACACCATTGAAGTTTGGCCATCAGTAGAATTAAATGATGTAGTGTTGATAGCCAATGTGATTGTTTTTAAAAAGGGATTTGAAGGGCGCCTTCAGGCCTTTGCCAAGCAAAGTCTAATAGTTGAGGATAATTGCAAATTTCTATACCCATCCTATATAGGTGCCATTAGCGTATCACCTGATGTGGAAGTAACAATAGGTGACTCATTTCAGTTCAATGGTGGTTTAGTCTGTTTTTCAAATCATGCAGAAGAGGGCAAAACCATTTTGTCCGTTGTAAAGACGGATCAAATCATTGGAAAAGTCTACACCAATGGGGATCTGAAAATAAGTGGGAAGATTACGGGTAGCTTATATTGCAACCGATTTGTATATCAAACGCAAAGAGCTTTCTATGAAAATTTTATGATGGATTTAATGATTGATGAGCATTTATTACCCAAAGAGTATGCGTCCTTTTGTGTGGGTCAAGAATTGTATAAATTAAGAATGGTACGGAAATGTCAGCAGTATCAACCAGAGTAAATGGAAATACCATATTGGAAGTTGTGGTGGCACTCATAATAATATCTGCCAGCATTGGGTTGACCGGTACCTTTTTTTCATCGGTGTTTAACACTTCCTCCCGCATGATTAAGCAGCAGGCTTGGTATGATATCAACGAGCAGATCAATCACATCAAGCATCATATTACAGCTGAGCCTTTAGAGATAGACAGAGGGCATTATCTTTTGAGAATTGAAGTTGATATAATGGATGAGGAAATGGGTTTGGCATACGTTACTGTTTATGGCATTGATAATAAGGGAATGCAATTAGTTGAGCGACGGTTCTTTTTTGAATTGGAGGCGGCAGAGTAGTTGGTTTTTGTTTCGTTCGAACACTGTATTTTAATTTTTATTTTAAGAATTAGATGAAGGGTTTCACCATTTTCGAGGCAGTCGTAGCCATGATGCTTACAGCTTTGCTGGCTATTTTGGTTATAGCAGGCGTTGGTTTTTACCAACGCATGTTCGGAGTGGTCATAGACTCAGGGGATAAGCAAAGAGAAATCAATCTATTCTATTTTGCTTTGAGCAACGATATGGAGAAGGCGGATGAGGTATTGTTTGATGGGGAGTTGCAGTTTGTTTTTGATAAAAATAGTGTTTCATTTTATGAAATGGAGGACGATAAAATAATTCGAAAAGTGAATTTTGAAACTGATACCTTTTACGTTCATGGCAAAATTGAGACAGTTGAATTGGTGGAAGGATCTGAGCATTTAATTGGTTTCATTCAAGTCAATTGTTTGAACGGTGAGTTGGTATTTCCAGTTTCTGTTCAGAAACAATATGCATTGGGCGCATTGATTCAAAATCAGAAGACATGGCAATAGATCTATCCAAAATACAATCAAAAAGTAATGGTGAAAATGTTCGAAGGACTGTTACCAAAACAGATGAACAGCCATTCTGGAAGCGGGATTTTACTTTCGGGAACATAATGACATCTTCTGTAAAAGAGGCATTTTACTCAGAGTTGGTAATCCTTATCACCGCAGGATTGGATTTGAAGGCATCTTTAGACATAATTGTGCGCGAACAAAAGAGTCTGAAAATAAAAAAGATAATTTCCGGGGTGTCAGAGGCATTAGTAAGGGGCGCAACATTCTCTGAAGCTTTAAAGATTAACAGCGAATTTACTGTCTATGAGTATTTTAGTATAAAAATAGGGGAAGAGAGTGGACGTTTACCAGAAGTCCTCGAAGAATTAAGCCGGTATTATCAAAAAAAAATGAAGCAGCGTAAGCAAATGGTTAATGCTTTTTCCTATCCTTTGGTTATTCTGGCTACAGCACTAGCTGCTGTATTCTTTATGATGAACTTTATTGTACCATTGTTTGCTGATGCTTTTTTACGCTTCGACAGTGAATTGCCCCAGCTCACCCTAATGGTTATTGCTCTATCTGAATCCTTACAGAAATACTGGTTTCTTTTACCATTTTTTATTATTGTACTATATACGGTTTATGTGATGGTACATACAAAAACTTGGTACAGGAAAGGAATGTCAGGTTTAATGTTTAAAATTCCGCTAGTTGGTCCACTGTTGCTTAAAATTTATCTTGCGCGATTTTGCCAGGCCATGGCTTTGATGACAGGTGCCCGAACTCCATTGGTGCAAGCTTTGGAATTGGTCAGTCAAATGATGGGGCTATACAGCTTCGAAACAGCTCTTACAAAAATACAGGAGGATATCCACCGTGGTAAAACCCTCAACGAAGCAATGACTAAATTTGCTATTTTTGAACCCAGATTGGTAGCACTGGTAAAAGTTGGAGAAGATACAAATAATCTCGACACCGTTTTTAAACGCCTTTACGACCAATACAACGAAGAATCTGATCACCGAACAGCAATGCTGAGTTCTATGCTTGAACCCCTAATGATTGTTCTTATTGGAGGTTTGGTCGCTGTTATACTCATCGCGATGTATTTGCCAATGTTCAGGTTGAGCAATACCTTGATGGGGAGTTAGGAAGTTTTGGCCTTTGTTAAAATTTATTGAAAAAAAGATGTCTGTAAATTTGGGAATTTAATTAAAATATATATTTTTGAAATGTATTTGGAAGTTGTTTGAGTTTTTACTCGTCGGGATTAAAGTATCCTTGTACATCCAAATTACTATTTAAATTACCACAACCTATAAATAAATTGACCTTAACCTTCTAA
>NZ_BAZW01000070.1 GCF_000974365.1 Geofilum rubicundum JCM 15548
GTTTTGACAGTAAAATTAATGTTATGGTTTTGTTAACAAATGGATATACAACTTCAAAAGAAAGTCTAAGGTTTTATTCCGGTTTCAATTTCCTCCATGGAGAACAGCTCCTCAAATGGTAATTGCAATAGCTCAAATGAACATTCACGGGAGACTTTTTTGAACCGGGATCTGAGTTCGTCATCCTGGTTTTTGTCTATTTTTATTTGATGGAAGCGCCAATCAAAATCAGGAAATTTCTCCTTTAGGATGTCACTTGTCTGCATTTTTGGATAAATCCTGAAGCCTTTATCATTTATACGAAAAAGCGTTAGAGCTGTTTTTTCATGGTCTTTCAAAATGAGGTTTTTATTGCCAAAAGTACAGCCTGTTACCATCTGGATGCCATCTGAAAAACAACCATTGGTTTCTGTAATGGCCCATATGTCTTTCATCTCATCCGTATGGGCGTTGAGCTCATTAACTGCTTTGACAGCAGCCAAAACACCCATGGCCAACCCCGGACAAAAGTGACCGTGCAGCTGTGCTGCCTGGATCAATAACCATTCATAATTTTCTGATTTGATGGCTTTAATGATTTCAAAGCGGGGGTTGTTGGTAAGTTTTTCTTTTTGGATCGCAGCTGTGGGGGATTGCTCATCAAAAAAGGATTTATCGCATGGTTTAATATCTATAATCGGGCTGTTATTCATGGCATCCAGTCCGGATACTACCAAAACAGCCCCCTGTATTTCAAGCAGCTTAACGGTCGTTACGCCCACTCCATTGGGACGGTGTGGGCTGCGGGATGCGAAAACACCTTTTATTTCCCCGGTAATAGTACGGGTGATGAGGTCGTATTTTTCCGAGCGGTTGAAGTAAAACAGGACATCAATATAGGTGTTCTCATTCAGCTTGTATAAACCGTCAGAAAATTCAGGCAGAATTTCAATTTCACTCCGTTCTCCTTTTTTGGTGAACCCTTCACGCTTCTCAATGATGTGGTTTCTGACAAATCCGATGGGTGTAAATGGTATGGACATGGTTTAATGCTTGTTTGATGTGGTTATGGATCAATTATCTGTTACTTTTTCCTTATCTTCGGGTACTCATGAATGCCATCTGTGGGGGGATCTTGTATATCTTACTCCTTTATGGCATGCGAGATGCGTCATTTAATCATCGTCAAATATATTTTTGTTATGGACATCGTTTCAATGGCCGATTTGCATTTGGCAGCCAAAAAGCGTCCCAAGGAAGTCGTTTTTCGAATGACCGAGTTGAGTGATGAGGCCAATACTGCCTGGGAAACCCGTTTCAACGATTTGCTGAGCGAATGTGGCTGTGCTTCAGGCAGGCAGTTCATTATGTATGCTTCTCCTGTTTTCATTATCGGCCTTGTTTTAATGGTTAATTACTCTGACCTGAACCGTCAATGGATTCTTGGGCTTTTTGTGATGGCCATCATTTTTGCCGGCTTAGCCGGCAAAATTACCGGCCTCCTGCAGCGTAACTACAAGCTTAATAAGTTGGTGAACGATTTTAAGCGTACCAATCGTTTTGGTGATCAACAAGGATGAAAATAAAAGGATTCATTTTCTGTAATTTTTCGCATTTTGGTGTCATAAATCCGGTGGACATTCTCTTCGGTGACCAGGTCTTTTTCCCCTTGTTCTATGATTCTTCCCTCTTTCATTAGTATGAAATGTGTGGCAAACCTAAGAGCCAGATTCAGATCATGTATGCTGGCCACAACGGTAATGCCTTGTTGGGAGACTTCTTTAAGGATTTTCATGACCTCCATCTGATATTTTAAATCGAGACTGGATGTTGGTTCATCCAGCATGAGTATGGCGGGTTGTTGTGCCAAAGCCCGGGCAATGTGAACCCGTTGCTGCTCCCCTCCGCTCAATTCATTCAGATAGGTGAGGGTTTTATGTTGCAGTCCCAACTTCTCAATGACCTGCATCACAATTTTCCGGTCATTGACTCCCGGAAGCCAGCCTACATGTGGTCGACGGCCCAGCATGACGGTACTGTAAACATCGAGGGGGAATAGCATGTTGGACGATTGAGCCACATAGCCTATGGTCCTGGCCAGTTGTTGCGATTTGTATTTTTGAATGGACGTGTTATGGATTAGAATTTCCCCTTTTTGAGGATGAAGCAGGTTGTTCAAGCATTTAATAAAAGTGCTTTTGCCACAACCGTTGGGGCCAATGACCGCGTAAAAACCTCCCGGCTCAATATAGCCTGACAGGCCTTTAAGCACTGGTTTCTTATGGTAGGCAAAGTGTATGTTTTTAAAAGTGATACGCATGGCTCATCGCTTTTTAATTCGGTTAAACAACAGATAGAGAAAAAAGGGCGCTCCAACAAAGGAGGTGATGATGCCTACCGGAATCACTATTGGTGCTAACAAGGTGCGGGCCAGCATGTCGCTGGCCAGCAGAAATAGGGCACCAAACAGAGCAGATCCGATAATCACGGGGCGTTCGTTAAATCCCAGTATTTTGCGTGTCACATGCGGGATGATTAGTCCCACAAACGCAATAACGCCGTAAAAGGCCACGGTGACTGCAGTGACCAGTGAGGCCACCATGACCGTGATCATTCTAAGTCGGTTGACTTTAACGCCCAGACTGGTGGCTACTTCATCGCCGGCACTGAGGTGGAAAGGTTGAAGGTGTTGAGTAAAAACCAGGCAATGGAAGGCAGTACGATGAAGAACACCAGCCAGGTGTTTTGTATGGTGGCCTTTCCTAAATCGCCAAACATCCAGCTTACGATCGCGGCCAGCTCTACATCATTGGATACATATTGCATGAGCGATGTGGCGGACCCAAACAGCGCCGAAAGTATTATCCCTGCCATTACGAGGGTTTCTGGTGTAGCCCCACCCCAGCGTGCAAATCCGGTGATGAGAAGGGCACAAAGCAGTCCGAAGACAAAGGCCGAAGCGGTCACTATATAGGGGTTGTGTTGCAGGTTCTGTGCCATGCCCATCTGCGCCAGATAGCCCAGTGTGACAATGGCTAAGGCTGCTCCAAACATCGATGCAGCGCTTAAGCCCAGGGTGTAGGGAGATCCCAGTGGATTGCGAATCACTGTCTGGATAACGGCGCCCGAGACGGAGAGGGCAGCCCCGGCCAAAACGGCTGCCAGGATCCTGGGTAAGCGTATTTTAAAAACAATTTGGTGAACGATTTCATCATTGCTGTCCATAAGAGCAACAGCCATTTGTCGGAAAGAAATACCTGAACTCCCTTGGGATAACGCTACCAGCATTAAAAGCAGCAGGGCCAGGACAGACCCCGTTAGAATGACCGATCGTTTAAAGGCTATTTTTTGTAGGGCATCCATTGAAAAATCTTTGCGGTTAAAAACGGTTGAGTGGCTTCCATCCTTCATACATTTTTAGCAGGTCATCACTGATATCTTTACCTATCATAAACTCATAAATGGCTTTCCTGCGGGCCAGAAATTGGAAGTCGGAAACCCGTTCCGGATAGATGACCGAAGCGATGTACCAGGCATTGACCAGTATGGTTTCATAATTGGTTGAATACCAGTTGTAAGGCATTAGGGTATATAGCGTCTTCTCCCGGAAAGCCCTGAGGGTGATATGCAGGGGGGATTCCGGAGATAGTTGTGGCTGAGATAGCGTTAATCCTGCGGCATCTATAAAAAGGTAATCGGGATTCCAGACGATGAGTTGTTCCAAATCGATGGTGGTGGCGTTGCTTCCTTCGACATGGTGAGTGTCAGCCAGACCTGCCGCAACATTTTTCGCCTTTACAAACTCAAAGGCATCGTAGAAAGGAATGGTCGAAGTCAATCCACGCGCGCCGCTGTATGAAATTCCCCCTACATATACACGGCTCTGTATAAATTCCTCCGGCACATTATTTTTTAATGCTTCTATTTCTCTGTTGATAAACTGGATGATGTCCGCCGCCCGCTTTTCCGTTTGGGTGATTTCTCCAATCATTTGCAGGGCCCGGTTGAAAGTCTCTCTTTGCTTGTTGAAGTTACCTGTCTGCAATGCCACTACCGGAATGCCAGTCTGTTTTTGCAAGTCGTCTGCCTCACCAGCAGTTCCTCCGGTCATGAAAATAACATCGGGTTGGTGGGCCGTCAGTAATTCGGCATCTCCTCCACGCATGGGGCCGATGATGGATTTTTCCTTTAACGAGGGTTGCGCATAGGCATAGGCGCGACCGGGACGAAGTTCTATATCTTCCACACCAGATATGCGGTCGGTCAGTTGCATGTAAACCAAAAAGCGTAAGGCTCCTGGTCCCACACCCACCATTTGCCTAACTTCCAGAGGAACTTCCACCTTACGACTGAGCATATCCCTTATAACGGTTGAAGCGCTTGAATCCGATGTTGATTTTGGTCGGCAGCTATTTATTAGCAAGAGATGGAGCAGCCCTATCCCCATGGCGAGCCCTATCCCTATTTTTCTATATGGATAACAGGAATACCGGGCGTTTGTGTCTTGCGGGCTATGTGTCATTTTACGTTATTCTGCTCATGGTTAATTTTCCATGCTGAATGCCCTTGAGGGCAATCAGCCGGTCGGCCAGTTCCGTCAAACGGACTGCCTTTCCTTTGACCGCAATAATTTCCAGACAATGGTCGTTGCCCAGATGAAAATGTTGAGCAGCTAAAACCTCCTCGTGAAAAGCGTGCTGCACCTCATTCAGAAGGGTTAACAGCTCTCTTTTATGGTGGTTGTATACCAAAGTGATGGAGCCTACTACCAGGTTGTTGCACTCCCATTTGCTGAGAGCTCCATGATCGGCAATCAATTGTCGGATGGCCTGGGAACGATTGGAAAACCTGTTTTTGGTGACCAGATCGTCGAGCTGATCCAATAATTCTTTCTCAAGCGATACGCCAAAACGAACAACGCTCATAGTGTTACGATTTTTTTAATTCGTGCTATTAGTTGTTCAAAAGTATTCTTTTTCGACTGAGTCTGCAAGGAATTGATTGTTTTTTGAAGTTGTTTTTGCAAAACGGATTTTCTTTCAACAGGGAGGAGCTCTGGCATAAATAATGCTATCAGACTGCAGTGAGACTGTTCCTGGCAGAATCTTTTCCTTGTGCTGCTTCGAAAGATGATATTCTCACGGATTATTCTTAATTTGAGGGTGCTTTATGTCTATTGTTCTGTCGAGTTAATTCTTAAAAGTATGCGTTCTATATTTCTTAGTTTTATAGTGCTTTTTGTTGTGCTTATGCCGGGCTGCCAGACAAGCAGGGTCACTTCACCTGAACCCATCGAACAACTTTGGCAGCAGGTGGATTCGTTTGATCAGCAGAATCTTCCGCGGTCGGGACTGGCAGTGGTTGAGACCATTCATCAGCGCAGTCTCTCAGAGAACAATACCGTAGATTATATCCAATCGGTGGTGTATCGGGTCAGGCTGATGGAAGCTACTGAGGAGGATGCTCTGGTGAAGTCTATCCGCCAATTGGAGCAGGAGGTCGATTCGCTTTGGATGCCGGCCCGTCAAATGGTTCACAGTATTTTGGGCGATCTGTACCACCAGTTTTACAGCCAACATCGATGGAAGTTACTTCAAAAAGGCGATGTGATTACCAATAGTGAAAACCTGCATGAGATGAGTGCTATGGAAATTTCTTTCAGGGCGCGCGAGCACTATCTTCTGTCGTTGGAAAATAAGGAATTGCTGGCTTCTGAGTCTTCTGAGAAATACCTGCCGCTTTTGCTGAACAGGGATGAGAAAAGGCATTTACGGCCAACTATATATGATTTACTGGTGGCCCGAACGGTGGAGAGGTTGATGGACGATGCTTTTTTCGTCTGGCCGGAAAGCCGTGTTTTTGAGTTGGATAACGACTCGTTAATGGCCGACCGTTCCACCTTCCTGCAAATGTCCCTGCCGGTGACCGACAATCTGCCAACGACCATCAAAGCCATTGAATTGCTGCAGGAATGGTTGCAATACCGGGATAACGAAGGCAATATGGAGGTCGTGACCGACATAGATTTAATGCGCTTGCAGTTAATGTATCCCTTGTATTTGGGTGCCAAAGCGCTGGGTAAATATGAGCAAGCCCTGAAACAGTTGAGGCACCAGACCCAGGGGCTTGAGATTCAGGCATCCGTATTGTATAGCCATGCCAATTTGTTGTATCGATTCTGGCATTTCGAAGAGGAAGATGCCCAACGTCAATTTAAATCAGAGGCCTATGAATTGGCCAAAGAGGCTGCAGAAGGTTTTCCTGAAAGTGAAGGAGGTCTATTGGCCCGGGCGCTCATGGAGCAAATAACCCTTCCTTTGCTGACTATACAGAGCGAAGGGGTGGTGGCCTCCGGCGAGGTGGTCAAGTATATGGTAGAATACAGAAATTTCGACCGTTTATATACCTACATCTTCCCCTTGAATAATCTTCCCTACGACCACTTGAGGATGCCTGATGAGAAATGGATTTTAAATAAAATGGGCGATACCCGGCCTTTGTGGGAGACGGTGACTGATTTGCCCGTTTATGGTGATTACCAATCGCATAGCGCAGAACTAATGACCGATACTGTTTTGCCTTATGGACTTTATGCGGTGTTGGTGTCTGATAGTCCTTTTAATTCCAAACATCTGCCAGACAACAAGCTTTTCAGTTACGCATTGATTCAGGTGAGTGATCTCGCTTTTATGGAATTGGCGGGGGAGAAGGGTGTTACGGTAGCTGTCAGGAACAGAGTCAGCGGAGCAGTTGTTGAGGGGGCCATGGTGGATGTGTTTACCGCTGCCCGATATGGAGATAGGGCACGAAAAGATCGTTTTGGGCCCACGGATGAGAAAGGTCAGATTGTCATTCCTTATATTACTCAGGCGCACGGTAATCGTCGTGTGGTTGTCGTAAACGGAGAGGACACCTATTTTGGTGGTAGTCAATGGTGGGGGCAGCCGGATCAACAGAAAGTGCCTGCCGCCCATCAGCGATCCTTTATTTTTAGTGACCGAAAAGTATACCGTCCCGGCCAGACTGTGCATTTTAAAGCCTTGTTGCTGGAGCAGGAGGGAGAACAGTTAACAGCCATGGAGGGGCAGAATCTGAGCCTTTCTTTGCGCGATGTGAATGGCCGGGAATTGTCTTCTCAATCTCTGAAGACCAATGATTACGGATCCGTTTCGGGGCAGTTTATACTGCCAAAGGGTGGACTGACGGGTAGTTTTACCTTGCAATCACCTTTTGGTTCCACAAACATTCAGGTGGAAGCCTACAAACGACCTCGTTTTGAAGTGGTGGTGGAACCCTATAAAGGTTTGGCTGTGGTGGGCGATTCGCTCAGTGTTTCGGCCAAGGCCATCACCTTAACCGGTTTGCCTTTGTCCAAAGCAAAAGTGGAATGGCGCGTAACCCGATACAGTCATGTTTGGTGGCGGAACAATGGGGCGCGGTCCAAAGTCCTCGCAACGGGCACCGGGATCACCGATGATAAGGGGGTATGGAACATTGACTTCCTGGCAGATGGCTTTCCGGTTTCCGGAAAGACCGGTTATATGAATTATTCCGTGGAAGTGGATGTGACCGATACCAATGGTGAAATGCAGTCGGGGAGTTCCTCCATATTCCTGAGCCACCAGGGCTATCAAATGAACACAAGCACCAAGGACGAAGTCATTGGCACCCACGTTCGTTCTGTCTCAGTCAACGTTTCCTTGTCCAATCACTCAGGAGAACCGGTGAGTGGTCGGGTGAGCTATGCTTTAGAAAAGTTAAAGGAACTGACGGAATTACCCCCTCAGCCTTTTTGGGAGCAGCCCGACACCGTTTTGTGGCAGTCGACTCAACCCAAACCAGACCTGACTTCGAAACTTGAAGTGGCGCGTGTTTTAAGCACCGGCCAATGGACCGTTTCCGGAACGGCGGATCATTCAATCGCACTGAAAGAGTCTCTGGTCACCGGACACTACCAAATTCGGACTTCCATTCTGGATGTGACGGGCGATACTTTGGAATCTGTCGCCCCCTTTAAAGTGGTTAATCCATCTCAGGCGAACTATCAACTTGGTGAAGGCCTTTCGCTGATCAACCTGACCGGACAGGAAGTACGGCCCGGTGAAAGGGCTGAGTTTTTAGTTGGTTCCCTTCACAACCCTGCTCATGTGCAGATTTATGGGGTTTCTGGCCCACATGAACTTATTAATGAGACCGTAACCCTTAAGGGACGCTGGCATAAAATTTCCATCCCGGTCGAGCCTCATCTACAGGGTGACATCACCTTGCAAGTGGCCACCATAAAAAACAAGCGCATTGAGACTCAGGAATCCACAGTAAAGATTCTCGATCCTCAAAAAGAATTGAATCTGGTCCTTTCAAGCTTTCGGGATAAAGTGAAGCCCGGTGATGAGGAGATGTGGACCTTGACAGTTACCGATGGGAATGATCGGCCGGTGAAGGCAGAGATTTTGGCTTTGATGTACGATGCTGCGCTGGACACTTATGGGGCCAACCGTTTAAGTGTAAGTCCGCATTACTACCGTTCCTATAGCAGAAGATTGTGGGGCTGGGATGGTTTTTATTTCAATCATCAGGGCGGTCGATGGGATTTTGGTTCTAAAATGTTGCAGCCTGCTGCCTATCCCTTCTTTTTCTGGACGCAGGAATGGGGCAGCGGATATGGAAGTCATGATTTGGTGCGTTCAAGGGGTGGGTTGAAGTCGGCTGGAGATGGCGAACTCTTTATGACAATGGAGGTCCAAGAGGAAGCGGAAGCATCCATTGCGATTACACGGCAGGAAGGAAGTCATCCGCCACCACCGCCACCTCCGGGTGTCAACAACGCTTTGAAGATCGTGGAAGATGGCTCCTTTGACTTGCCCCAACTGCGCACCAACCTCAATGAAACCGCCTTCTTTTTGCCCCACCTGTTCAGCTCCGGTGAAGGTAAAGCGGAGTTCAGTTTTACCATGCCTGGTAGTCTCACCCGTTGGCGCTTTATGGCCCTGGCGCACACCAAAGAGGGTGCTTCCGCCAACGTGGAGCAGATGATTGTGGCCTCCCGCGAACTGATGGTGGTCCCCAATATGCCCCGAGTGGTGCGGGAAGGGGATGAGTTGTGGTTTGCGGCCAACATCCTCAATAGCAGTGACAAGCAGTTGGGGGGCATGGCTCAATTGGAGATAAGAGATGCCGTGACCGGAGAACTGGTGACAGTGGGCGGGGAGCTGGCCGACCAAATATGGGAAGCCGATGCCGGGGGCAGCGCCGCCGTATCCTGGAAAGTGGTGGTTCCTGAGGGGCTGAAAGCCCTGGAGGTTACCCTTTCTGCTTTTTCTGGCCAAATCAGCGATGGAGAGCGCCACCTGATTCCGGTTTTGCCTTCGCGCACTTTGGTAACAGAAACACAACCTTTGATGTTGACCCAATCGGGTCGTCACACGCTGAATACCCCCACCTTAAAGGATGGGAAAATGGACAGTTTTGAAAATTTCACCCTGACCTATACCGAGCATGCGGCCTGGGAAGTCCTGGGCGCTTTGCCCTGGCTGATGGAGCGGCCCCATGAAAGTGCCGATCAGGTTTTTAACCGCTTTTATGCGGCCACTGTAGCGCAACAAATATTTAAGCAATATCCGGCCATAGAAAGGGTGTTGAAAGTCTGGGCCCAAGAGTTGGAAGGGGATGAGAATGCCTTGTTGTCGGCCCTCGAAAAACATCCGGAGTTGAAATCTGCCTTGCTGACCGCCACGCCGTGGCTGACGGAGGCGCAGAACGACACCGAGCGTCGCAAAAGGCTGACCTCACTGGTGGTGGAGGGACAAATGGATAACGAAATCTATTCGGCCCTGCAACTGTTGCAGCAAATGCAATTGTCCGATGGCGCCTGGCCCTGGTTCAGCGGCATGTATCCTTCGGAGGCCACCACTATCCAAATTTTGGCCGGCTTCGGCTATTTGAATAAGATGGGCGTTGAGTGGGAGGAGGATGTTCAGCAAATGGTCGACCAATCGGCCCGCTGGCTATTGGAGCAACTGAAAGATGAAAAGAATGCTTGGGAAAAGCGAGCAGATAAGGAACAGGAAGCAGTCGTCCCTGCCCGCGTTATTCACAAGCTGTATGCATTGAGTTACTGGTCGGACCGCTATAACGGAACGGAAGTCGATTTCTGGGTGAACATCCTCCGACAGCAGCTGCCGCGCGAACCCGTCATGCTGCAATCTTATGCCGCACTGGTTTTAAAACGTCGGGGATTTGACCTGGAAGCTGCGCAACTGATTCAATCCCTAAAGGAGTATTTGTTGACCGGGGAGAACGACACCCGTTTTTTCAAGTTGCCTGATGGCCCCCATTGGTCGCTGTCCTCCATCGAAACGCACGTGGCGGCTATGGAAGCATTCAGAGAATCGGGTTCCAATGATGGTGTGTTGACCGGCATGGAGAACTGGGTGATCCAACAAAAGCGCACCCAGCAGTGGCGCACAACGCGCGCCACCGTTTCGGCCATTTACGCATTAGCCGGGGCTTCGCGCGAGCTCTTTGATGTTTCCGGGTCGGACAAACTGCTGGTGGATGGTCAGGCCATCGCCTTTGGTGCCACTGAAACTGCCTCTGGTTACCGGAGTTTCTCCCTCCAGGGCAGTGCCATTGATGCCCGTTACGGCGCTATTGTCATCGATAAGCAAAAAGACACCCCTTCTTTCGCTTCGGTGCAGTTGAGTTATTACCAGTCGGCCGACTCCGTTCAAGCCGGTGGCTTTCTGGACGTGCAGAGCAGTTTGCTGAAGCGCGAGATGATTGATAACCGGGAGAAGTGGGTGCCGGTTGGAGCCGATACCGAATTGAAACCTGGCGACCGCCTCATGCAGCGCCTTGTGGTAGAGACACCCCAGCCACTTGATTTTTTACATGTTGATGCCCCAAGGGCCGCGAGTTTAGAGCCGGTAGATTTATTGTCGGGTTACCGCTATGCCTCGGGACTGGGGTATTACTTGTCGGTGACCGATGCCGGTGCCGGATTGTTTGTAGACCATCTGCAAAGGCCGTTACACGCTCAGCTGGGAAGTCAGCGTATCGTTCCGGGGAAAAGCGGTCCAGGGTCCCGTTCAGGTCAGTTGTTTTTATGCCCCTGAATTTGGCGGTCACAGTCAGGGTGGCACGATTAATGTTAAGCCCTAAGCGACTATAAAAACAGAGACGATGATCAGGATGACTATAATAATGGCCCTTTTTGTGATGGCGGGCCAATTCGCTTTCGGCCAAATTGGCGGCCTTGAATATAAAGGGCGTGGACTGGAATTGCTCAATGAGGGCAAAACCGATTCGGCCATGGTCTATCTCAACCAGGCGGTGCTGAAAGGCGTGACCGATGGCGAGGTTTTGGGTGGATTGGCACTGGCTTATATTCAAAAGGGTGATGCCGAAAGGGCTTTGGAAAAAGCTGTGGAGGCGCGGAAAGATAAGCAGTATCCCTCCGCGGATGCTTATTTGGCCGGTGTGCTGGCGCATGATGCCATGGGCAATGTCAGCCAACGGGATCGTTGGCTCGATCAGGGCTTAAAGGCCTTTCCTGCTGATTATTTGTTACTGTACCATGCCGGCCGAATCATTATTCCTTTTGATTCAGAAGAGGGCGAACGGCTTTTGCTGCGTTCCATACATGCCTATCCCGCATTTGGATCTGCCCATATTTTGTTGGGTGAAAATATGTATCGCAGAGGTGAGAATTTAAAAGCCGCCTTGCCCTTGATGTATTATTTGTTGTTGCATCAGGATGCCTTAAACAGTGGGGACGTGGTGGCGCTTATTGAGCGTTTGTATGATAGCTGGTCCATTTCCAAAGAGAGCGTTTCGAAAGTGTCTAAGGCTAGTAAAGGATTTACCGTTGATTATGTTCCGACCGCTTATACCGGAGGTCCCGATGATAAGGGCGAGTGGTTTGTGGCAGAATCCCTGGCACTGATGCAAAGCGTGCAAACGGCCTCTGTGTCATCTTCAGATGCTTTATGGATTTTTTATTCTGACTTTTATGGTCAGTTGTCCCGATTGGGATTTGATGTTCCTATGGCCCATCACATAGCATACAGCCGGTATCCGGCCGATGCCATGGAATGGATCAATGAGAACGCCCAGCTTTATCAGATGCTGGGCGACTGGTTGATGGTTCTTTAATTAATGGATGATCTGTAGCAACAATTCTTCCTTGCTCAGTTTTCCACCACTCAACAGCATGGCCGTGTCGATCAAGGCCAGATGAGAATAGGCTTGTGGGAAATTACCCAGTAAGCGCTTGGTTTCAAAGTCAAGGTCCTCACTGAACAGTCCCAAATGATTGGAATAAGTCAGTAGTTTGTCAAACTTTTCCTTGGCCAGATCTTCTTCGCCAATCATGAAGAGGGCCCGCACCAGCCAAAAAGAACAGATGGTAAAAGCCGATGATGGTTCGCCAAAATCATCTTTGTTTTTGTAACGGAACATCAGGCCGTTATGCTCCAGCTCACCCTGAATGGCTTTAACCGTGCTCACAAACTGGGGATCGCGACCCGAAAGAAATCCGTAGAATTCCATCAAAAGGACAGAGGCATCCAAATCATCATATCCATAGGCCTGGGTGAAGGATTGCTTTTCTTTGCACCAGGCTTTTTTCAGAATGTCTTTCTTGATTTTATCCCGCAGATCCACCCACTCGTCTACCTGGTCCTGTTGCTGTAACAGCGAGGCAATTTTTATGGCCCGATCTACTGCCACCCAACAAAGCACCTTACTAAAGGTAAAATGCTTGTTGTTCTGACGCATCTCCCAAATTCCCTTATCCGGCTTTTGCCAGTTTCGCTCAACGGCACGCACCATGTTTCGGGTAATGGTCCACAGTTCTTCACTGTGTTCCAGGGAAACAGAAAACAGGTGGAAATGCTGATATATCACATCCATTAAAATGCCGTAGATGTCGTTTTGCTTCTGTTTGTAGGCGGCATTTCCGACTCTGACAGGGGCGCTGTTGCAGTAACCCGATAAATGGTCCAGGGTTGTTTCGGTCAGTTTTTTCTGGCCGTCAATCCCATACATGATTTGGATGCGCTCATCCTTATCCGGCAGCAGGTCGGTAATGAACCGCAGGTAGCGATGGGCCAGATTGTAGTGGTCCAGACTGGTCATTATTTTGATCACCATGGAGGCATCTCTGATCCAGCAAAAGCGGTAATCCCAATTGCGCACCTCACCAATGGTCTCCGGCAGGGAGGTGGTCAGAGCAGCCAAAATGGCACCGGTTTTCTGATAGCTTAACAGCTTAAGAACCAGCGCACTTCGTGTGATGGCCTCGTTGTATTTGCCAAAGCTGGTGGTACGTTCCGACCAGGTCAGCCAGTAGGCTTTGGTCCGCGTCAGTTTGGTGTAGGAACGTTCAACGGTTTGTTTCAGAAGTTTCTGATTGTAGCTCAATAAAACAAACTCATCCTTGGTCAGGGTCAGCAATTGCCTGCAGGCCACGTTGGAAATGTTCATGCTCGAATAGAGATACATCGAGTCATAGTCCCCTTTAGTTGTTTGTGCTTTTACAAAACTTTTGTAGATGTCAATACGTGTATCGTAAGTGGCATATTCCAACCGGGGATCGTATCTTATTCTAAAGGATGGTGCGCCTTCAATATGCTTGAAGTAGCGAATGACATCCGGAGGCGAGTAATAATTACCACCATCCAGCTTATAGCGCGGCATAAAGTCATGAACTTCAAAAATCCCATCCTTACAGGAGAAACGGGTGATTAAAATATTGGTGTTCCAATCGTATTTTTGGGTGATATCGGCTTCGTTTTCAGGCAATATATCAAAGCTACCGCCTTTGTCTTCATCCATCAGCTTTCCAAAAACCGACCCTGAATCAAATTTGGGCAAACACAACCATTCTATCGCTCCTTTGTTGGATATTAAAGCACCACTACGACAGTTGCCAATAACCCCGTAGTTGAGGCCCCTTTCACATTGTTTTTTCATTCGATATCCACTATTTAAGAAATGTTCTAACTCGAAATTAGGGGTTTAAGGAGAAAATAATTATCACAGAAAAAAAGAAAATAGTTTCTGGGTGTAAAATAGAGAAAAATGATCCAATAATGAAAGCGGAACGAATTTCGATTTCACCCTGAAAATGGGGAAAAGCCCCTAATTTTTATTAACTTTGTTAGAAATCAACTGAATAAGTAAACGTAATGAATCGCATTAAGATACATTAAGAATCACTAATTTAATAAAACTAAAGTATTTTCATCTATATAAAACTCTATTCCAAATGAAAAAACTACATATTGTATCTAACCGATTACCATTTAGCATTAGTTACCAGAATGATGAGCCCTCCCTTGAACCCAGCGTAGGAGGCTTAGCTACCGGGATGAATTCCGTTTATAAAGATTTTAACGGTAAATGGATTGGCTGGCCGGGCATCGCTTCCGATACAAAGACAAAACAGGAGCTTCAGTCGGTTGAAACCTTATTGGCCAAGGAGGGCTGTGAATCTGTTCATTTAACCGAGTGCGAGGTGGAGGAGTTTTATGAAGGCTTTTGTAACAACACCATTTGGCCGCTCTTTCATTATTTTGCCCAATACGTCGATTTTCATTCCGAATTTTGGGAGGCCTATGTCGCCGTTAACCAGAAATTTGCCGATAAGGTTTTGGAGGTGGTTGAAGACGATGATTATGTGTGGGTACACGATTACCAGTTGATGCTGGTGCCCGAAATGATAAAAAGCCAACGTCCCAATATAACTATTGGTTACTTTTTGCACATTCCTTTTCCCTCGTATGAGGTGTTTCGGATTTTGCCTTGGCGAAAGGAACTTTTGAAGGGCTTGTTGGGCGCCGATTTAATTGGTTTTCATACCTATGATTATGAGCGTCACTTTTTAAGTAGTGTCCGTCGCTTGTTTGGTTATGAAATCACCTTTAATGAGATACACATTGATGACCGAATCATATTGGCCGATGCCTTTCCCATGGGAATTGACTTCGATAAATTTGCCGATGCTGCCCGACAGATCCATCAAACACCCCTAAAGGAACGTTCTGAAGTGCATAAAGAACTGGAAAAGTATTTCCTGATGGATCCGGATAGAAAGCTGGTGCTTTCTATCGACCGCTTGGATTACTCCAAGGGTATTCCCAACCGCCTGAGGGCCTTTGGTAAATTTCTGGAGAATCATCCCGAGTATCATGGCAAAGTAACCCTGATATTACTCTCTGTGCCCTCCAGAAATAATGTGATCCATTATCAGCGCTTAAAGAGTGAGGTGGAGGAGCTGGTTGGAAGCATCAACGGTTTGTATGGCAATATCAATTACACCCCGGTTTGGTATTTTTACCGATCCATGCCTTTCAATAATTTGGTGGAGCTATATAGCATGTCTGATGTGGCGCTCATCACTCCTGTGCGGGACGGCATGAATCTGGTGGCCAAAGAATATGTGGCCTCCCGCATCAATCAAACCGGTGTTATGGTGCTCAGCGAGATGGCGGGTGTGGTAAAAGAAATGGGCGAGGCCATCGTGATCAATCCCAATGATGAGGATGAAACGGAAAGGGCCATACTTCAGGCTCTGGAAATGACGCCTGAGGAGCAGGCATCCCGAATGCTCACCATGCAAAAGCGCTTAAAGCGTTACGATGTATTTAAATGGGCCAAGGATTTTGTGGGTGCCTTGCAACGGGTCAACCGGATTCAGAAAGACTTTCTGGCCAAGAAAATCACCGAAAAAATCAGTGACGAGATTGTTAAAAGGTACGATAAGGCCTCTAAAAGAGCCATTTTTCTCGATTATGACGGTACGCTCAAGGGATTTAAAGATAACCCCCAGGAGGTTCAGCCCGATTCAGAATTGAAAAATCTGATTGAGAGTCTGACCAGTATCGATAAAAATATTGTGACCATAATAAGTGGACGCGATAAAGAAACACTCGGAAAGTGGTTTGAAGGACAAAATGTGAATTTGATATGTGAGCATGGGGTTTGGTTGCGCCGAAAGGGCGAAGACTGGCAAATGCTGACCAATGCTTCCAATTCATGGATGCCCATGATTCGTCCGGTATTGGATAGTTACGTGGACCGAACGCCTGGTTCCTTTTTAGAGGAAAAGAACTACTCTCTGGTCTGGCATTACCGCAAAGCCGAAGCAGAATTGGGCGAATTACGCGCCAAGGAATTGCGGGATGAACTGACCGAACTGGTGGCCAATCACAACCTTGAAATTATGGAGGGCAACAAAGTGGTTGAAGTCAAAACTGGCGGAATCAATAAGGGGGCTGCCGCCAATAGCTTCCTGATGAATATGAATGCCGACTTTATTATGGCTTTGGGGGACGACTGGACCGATGAATTCTTGTTCCGTGAATTGCCCGAGACAGCTGTTACCATTAAAGTAGGTATTAAGCACACCAATGCCAATTACAAATTGGAAACGGTGGAGGCTGTGCGCAAATTTTTAAAAGTACTGGCGCACTAAAGCAACCTTGATAATTGATGATTTTAACAGGTTTAAATAGTCAATAGAACGTTAGGTTGGAGACAAGCGAAGCGTAGTCCCGCGAAGCGGGATCATTAGGTTGATAGGTGAAATTAAAATCAGTGACTTACAAAACAATAACGAACTATTAAATAGCAATAACAGAATTTTTATTTATTAATTCATTTATATGACAACAAATCAGTTTGATGGTATTGAAATCCCTCCCTTTGTACAGACCATTTTCAAGAATGTAAAAAAGATTCTTGTCGGTATTCTGTTACTCATTGTGGTGTGGAGTGGCTTTTTTCAGGTAGGGGCTGAAGAAGTCGGCGTGATTACCCGTTTTGGGAAATACACCCGGATGGTAGAGTCGGGTCTTAATTTTAAGATTCCCCTGATTGAAATTGTACAGAAAGTGCCTGTAGAGCGTCAGCAGAAGCAGGAATTTGGTTTTCGTACCCTCTCTTCAGATGTGCGCTCTGAGTATACCAAGCAAGGCACCTCGGAGGAATCATTGATGTTAACCGGTGATTTGAACCTGGCCGATGTGGAATGGGTGGTTCAATACAGAATCAGCGACGCCTACAATTATTTATTCATGGTTAGGAATCCGGAAAGTACCTTGCGCGATGTGTCAGAATCAGCCATGCGTCAGGTGGTGGGTGATCGCACAGTCAATGAAGTGCTGACTGTTGGGCGGACAGAAGTTGCCTTGGCTGTGAAAGAACAGATTCAGTTGCTCAGTGACGAGTATTCATTGGGAATACGCGTGGAACAAGTGGTGCTGCAGGATGTTAATCCACCGGATCCTGTTAAGGCAGCCTTTAATGCGGTGAATGAGGCGCAACAGGAGAAAGAAACACTGATTAATCAGGCCAAATCAGAATACAACAGAGTCATTCCTCATGCACGTGGACAGGCCAAGGAAACCATTCAAAAAGCGGAAGGTTATGCCACGGCCCGGGTGAATAATGCACAAGGTGAAGCTTCTCGTTTTAATATGCTCTATTTAGAGTACATTAAAGCACCTGATGTGACCAGACGCAGGATATACCTGGAAACCATGCAGCGTGTTTTGCCTAATTTGGGTAATAAGATCATTACCGACCAGGAAGGCACCAATGTATTGCCACTGCTACAGATGCAGATGAGTCAGAATAAAACTACTAATCAGTAAAATGAATCGAAAAATGAAGAAGAATCCCATAATATTAATTCTGGCACTTTTGGTAGTCGTTATATTTGTCTTCAATAGTGTTTTTATTGTCAAGGAGACCGAGCAGGTGGTTATCACCCAGTTTGGACGCCCTGTAGGTGATGCCATTTTGACCCCCGGTTTAAATTTTAAAACACCCTTTATTCAGAAAACAAATTTCTTTGATAAGCGTTTTTTGGAGTGGGATGGGGATGCCAACCAGATTCCAACCAAGGATAAGAAGTATATTTTTGTGGACTCTTATGCCCGCTGGCAAATAACAGACCCTCTGAAGTTTTTTATCCGATTGACCAATGAACGGGGAGCGCTTTCCCGTATTGCTGATATTTTGGATGGCGAAACCCGGGACTATGTGGCCAATCATAATCTGGAAGAGGTGGTACGGACCAGTAATCGCACACCCGTATCTTCAGGTGTTATTGCTGAAATGATCAGCGACTCACTGATCAATATTGAAGTGGGACGTGAAAAAATTCAGCACATGATAAGGGAATCGGCCAACCAAGAAGCCAGTGATTTGGGGATTGCCATACTGGATTTTAAAATCAAGCGCATCAACTATGTGCCTGAAGTCCGCGAACAAGTCTATAACAGAATGAAAAGTGAGCGCATGCGCATCGCCGATG
>NZ_BAZW01000069.1 GCF_000974365.1 Geofilum rubicundum JCM 15548
TACCCCATCAACCCTTCCAACCCATCTCACCCTTCCTACCCCATCAACCCATCTCACCCTTCCTACCCTATCAACCCTTCCAACCCATCTCACCCTTCCTACCCTATCAACCTATCTCTCCCCCACCAAAATCCGCTCCATCCGCAAGTCGGACCTAAAACGGAACATATAGAGTCCTGCGTTGTAAAAACCACCCCAGTTGGACACCCGCTCAAAATCAAAATTAAATTGAACACCCTGTCGGTGGAATCTTCCAGACATAAATCAAAATCTTCACCATATTCAACAATGGCGGAAAGGAAAAAATCAGCCACATCATAGCCCCAGATACCATATCTGGAGTACGTTGAGGAGTTATCGGAACTTTGAAAATAAGGGGATATGGCATGTGGTTCGGTATTGAACCACTGGCGGTATTTATGGATGAATCTTTGGGTGGTACGATCGCTGTAATCCAGACCAAATGACCGGAAAAAAGTGCCATTCAAGGCATGGATTTGTTCGGGATCCACCGTTTGGAATCTTAATACATCTGACAGACCAAAGAAGGTGATGTTGGCTTTGGTCTTTTCGCGAACGCCATACAGGATGGGCACAATTCGGGAAACATCGGAAGTCCTGACCGATGGGACCACCACATAATTGGGCTTATCCGTAGCAATGAGCGCCTGCAGTTCCATCAGGTCGTTGTTGCCTGGCGTATATTCCCGGTATTGAACCCTTTGAGATCCAAAACCGGATGCGCCGGCTTTCTGCTTGATAAGCCGAATGAAATCATCAGCCTGCTCCTCGGCTTCGGTGGGCAACACCACCAATAATTGGCCACCCGCCGAGCGCCGCACTATTTCATCCGCTATCTTGTCGAACACCATAAAATCAGGGGTGTTGATGTGGAACAAATAGGGGTTGTATTCCAACTCGGGGTTGGTGTTGGACAAGGGGTAAACCAAGGGGATCTGGTGCTCGCGACTAAAGGCGGATACCAGTGGTAGTTCATGGGCCAGCGCGGGACCAATAATTAAATGGGCCTGCTTCAGAGACGGATCCCGTAGCACTCTTTTGAGGGCAACGGTATCGGGGGCAATGTCATAAACGGAAAGGTCGATATCTATGCCGCGTTGCTTAAGGGTATCCAGTGCCAGTAAAACACCGCTGTAAAATTCGGTAAACAGTCGTGATCTGGCCGAAGCCATTCTTGCTTCGCGGACCACTTGCAGCGAATCTCCCTGAAAACTGGATACAGACAGCTGTCTGGTATCAAAAGGCAACATCAAGGCCACACGAATGGGTTCGCGATAACCCAGCTCGCTGTTTCTGGAGCAGGTGGTTACAACCACATAGGAGCTGTCCTCCGGCAAAACCAAATCGGCACTGTCTTTGGATTCGGCCAAGGCCCGATTGGTACGGTTGGCGAACCAGGCGTCGGTGGGAATTTTCAGTCTCGTTCCTCTGTCCAAATCTCTGAAATTGATGTGGGGATTGACTTGCTTAATAACCTCCATGTCGACGTGGTACTCGCGTGAAATGCCATAAAGGGTTTCGCGACGGCGAACCCTGTGTGTTTTAAATAACTTGGTATAATCATCTTCTATTTCAGCCACATTTACCTCCACTTCCGCCTTTGGAATACGCAACATGTAACCCACTTTAAGGTCGTCCTGAGAAACACCGGGATTGGCAGAACGCAGCTCATCCACAGATATCTGATAGAGTCGGCTAATGGAATAAAAGGTTTGACCGGGCACGATGGAATGGTACAAAAACTTTCCACTTTGAATAAAGCCGATGGTGGAGTCGGTTTTCTGAAGGGTGTCAACGGCCAAATCAGCTTTGGGAATACGGATTTCGGTTCCAGCTGCAACACGCCGGCACGTAGGGCGGGATTGGAGTCCACAATGGTTTCCACGGTAACGGAATACTGGCGGGCCAGACTGTAGAGCGTATCCCCGGGTCGAATGGTATAAAAAGAATATTTACTCGCTTCCTTTGGTTTGATGGGTTCGGTCGGTTCAGTCGGTTCAGCCACTTTGCGCTCCACCGGAATCCGAAGTATGGCACCTACCGTGAGTCCGTTTTCCGTTCCCGGATTATTGGCATAAATAACTTCTAACGGGACGTCGTATTTGCGGGATACAAAATAGGCGGTCTGTCCCTTTTCAACGGTATGATAAAAGAAGGTCCGCGACTTATCCAGTTCTCCTTCAGAAGTGTTTCGTCCTGAAATGACCGGAATACGTAGTATCTGTCCTACCTTCAGACTTTCAGAAATATCCTCATTGGCATCCAGTATTTCTTGCTGTGACACACCGTAATTCACACTGATACGGTATAAACCTTCCCCTTTTTGAATAATATGAAGATAGTATTCCTTTCCGTTCAGAAGGATTTTTTGAACCTCTTGTCCACCAACTGTTTTAACCTGGGCCTGAATATCAGCCAGTAGTCCCCCTAATAAAAAAGAAAAAATGAAAAATAGCGCTCTTAAGTTCATTTGAAAATGTTTTGTTTATTACCCATAAACGTGTGACCAGCAAAGAAAGTACCAAAGATAAGGTTTTTTAAAGGAATAGGATAAATTAGTTGGGGGAGAAGTGAGGAAGGGTGGGAAGGGTGGGAAGGGTTGATGGGGTTGATGGGGTTAAATGGGTTGGTGGGATGGTGGCAGAAAAAAAAGCCGGCTGAGGCCGGCTTTGGTATTGTTGTTGAAAATATTTTCTAGGATTTCAGTTGGCTTTCGATTTCGCGGATTTGACTTTTCAGGTCGCGATCGGTTTCTATGAGGTTGGTAATGGTTTTGCAGGCGTGCAAAACGGTGGCATGGTCTTTTTTGCCGATTTTGGATCCGATGGCCGACAAGGATGAATTGGTGAGATTCTTGGAAAAATACATCGCAATTTGTCGTGCCTGCACAATTTCCCGTTTGCGGGTTTTTGACTGTAAGGAGTCCATGTCCAGACCGTAATACTCACAAACGGTCTTTTGGATGTAATCGACCGAAAGTTCTTTTTGTGAATGGCGAACCAGTTTATCTACTACCCGGCGGGCGGTAGACAGGGAAATCTCGTCTTTATTGATGGTGGATAAAAACAGTAAGGAAATCAAGGCACCTTCCAGCTCGCGGACATTGCTGTCGATGTGGCTGGCCAGATAATGAACCACCTCGGGTGAAACATTGATGCCGTCTTTTCGGATCTTGTGCTTTAATATATCCACACGGGTTTCAAAATCCGGTGCCTGAATATCGGCGGGCAATCCCCACTTGAACCTGGACAGCAAACGCTCTTCCATCCCTTGCAGATCGGCCGGCGCCTGATCGGAGGTAAGAATTAATTGCTTACCGCTCTGTTGCAAATGATTGAAAATATGGAAAAAGGTGTTCTGCGTTCCCGTTTTGCCGGCAAACTCCTGAATATCATCAACGATCAACACATCAATCATTTGATAGAAATTCAGAAAATCGTTCAGCGAATTGCTTCTCACGGAATCGGTATACTGCGTTTGAAACTTATTGGCGCTCACATACAGTACCGTTTTTTCGGGGGAAGTTTCTTTAACCTCCACACCGATGGCTTGGGCCAGATGGGTTTTCCCCAGACCGGAAGCACCATATAAAAACAGGGGATTAAAAGCCGTTTTACCCGGATTTTTAGCTACTGCCTGACTGGCAGAACGGGCCAAACGGTTGCAATCACCTTCTACATAATTCTCAAAAGTATAAACCGGATTAAGCTGAGGATCAACATTCAACTTTTTAATACCCGGAATCACAAAGGGGTTTTTAATGGATGGCTGTTCCTCTTTTGATTTACCGGGAGACACGGCCCTGTTACGTAAATCAGAACGGTTGGCAGTGGGGAAGTTGACCGTAAAGCCCGGATGGCGTTTCTGACCTTTCTCCATAACCACACTGTATTCAAGTTTGGCACCGGCCCCAATGCACTGACGCAGGCCGTTACGCACGAAGTCAATGTATTGCTCTTCTATAATTTCATAGAAATACAAACTAGGTACCTGAATGGTAAGGGCATCATTTTCCAGCTTGAGTGGAACAATCGGTTCAAACCAGGTTTGAAAAGCCATCGGGTCAATGGACTTCTTAACAAAATCCTTGCATAAGCTCCAGACTTTTTTGTGATCCAGTGTCATTGTACTATGCCTTCCTTTTATATGTTTTGTAATTTTGAGTTTCCAATTAAGCCTGAAAGCCGGGCTGCTATTTCCTGTCTTTAAGAACAGAACACATCCATTTCCCCAAAAGCAGGGAGTTACGAATGGCTGGCTTTTATTTGGCTTGATTAAACAGAAATCCAAGTGCTAAAATTCAGTTGCAGATTTCTGACTAAGGCAAAATTTGTGAAAAAATTCTGTATAAAAAAATGGTTTTCCTCTTGCATTTAGCCAAAAGCAGTTAGCCCATTAATAGTCAGGGCCTTAAAAGTAAAGCTGGCAACTATTTGTCACCTAAACACTTATCCCCTTTTATTAACTTTCACTTAACATACACAAAACACTGAATTAAAGCTATTTGATAGAAGATTTAAAAAAAATCCGACGTTGGTCAAAATTATTTCAGGGCTGAATATCCACTTTTCTGAGGGCTCTTTTTAGTCGGACCGGTTCCCCCTTTTCCATGGCATAAATTTCAGCGGATGGAAACTTGTCGGTGAGCTGATTGAGCCATTTTAAGGCCTCGGAATAGGAAGATGTCTCCCCCACTGTATAAATGAAACGCCGACCATCGGTATCCTCAAATACAGGCATGTCATAAAGCACTACCCGGTTTTTAATATCCAGAGGCGTTTTTGATTCGGCCACTTTTACTTTAAACACAATGCCTTTTTCCTCGGCCAGCTCGTCGCTGGGAAAGAGGGATACGCGTTTTCCAAAATTCACCGCTGAAAAATGGAGGTAGCGATCGGGATTGTGCCGCATGTCTCCCAGTAAGCGATCCAGATTGGCCGATGCATCTGTAAGGTTCAAATAAAGGGTTTCGTCGTTCATTAATTGCCCCAAAGAGCCCTCTCCCTGAGAAACCTGATTCAACATGGTGGTAACACCCGCGAGTGCACTATCTGTTTGGGACACCATGCCGGCGATATCGGCCTGACTCAGCTGCTCACTCAGGGCCGCCATATTCTCCATGGTGGTGGCCAGGTTGCCGGATTGCTTCTGAAGCGTTTGGGTAAACTGCTCCACGTTATCGAGACTGTTGCCTATTGGTCCGCCATTGGCCATGGACCTGCTTATTTCATCCGTTGCCAGTTTGAGATTTTCAACGGTTTTCTGAAAATCCTGAATGGATTGGTTCAAAGCCAGTTTATTGTCTTCCGAAAAAACCCTGCTTACCTGTGTAAGAACGGTATCCATGGTTTCCAGCAAACTTTCCGTTTTTTCTTTGATGGGCTTCATCTCGACCGTTAGTTGATCCATCACATCGCCCACCACATTTGTGGCTAAGGTATCGCCGGATGCTAAGGTCGCGGGACTGTTGCCCAATATCACGCGAATGGCCTTGCTCCCCATGATATCCACACTGTATATTTCAGCGATGGAGTTATCGGGTACTTCCAAAGGTTCATTGATGGTGAAAGCCACCAAAAAAGAACCGGATTGCTCAGGATGCAGACCAATATCCTGTATGGTTCCTACTTTATAGCCCTTAAAGTTGACGGGACTGCCCTCGGTCAGCCCCTCCACGTCGTTATATACACCGTAATATTCTGATCCGGAACGGAGAAGATTGGACCCTTTTAAAAAATGGGCGCCCCAAATTAACAACGAAAGTGCTCCGATGACCAGGAGTCCTATTTTTATTTCTCTACTCATCTTCATAACCTAATATTTGTTTGTTAGATGCCTCTTATTTTAGTCCCGAACGGACGAAACAGGAACGCGTTCGCCATCTTTAAAGGCGATGATAAAACTATCCGGAATGATTTTCCTTACCTCCATGAGCAGATCGCTGATCTGCTCATAGGAAGCCGATACGCCGGTGGTGTATTTGTACAATTGACCGTCCTGATAGTTCCAGACATCATCAAATTGCAAATAGGGTCCTTCCTTCTCGGATAAGCGTCGGGCGGATGAAGCTACCTGAATCCGAAACTCAATCACTTCTTCGGGTTGAAAATCCTCTGTGGTCTCCGGTGTCATTTCTTCCATATTCTCCTCCACATTTGTCGGCTCGCCTTGGGCCATGTGGAGGTTGTTTCTGGCTTCGTACCGGTTCTTATAATCGCGAATGGATCTGAAAATGGCGGATGCCAGGTAGACTTGCCCCTCTTCAGAGGCCATAAAACGTTCTTCACTGCGATTACTTAAAAAGCCGAGTTCCACTAAAACGCCGGGCATGGAGGTTTTACGGAGAACCAAAAAACCGGCCTGTTTCACCCCTCTGTTGCGTCTGCCTACGCGGGTTTCAAATTGTTCCTGTATGATGGATGCGGCAGATATACTCTGATCCAGATAGACGTTCTGCATCAATTCAAAAATAATGTACGATTCGGGCGAATTCGGATCAAAACCCTCGTATTTGGTGGTGTAATCCTCTTCCAAAACGATGACGGAGTTTTCTTTTTTGGCCACTTCCAGGTTTTCTTCAGAACGGTGCAAGCCCAACACAAAGGTCTCAGCTCCGTAGATACGTGGATTACTAATGGCGTTGGCATGGATGGACACAAACAAATCGGCCTTGGCCTTATTGGCCACTTCTGCCCGTTCATCCAAAGGAACAAATACATCGGTGGTTCTGGTGTATACCACCTTGACCTCCGGCAGTTCCCGCTTTAAGTACTCTCCAACTTTCAGCGCAACAGCCAGGACGATGTCTTTTTCCTTAACATCTTTACCGACGGCTCCCGGATCTCTGCCTCCATGTCCGGCATCAATCACCACCGTTTTAAACCGTCCGCTGTTATCATTCTGAGCCACGGTGTTTTGAGGCCAACCAATTAAGAAAAGAAACAGCGCCCCAATCAGAAGAAAATTGAATCTGGAAATTAATATAATATAGCGGATCATATTCTTAATATTTGGCATATATATTGCATATTGCGAAATCCATGGGGTATACTCATAAATCTTGCCAAAATTAATAAATATCTTAGAGACTCGGGACTTTATTTAAAATATACTCATGCCAATTTCATTCGACCCATAACTTTTGGAAATTATTCCCAGATGAAATATTTTAAGACCAATTTTTAATATATTTTTGTGGCACATCTATTCAAAGAACACAACATCTTGAGGCAACTAATATCCCATAATACGACATCATACAGTCAACCACTCCCCTGGCTGATTTCAGCCATATTCCTGTTTGTCAACACGCTATCATTTGCACAGACCAACGATTCCATCACTCCCGGCGAAAGAGCATTTATCGCCAGTTACTTGAGCCAACGGACAGTCTGCCCTCAGTTCCCATGGATTCCTTGTTATTGGAACAGAATCCCATTCTTTTGGAGGATGAAACCGAAACAGATGAGGCGGACCAGGAGGAAAACCCTGAACCAGAGCAGGATGGCGCACTGGAAAACGACACAACGGAGACGGCCCCCAAAGGCCGGTCAGGAGGAATGATTGATTCAGAGGTTAATTACAGTGCCAAAGACTCCACGTTTTTTAATAAGGGAAAGGTCTTTTTATACGGGGATGCACAAGTCAGCTATGAAGATGTTCAGCTAACGGCCCATCAAATTGAACTGGATCTGGAAAACAACATCGCTTATGCCGTGGGAACGGTCGATTCTCTTGGCGTGGAACAGGGACTTCCGGTTTTTAAAGATAAAAGTGGTGAATACACCATGCGGCGGATGCGCTACAATTTCAAGACAGAAAAGGCCCTTATTGAACATGTGGTGACCACACAGGGGGAAGGTTTTGTGGTGAGTGAACTGGCCAAAAAAAATTCGGATAACACCTATTTTCTGGAGGATGGTCGCTATACCACCTGCGACAACCATGATCATCCGCATTACTATATCAACATGACCAAGGCCAAGGTGATTCCCGGCAAAAAAATCATTACCGGACCGGCCTATCTGGTGATAGAGGATGTCCGGATTTACCCCCTGATGATTCCCTTCGCTTTTGTCCCCACCACCAGCTCATACAGCTCGGGATTCTTAATGCCATCTTATGGTGAGGAGAGCAACCGGGGATTTTTTCTGCGTGACGGAGGTTATTATCTGGCCGCCAGCGACATTTTTGACCTGGCGCTCACCGGTGATTTATATGCCAATGGTTCCTGGGGTTTACGCACCGCATCCAATTACCGCAAAAGATATAAATACAGCGGTAGCTTTAACGCACAGCGCATTACCAACGTGACCAGTGAAAAAGATTTGCCCGATTACAGTAAATCCAATGACGTTTCCGTGACCTGGTCGCACCGGCAGGATGCCAAGGCCAGCCCTTTTTCCACCTTTTCGGCCAGTGTGAACTACTCCACCAGTTCGTTCGACAGGAACAATGTGGGTAGTATTATTAATCCAGAGATCCTGGCCCAAAACACCAAACGGTCCAGTATTTCTTATTCGAGACAATTTCCCGGAACCCCTTTTAACATGTCGCTGAATGCCCTGCATTCACAAAATAGCCGTGACACCTCCATCAATCTGACCATTCCGGATCTGACGGTGACCATGAGCCGGATTTATCCTTTTAAAAAGAAAAACCGCATAGGCAGCAAGGAGGCCTGGTACGAAACCATTAGTGTGGGTTACACCGGTAACTTTAAGAATGACATACAGACCAAAGAAAGTGATTTAAGCTTCAGTCCCAAAAGCCTGTCGGAAGACTGGCGCAATGGCGCCCGACATTCGGTGCCTGTTTCGATGAACCTCAAATTGTTGAATTTTTTCACCTTAACGCCGAACATGAACTATACCGAACGCTGGTATTTCAGATCGGTTGAAAAAGCCTGGGATGCCACAGAACAAGACATTGTAACCACCGATACCATTCAGGGATTCAACCGGATTTATGATTATAGCTTCGGGGTAAGTACCAGCACCAAGCTTTATACCTTTTTCACGCCCAGCAGGACCTTGTTTGGTGACAAAATTGATCGGATCAGACATGTCATGACCCCCAGTGTGAGCTTCAGCTATCGTCCGGATTTTGGAGATCCTAAATTTGGCTATTACGATCGCTTTGAATACTATGACGAAGACCGCGACCAGATTGTCAAGCATGAGTACTCGCTCTATGAAAACACGCTGTATGGCGTGCCTGGTCGCGGCGAATCAGGCTCCATGGGCTTTAGTCTGGGTAACTCGCTGGAGATGAAAATTAAAAGCGACAGAGACACAACCGGTTTTAAAAAAATCGCCATCCTTGAGTCCCTGAACTTCAGTTCCTCCTACAATTTTTTAGCGGAGGAGTTCAATTTAAGCAATATTTCCATGAGTGGAAGAACCAAAGTCCTTGGCACCAACATCAGCTTTGGGGCGACCTTTGACCCTTATGCACTGGATACGACAACCACCCGCTCAGGGGTTCTGAACGTGACCAGAGTCGACAAGTTTGAGTGGAATGAGCAGAAGAGACTGGCGCGCTTGCAATCGGCCAATCTGAGTTTTGGCTTTGGCTTTGGGTCGGATACTTTCAAGAAAAGGCGCGAGGAACGAACGGGCGAAGGTTCTGAAACAGACATCCCGGAGGACGACCCGCTGGATATTCCGGATGATAATCCGTTTGCGGATGACGAAATTCCGGAGGATGCCCTGTCGATGGGCGATGTTGACCCCTTGGAGGCAGGCGAGGATGGCTATGCGCAGTTTGAAATCCCCTGGAATGTCTCCTTTAATTACAACATGCGTTTGGTCCCGGACTCTTTCAATGAGGCACAAATGGCCTACAATCATAAGGTCACGGCCGACATAAGCATGTCGGGCCGCATTTCACTGACCAAGAAGTGGGACATGAATCTTTCTACCGGCTATAATCTGGATCGTAAGGAAATTTCCCACACCAATGTGCGCATCAACAGAAATTTGCATTGTTGGAACATGAGTTTTAACCTGTCTCCTTTTGGTCGCTATAAGTCCTATTTCTTCACCATTGCCATTAATAGCAGTTTGTTGCGCGACTTGAAATACGAAAAACGAAGCAACCCAAGGGATAATCCGAATTGGTTTTAGTTAGGTCGATAGGGTGATGGGGGTTGGAAGGGTTGATGGGGTAGATGGGGTAGATGGGGTTGATGGGGGATGATTGGGTAGATTTGGTTGATGGGGGTAGATCGGGTAGATGGGGTTGGAAGGGGTGATTGGGTAGATGGGAGTACTATAAATCTGTATATATGAAAAAGATTATTCAGACAAATGAGGCACCGGCGGCTATTGGGCCGTATAGTCAGGCGGTAGAAATCAATGGAACGCTTTATATTTCGGGTCAGGTGCCGGTCCATCCTGAAACCGGGAAAGTGGTTGAAGGGGGCATTACGGAACAAACCACGCAGGTGATGAAAAACATCGGTGCCATTCTGAAGGCAGCCGGATACGCTTATGCCGATGTGGTCAAATCGACCTGTCTCCTATCGACCATGGATGATTTCAAAGCGATGAACGTTGTCTACGGCAGCTACTATCCGGAGAACCCTCCAGCCAGAGCGGCTTTTGCAGTTAAGGGCTTACCGCTCGGGGCGCTGATTGAAATCGAAACCATCGCGGTTAAGTAACATCCTGGAAAGCAGCTCGCCCATTGGTGGCGCTATCATCCATTCCTTTATAAATCCAATACTTAACGTATAATAATAAAAATTATATGAAGCACCAAAAACTGAGCATATTTGAAAAAATCGGATATGGCTCCGGAGATGCGGCCGTGAACGTGGTCATCTCATCCATGTTCCTTATTATCAGCTTCTTTTACACAGACATCTTTGGGATTAAACCCAAGGATATGGCGCTCATGTTTCTATTGGTCAGATTAATTGATGCCATTTCCGATCCGCTGATGGGACTCATAACAGACAGGATCACGACAAAATGGGGGCGCTATCGACCCTACTTTCTGTTTCTCTCGATTCCTTTTGGCTTATCGGTATTTCTCACATTTTCAACGCCGGATTTCGACTACGCCGGAAAAATGATTTATGCCTATGTCTCCTACATCTTTGTAACCCTGATGTTTACCTCCGTCACCATCCCTTACATTTCACTGATTGGGGTGCTGACCAGCGACCCGCAGGAACGCCTGTCAGCCAATGGATACCGCCTGTTCTTCGCAAAGGTAGCCGCTTTTATGGTATCCATCGTGGTACCTATTCTTGCTGAAGCTTTGGGGAAAAATGATCTGGCCAGAGGCTATCAATTGGCCATGGGTTTAATGGCTCTAATGGGTACCCTGCTTTTACTGTTTTGTTTCTTTACCACCAAGGAACGCGTGGAGCACGTCGTGGATAAAAAACCACTTTTAGAGCAATTCAAATTGCTTTTAAGCAACGGCCAATGGACGCTTCTGTTCGCTGTTTGCTTTTTTGGAACAGTAGGTTATGTGATCCGCAACTCTGTGGCCATCTACTATGCCAAGTACTTCCTGGGAGGCGATGCCAGTGTGCAGTCGGCCTTTATGGCCACCGGTGTGGCAGCGGCCATTTTGGCAATGCCCGCCTCCACCTACATCACCAAGCGCTATTGTAAAGTCAAATTGTTCAAATGGTCACAGCTCGCAGTGGGCGTCATCAGTCTGGCCATTTTGATACTGGTGAAGCCCGGCAATATGCTTCTGGCCTTTCCGCTCTATTTCATCCTTTCTTTTGTCGTGGACTTGCATGCACCGGTATTCTGGTCGGCCATTGCAGAAGCAGTGGATTATGGTCACGCCAAATCCGGTAAACGCGTATCGGGCTTATCATTTGGAGGTATTTCTTTTGCCCAGAAACTGGGGATGGGAATAGCGGGCGCGGCCGTCGGTTTGTTGCTCCACACTTTTGAATATATACCGCAAGTGGAAGTACAGAGTGATTTCACGCTTCTGGGACTGGCACTTATGCTAACGGTGATTCCCGGGCTGTTCCACACCATTATGGGCGCTTTAATGTTTCGCTATAAAATCACCGACAAGTATTATGAAGGAATAAAAATCAAACTTAATATGTAAGAAAAGATGGATATTCAAAATAAAAATACCCCACTGATTGAACAAAGGGCGGACCCGTTTATATACAAACACAGCGATGGCTACTATTATTTTACGGCTTCGGTACCAACTTACGATCGCATAGAACTCAGACGCGCGAAAACCATCCATGGCTTAAAGGACGCCGAGACCCATAACGTTTGGCACAAGCACGAAACAGGACCCATGAGCCAGCATATATGGGCCCCGGAAATCCATTACTTAGATGGTAAATGGTATATTTACTTTGCGGCCAGCGAAGTGGATGACATCTGGAAATTAAGACCTTATGTGCTTGAGTGTAAAGGTCAGGACCCTTTAAAAGATGAATGGACAGAACTCGGGCAAATGCAGGCAGCGAGGGTGACCATAAATCATTCATTGATTTCTCATTGGATGGAACCGTTTTTGAAAATCAGGGCAAGCGTTTTTCTGCTGGGCAGAAAAAACAGGTGGACAGTTTGCGGCTTCCAATTTGTACTTAGCTGAAATGGCCTCCCCCATTCAATTGAAAACGGCTCAGTTTATGCTAACAACGCCCGATTATGATTGGGAAAGAATTGGTTTCTGGGTCAATGAAGGTCCGGCCGTTATTAAAAACAAGGGCAAAATCTATATTACCTTTTCGGCCAGTGCCACAGGCGCCTGTTATTGCATGGGAATGATGGAAGCAGATGAAGCATCTGATTTGTTGGATCGAAACTCCTGGAAAAAATCAAGATATCCGATACTGGAGACGGATGAGGAAAGGCATATTTTCGGTCCGGGCCACAACAGTTTCACCGTGGCAGAAGATGGGGTAACACCCTTGTCGGTTTACCATGCCAGAGATTATGAGGAAATTGTTGGGGACCCCTTATACGACCCCAACCGACACGCCCGGGTGATGGCCATTAAATTTGATGCAGCTGGAAAACCCCTCTTTGAATTTTAACATACGCCTGCCCTGCGCCTTCATCATGGCGTTGGCAGAAGGCTTCCCTGAGTGACTTTGACAGAAAGATTTCCTGAGGACAATGCCCTTTTACCAGAAGAAAAACGGGCTTGGCCTCTTGCCGGGTAAAACACACTTGACCAGTGGTAAGCCAAATAGCAGAAACAACTGATCAGCAAGGTATCAGTAACAAAAAACGCCCCGTGTGAACGGGGCGTTTTTGCTGTTTGTTTGTTTGAAAAACGTAGTGTTGTTATTGTATCTAATTATTCAGCTACTACTTCGAAATCGATGTTAACTTTAACTTCGCGGTGCAGTTTAACGGTAGCCGTGTAGCTTCCCACTTCTTTAACTGCATCTTTAATAACGATGTTCTTACGCTCAATTGAAAAACCTTCTTTTTCAAGGGCTTCAGCAATTTGAATGTTGTTAACAGATCCGAAAATTTTGCCGGTAGAACTGGCTTTAGCACCAATGGTCAGCTTTACGCCTTCCAGCTTTTCAGCTACGGCCACCGCTTCAAGTCTCATCTTTTCTAATTTATGAGCTCTTTGCTTTTGGTTTTCAGCATGTACTTTGCGAGCCGATGACGTTGCAAGAATAGCAAATCCCTGAGGAATAAGATAATTCCTGCCATACCCGGGCTTCACCTTAACTAAATCATCTTTGTGACCCAAATTAGTCACATCTTCTTTTAAGATTATTTCCATCATGGTCTTTTTCCTCCCTTAATTATTTCATCAAATCGGTTACATAAGCAATAAGGCCAAATGACGAGCTCTTTTAATAGCCTGGGCTACTTTTCTCTGATATTTCAAAGAAGTACCAGTCAATCGACGTGGCAAAATTTTACCTTGCTCATTCAAAAACTTTTTCAAAAACTCAGGATCTTTGTAATCCACGTATTTGATTTTGTTTTTCTTAAAGCGGCAATATTTCTTCTTTTTAATCTCTACCGACGGAGGTGTAAGATATCTGATTTCGCTTTGATTCTGTGCCATGGCTTATTTCTCCTTTTGTTCTTTTTTGTTACTTCTTCTTTTCTCGCTGTACTGCAACGCGTACTTGTCCAATTTGAAAGTAAGGAAACGAATTATACGCTCATCGCGACGATAATTAACTTCCAGCTTTCCTATGAACGAAGGATCTGCTTTGAACTCCAAAAGGTTGTAAAAACCAGTGGATTTTTTCTGGATAGGATAAGCCAGTTTTCGAAGGCCCCAATTCTCATCATTGACAATCTCGCCTCCGCTTTCCAGGATCATGTTCCTGAACTTTTCTACCGTCTCCTTCATCTGAACATCAGACAAAACGGGAGTTAAAATGAAAACGGTTTCATAACTGTTTAACATAGAAACGAATTTTTAAATTATATATATGTTATTAGCGGGGCAAAAGTAATCATTCTTTTTCAGAAAAACAACCCCTAAAGCAACAGCCGGACAACTATCCAAAGTTGCCCGGCTGTTGTGAAAATTACTTATCGCAAAATGCTTCAAAATCAATATTCCCCGAAGTACTTCATGAACTGGACGCGTTCAAACATTTCCGGATTGGCGGGCATCATTTCGCGACCGTAATCCTTTAGCTCTGCCATGGTGGTCAGGCCTTTTTCATCCATCCATTTTTCCAGGCCGTGCAACAGGTCCATCAGGTAATCGGGACCATTCTTGTACAAAGCCGATACCACCTGCACAGCCGAAGCACCAGAAACCAACATTTTAATCAGGGTTTCAGGCGTGTGAATGCCACTGGAAGCTGCCAGGTCGGCCTTCACCTGTCCCGACAAAATGGCGATCCAGCGAAGCGCCCATGTATAATCGGTGGGATTCGAATAGACCTGCCCCGATACAATTTTATTGTTGACCAGGTCGATGTCCGGGTTGTAATAGCGGTTGAACAAGACCAAGCCCTCAACCCCCGCTTTACTCAGACGCGACGCGATATGGGCTGTATCTGTGAAGAAGGGGGACATTTTCACCGAAACGGGTATGGTCACATGGTTCATGACCTTTTTAACAATTTTGAAATAGCGATCACTGATGGCTTGTGCATCTTCGTCGATGGAAGAAGGCAGGCGAAAGATATTTAGCTCGAGGGCATCGGCACCGGCATCCTGCAACTTGGCTGCATAAGAAAACCATTCGGCCGTTGAGCGACAATGAATGCTGGCGATGACTTTGATATCGAGATTTTGTTTGACCTCGGCAATCAGGCGTGCCGTTTTTTCAAGCATATCATCTTTGAGCTGATAGTCGTAATAGTCGAAAAACTCCAGGTTATTTTCCTGAAATCCCAACTCCTTTTTAAAGGTATCCTTGTACTCCAGAAGAATTTCTTCTTCAAAGATGGATTTAAGCACCACCGCAGCAGCACCATTTTTTGCCAGTCGCTCAATGGATTCAAATGTGGCAGTCAGTCCCGAGCTGCCAACAATCAATGGGTTCTTAAGCTCTAAACCGAGATATTTTGTCGTTAGATTAGCCATAATACTTTTTTTTGGATGGAATAAATGATCGATTACTGACCTTGCAGGTATTGGTGCATGGAAGCAGCCGCTTTACGCCCGTCGCCCATGGCCAGAATAACGGTGGCGCCTCCCCTGACAATGTCTCCACCGGCAAAAACATCCGGAATGGAGGTCTGGAAAGTCTCTTCATCCACCACCAGTGTGCCCCAGCGACTCACTTTCAAATCGGGCAGCGACTGAGGAATCAGCGGATTGGGGGAAACACCCACACTCACGACAACCGTATCCGCATCGATGATGTACTCGGAACCTTCCACGGGCACCGGTGAACGGCGACCACTTTGATCCGGTTCGCCCAACTCCATTTTTTGAACCCGTATTTGTTTAACCCGGCCTTTATCGTCGCCAATGTATTCGACGGGATTATTCAAGGTTAAAAACTCCACGCCCTCTTCCTGGGCATGCTTCACTTCCTCCACCCGGGCCGGCATCTCTTCAAGTGAGCGGCGATAGATGATGGTTGCTTTGTCAGCGCCCAGACGAAGTGCCGTACGCACAGAATCCATGGCCGTATTGCCACCACCAATCACCACCACGTTTTTGCCTCTCATCACCGGAGTGTCCATACCTTGTGTGGAGGCACCCATCAGGTTCACGCGGGTCAGATATTCGTTGGAGCTGAGAATACCGACGAGATTTTCACCGGGAATGTTCATGAAACGGGGCAGTCCGGCGCCACTGCCGACGAAGAATCCTTTGAATCCTTCTTCCCGTAATTCCTGGATGGTGGCTGTTTTACCCACAATAAAATTCGTCTCGAATTGGACGCCCATTTTACGGAGACTTTCGATTTCCACGTCGACCACACCGTTGGGCAAACGAAACTCAGGAATGCCATACTTCAGGACCCCGCCAATTTCGTGCAAGGCCTCCAATATGTGAACGTCATAGCCAAATTTAGCCATATCACCGGCAAAGGCCAGTCCGGCAGGGCCAGAACCAACCACGGCGACTTTGGTGCCGTTAGCGGCTGCCACTTCGGGTATGGAGATTTCGCCGCCCGACTGCTCAAAGTCAGCTGCAAAACGCTCCAGATAGCCAATGGCCACCGGTTCCCGATTCATCTTAACCTGATAAAAACAACTGGCTTCACATTGCTTTTCCTGGGGACAAACACGTCCGCACACAGCAGGTAAGGCATTGGTTTCCTTCAGGGTACGGGCAGCATCCAAAAATTCGCCCCTTTCAATATTCTTAATAAACTTGGGAATATTAATACCAACCGGACAACCGGAAATGCAGGTGGGGTTGGCACAGTCGATACAGCGGGAAGCTTCATTGATGGCTTGCTCAGGCGTTAGCCCGGAATTCACTTCCACATAAGAACGCGCCCTTTCACGCGCAGGAGCTTCAGGCATTTTAACCCTGGTAAGGTCGGTCCGCTCCTTATTCTTCTTGGCCTTGCGCAATTCTTCTCTCCAGGCGGCACTCCGCTCTTCTTTCAGGTAGTCAGTTATATTTGTCATCCTCTTACTTTTTATCTACTTGGCAGTTGTAGGCATCATCTGCCTCTTTTTCTTCATTCTTATAGCCATTCAGGCGCATCAACATTTCGTCAAAATCCACCTCATGCGCATCAAACTCGGGTCCGTCCACACAAACAAAGCGGGTTTTGCCACCTACAGAAACGCGACAGGCGCCGCACATACCGGTACCATCTACCATAATGGTATTGAGACTGACAATGGTTGGAATGTTGTGCTTCTTGGTGGTCATCGAAGCAAATTTCATCATTATGCCCGGACCGATGATAACGGACTGGTCGATCTTTTCGCGCTGAATGATCTGTTCCATGCCTTCGGTAACCAAACCTTTTTGTCCGTAAGACCCATCATCGGTCATGATCACCACCTCATCGGAATAGGCCCTGATCTGATCCTCCAGAATAATCAGGTCTTTTGAACGGGCTGCAATCACAGAGACAACCCTGTTACCGGCCTTTTTTAAAGCTTCAACAATGGGCAACAAGGGCGCGACACCGACACCACCCCCGCATGCCAGAACAGTTCCGAAATTTTCAACATGTGTGGCTTGTCCCAGGGGGCCCACCATGTCATGAATGAATTCGCCCGGCTCCAACGCGGTTAATTTGCGGGAGGTCACCCCCACTTTTTGAATCACCAGAGTGATGGTGCCTTTGGCCGTATCAGCCGAGGAGATGGTCAAAGGAATGCGCTCACCCTTTTCATCGGTCCTGACCATCACAAAATGGCCGGCTTTACGTGCCTTCGCGATGCGTGGGGCCTCAATTTCAAGACTCACCACATTCTCAGAAAAATGCTGTTTGCTAACTACTTTGTTCATTATATACCCGGTATTATTTTCTAAAACTAAAACACAGCCCTCAACAACCTCCTCCTCGTTCAGGACCTATCAACTCACCCCATCAACCCCATCTACCCAATCAACCCCATCCTCCCCATCAACCCTATCCTCCCCATCAACCCTATCGACCTAATAACCTATCGACCTAATAACCTATTTCCCCCTTCAACCCTTCTCACCCTTCCTGCCCTATCTACCCTTCTCACCCTTCTCACCCTATCTCCCCTTCTCACCCTTCCTGCCCTATCAACCCCTTTTTATCAAAAAATCAATGACAATTTGCATAAAATCATGCGAAATTAATGATTATTGAGTTGTTATGCACGCGAAGCCGCTAAAGGGAGTCCTATTTACAACAATTCTAAATTAAGTGGGAAGGGAAGGTCGGGTTGATGGGGTTAAAAGGGTGGGGAGGGGAGAACAGGCAAAAACCTTCAACATATGCCCTAACTACCCTATCTCCCTTTTTACCCTTTGATGCTTCCCGGGTACCAATACTCGGTATTCCACTTCGTTACAACTCCCGTTTCACTCCGCCTCCCATCTACCCTTCCTACCCCTTCTTACCCTTCCTACCCTTCCTAC
>NZ_BAZW01000068.1 GCF_000974365.1 Geofilum rubicundum JCM 15548
TACTGTCCGCTAAAAAACGGTAGCGCTGTCCGGAATCATCCGGTAGCACTGTCCGGAATAAAACGGTGGTGGTGTCCGGAATGACCCGGATTTTGCATATAGTCATATTATTTCAAAAAAAGAGAACCCATTTTTTTTAATTTAGGTTCGAATCCTTTTCATTAAAAATATTACCTTTGAAATGAAATAGAGTTCATTTTGAAGTGAGCTAAAACACACTAATCAACATAATCTGGGTGGACTTGCAGAAAACTAAGCTTAACGTCTCAGTTAAAACATTGAAAGAGTGGTATTTGAAGCCAAAAATTCATTTCCCTCTCTCTCCGCTGAAAAAGCCTGTAAGTATCAACTTACAGGCTTTTTTATTTTCTGATTGCACGGTATTTCTAAATGGTAAAGCTTCAAAAGGGATCATAAAAAGTACTAACAAAATCACCAATCCTCATCTTGATGTGGCACGATACCTAAATATTCTTTGTTTCATTTTAATCTTTGTTACGTTTCTGTATTTTTTTATAATTCTTGAGCATCTTACCAAAATCTTTATCTTTTTTGCGCTTTTCCTGAACTGATGATTCAAAGTGAGCACTTTCTTTAAAGAGTTTCAAATAATTCTGATAATAACTTTTTTCTATTTCTCCATTCTCTACTGCCTCAATTACTGCACATCCTGTGTCGTTATCATGATTACAGTCCTTGAACCTGCATTGTTTAGCAAAATCTGCAATCTTATCGTAGGTCGTGTCCAATCCATTTGAGCTGTCAGCAATTCCAACCTCTCTCATTCCGGGATTATCAATTAGAATTGAGCCATTATCCAACACAGTTAACTCACGATGTGATGATACATGTCGTCCTCTGTCGGAGGAAGCGCTAATAGCTTTTGTTTTCATGATGTTCTTCCCACTCAGATGATTCAGTAAGGTGGACTTGCCAACTCCTGAAGAACCTAGCATACAGTAAGTTTTACCACTTTTTAAGACTTGTTTTAACTCCTTGTAGCCACTTTCTGTTTCGTTGCTAATTGCAATAAACGGCACATTTTCTATTCGTTGCTTAATTTCACCAGATAAGACAGAAAGTTCCTCTTTACTGATTAAATCTGTCTTTGTAAGCAAGATAATGGGACTGATTTTCGAAGAGTTGCAAAGGGTAAGGTATCGCTCTAATCTGTTTATATTAAAATCCCTATTGGCAGATTGCATGATTAGTGCAAAGTCAATATTGGTTCCAATGATTTGAACTTCACTATTCTTGCCAACTGCCTTTCTTTTAATAATGGAGTATCTGGGAAGTACTTCATTAATTATTGCAAAGTCGACTCCGCAGAATATAAATGAAACCCAATCACCTACAGCCGGGAAATCTTCACGCCCGTTGGCCGAAAAGCGCATATTACCCGTTATTTCAGCATCAACTTCTCCCCTGGCTGTTGCCACAACATATCGTTCTTTGTGTTCTGCAATAATTCTACCCAATTCACAACCTTGAAGATGATCAAGCTGTCAGCGATAGCCTTGATGTTATCGTATCCGAAATTATTTAAATTCATTGTAACCGGATTTATTAGTGAATATTAATTTTGGGTATACTGAACCATAAAAGTGACACAGAGAACAACTCTTTGAGCACAATGTGTAATAATAAAAAGGACAAAAGAATTTTCACAGGGTGAATGTGATGGGCTATTCGCCAGGCTAATAGCCTGGCGGCAGTCTCCGCGATTGTCCACCGTTTTTTTTATAATCTGGAATATCACCACCCAGCATTTCCATTGCTTTGGGCAACCAGCTTTTCCCAATACTATCGTTCATATCCAGTGTGCAATTAATGAACATCAGGCCTGCAATAACCTCGGGGTTGCTTTTTAAATAAGCCTTTTGCAATAGAATGATTGGCTCCTTTTGGCCAGAGCCTGCCAGTAGCAGTATCATAAAGGCTGCCGGAGGATTTAGCTTTTTTATAGTTAAATATTACACCTACCAATGCACCAAATAGTAGCATTGAGGAAGTGGTTTCAATAAAGTGTGAGATTCTAACCATTTCAGGTAGTAATGGATTGGGAAGAACAATTTGGAAGCCAAACCCGCCAAATATCAACGCTAAAATTATTATCTTTCTACTTCTGGAACATTTTAAAATGTTATGGAATAAATATCCCGCAACGCCAAAAAGCATGCCTCTGAATGTGTGCACAATAACAAAGACCGGGTTACTTATATTTTGCCACATGGATTGAAAGAATCCAATATTTTCAATACTGCCCGTGTAAAACTGTCTGGTGGCTTCGAATTGCCAGGCGATAAAATATCCAAAGAGATTGTAGATGACAAAGTAAGCAAGGCCAATTAGCAGGATTTTAATGCCAGCCTGTTTATAGTTAGCGGCTTGTTTAAAAAAATGGATACTTGATGTTCTCTTTTTGCCAATAATTGCCAGGAAACCCGAAAACAAGCTGAAAGTAATTACAAATCGCAGAAAGATTCCTATAAATTCGCTAACATCAACCCCTTTAAAGGCATCTCCCCAGAAAAGCGACTCCAAAAGCCCCATCAGGGGATACATTATGAAGTGCGCAAGCAGTAGTTGAAAGAAGAGTGCAGTTCGTTTCTGATCCATATTTCTAAGGAGAAAAAAATAGCTAATAGAAATGTATAACGAATAAATTATTAGCAAGGGGAAGAATAGCTGCATCTCTTCGGGATTAATGCCTTTCAATAGATCCTCCGACACGGGGAAAAGCAGAGTTGGAATAATAAAAAATAGAACGAAAACCAAGGCAATTGAAAGTATTGCGATGATAGATTTGAGTGTATTTTTCATAATTATTAGTTTTAAAGCGTTTGCTTTAACATGTTCTGGGAAAATAAATTTAATGAGCTTAATGTCAACATCACTAGCAAAATAATGAAAATACTGTGATTGTTTCGAGTTTTCATTGATCAAGTATATTGTTTACGAGAGCAAAAGTATAAGCGAGGCTGTTGCAGAAAAAATAAATAAAGCCGAGGGTGTTCAATTAAAAGCTGATGGTGTATTTTTGGAGCCTGACGGGGATGAAAAGAATTTACAATGTAAGCCATCTTACTATTGAAAAATGTAAGCAGTTTCCATTAAAAATGGTCTAGCTCAAACGCCAACCTTACATCTTGCTGAAATCATCTTAATTTCAAACATATTATTATTTTTACAAGGGTTAGTAATAGCTTGTAAATAATTACAAAAACTAAATGGTCAATTTGATACAAAAAATCCAACAATGGTTTTTTAATGCGGCAACATAATCCTTAAACCATGATAGATTACACACTTCTGATCGCAGTTTTATCGGGCATAGCCATCCTTTTGCTCCTGATTATTTACTTCAGAATTCAGGCATTTATTGCTTTACTGATAGCCAGCATCTCGGTTGGGGTTATTGCCGGAATGCCTTCCCTGGAAATTATCTCCACCATGCAAAAAGGGATGGGCGATACACTGGGCTTTGTGGCTGTAATTGTTGGTTTGGGAGCCATGTTTGGTGCTATATTAGAAAATTCGGGAGGTGCAGAAGCCCTGGCGCGTTATCTTTTGGAAAAATTTGGAGAGAAGCGGGCTTCCTGGTCCCTGATGCTCACTGGATTTTTTGTGGCCATTCCCGTGTTCTTTGATGTGGGTTTCATCATACTAATGCCATTGGTTTATTCCCTGCAAAGAGAAACAAAAAAATCGCTGTTGCTTTACGGACTCCCGCTCCTGGCCGGACTGGCAATTACACATGCCTTTATACCTCCAACGCCCGGTCCTGTGGCAGTGGCTGATATATTGCAGGCCGATCTGGGATGGGTCATCATGTTTGGCCTGGTTGCCAGTATTCCTGCCGCCATACTTGGCGGCCCCATGTTTGCCCGCTATATTTCAAAAAAAATTCACATTGAAGCTCCTGATATAACGGATGGTGAAACGGCTAAAACCACATTCCCGCCTGTGGGAATGGTAATCGGCATTATTGGAATTCCGATATTTTTAATCGTTGCCAACACATTGCTGAACGGTCCGGTCTTTAGTGAAGGCCTGATTCCGGAAACAATAAAAACATGGATAGGACTTCTTGGTCACCCTTTTACGGCACTCATCCTGGCCAATCTCATTGCCTGGTACTTTTTGGGAATCAGGCGAAAAATGAAAAAAGATGCGCTATTAAAAATCACAACCAGATCGATGGAACCAGCCGGCATAATCATTCTTCTCACCGGAGCTGGCGGGGTATTCAAACAAATGCTGGTAGATACAGGAACGGGTGAAATGTTGGCAGCTTATTTTACCAATTCAGGTGTGGGCCTGTTGATGATTGCATTTACGGCAGCCGCTTTGGTGCGCATCATGCAAGGCTCTGCCACTGTTGCCATGATTACTGCAGCCGGCCTGACAGCACCATTGTTGACTACCGGGATAGGTGAAGCAGACAAGGCGCTACTGGTAATAGCCATTGCCTCGGGCGCCACCATCATGTCTCATGTCAACGATAGCGGATTTTGGTTGGTGGGAAAATATCTGAGACTTACGGAAAAACAGACATTCAGAAGCTGGACAGTAATGACTACGATTTTAGCTCTGACTGGCTTTGCGACGGTGTGGGTGATGTCGTTGTTTGTATGAAGGGTATGGGCTAAGGATTATTAATGATCAATTTAAATCTCAGTTTTATTCCCTTGGTAACATGAAGTGAAACTGATGATGCCGAAGCTGTATTTGAACATTTCTTTGACATCAAAATCCTCTGGGCGATTGAATTTTTTAGTAGTTATCTCCAAATCAGATAGCCGGTCGAGGGCGAAAGTGCGAATGACTCTTTTCAGGCATTCCGCGAAAAATTAAAAGAGAGAATTTCGAATACAATCTGATTGCTTTTAAATTTTTCCCACAGATAAAACATAGAACAACCCTTACTCAAAAAGCGAAATCTTAACCTTTAAATCGTTGAGATGGGCAAATGGCAGCACTTTTTCGTGTTGGAGTTGGCCAACTATAATCCCGGGGTGGCACATGTGTTCTTTTGCGTATTCAACAATAATGGATTTATCAATTGTGTTAACCATTAACTCTGATAATGCTTTTTGCGGGAAAAGGAATTTTTGAGCATAAAGATTGGCTTCTTGCTCCTTTTGAAGATCCAGGTTGGAGCCTTTCAGGTCTTCCAGGAATATTTCTTTCTTGCTATGTTTCAGGATGTGTGCTGCTTCATGATAAAAAGCAAACCAGAAGTGATCATTTGTTTTGTGGCGTCCGGTTAATTGAATAATAGGGTTGCCACCCATCCACCATGTTGCTCCGCTCAAAGGAGCTTTGGGAAGTCCAGGGGTGAACGTCAGAGCAACACCGGCCATAGTACATTTCTTTTGCAGTTGCTCCCTGAAATCTTCTGGCTGAGAGGCGACTATTTCTTTGATTTCCTCTAAGACCGTAGTAAATGTTTTTGCATCATAGCATGGTAATTTTAGACCAAGGGCTTTAAGCTCGCCGATACGCAACCATGAAGAAATAGCATGCACTGAATGGTCATGAGCCATGGATACTTTGAATGCTGTTGCTACACGGTTTTCCAGATAGGTTTTTTCCCATTGTTTGGGAGAAGCAACACCAAAAAATCGAAGCAAGGCATCGGTTAACTCTAATGATTCTCTTGTATCGGGCAAAAAACCCATTTTTTTTAATTGCAGAAGAGGAAATTGTTTGACCCAGTCCGAACAAGTTTCCAGAAATTCTTCCTGCTCAATTCTCATGAGTTCTTCCCTATAGGCATTTTCGCGATTAATCCAAAAGCTCAAGGGTATGCCTAAAACCCTCTCTAGTAAGAGTGCGGTATTCCTGGTAAGCGGTTCACGACCTTTTATCAAATCATTCAATTTCTCTTTTGATCTCCCCATACGCCGAGCCAACTCAGCTTGAGACATTCTAATTTCGTCAATGGTTTCTTGTATAGTGTCTCCGGGAGGAGAAAGCATTTCTTTTCGTAAAGTCAAATAATTTTTCATAGCTGTAGTTTTCTATTGACGTCTGCCAAAAGGGTGTTTTAATGATAATCTTCAGTACCCAAAATTTGAATGTCAGTAACTCTTATTCGGTCAATACTGCTGTCTTCTTTTCTGGGTACTGGGTCGTGATTAGGCTCAAAAAGTAATCGGTGATTGTTTGAAATATCAACTGCAAAACTTCCTTTTTTATCACCGCTCAATTGATGACATCGAGCAGCTGGAATTGACATTAAAACGTCAACATTGTCAGAAGACTTTAGCTCTTCCATTCTTTGATTAACCTTTTTAGCCATATTACCAAATGCGCGTTTCATTTGGGATAGGTCAGTTAATTGCTTTTCTAGCTTCTTGGTTTTAAAGGATAACTCCACTGCAAATATATTAATATTAACGGAAAAGGTTAATAAAAGCTTTGGAAATGTACGAAATATTGATGCATTAAAAAAAAGCATTTACGCATTCTTCAGGTAATAATATCAATTCATTCTGGTACAAGAATAAAAGAAGTCCTATGATTCATTATTTTAATTTTAAGGCCAAAGTCGCTTACCCCTCTCCTCTATTAACTCCCGGTACTCCATCTTTTTATCTTCAGGTAAAAAAGATTCATCTATAAAGTCAAGCACTATTGGCATGGCTTTTTGAAATCTTTTAAAAATATTGTTGACTTGCTTCTGATTCAAATTCAGACCATTAGTCAAATGTAAAAAATCGACCGGTTTCAACTTCCGCTTTCTGCCATTTAGCGTTAACGCCATTTCTTCAGGATCTTCTTTTTCTGAAATTACCAATCTGGTGGATAAAAGATCATAAGCAGGGGCCAATTGAGTTAATCCACTCTCTGAATCAATTATTGAGAAGTTTTTCAAGTGCATATCTGCATTTCCGGTTAAGAACGAAAATAGCGTCAACTCAAAGAATACCTGTGCATCAAACAAAGGATTCGATGAATGCTTCAAAATGACTTTCCCAACCTGCTCCATAGATCCTTTATACTTATCCTCAGTCAATCGCTCACTTAATTGGCACAAATCTTCCATCGGCAGTTTCTGTCCTCCAACACGATCTATTCTTTTAGTAATATAGGCCAACTCTCCGGATTTAAGTCTGATTAATGAATGTGGTACAACATTAATTTTAAAGAGTCCGGCTAAATGCATGGTTAAATCTTCATTCTCCGGTAGGTTTGCAAATTGTTGCGTAGGAGGCTTCAGGATGTAATTACCTAAAACACCTACCAATGTCAGCCGGTTTTCTTGTCTCCTGCCTGGTTCAAAATGAAAAGACAACTTGGCTTGCACCCCAGGAACCGTTACATGACTTTGAACCACCTTTTTTGCCAAATCAAGCATCTGATCCAAAGAGTAGTCCAATACAGGAGCTTGTGCCGCTCCAAATATCTTTTTAGAGCACTTAGCATGAAAGTCATGGTCACTTTCATCCAACGGTTGATAGCAGTATAAACATTTATTGCCCATTGGTATCTTCATTAAACGGTACCACAGAAACAGCTCCAATACAATCTTTACAACAAACTAAAAGCAAACCCATTCGGTCATTGGCCTTTAATTTCCAATTATCTACAGCCACATCCAACAACCAACCTTCCGGAATCAAACCATCAAAGAAAGGAAAAATCGTATTCGATGAGTAAGGATGTTCAGAAAGTGGTAAAGTTTTACTTACCGGCCATTTCTCTTCATTTGACAAGTATTCTTCATCATATGAGAATCGATAACCTGTTTCAGTCTCTTCGATAACTCCGGCCAAATAGGCCTTAAAAAAAACTTTTCCTTTTCTATTCATCGCTCAATAATTTTGTTTCAACAGGGGCCATTTTATGACCAAACAAAGCCAGAACTTCATTAACTTTATCCATCCTCAAAGTCTCTTTTCCTTGTTCCAGATCCCGGATAAAACGCAAACCAACTCCGGCACGCTCAGCTAAATCCTGCTGAGTTAGTCCAAGTTGCTTTCTGCGTTGTTTTACAAATAATATTAGATTGAGCATATTCTATACCTTTTGGGGTATAAATATAGCGAATAATTTTATCTTATACCGATGGGATATAAAATATTTTCTGATTGCGTATTTATACCTTATGGGGTATATTAACTATGGAATGAGAATCAACCTCCAGAGCCCAACATCACATAAAAATCTACAAAAAAGGTTACCATGAAAATGGCAACCTTTCTGTATTTGTTTTAATGGAACAAAATCATTTATTGACCTGCATCCTCTGCCAGCATGCTGCGGATGGATTTTTCTATTTGCCCGCCACAGTATTGGTTCCTTAATCCTTGTTGCTAACGCTCCAAATCACAACACCGGCAATGGTAATTAACCCACCCAGAAAAGCAATGGCATTAAGGCTCCTCTGAACTTTCTTAGCTTTTTCTAATTGCCTATGTCCAAGTCCTTTATCCTCGATAAAACGTTCTAATCTGTTTATCCGAGCTTCAAATTCTTCTTTTAAATCCATAACATTGCAATTTTAAAGGGTTTCAAATAGCTTATTAATGGAATAAGCTTAAACAAAGTATAAGTTACCCAATTTCAGGAAGAATATCAAATTTTTTATTCTGAGCTGTATTTTTCAATGGCAACATTCTTTCGGAATTCCCTCCCGCTGGGATTGAAGGCTAAAACACGACAGTTGGCCATTCAGCCCTGTCCCTAATCACGCAACGTCTAAGATTCTTTATCTTATTTGAATAAGGATACAGTGTAGGATTTATGGCAATCTAATCAATCACTTCTTCAAAATGATTGTCAATCTTAGAAGCTATAACAGCACCAAACCTATTTAGTACATAATCTAAGATTTCTTCATATTCAGAATATGCTCTTGTTGAATAACGAACTTCAAAGGCATCTGTTAGAAATTATATTTTTCTTTAATCTTATTCCTAACCTCTGATCTTGTAATAGATTCGCCTTTGTCAAGTTGAGCAAGCCCCTCATGGATGGCTTCTTTATCTGCACCGCTTACAGCATCCCACCAGTCGCTCCTTTCTCTTTGAACCATTTCCATCCGAGCTAAAACCTCTTCTTCTTGAACAGATGAAATCCAATTGATTAAGTTTAATTTCCTTGTTTCTAAATTCATAACTTCCATCTTTTTACCCTAACAAATTTAACGATTTTCATTTGGATTTATTTCTAAAAAACAGGAAGATAATTCTCCATTGGGTATTTCTATTACAACAACAGGAAGTGTCGATTAAAACTCTGCTTGGTGATGGGCACTGAAAAACCAAAATTCCCTATAAACAAGGGCCGCCCTTTAAAAGGCGGCCCCTGGATTCACAATCGGTAAGTGTTACAGGCGTGTTTTCCTGTTAAATCTGATGACCTGTTTATGTTTTTATTACTTTAAATGGCTTTACATCGCCATCAACATTGACTGTAATGATATACATCCCTGCTTGCTTAACGGTGATTTCAGAGGAGTTTGCAACCGAAACCATATGCAATACCTGCACGCCCTTGGCGTCGAAAACATCAATAACAGCACCTGGTTTTGCCATGACCATAAAGTTTCCGGATGTCACGGTGGGATATACATAAACACCGGATACATCCTCTTTATTTAAGCTATTGACGCCATCGCCGCAAATATTACGAACAGGTTTAAGACTGATGTAATCTAACAAGACCCAATAATTGGTCGCTGAGGCGTTTTTTCCGGTTACCTGGAAACGAATATACTTTGGTCCATCAGAAGTGAAGGTGACCGGAAGCGCTTCGAGATCGATATAGAGTTCACTGCTGCTGTAAAGATCGAAGGGACTCCCAATATTGGTATAGGGCCCACCTGCCTCTTCAGCAACTGAAAGTTGAACAATGCCGCGACTGCCCCACTTCTTAACCCTTACCTGCATCATATAGTCCGTGGCCTTTACATCAGGAATAACCACTGTTGCGTAATGCCCCACGGCGGTAGATTGAATATGAAGACCTTTTCCTTCACTGGCCGGAGGATCGGTGTATGTTACAACCGATGTATTCGATGCCAGAACACTCAGGTCTTCCGCCTCGTAAATACCATCGGTTTTTACGGTGATTTTATCCAGAACCACCCCGGCATCCACCATAAATATCTTAACAGTCTGCAACCCCGGTTCTGTTATCCGATGCGAAGAAGTCCCAATGGAAGCGGCTCGTAAGGTATTCACATTCCATGTTGAAGAATACTCATTGGCATGAATGTCTATGATTTTCGGTGCGTCCCCATTCAGAGATACAGCGTAGCGCAAACCCTCATGATCCGAAGTAATCCGGTGGGTCGGGAGACACTGGGTTTTAATCTTTACAGGTCCGGTGGTGAAAGCATGGAATTGGTAAGTAAGCGTCGGAGCTGATGACAGATTTCCGGGATCAAGGCTGGGCGCAGTGACCGGAAGAATGGTCATGCCATCTTTGGATGCCGTAGCCCTGTTCACAGTTCGCCATCCAACACCATTGGCATCCGTGCGCTCATGGTAGTTCTCGGCCTCCATGACAACTTGACCATTGTCTTCCACAGCCTCGGGCAGAGAACTGAGATCAAGGTCCTGCGGATTGAAAACACTCAGGTTAACAAGCTGCTGAGACCCGTTGCTTTCAATGGTAATGGTGCCCGGCACATCACAACCGAACGGCGCATTATCCCAATCAATGCTGACCATGATTCTTGTGTCGGCCTGACCACTAACCTCGCTGAGAATAACCCAGGATTCATCGGAATGGGCCGTCCACGACACGGGAGAACTGCCGGTATTAAACACATCGATAAAATACTGCGAATCTGCTGGTCGGTTAAAGAGTGGAAGCTTTCCTGGCGTCCCTTTGACCAATGGGGATTCGGAACCTTCAATGGCGACACCCAGACCTGGCGTTGAAGATGGGGCGAAACTGCCGTAGGACGGTTCAATAAAAGGATTTTGCGTCTCTCTGGCCCAATTGGGTAACTGTGATATGTTCATTGGGTTGAGCATATAGTCCCATTTTCCATCGGCATTGACCTTGTTGTAAAAGGCCACTTCGGCAAGAAGTGCATCATGGGCAGACTTGGCTTCGGCGGCCAGCACATTGGTGGCGGCGCGCTTCTGACGGGCCCATAAGCGACTGCGCTCTGCCAAAAGTATGCGCTGATTCACCTGTTGAGAGGCCCTGATTTGAAACAAAACCATCCCGTAAAAAGCGGACTTATCTTCTGCAGGAAGCATTTCATAAATGGCATTGGCATCAGTTGTCAGACGGGCAAAATCGTCGAGACGATTTTGCGCTTCGTCGCCGTTATCAACAAAACTAAAACCACTATTGGAGCGATCCAGATGCTCTGGACGTTTAACGATGTTCAGCTGGTAATATCTGTCCAGTATTTCTGCAATGGCCTCAGCGTGCGTGGGACCAAAAGATTGAGAAACCCACTCTGTGAAATAGGCATGCTGGTCAAAATTGCGAAAAGCTTCAGGATTCCTGGCCATGCGCAGGAAAAAGTCCGTGCCAATTTCCATGGGTTTGAGGTCTCCGACATTTACCAACCAATAATTGTTGGCCTCAAAATCCCATGCTTTCAACATTTCAGAGCAAGTCATCCCGGGAGGCGTGGTAGAGAACCAAAGGTAGCTGCGTGGTACCCCCCAATAGGAAAGATGATAATACACACCGGATCCACCGGAACGCGCCCTTTCCTCAGCCGTTGAAAGCTGACGAATGTAACCATGGTTATCGTCGGGCCACACAATGGTCATATCGTCTGGCAATTGAAGGCCTGACTGGTATTGGACAAGGGTCTCCTTGTAGGGTATAAAAATCTGTGGAATTTCGGTAGGATCTGCATTCACATGCTCAGCAATCATTTGTCGCTGGTCGGGAATAATCTCATTCTGTATTTTCGCGGCTTTCTGTTCGTTGGTAGTACCGGCAGGGGCAGCCATGCCACTGTCATCCCGTCCGCGCATGCCTATGGTATAAATATTTTCATACGAAGCCGTCTCCCGAACCCGGTCTTCCCAGAATTTGTAAATGGTCTCCCGGTTCGTCCAGTAGTTGTATGGCCCTAGAACACTTACGTCGTATTCATGACTGTTGGTCATCATTGGTTCGTGGTGGGAGGTGCTGATAACAATGGCATAATCATCGGCCATTTCCTTGTTCCCGGGAACCTGGTAAAAGGGCACCGTTTCCACAGGAAACTCATGCATGGCCGGCCATATGCAATTGGCATGCAGCCGAAGCAGTAATTCGTAAATAGTACTATAAGTCTTGGGGCCAATGTTGCCCACTTCGGGTTCGAAGGTGTTGGCCGCCCAAGGGTTGAGTCCCCAGTCCTCATCATTGAGGAATATGCCTCTGTATTTAACACCAGGCGATTGTTGGGTATAACTACCGGCCACATAAAGGGCCTCTTTCTGTGGCACAGCAACGTCGCCCCAGAAATACCAGGGAGAAACGCCCATGGATTCGGAGAGGGCGAACACACCAAAGGCCGTTCCCCGACGGTCACTACCAGCGATAATCAGTGCCCTGTCAACACCCGCCATTGGATTATCCACACAGCGGCCGTGTAGGCTTCCCATTTGCCCTCAATGGACGAAACATCTATTTTACCAGCTGCAACCAACCCGTCAACCAGCGGGCTCATTCCTATTGTACCAATAAGAACAGCCTGGGATGCGGATGGCGCATCTGTAGAAACCGTTGGCAGAAGTCCGGTAATCCTTTGAACATCATCGCGCAGCGCGTTTGCCGCAATGCCAACAACAGCCGCATCTGCAGCACTGTAATAGATACGCGCGGTTGTTTCGTCTCCGGCAATACGCAAGGCTTCAGTCGATCCAGTAGCGGAAACCGCCATAAATGGAACATCCATATAACCTGAAACAGTAGGGGCGTTTCCTCCATCGTAGGCCTCCCATTGGCTGGAAGTACTGTGTGGCGAAATGGCCGACCATTTTATCGTATAGGTTTTTTGGCTACCATCTTCGGCGGTTACAACAATATAAGAAGTCGCTTCGTTGTACACAAGATCAAGGCTTCCAGCGCCGGAAACAGTGGCTGCGGCAGAGTTGGCCTGAGCTGTAACCATGACTTCTGTAGTTCCTTCCGGCACCTCCAGGGTATAAAAAGTGACTTCAGGATCAAAAACAGGAGAAAGGGTTCCTGCATCAACCGACAACTCAGATAGAGTTGCATCCATATCTGGCAATTCAGTAGTGATATGAATCGTGTAGGTTTTGGAATTTCCGCTTTCAGCGGTTACAACAACCTCTGCTGTTCCTTTGTCGTTAATCAAGGTAACATTTCCATCTCCGGAAACCAATGATGTGGCAGAGCTGGCAACGGCCTGTATGTTTACCGCAGTTGTTCCTTCATTAATGAGCAGGTAGTAATCCGTCACCTCAGGGTCAAAAACAGGCACGAGCGTTCCGACATCAAATGTCAATTCGGATAAATTATCATCATTGTCAATTTTATACATCTGGAAGTTGTCGACATATACATTGTCGCCAGCTACACCAATCTGCCAGTTGTTTAACCAAAGGTTGGCACTGTTATTCAGAGAGGTTACTTCTACAACAGTACTCACCTGTTCCCACTCGTTGGTCTTTGTCGTTTCAGTTAAAACGCTGGTACCATTGATAGAGTGTCCAATTTGGGCTTTACCCGAACCTTCTACATAAAACATGGCAGAAATTTGGTAAAACGCTCCCGGCTCGAGGTAATTGGCGACGGTATTAAAGTCGATAGACCCTCCGCCAGCTCCGGTGATTTTGGCGCTTGTATTGCCACAAAAAACAAAACCAGGATCGGTATTAATACTTCTGGCACCCCAACCGCCATAGAAACCGCTAAGGGCTGTCATTAATGGATTGGGTGCCAGATTTACCCGATCGTTAAAAAGGGCCGCGTAGCAGTTTTCATGGGCCATAAAAACATGGTAACTTTTTTTTGTTGTACCATCTTCAGCCGTTACGGTAATGGTGGTAAGTTCCTGATTGGCCAATGAGATTACACCGCCTCCGGAAAATGAGGCACTTCCTTCATTTGCCAAAGGACTAACGGTAACCGCTTCAGTACCATCAGGAACAAGCACGACGTATTTGGTAATGTCAGGATTAAACGCAGGTGTTAATACACCGATGTCGATATTAATGTCGGATAATGTCGCATCCGTACTTTGCGCCCGGCTTAAACCGGTCGAAAGCAATAAAGACATGAAAACAAATAAGGTGGTGAAAGTGATTCTTTTCATAAAACTATGTTTAAGTTGTTTTTCAGTTTGTCTACTATCATATAAAATTACTCAAACCTAATTGATGTAAAGAATTGTAAAAGGGAATTGACCGACGGTATTTGGTCTCTGAAATAATTGTGGCTTAATTTTGAAAGAATAGCATCCCTTCCCGGGATGGGCTCCTTTTTCACGGATATCCCTTGTCCGTCAGCCATACAGCAACTTTTTCATTCAGGCAAAAGTATGGTCTCCCGGTGGATACACATCGGCCATTTTAAGGAATTATACTATATTTGAGTGATGCCTGACCATTGTCCCGCCTAAAAACCTCCAGAAGTAATTATGAGTATATGATAACCAAAGAAAAGAACCTATTGTTTCTCCTCCTTTCCCTGTCTGTTTCAATGGAATGTGCTTTCAGCCAACAAATTCCATTTGAAAGTCTAACCATGAGAGATGGCTTATCCAGCTATTATGTGACAGATATTACGCAAGATAAGTCTGGTTTCTTATGGTTTGCCACCAAACATGGCGTAAGCCGGTTCAATGGTTCAAAATTCACTCTCTATTACAAAGATACTTCCGGAGAAGCCTTGAACAGCAACGAAATTAGTGCCATAAAGGCGGACACGATACACAATAAGGTGTGGATAGCCCATCGATGGAATGGCATCAATGTATTCGACGGTGTAAGTGAAACATTTTCATCGTACAAGCACGACAAAAACAAGCACAATTCATTGATTTCTAATGAAATTTTAGACATCTGTATCAGCTCCACAGGCGATGTGTGGATGGCCACTGCCAAAGGCTTGCAATTGTACGATGCGGCCAATGACGGCTTTACTCATTTCAACAACACAACGGTAAAAGGCTTTCCTGATGATGTTGTTTTAACTTTAAGCGAAGGCCCAAACGGGGAAATTTATTTGGGGCATTTGCAACATGGTTTTTCTATATTTAATCCGTTTACCCAAGAAATAAAAAACTATAAACACGCCACAACTGGCAAAAACACCCTTCCCGATAACACGGTAAACGCCATTCATGCAGGTCCACCATCAAAGGTCTGGCTGGCCACCAATAGCGGCTTATCCCAATTTGATTGGGCCACAGAAAAATTTCAGAACTTCAGGGATATTGGCGATATCCATCCGACGATTAAGAAGCGGGTTTTGCATGTCTTTCAAGACAAAAATGGACGGGTTTGGGCAGGAACAGAATCCGATCTTTGCTACTTTGACATCCATGATTTTGAGGAGATAGTGGCCGAAAAAAAGGATGTCAACCACATGTTTATTCAGGATATTTATCAAGGCATCTCCAATCCAACTGTTCTGGTGGTATTTGAAGACGCTTTTGGGAACATTTGGATTGGATCCAATGGAGCGGCGCCAGTTTTATTACCAACAAACCCTCGTTTTTTAACAGCTGGACCATCGACAAAATCCCCGGCACAATTAACGGACTGAATGACAAAGAAGTGATGACGATTTGCATCGATAAAAATGATAACATTTGGATGGGGACAGATGGGGGCGGCATTAATGTCAATAAAAAAGGTATAAACGCTGAATTCTACTCAGCCAAAACAGGAGATGTTTCATCCAACTCTTTCCTGGCATCATTAAAAGACGCCAATGACGACCTTTGGTTTGGTTCGCAGCAGGGAATTGATATTTACAGGCATCACGAAAAGCGTTTTGTCCACTATGCGCCTATGGCCCAAAATGCCATTATCACTTCTCTGTTTGAAGATGAGAATAGGAATATCTGGATAGGGAGTAATGAAGGAATTGAAATTTATAATTTAGCCAGTCATCAAAAAACGCACCTGAACACCAACAACAGCGCGCTTCCGACTAATGAAATCAGGGCTATTTCAGAGGATATTAATGGAAATATATGGATTGGCACCCTTAATAAAGGGGTGGCTCTTTATCAACCTTCAAGCAAGGAGATGCTGTATCTCAGCAAGGATACCATTCTTTGTGAAGGTCGCATAAATCAAATATTCAGAGATTCAAAAAACCAAATGTGGGTGGCCACTAATGATGGACTGTTTTTATTCCCCACCAGCCAACTGGACAATTTCAGGATATATGATTCGAAGAATGGACTGGCTAGCAATCTGATTAGCTCTGTTCAGGAGGACGATGAAGGAAATATTTGGGTGAGTACACACGATGGCATCAGTTGTCTGCTTGTGAATGACAACCGTTTTCATAATTACGACCATACCGACGGGGCCTTATTTGGAACCTACATGACCAATTCGACAGCCAAATCTTCAGATGGAACCATCTATTTTGGAAGTATTAACGGGGTTTGCTTTTTTAACCCTAAAGACAAAGAAATCAAAAAAGAAATCCCGCCAGTGGTTTTTAATGAATTTATGATCCATGGAAAAAGTATGCAAGGTGAAAACAATGAAGTGAACTTACCGGTACAAAGGGGCGAAATGGAACTTAATCATGACCAAAACATTTTTAGTGTAGGTTTTAATGTAATGGACAAATCGCTTCAGGGAAATATTGAATATGCTTACCGCATGGAGGGCTTAAGCCAGTCATGGATAAATATTGGTGACATGAATGTGGTTACCTTCCGGGATATCCCCTATCGTAATTACGATTTACAGGTTAAGGCACGGTATAAAAACGACCCCTGGAAGGATTCGTACACAACTCTTTCAATTAAGGTTCACCCACCCCTTTGGCAAAGTTGGTGGGCGAAAACCTTATATTTCCTGAGCTTTTCCCTGATCATTTTTTTTATGATACGGTCGTATAAACGACGGTTGAAATTAAGAAACGCTTTAGTTCTGGAAAAGGAAAGAGCTCAGAAACAGCTAGAAATGAAAGAAGAGCGACTGGTCTTTTATTCAAATATCACGCATGAATTAAAAACACCTCTGACTTTAATGTTAGGACCTCTCGAAGATTTGCAGAACAAAGCAGACCTGCAAAAAGAGCATCAAAAAAAGATATCGCTCATTCACAAAAGCACCATTCGTTTGCTAAGTTTGATATCTCAAATACTTGAGTTCAGAAAAACAGAGACACACAACAAGAAACTTTACGTTGTAAAGGAAGATTTGGCCGATAAAATACGTGAGGTGGTTATGAAATATAGAGAGTTGAACAGGAACAAACACCTGTCCATTGAAGTCAAAATTGAAACGCCTCAGACGGTCATTTATTTCGACCCTGAAGTCATCACAATGGTTCTGGATAACCTGATTTCCAACTCATTAAAATTTACACAAAAGGGCCATATAACCGTCACCCTTCATTCGGTCCGTGCAAACAACCTGGATCATACAGAAATCGAAGTGTCAGATTCTGGTTGCGGGATATCAGAAGAAGACTTGCCACATATTTTTGAGCGCTATTACAACCCCCGGAAGAAAAAAAACACGCCTGGATTTGGCATTGGGCTTGCCTTTGTAAAAAACCTGGTGGAACTGCATGAAGGAAAAATATCTGTTGAAAGCAAACCCAATAAGGGTGCCATTTTCCGGGTTCGCCTAATGACTCAGAACGCCTATCCCGATGCCAATCACATAGTGAATGCTGTACCGGATAAAACCGTGCATATCAAAAATAAGCCCATTGTTTTAATCGTCGAAGATGACCATGACATGAGGGGATACATCGCAGATGCTTTAAAAGGGGGTTACGAAGTTATGATTGCCGGTGATGGCAAGACCGGACTCGAAGCAGCCCGGGAAAGCATTCCCGATTTGATTATCAGCGATATCATGATGCCGATTATGGATGGCATCGAATTTTGTCAACAAATTAAAAACGATCTAGCCACCAGTCATATTCCCGTCATATTGCTCACGGCCAAAGACGATATTCAGGACAAAACAGAAGGATACTCCTCAGGGGCCAATTCCTATATAACGAAGCCGTTTAACGAAGCCCTATTGAGAAGTCGCATTTCAAATTTGCTCGAAGAACGTAAAAAGATCGCTGCCCTATTTTCTTCGGGGAAAACAATCAAACGCTCGCAAATGCAAGAGTCCTTAAATCAAATTGACAACGAATTTTTAGAAAAATTCACCCGCTTAATTGAAAGCAATCTCAAGAATGACAAGATAAACACGCCCGAAATTGCTCAGGAATTATCCATGAGTTACTCATCTTTATATCGCAAGATAAAAGCCTGACGGGCATGTCAACGAGTGAGTTGATTCGAAAAATAAGGGTTCAAAAAGCAGAACAATTACTACTGTCCGGCAAATACAATATCACAGAAACGGCCAATCTGGTGGGCCTCAATTCAATTTCGTATTTCCGGGAATGTTTCAAAGAAGAATATGGCTTATCGCCCTCGGAGTATATTAAAAAGATAATGGAAAGATAAATCCTCCGGAAGTGAGAGAAAAGCGACACAAGATATTTCTTGTGTCGCTTTTCGATTTTAGTTAATT
>NZ_BAZW01000067.1 GCF_000974365.1 Geofilum rubicundum JCM 15548
CCCAATTTAGAATGTATCTATTTGGTTAACATATTAAAATTATATACATTTACACTGTTAACAAAAGACACACCTCCCCCCAATATAAAACTCTGAGCCTAACAGGTTCATGAGGCGATTGATGCTACAAACTGACTAAGAGGATTGGTAAATGCCACGATGACTTAACTGAGTTTTTTAGTGGCCGCCAAAATATTGTCAGTAATTAACAGTAATTGTTCCATGAAGAATTCCAACCACACAAAAGCAGAATCGATCAACGCTATACAGCCAACGGCGCTGACGGATGTATTAGATCTCGCCGACATACAGCGATTTCAGGATTTATTTGCAGATGTGCATGGTGTGGCTTCACTCATCACTGATCCAAAAGGACAACCCATTACTCAACCGAGCAATTTCACCAGCTTATGCGCTGACATTATCCGGAAAACAGAAAAGGCTGCGCCAACTGTTTTCAATCTGATGCAATTCTGGGGCGTCATAACCCGGAAGGAGCAGTTGCTCAACCTTGTCTGAGTGCCGGATTGTGGGATGCCGGCGTGTCTATTACCGTAGAGGGTAAGCACATCGCCAATTGGCTGATTGGCCAGGTGCGGAACGAAGAAATGGACGAAGAGCTGTATCTGCAATATGCCGATATAATTGGTGCAGATAAAGCAGCCTTTAAGGCGGCTTTAAAGGAGGTGCCTGTGATGTCGGAGACGCGTTTTCGTAAAATTGCGGACTTGCTGTTTATCCTTGCCAATGAGCTTTCTGAAAAGGCCTTTAGAAATTGGCAATTATAGAATCATGTTGCTGAGATTGAAAAGATAAACGCCTTACTCCTCGAGCGGGAAGAAGATCTTTCAACCACGCTTCATTCCATTGGCGACGGGGTGATTTCAACGGACAAAAACGGTTTGGTGGTGAAAATGAATCCGATAGCTGAAAAGCTTTGCGGATGGACTCTGACAGATGCCAGGGAACGTCCGCTAACGGAAATCTTTCACATTGTTAATGCAGATACGAGGAAGCTGGTTATCAACCCGGTTCATCAGGTGTTGCAAGATGGGAATATTGTAGGACTGGCCAATCATACGGTTTTAATTTCAAAAAATGGAACGGAATATCAGATAGCGGACAGTGCCGCTCCCATCAAAAATAGAAATGGTGAAATCAGCGGTGTGGTCCTGGTCTTTTCAGATGTAACGGAGCAGTATGCTGCCGAGAAACAGATACGGGACAACCAAACGAGGTTCAAAAACCTGCTGGAGCACCTTGAAGCCGGAATTGTTGTGCATGCACCTGACTCCTCTGTGAAATATAGCAACCCAAGAGCCTGTGAAATATTGGGTTTAAGCCCTCATCAAATGAGGGGCAAAACGGGTATTGACCCAACCTGGAAATTTGTAGATGAGTGGGGCCTTCCTTTACCTGTGGAAAAATATCCGGTTAACCAAATCAAGACCACCCAACAACCCATAAAAAATATAATTGGAGGCATTTGTCTTCCAGATAATAATTCTATTATTTGGGTGACCATCAATGGCATTCCTTCTTTCGACCATAAGGGCCAACTGGCGGAGATAATCATCAGTTTTTTTGACATCACCGAGCGCAAGCAAATCAATGAAGAACTGCTGGCGGCCAAATTAAAAGCGGAAGAAAGTGACCAACTAAAATCGGCCTTCCTGGCCAATATGTCGCATGAAATCAGAACGCCCATGAATGGCATTTTGGGTTTTGCAGATTTATTAAAACAGCCCGGTCTTAAAGGTGAGAAACAACAGTCCTATATTCAAATAATTCAGAAAAGTGGCGTACGTATGCTCAATATTATCAATAATATTATTGACATTTCAAAAATCGAATCGGGTTTGATGAAGTTAGATATTAATGAGTCGAATGTTAATAAGCAAATCGAATACATCTACGCCTTTTTTAAGCCCGAAGCGCAGGCGAAGGGACTTCAATTATGGGTTGTAAGCACCTTACCTGCTGCAGAGGTTAACATCCGGACAGATCGTGAAAAGCTATATGCCATTCTTACCAACCTGATAAAAAATGCCTTAAAACATACGCATGAGGGTACCATCGAATTTGGCTATGAATTAAAAACTTGCAATGGAAGCCCGGAGTTGGAGTTTTTTGTGAAGGACACGGGTGTTGGTATTCCCAAAGACAGGCAGGAGGCTATATTTCACCGCTTTGTTCAGGCGGACATTGCTGACAAGATGGCTTATCAGGGCGCAGGTCTGGGCTTGGCTATCTCCAAGGCCTATGTAGAAATGCTGGGTGGAAAAATTTGGGTGCACAGTGAGGAGGCTAAGGGCACCACCTTTTATTTTACCTTACCCTACAATGCGGAAACAGAGTCCGGATCTGTTGTTGAATCATGCGGAAAGTCTGTTATGACATCTGAAAATTCGGAACATCTAAGAAAACTAACCATACTGATTGCCGAGGATGATGTTGTATCGCAAATACTGCTTGAAAAAATGGTTAAATCGCTTGCCAAAACAATTATAAAAACTCAAAATGGGGTGGAAGCCGTGGAAGCTTGCCGGGATCATCCGGATATTGACCTTGTATTGATGGATATCAAGATGCCCCTAATGAACGGTTATGAGGCCACACGCCGAATTCGCCATTTTAACAAAGAGGTGATCATTATTGCACAAACGGCTTACGGACTGACGGGCGACAGAAAGAAATCCATAGAGGCGGGATGCAATGACTATATTTCCAAACCCATTAACGCCGCCCATTTAAGGGCCATGATACAAAAGTATTTCAGAAATTAATGGCTGTCAACCAGCCACCTATCGACCTATCGACCTAAAACCCCTTCCCACCCCTATCCACCCTCTCAACCCCATCAACCCTTCCTACCCTTCCTCCCCTTCCCAACTGAAAACGCACATGCACCCACAGTGGTATGGCTGAAGTATAAATGGTGCCACCGGAAGAGGAATAGAAATCCGCGCCCTTTATCTCATGTCCCCGGTACACAAAGGCCCCGGCCAAGGGCAGTGCCGACTTTAAACCGACTTTCCAGTGGCGGCCCAGGGTCTGGTCAATCGACACAAAATAAAGGGCATCACTGAAGTATTTGTTCTGGAAGGTGGTAACGGGACTTTTGTGCTGAACAACCAGGGCGGCGACGGTGCTTTTGGTGAGGTCTACGATGGCGGAGAGGCTGGCATCATAGCCCCAACCCGACTGGCCGGGCACCCGATATCCGTTGGCCAGCTCATGGCCGCTGTTCTGGTTGTGAAAGACTTTGAAATAGGGACTGAGCGAGATCCGCTTGAATAGATTTAAACCACCTGTCACCTGAAATCCCCACTGCCTTAAATGGCCTGCATTCTGATACTGACTTCCCATAATGCCCTGATTGATAATGGCAACAGGACTGATCACATTTTTACTTTGGCCGTAGAACAACTGAAAACCGACATGGTTGGAGGCGAAGGTGAAGTTGTGGTCGATCTGCAGCTGCGACCGAAGTACGGGGCGCAAAGCGGCGTTGCCGGCCATGGTGGAATAATGGTCCAGGGTGGTGACGTAGGGATTGAGTTGATAGATGTTCGGCCGCTGCAACGATCGCCGGAAGGCGAGCGCTGTCCGGTGTCGCGAATTCACCCTCCACTGCAGAGAAGCGTGGGGAAAGAGTTGGAAGTCTGCACTACCTGCCCTCCCGGCAACCCGGGTGCTCCAATGTTCTCCTCGCAATCCTCCAGAAACTTGAAAAACTCCGGCCTCTCCGCCTATCTGGGCATAACCACTCAGCACTTGCTCACGGTTGTTAAAGGTGTCCGACAGCCGGTCTTCCATCTCTTTACGCTCCCCACTGATGCCGCTTTTGAGGGTCCATTTTTCGAGCAGAACTAGCTGGTAGTCGGTCTTGAAATTAAGTGTTTGCTGTAAGGGCTTTACGGCGACAAGAACCGACGGAACGTCCGATGGCTGCACATAGTCGTAACGGGTCGAATTATCCCCCCTAAGCTGATAGTATGAGGCATCCAACGACAGGTCACCACCGCCCTTAAAGGCATGCTTGTAATATAGGGAATAGAAGGATCGGCTGTTCCGGTCCTCATCGGTTTTGCTGCCTTGCCATTGGATGGGCGCTTGTCCGGCCGTCTGACTTTCCTGTACCACCAAACCGTTGTGCTCGTTGGAAAAGGGGTTGTGGTAAGCGTAAAAACTGAACTGATGTCGGAGATTGGGTGCGAAATCCATACCGTAGTGGAAGCGGTGCGATTGGTAATCTTGTCGGACCGACTGCCGCGAGGAAACTCGGATGCTGCCGTCAGCACCCGGCAGGGTGTGGCGGCTTCTTTCTACAATATCAAATCCACTGATTTCGGCATCGTAAGAAGTATAAAACTGCCACTTTCGAAAACCGGCATTCAGACTGTAATTGGGAAACAAATAGTGCTCGTTGGACGATAATGGCAGCTCGGCATAAACATGTCCACCCACACCCACTTCGGGTGCTTTGAGTAGGATGTTCAGCACGCCATCTGCATCGGCATCCTGGCCGGAACCGGGGTTCATATCCACTTCTATGCGCGCAATTCGACCGGCATTGAGCTGCCGCAGATAAGCCACATCGCGCACAATACCATTGACTTTCACGGTGATGCGCTGACTGCCCTGAATGCTCAGATTTTGCAGGATATCGACCTGCACGCCGGGAATATGCTGAAGCAGGTCGAGCCCGCTGTTGGAGGCGGCTTCCATTCTATTGTTGACGAACCAGGTAGTGGCCTGCCCATTGCTTTTTCCCCGCTGACGCTCGGCCACAATCAGTGCTTCTCCAACTTCTATGGATTGTTGCTGGAGGATGAGGGGACCTGTTTGGAATTCATCCTCGGCGATGAGCTGAATGTCGGTGATGTGGGATTGATACCCGATGAAGCCTGCGGTAAGGAAATAGTCGCCATTGGGCACTTCTTCTATTGCAAATGCGCCATCAGCATTACTGATGGCGCCGGCCACCAGCGTTGAGTCGACCGTTCGCCGCAAAGCAACGGTGGCCGAAGGAAGTGGCTGCTGGTCGGCTCCGTCGATGATGGTTCCGTAGACGCGGGGCTGGGCGAGGGTGGGAAGGCTGATACATACGGTTAATAGTAGAATGAGGAAGAGGCGTAGTGTTGCGTTTTTCATGTTTTCTGTATTTAATGGTTGGTTGTTTGATGGGGGCAAGTACAGAAAACAGGAAGTGGGATGAAAATTTGGGGGACAGACGACCGAAATTTGTGACGAGCGGCCATGGTGGCGCAGGGTCTTGTGATGAATGGCACTATTTTGTGACGGGCGACAAGGTGATGTTACCGGGCCTCGAGGAGACTGCCCGAATTGAATATATTGATTGAAAGGTGTAGCACAGCGGAATCCCGCAAAGCGGGAAAGTGTTGATGGGCGTTTAACGGGCTTCGAAGTCGCGGGCTTTTTGTCGAGATACCGGCACCTCCACATCGGTACCTTGGAGCGACAGTCGGTACCCCGAGGCGTTGCCTTGCTGACGGGCAACTTTTTGCAGGTTGACAATGAAGGCGCGGTGACTGCGGAAGCAGTCGGGATGGCCCGACAACTGCCACTCTACGTTACTGATGGAGTTTCTGATCAGCTTTTTGACCGGGCGCTGGTTTTCGAGCAAGTGAAAGGCCACATAATTGCCCTCTGCTTCGGCATACAAAAAGTCGCCCAACTTAAAGCTCAGATGCTCCTTTTTCAACGAAGAATTAATGTGGACTTCCGGATCCGCCTCCACCCTGTCCGCTGTCGGCTCACCCGTCGCCTCCGCCCTTTGTCCCGGCAATAAATACGGCACATTCTTCAATAGCAAAAATCCGAAGGGCAGCAAACCAATCAGCACAGCCTGCTTCAATGAATCAAGAAAAGTGGACAGATTCCACCGGTCGATAGAGGTATCCTCAATCATAAAACCGGCCAGATAAACGCCGATGCCTAAAAACAGAAGAATATATACAATGGCCATCAACTCCTTAAGGAGGGTCCAACGGGCCGGCTCAGAAAAATAGGGAAGCTTTTTCAGCAAAGAAATGCCACCCCAAATGAGCAGGACAACCACCACCGAATAAAGCGCCATGGTCATCTCAAACCCAAAAGCCTTCGAGGGCTGTGCACCCAAAGGCCGGTAGAGCCACAAAAACAAAAAACAAAAGAGGCCAATAAGCCATCCACCCAAACCCGGCCGCCTAATAATCAAATTAGCCGGAAACCGTGCCTGAAGAATCTCCCTTATTTGTTGCCAAAAACCCAATACCATTTTATCCGTTTAAAGCCCCAATATAAAAAGAATATTCCAACCACAAGGTTGCATTTTAAAATTAAACACCCTAATTTTGTTATCTAAATAGACAACAGCCTGACCCATGCCCACCATAAAAATTATTGACTTCATAAAAAATGACATTTATTCCAGGGAGCATCCGCCACCTCATTTTCATGCATTATTTGCTGAGTCAGAGGAATTAATCGAGATAGAGTCCTTGCAGACGTATATTGGTCAAATTCCAAAACCTCAAAGAAAAAAGGTAGTGGACTGGGCAAGGGATAACCAAGACCATTTATTGGGTATATTTAAACAATTAAATCCACGATGATGAGAAAGAATCTTAAATTACCCAGGATTATTAAAATTGAAAAAGTCGAACATTTCAATGTCCATTGCATGTTCAATAATGGTGAAAGCAGGCTTTTAGACTTTAAAAAAATATTTCACCAATGGAATATTTCTGAAGGGGATATTGAACACAAATTACTCGAATTAAAAGAATTTAAAAAAGTTGAACTAAGGAATAACACGCTCTCCTGGGCAAACATTGGTTATGATATAAAAAATGAATCCGGTCAAATAGAGAAACATCCCTATGAAATTGGTCCCGATGTGCTTTTTCAACTTAGTGAACCAATTGATAGCCAAACATCAAAACCCGGATTTATTATTAAAACAGCCAGATTAAAAGCCGGATTAACTCAAGAACAACTTGCCACGAGAAGCGGGACTACCCGATTCTACATTTCCCGGCTTGAGAATAATAAAACAGATGTTGAAATGTCAACCTTTAGAAAGATTATTGAAGCAGGTTTGGGCAAACAATTAAAACTAATCATCGAATAATAATATCTACCCTATCAACCCCATCTACCCCTATCAACCCCATCTACCCCCATCAACCCTATCAACCCTATCAACCCTATCAACCTATTGATCCCGCTTCGCGGGACCTCAAGCCGCAGGCGCAGTTCCGATTTTTCGGAACCGCTACGCTCCGTCCCGATTCTCGGGATTCCGCTGCGCTCCACCTCCTGACCTAATGACAAAAAACGCCCGCCACCTGAAAGTTAATTTCAGATAACGGGCGTGATGCGCTTTTGGAATTTTGAGCGATCTACAACTTAAGCGCTATATAGAGTTGACCATAAGAGTGCTTGCTATCTCCCAGCAACATATTACTCGCATTACTATCGGCCAGGTTTTGCAGTCCCACATAATAGCGGGCACCGGCCTGCACACCCCCAAAATTAAGTGCCACACCACCGGCCAGTCCATAATCCACGGTATTAAAATGGTCCCGGTCGAGTTCATCCTCACCTTCAATGGAACCAGAATACTCAACATTGCTGTTCAGCATGAATCCGATGTAGGGTCCGGCATATATTTCCAGCACTTCAACAGGTCGCAATACCGCAAATACAGGAATATCTATGTAATTGATATTGAAATTAACGGTCTGGTCGAAAGTCCCGTAATGCGCTTCTGTTCCTTTGGTGGTAAACAGGAATTCCGGTTGAATACCAAAAGTTTCTGCAAACATAACCTGGCTAAAAAAACCGGCATGAAATCCCATACGGGCATTTTCATCATCCAGCTCATCCCTGTCAATATAAAGGTTACTAAGGGTTAATCCTCCTTTTATTCCGCTGGTAATTTCCTGAGCTATGATGCTCGTACCAGATATTACAATTATGGTACAAATGAATAACGCTTTAATTCTCATCTTCATAACATTTCAGTTTAAGTTAAACTTGTAATGATTACAGAAGACAGAGGCAAAGGCTGTGCCACCTTTTATTTAATCCAACTCTAAACAACGACAAACCACTATTAAACAAAGACTTAACCCAAACCCTAAAAAGTTTTAATGTTTAAATAGTCCACTTTACAACTGTAGAGTCCCATGTAGAATCACACCCCAATTCCCCACCTGATTTCCCCAATCTCATTAAAACTTCAGGTCATCCATCACAAAAAAAAACCTGACTTTATGGAATGAACTATATAAAACACCCCTTTCACCCCATCTACCCCATCAACCCTATCTACCCATTGACCTAATAACCTATCGACCTATTGATCCCGCCTTGCGGGACTTCGCTTCGCTGCGCCTATTGATCCCGCCTTGCGGGTACCGATTCTCGGTATTCCACTGCGTTTCAACTCCCTGCTTCGCTGCGCCTATCGACCTACCTAATAAAGAAAGCCCAAAAGCCATAATGGAATCCGATTCCCAAAACCAACTTCTATCTCATCGGAAGCTATATAAGCCGCTTCAATACCAGTCACTTGTTTATTGGTTTTATTTTTGCCACCCACTTCAACAGTGTATCTGTCATCCACCATAAAATCACCCTTTTGCGGGTAGCTAACCCTGTGAGCATAACCTACCTGATTGTAAAAAAATGTTTCACGCAAAGTACCGGTCTGGGTATTTTTCAAATCGATAGCGAACATCAAATTGGTATTATTGAGATAAATTTTTAAGGGTTTATTCAGTATTTTATTTCCAACGACCTTTGCCCCCAAAGTATTTATCAAATCGGCCTTTTCCAAAAGATTAAGGTATTTTATCAAAGTTCGCTGGTCAGCTATATACAACTCTGAAGCGAGGTTCGACAAATGAGGCGTATAAGGCACTGTGGTAGCTACCGCAGCCAGTAGTTGTTTGATTTTATGAAGCGACTCATTTGATACATCACTAACCGATGGAATATCAGAATCAATTACAACACCAATCACCTCAGATATTCGTGGATAATAATTTTCCATGCTTTCCATAAAGAAAGGATAATAACCAGTTTTGAGGTATTGGTTAAAAACGGGTAATATTTTTATTTTATCGCTTACCAGCCTACTCAATTTCTGATGATCGGTGATAATTTGATCCAATGAAAATGAAGGTATATCAATTTGGTGGTAAAGCTGAAGGTATTCCCGCAGAGAGAGCCCCTGCAAGGAATAACTCACCTTACGACGACTCAAATCGCCTTGCCCCTGATGCATTTCAAGAATGGAAGATCCGGAATAAACCATCTTCAGAGATGGAAATGCATCATAAATGTTTTTTATTTCCCGGGACCAATCATTTTGTTTGTGTTTAGAAGGATATTTATGGACTTCATCGACAAAAAGGTACTCCCCGCCGTATTTATAGAATGTATCTGCCGTATCAAACAGACTATTTTTATAAAAATAGGGTATATCGGCAGAGATATAGAGCACCTTCTTTCCGCTTTCACTAATTTGCTTAGCCTTCTGCAACATCATGGTAGTTTTACCAGTACCACGTGCCCCTCTTATTTCAGTCAATCGCAAATTGGCATCCATCCTGGAATAAAGTCCCCTGTAAAATTTGGTATTTACGGTGTTGACCAATCGCTCACTAATCTCAAATAATTGTTGCATAACTTTTTTCTGCAAGTTAGGATAAATTGTAATCCATTACAAAAAAAAGCCTAATTTTATGGAATGGATTACATAAAACACCCCATCCACCCTATCAACCCCATCTACCCCATCTACCCATTGCCCCTCTCAACCCTATCAACCCCATCAACCCTCTCAACCTATCGATCCCGCCTTGCGGGTGCCGATTCTCGGTATTCCACTGCGTTTCAACTCCCTGCTTCGCTGCGTCCCGATTCTCGGGATTCCGCTGCGCTACTCCTCCCAACCTACCCCATCCTCCCCTCCCCCAACCGCTTCAAATAAGCCTTCCACAATCCCTTCCCACCATTTACACCGTAGTAGTGCGCCATATATTCACGGGAAGGAAACAATTGATAAAAAGCACCCTTCACTTTATTGTTGATGCCTGGTGTCCGCCAGAGATTCTTAAGTACGATCCAGCGGTGGCGGACTTCAGCGTCCTGTTGTTCCAGAAAGTCCTTGATTTCAGGAAAATCGGTGAACGACGACTCCCATTTTTCTAACTGTTGCCGTTTTTCCACCCGCATCAAGCGGGTGGCCCATCCCACGGTTATCAGCAATTCCTTGTTAAATCCGGGGTTGATTTTCAAGAGCGCCTCCATCAAAACCGCTACGTCCCCGGCCTTCTCAAAAACCATGGCGATATCCACCAGCCAGCCCAATCGCACGCCGCCCATCATATACCCGTAGTAAAGATGAGAGGCCAGATGATAGACCATTAAAGAATAATCGAGTACCGGGAAGTTGCCAAATGCGGTGGAGCGATGCACCACCGACTGCTCCCATGCCATTTGTGCGGGCTGCAGGCGACTGCCGGTGGCATATAGCTTGGAGTGAATTTCAATCAGATATTTGTGTGGCGGGAGACGCATGGCACGGATATGCGCGTTGTGCTGTTCGTGCCACTCACTCATGGGTATGTGGACGGACTGGCAACCGGCAGACAACAGCACATCGCGTGCTTTGAGCACGAGATGCTCCGGCACCAGAATATCCAAATCGCCCATCGGTCGCAGGGCCTCTTCCGGATAGACCGTAAAAGCCATAGCCATGCCTTTCAATAAAGCTACCGGTATGTCATGGCTAGCAAGAATTTTTTCTATTTCCCGAAAGAGCTTGAGTTTTTGCTGATTATCAATCAAAACAGCTAAATAGCGCTGTTTTAGGCGGGCCATTAGTTCGGGGTGTGCCGACTTGTTTTCAGGATTTTGCAGCAAGCGGTAAAAACACCACGAGGCCACACCGCTGCGCTCAGCCTGGTTTACAAAAGCATGGATGGTTTCCTGATCCGACCAGTCGATCTCCAAATCAACGGGCCGGATCAACTCCAGACTCATCAGTTGCAGAAGGGACTCAAATATTTTTTCTTTTGAGGGCATCATTTCTTTTTTAAGGGGCAACCTTCAATTTTGCTATAAAAGTAAGGGTTCTGAGCCAAATTGACTACTCCGTACCGGATGGATGAATGGATTCTGGAAATATTCAATCAAGCGTATTGTCTATCAATATAGACTAATCGATAAACATTTAAAATCATGAAAAACACACGGTCATCATACAGGAATACATGATAATATTGACATTTTAAACATGGTAGACAATCAATTACAGCTCTTGTAATCCGTCATGTTTTGGATTAAACCAGCAAACAAATTGTGTTTTTGTGCAATCTTTTTTTAAATTAAATGAACATAAACTCAAACAAGATGTTTTTCTACCATCGTTCACTAAAACTTTTTATCATGAAAAATCTTTCCAACACAATCGGATCCATGGCATTGAAAGGCAAGGCATGGATATTTTCCATTATGCTGATGTCTACCCAACTGGTTTCAGCCCAAACCGTGGTAGATGTTATTGTTAACAGTCCCGACCATACAACACTTGAGGCGGCAGTCATAGCCGCTGAACTGGACGGTACATTATCAGGTACCGGTCCCTTTACGGTTTTTGCTCCTACCGACGCTGCCTTTGATGCACTCCCCGCTGGATCTGTGGAGGCGCTGTTGGCCAACATACCCGCTCTGACAGAAATCCTAACCTATCATGTGGTGGGTTCACAGGCCTTATCAACCGACTTGTCGGATGGCATGGAAATCACCACCCTTAACGGTAAAGATGTAACAGTCACCATTGATGAGTCGGGCGTGAAAATCAACGGCGTGTCCATGGTCATTACAGCCGATCTTATGGCCGACAATGGCGTGGTACATGTGATTGATGCAGTGCTTTTACCAGATGAGAGTACAAGCATCAGAGAAGACTTCAGGAATGCGGCAGCCAGTTTATCCATATACCCAAATCCTGCGTCCAGCGAAGTCCATTTCACCTTCTCATTGCCGTCCACTCAAGCAGTCAGCGTAGAAATCTATAACACGTTTGGACAATTGATTAAAACAGTAAATTATGGTGCATTGCAAGTTGGAAGCAACAGCATCAGCCAAAACGTATCTGATTTAAGCAGTGGCATTTACATGATTATTGTGACTACAGGAAGCGATAAAACCGTCTCCAAACTTCAAATCAGGAAGTAAGAGATGAGATCATCAAAAAAGACACCAGTGTTGGTTGAATGATGAATTGAAGATGGTGTTTTTGGCCGCAAAGTCGGGGTTAATGTAGAGATTTCCCCTTCTTTGCGGCATTTTTTTATCTGTCATAAAAGCTTTCCTTCCCTCATTATGTTTTGATAAAATGGGGTAAACTTATATTTTGAATTCCACTCCTTTTCACTATAAACCGTTGGGCTTATAATTTCTCCAGTATCAAATTCCAAATCATACAACGGATAAGTAATGAACCGTTCTTCTTCTGATGTAACCTTATCCCTCTTGAGAAGAATTAATAAATCCCAATCAGAATCCCCTTGTGCAGTGCCACGAGACCGTGATCCATACAAATAGATCTCAGCCGAAGGCGCTCTCTCTTTGACAATCCTCTTTATCTGATTTATTATCTCAATCTCAGTAGCTTTCATTCGAAATTGATTTATCTGTTTCGTACATCAAATATAATCAAAAAGTGCTTGATATTTAAAAATTAACCTGCTTTCAAAATTTTGAATTCTATAATATTGAATTCCAAGCATCACTTATTTTTCAAATATGCCATCCCATTCTGCCCCCAACCGATAAACAAAGCACCCATTAATCTGTTATATCATTCAAGCACAACCTTAAACAACATATCTTATAACGCATCTGGTACTAAATTTGAAGTATCACAATATCTAAAAATGAAACCTATGAGAAATCGATTAATTGGAGGACTATTCACCCTGATGATGGTGATAACCGGCTTAAACATGCAGGCACAAAGCGCTTTTCACGACTTTAAAGTAAAGACGCTTGACGGAGCGGAGTTTGATTTTGCCACACTCAAGGGCAAAAAGGTCATGGTGGTCAATACAGCCAGTAAATGCGGACTGACCGGTCAGTACGAGCAATTGCAGGACTTATATGAAGAATATGGTGGCGAAGACTTTGTCATCATTGGCTTTCCGGCCAATAACTTCATGAATCAGGAGCCGGGCACAGCTGAAGAAATTCAAGAGTTTTGCCAACTGAATTATGGCGTTACCTTCCCCATGATGGACAAAATATCGGTCAAGGGTGACGACCAGCACAACTTGTACAAATGGCTGACCCAAAAAGACTTGAATGGAGTCATAGACAGTGAAGTGCAATGGAACTTTCAGAAATACCTCATTGATGAAGAAGGTCAGCTGGTGAAAGTGATCGCCCCCAGAACTTTGCCTACCGACGAGGAGGTTATTGCCTGGTTGTAGTAGGATGGGTAGGATGGGTTGATGGGGTTGATGGGGTTGATGGGGTTGATGGGGTACAAAGGGTTGATGATTGCCCTACTTACCCTATCTACCCTTCCAACCGTCTTTTTAACCCTATCTACCTTACCAACCTTTTTCATACCCTACCAACCCTTTCCTACCCTATCTACCCTTTTCTTACCCTACCAACCGTCTTTTTAACCCTATCTACCCTACCAACCTTTTTCATACCCTACCAACCCTTTCCTACCCTATCTACCCTTTCCTACCCTTCATCAACTCAACATCGATATCAACACCCCGGCTGCTACAGCAGAACCGATGACGCCCGAAATATTGGAGGCCATGCAATACTGCAGCACGTGGTTGCTGCTGTCGTGCTTAAGGGCCAGTTCGTTGGCCACGCGGGAAGCCATGGGTACTGCACTTAGTCCCGTAGCCCCAATGAGGGGATTGATTTTCTTTTTATTGAAAAGGTTATAAAATTTCACGGCCAGGATGCCGCCGCCGATGGAGATGGCGAAGGCGAGGAATCCACCCACAATAATACCAATGGTGCGGGTATCCAGAAACACATCATGTGTCATGGTACCACCTACGGCCAATCCCAGAAAAATGGTGGCGGTATTCATGATGGGGCCTGTGGCCGCATCGGCCAATCGACTGGTCAGCGTACCCAGTTCTTTGATCAGGTTGCCAAAGAGCAACATGCCCAGCAAGGGCACGGATGAGGGGACAAACAGGGCTACAATGACGCCCAAAACAATGGGAAACAGAATTTTGACCAGTTTGATGTTTTTGATTTGATAGCCGGAAGGGTATAGCTTATCCTGCTGCTTCATGTTTATTTTGAACTCCTTTTTAGTCATTAAGGCATTGGCCACCAAGGGCACAATAACAGGCACCAGGGCCATGTAGGAGTAGGCCGCAATGGCAATGGGGCCCAGTAAGTGGGGCGCCAGCAAAATGGTGGTGTATATGGCGGTGGGACCGTCGGCACCACCAATTATTCCCAGGGCACCGGCTTCCTGTAAGGTAAAGCCCATGGCCAAAGCACCGAACAGTACTGAAAAAATACCAATTTGGGCAGCTGCACCAAAAAAGGCCAGTCGCAGGTTACGCAGCATGGGACCAAAATCGGTCAACGCACCTACCCCCATAAAAATAATCGGTGGCAAAAACCCGGTTTTAATGAGAGCATAATAAAGGTAGTTCATGATGCCGTATTGGCTGCCAATCTCAAACAGATTGAGGTAGCGACCATCTTCCAGCTCCACCATTTCTGCAGGCACCACGCCCATACCCCCACCCGGCAGATTGGCCAGAATGACCCCAAAGGCGATGGGGACCAAAAGCAGGGGCTCGTATTTTTTAGCGATGCCCAGGTAAAGCAGAACAAAGCCCACCAGCAACATTAATAGCACCCCCGGTTGCGCAACAATGGCACCAAAGGCGGTCATGTTATACAATTCACGTAGTATGTCCATATTTGAACAATGATTTTATTTACAATCCGTTATTTTATCCCAGTATGACCAACACGTCATCTTCATCCACATCGGCACCATTGGTAATGGCAATTTTTTGAATGGTGCCCGACTGGTCAAACTTCACGGCATTGTAAGTCTTCATGGCTTCCACATAGCCCACCAAATCTCCGGCCTTGACTTTATCGCCCACCTGAATGGCCTTATCGCCACTGTCTTTGGTGAAATAAAATTTTCCCTCGAGGGGTGAAATCACCGGTTCGCCGGAACCGGAGCCATTGGAGGACGCCGGCGCTTGCGGGGCCTGATTGGCGGAGGCTGGGGCCGTTGGCGATGGGTCATTCTCATCATAGGAGACCGACACCACGAATTTTTCACCATTGACATCGATGTTCATGGTAGAAGGTGTTGCGCCAAGCGGCGCAACGGCGGCTTTCTTATCAGTAGGCGCGCGCTCCCCGGAAGCTTCATTTTCTTTGATCTCCGCAATCTCTGCTTTGAAATCGGCTTTGGCCTGGCCTGATTTGTAATCGCGGTATTGAGCGGGATGCATGGCCAGTTCCATCAATTCTTCATCGTCCTCGCCATATGCCCATCCCTTCTCATCCATCTCTTTGCGAAAGGTATCGAGTTCATCCGGGTAAAGATCCTGTGGATGACCGGTGAAAAATTCATGCCCTTCTTTTTTGGCCAGTGCCAGTATCTCGTCGCCCACTTTTCCGGGCAACTGACCGCTTTTACCCAGTACCATGTCCCATATATTATCGGCAATCATGCTCCAGCGTTCGCCGCCCTTCTCCACCTGTAACACATTCATCAGAGCCACGTTTTTAACGTACTGACTAAAAGGGGTGACCAATGGCGGATAGCCCAGTTTGGGCCAGGCATATTCTACTTCATCGAATAATTTTATCAGCAAATCATCTTCCGTCAACTCGGGCTCATTGTGCTTCCTTTTCCACTTATTGAGGCTGGATAAGTTATTGGTGAGATCGGCCATCAAACTCCCCATCATCCACCGGGGAGGCCGGGACCAATCAAGAGGGAGTTCATCATGCGGTTTTTGGGATTGATGAAATAGCCCAGAAAATCATCCATGAATTCCTGGGTGAGACTGCGCACTTTCATGTAGGCCTTCATATTGATATCGGGCACATCATAACCGGCATCTTTAAGCATGGCATGAACGGTGAGCAGGTCTGCATGCCCGGTACCCCAGGATAAAGGCTCCATAGCCACATCGATGTAATCGACGCCTGCGCGACAGGCTTCGAGAATGGTGGCTACCTGAAAACCGGGTCCGGCATGCCCATGATAGGTCATGGGAATGGACTGATGCTTGTCACGTATCCTTTTGGCAATTTTACCCAGCCATACGGGCCGGGCAATACCGGCCATATCTTTCAGACAAATCTCATCGGCTCCGGCCTCAATCACTTGATCTGCCAGATCCACATAATAATCAATGGTATGCACTTCCGAATAAGAAAGACTCAGAGCTGCCTGGGCGATCATGCCGCCTTCTTTGGCATATTTGATGGAATCGATGATGTTGCGGGGATCGTTCAAACCACAAAAAGACCGGGCAATGTCGGTGCCTTGTTTCTTCTTGACCTTAAACATGAGTTTACGCACATCGGCCGGGACTGGCGACATGCGAATGCCATTGAGGGCACGCTCAAGCATGTGCGTCTGAATACCGGCCTCATTGAATGGTTTGGTCCAGGCCCGGACGGCTTTGTTGGGATTTTCTCCAAACAAGAGGTTGATTTGTTCAAAGCCCCCACCATTGGTCTCCACACGTGAAAAGCACCCCATATCAACGATGTGAGGCGCTACCCGCTCTAACTGGTCCAGTCGTGGCACATACTTACCCGATGATTGCCACATATCCCTGTACAACAGGGAGAATTTTATTTTTCTTCCCATGATTCTTTAAAATTTACTTTCTCTCAACTTTAGTGATGCGACCCTTTCCCCGGGTCACCATATTGACAGCTGCTGTGATAGCAGCCATGCGGGAATTGCCAAACGAACGGACGGTTGCAGCTTTCTCAATCTCCGATTCGGGGAAATACCGGTTGACAAACGCAATAATGGCATTGCCAATGAGTACAACTACCAATAGAATGATAAAAACGGTAACCATCCCAACTCCCAATAAGGTCCATGCTTCCTGCATATATTCATTCATAATTGAAATATTGCTTACATATTATAACTAATTGATGTGTTTTAACGGCAGTACAATTACAATAATAGTAAAAATAGTGCATATTTACAACAATTTAACACTGATATTCCTTGCCTCCCTTCATTTTATATATCTAACACATTGATATGAAACACGATTGCCGAATTAAAGATTTTTTTACGTATTAATAGCAGATGACGACGATTTAAAGGAGATTGTTAATCGTTTGAAAATAAAGAGCATGACAAACCATTCAACGACGAGAGGTGAAAAGCGAAGCAGTGAGTGGACATTTAGCAGAATACCACGTTAAAGTATGGAATAGCAGATACGGTAACGGCCCAACAGGAAAATGCTTAAATGGGGAAGTAAAGAAATTTTTGGCTAATAGACTTTTTCGGTGAGCAAAAATGAATAAAGGCAGGCGCCGAAACACACTGCCTTTATGTCATCCAAAACCAAAACTTATTGTGTACAAAACAACTTAAAATGCAGTTTTAAAACTGCATTTTTGAATTATATGTTCAAAAATACAAATCCTCAGGATTATTTCCAAATGTTTTGGTAAAAAAAACCGGAAGAGCAGTCAGCCAAAAGACCATTGTGTCTGTCGTACTTTGGTCACTCTGAGAATTTGCAGCCTTAGGTTAAAATCACCGCAACCGAATCTGTTAAAAAAGAATTAAAATATGTACTTTTATGCTTGTGTGAACGTACTATTGCCAATTGAAAATTATGGAAAAACCAGCTGCATCGAATTGGACTTTAAAAGATGGTAAAATTTCTGATTCTGAACTCCCCCTTTTTGACCCGCTTACTTACAAACAAATTTACGATGTTTTCAGAGTTGAGAACGGACATCCCATTTTCTTGCAGGACCACCTGGAAAGGTTTTTCAATGGCCTTCAGCAATCACAAATTGTTGTTCCATTCTCTTTGGAAGAATTAAGGAATAAACTCCTTCAATTGATTAAGGAGTCACATGCGCTGAATGGCAACATCAAAGTGGAGGTAATTTTTGATCCGGACAAGAAGCAGATGCAAAGTTGGCGTGCGGCTTTCATCCCAACGAATTACCCTGAACCACTCATGTATGAAGAGGGGGTGGATTGCAGTTTACTGGAGATGACACGAGAGAATCCGGAGGTTAAAATGGCCAACCCGCCATTGCGACAGGAAAGCGACCGGCTACGAAAAACCCAATCGGTATACGAAACCCTGCTTCATTCGAACGGTATAATTACGGAGGGCAGCAGGACCAATGTGTTTTTTATTCGTAAAAATGAGTTATGGACGGCACCCGATCATTTGGTGTTACCGGGAACCATTCGTAAAAAAGTCTTAGATATTGCTCAAAGCATCAGTATTCCCATATACCAATATCCGGTTGAGGTAAAGGAACTGCCCAAAATGGATGGGGCCTTTATAACCGGGACCTCACCACGGGTACTGCCCATCCGCTCGATTGGTCACACGACTTTCAAAATTCCTCACCCGTTGACAAATCTCATTATGGGCAAGATGGAGGAGGTGATTAGGTTGATAGGTGATTAGGTCAAGAGGGTTGGAAGGGTTGATAGGGTTGATAGGGGCAATGGGTCGATAGGTCAAGAGGCGTAGCGCAGCGGAGTCCCGCGAAGCGGGATCGATAGGGTTGGAAGGGTTGATAGGG
>NZ_BAZW01000066.1 GCF_000974365.1 Geofilum rubicundum JCM 15548
GCTCGGCTGTATGCGGTCGGCCGGGGCTTTTCTGCCAGTTACGAAAGTTTCAGGCCAAACGCGGCTGACGGGGGAGAACGAAACCCACAATATGCTGTGGAGCCCCGGCTGCCGTATACAGCTTTGTTGTAGGGTGTTTTTATTGATAAATATATTCTGTTATTTTCCCACTTTTCGTGTTAACATAATATGTCCTTTGATACCCACCAGGATTGCCAGTTACAGGAACCATCTCTTCTCCTGTTTCCATCTCTTTTTTCTTAACTAGATAAGACCTAATAAGCGAGTGCAAATGGCTAATATCTAATTTAACAACCGAATCGTTTCTTTCCTCAAATCCAGAGATATAGAAGTTGTTATAACTGGAATCATTACTTAGTAGATATTCTTCGAGTATTTTAACTGCTCTATATGAACTTTCGCTATATAAACTATCATATTGAAATCTATAGTAAAACTTGTCTATAAATGCATTCAAAGAATCTAATACTTCATGACTAATTTTGTTGTCAATATCATGATACTTTTCAATATAGTAATAGTGATTAGTAGAGTCTTTCATGTCTGACTTGACATGTTTGCACCCGATGATACAAATTAGTGTAACTTGTATCGTGAGAATAATATTGTATGCTCTTTTATGTAGGCACATAGGATTTTAATGTAAGAAATGATGTTTAGTACTTTAAAATATGGCATATAAAATCGTTAAAACAATTGCCGTCGGGTGAAATAATTATTCCTTTTTTTGTCATCATTATGCTTTAAAGAGAAATTTTGCACATAGATGTAACCTCTTTTAACGAACATTGGTAGCGAAAAAAATCAGCAAGACAATGCGAAATGTCCGCTATTCATAATAGATTGTCATTTTTTTTTTAATACCCTACAACACCTCTATAAACGCATTGCGTTTATGACTATTATATTGTGAGGTGGTTTGGGGGTGTAAGTGATTGATTTAACGAGTGTATTGCTTTTTTGGATATATTTGGTTGTTGGAGGTGGTGGGGTTTCATGGTGGTTGATTTTAGGGTATAATGTGTTTGTTTTCGGGTTGAAATGGACTGCGTTTGGTTGATATAAACATGTTTTGTTTCAAATATAGTATTTGCCAGTTGAACGGATGTTGTTTTTTTGATTTTTTTAGTCCTTGGACACAACTTCGTTGACCTGAGTCCCATGACGCAGGAGATGTTTTGATGTTGAATAAGATGAATTATTGACTGATTGTCAGTTGTTTTATGTTTTGGCTGATCATGATGTTTAATGTGGGTATCCCGGCATCTTTGATAGCACCACCTTTCCCTAATTTTTTTTCCTGCTGGTGGGGTTCGGCCGTCTCCTACCGACTAACACAGAACAGCTACCGACGCATAGTGGAAGCTCATGATTTGTGGTTCTGTCTTTAAGCTAAAAACCAGCGGTTGCTGTCACTAATGGGTTCTTTTTAATTGACTAGGGCGGACTGTGGTTTCTGTTGGCCTTGAAGCCTGTTTGGGCTACCATGCGGTCGAAGGGGCTGGCTACGTTAAGGAGGGCGTCGCTTACGATGTGGGTGTAGCGCTCGGTGGTTTTGATGCTTTTGTGACCGAGGAGTTCCTGAACGTAGCGTATGTCTTTGCCGTCTTCGAGCAAATGGGTGGCAAAGCTGTGGCGAAGCATGTGCATGTGTACATTGCGGTGTATGCCCCCTGACTTGGCCATGTTTTTAAGGATGGCCGACATGCTGGTGGTGCTGTATTTTATGCCGGGTTGGCGACCTTCAAATAAGTATATTTTGGGCTTGTGCTCGGCCAGATATTTTTTGAGCAAATCATGGAGATGCAATGAAAACAGGGAATAGCGGTCGCGATTACCTTTGGCATCTTTTATAAATAGGCGGTTGCGTTTTAAATCGATATCAGCCAGGCGCAGGTTCTGTATTTCCTGTCGGCGCAGACCAGCCGAGTATCCCATAGCTATGAGTAATTTGTGCTTCGAATTGTCAGTGGTTCCTAGCATGGCAGCAATCTCTGACTGATTGAAATAATCGGGCAAGTGAAAGCCTTTGCGGGGGCGCACTACGTGTTTATGTGATAAGGTGTGGTTGTGTATTTTTTCGAAGAAAAATTTGAAACTGCTAACCATGTTGTCTTGATGAGCAGCGGATTTTTCACGATGCAATATCATGTAATCCCGTATGTCTTCATCGCTGATAAAGGCCGGGTGTTTAAAATTGAAATATTTCAAGAATTGCATGAATGCACCCAAATACATCGCACGGGTTTTAAGGCTGAAATCTGTCTGTTTGAGTACCTGTTCATATTGTTTCCGGTATATATCCTCCATTCGGTAATGGGCTAATATACGGTATATTTTCCCCTTTAGGCTTGACACGGTATGGGCTTCACCGTTGTTTTCGACGAGGTAGGTGTTCAAATGATATTGCTCGTGACAGTGGTTTACCAGTGTTTGGAAATAGTTTATGGCAAGTCCATTATTTCCGGGCATGCGAAATTGCTTTTCAAAGATGTCAGCGGCATCTTTGGGAAGTGTGCAAATCTCACTAAGCTTGATATTGGCATGGTAAACCAGGAAAAGAAGGAGCCGGTCGCCGGGGGAGTCAATGCCATCAACTAATTCTTTTAGATCGTAAAAGGGCAAATGGAGAATGGACAACTCCACCTTTTTGTGTTCTTTCAGGGCAAAGAACATCTTGTCGCGACCCAGGGTGCGTTCATAGTAAAACTTGATGGCGGCAATGGTCTGCTTCAGCGTTGTGGGATGCCATTTGGTCGCCTGGGCTTTCAAATAATGTAAAAGGTCACGGTAGGTCAGCGCGTTAATATCTGAATCAAGGTGGTGCGACAAAAATCTTTTAAAGTTCTCCAGGTAGATCTCACAGGTTCTGGGGCTCATACGCTTCAGAATCAGCGATTCTGAGTAGGCTTTCAGGATGGGGTGGAAGGTTTGGGGAAGCTTGATCGGTTGAGGTCGGGCTTTCGTATTTATAGGCTTGCTATCGGTGGATTGAGGGCGCGAAACATACTTCTTTTCAATATTAAAACCAACGGTTTTAATAAGGTCGACTATTTGCATGTAGAGCTCATTTTTCCCCACAAAAACCCAATTTTTCTGCTTTGAAAGCCACATTCCTTTCTTCAGGTGGTTTAAGGCAGAAAACAGAACAGGATTCACTCCATGATCCACATAAAAGCGACGTTTATCCGTGTCAATTTTAATGATAACTGAAGGTTCCCCCCTTTCAGATTCCATTTGTGCAACAGGGGGAGGTGCGTTGTCGGGGCATTCGGGAAATACAAATTCCAGATCACTGATGATGCTGTATTGCCGGGGAACCCATTGTTGATAGTCGTGACGAAAAGGAATGTGCCATAAACCCTTGGTTTTGCTAAAAAGTCGCTCGGGAAGATTTCGGGTAATTATGTCGTAATCACTGCCTTGTATATATCGGTCAATCTCGAGAGCAATACGCTTTTTCTCGCGATGAATGATAGGGTATATTCTTAATAGGGCCATATACAAGTCGGGTTGCGGTCCGCAAAATTCTTAGGTTCTAACGTAAGCCAAAATAGATAAAAAAACGATTAACCCAAAATGTTTAAAAACATAAATTGAAGTAAAATGCGTTTTTTGGTTGGGTGTTAATTGGATACACTGATCCTGTGTAGAAAAGGTTGACTTTGTTTCCTGTGCTTTTGCATTGAAAGAATTGGAAAACAAGAAATACGATCGGTCGCAGATTTAATTTTGAAGGGAGTAGTATCCTGTGAAGGAGTTCTTTTTTTTCGATGGATGAAGTTGGTGGATAGTTTGTACCGGCCCCTTGTAAGGCTCCTTAAAAATTTGGATTCAGGTTTGGGTGAGAAATGCTGATAGGGTATTGAGTGAATGATCTGCGAAAAATATCTGACCGACAGACAGGCGGTTTAATTCAGTGAAATTATTGGCATGAATCAAAACAGGGTGCTAATTTGTTATTAGCACCCTGTTATGAGGGGGTATCACTAGGATGAATTCTTGCTTGTGTTGTTAATTATCTACCTTAATCAGCCTACTGTTTAGTAATTAGCTTTAGTAGCTTAGCATTTTGGACTACAGCAATCTTGGAGCTGTGTCATATTGGTTTTTTTGGGTCGTCAGCTCTAGTCCCTTTCTTTTATCGAGAGAAACTACTTAACGGCGACAACCTGCCAAGATATATAGTCCCCAAACATTCTGACACTTCCTTTAAGCAAGAATGCTTTTTTAATAGCGTCCTGGTGACTTTTAAAGCGCAGCGAAAAAGTCGTTGCCTTTATCGTCTACAATGATAAAAGCGGGGAAATTCTCCACCCTTATTTTTCGAACGGCTTCCATTCCCAGCTCTTCGAAATCGACAATTTCTACCGATTTGATGCTGTCCTTGGCCAGTATGGCAGCCGGACCGCCAATTGAGCCCAGGTAAAAGCCACCATTCTTTTTACAGGCGTCGGTCACTGCTTGCGAGCGGTTGCCTTTGGCCAGCATAATCATGGAACCGCCCATGCTTTGGAATTGTTCTACGTAGGAGTCCATTCGACCCGCTGTGGTGGGGCCGAAGCTACCTGAGGCCATGCCTTGCGGGGTTTTGGCCGGACCGGCATAGTACACCGGATGGTTTTTCATGTATTCGGGCATGGGCAAGCCATCGTCCAGCATCTTCTTTATTTGAGCATGGGCAATGTCGCGGGCAACAATAAGCGTTCCGCTGAGGTTCAGGCGTGTTTTAATCGGGTGTTTGGCCAGCTCCTGACGTACTTCATCCATGGGGCGGTCCAGGTCGATATTGATAGCCGGAGCCAGTTCTGGCGCTCTTTCTGGCGCAAAGCGGGCCGGGTTTTTCTCCAGCTCTTCCACAAAAATGCCCTCTTCGGTAATTTTGGCTTTGATGTTACGGTCGGCACTGCAGCTAACGCCTAAGCCTACCGGACAAGAAGCGGCATGGCGGGGTAAACGGATGACGCGAACGTCGTGCACAAAATATTTTCCGCCAAATTGTGCCCCAATGGTGCTTTCTTCGCAAATTTTTTGGACTTTGGCTTCCCACTCCAAATCGCGGAAGGCCTGACCGCCGTCATTTCCTTCGGTGGGTAGGTGGTCCAGGTATCCGGCCGATGCTTTTTTAACAGTCGCCAGAGTGGCCTCGGCCGATGTGCCGCCAATGACCAGTGCCAGATGGTAGGGGGGACAGGCAGAGGTCCCCAGATCTTTGATTTTTTCTTTGACAAATTTCGTTAGCGCCTCTTCTGTCAGTAAGGCCTTGGTCTGCTGGTACAGGAAGGTTTTGTTGCCTGAGCCACCACCTTTGGTCACAAACAGAAACTCGTATTTGTTGCCTTCCTCGGCATAAAGGTCGATTTGAGCCGGCAGGTTGGTGCCGGTATTCTTTTCGTCAAACATGTTGAAGGGGACTACCTGCGAGTAGCGCAGGTTTTTGTCCTTATAGGTTTCGAAAATGCCTTTGGATAAGGCTTCGGCATCGTTGCCGCCGGTCCAAACGTTTTCGCCTTTTTTGCCTATGACGATGGCTGTTCCTGTATCCTGGCAGGTGGGCAATTCCCCTTCAGCTGATACTATCTGATTCATAATCATGGTGTGGGCCACAAAACGATCGTTGTCTGAAGCTTCCGGGTCTTCTAAAATGTTGGATAACTTTTGAAGATGCGCTGGACGCAGGTAGAACGATACATCAGAAATGGCTTCCCTGGCCAGGAGTTCCAACCCCCTGGGATCAATTTTGAGAATTTTTCGGCCATCGGCTCAATGGTGGAAACATAATCCTTGGTCAACAGGCGGTAGTTGGTCGTGTCCTTTTGAATGGGGAAGGGCTTTTGATATTTAAAATCAGCCATAGTTAATATTTAAAAGTTTGTTTTTAGGTTTTAACAGAGGCGCAAAATTAGAGATTTTTTTCGCCATTTGGAAGGGGAAGTGGTGGAAAGGGTGGGATTGGAAAAAGGGAAGATAGGGTGGGATGGGTAGAAAGTCAACTTTGCGCCAATCGGAGTTGTTTTATCTCAGGATCGTTGCAGTATTAAAGGGATAGGCGTAGTTTAAAACTACGCCAAGCCTATACAAAAGACTGCATTAATCATCGACCACCATCAATAACCATCAACCGCCATCAACCGCCATCGACCACCATTGACCGCCATCAATAACCATCAATATCCATCGACAATCATCGACCACCATTGACCGCCATCAATAACCATCAATATCCATCGACAATCATCGACAGTCATCTATAGTCATCGATTCATGAACAGGAAAATAATTTTGGGTGCCCTCTATATAATTGTTAAATTAGCATTTGTTAGAAGAGAAATGGCAAGTTTTTTACATATAGCATTGTTTAATAATGAGTTAGGAGATATGTTTGGAGGCTGCTGGAATAATTTATAAAATTATTATTATGAGTAAAAAATACTTTGACATTCATGGTCCGGTTTTTTGGCCGGCGACCATTCTGATTGTTTTATTTATATCGGTGACGCTTATTGTGGGTAAACCCATGGCCGACATATTTCAGAGCACCCAGGATGCAATTTCAGTTAATTTTGGCTGGCTGTTTATAGTGGCCGTTAATCTCTTTTTTATTTTTAGTCTCTACATCGGCTTTGGACGCTTTGGCAATATTCGTCTCGGGGGTGAAGATGCGGAAAAAGAGTTTTCTACCCCTGCATGGTTCGCCATGCTTTTTAGTGCTGGTATGGGTATTGGAATTTTGTTCTGGGGGGTTGCCGAGCCGGTCTATCATTACATGAATCCGCCTTTTGGCGAGGGTAGTACCTTGGAATCTGCTGAAAAGGCGATGAATCTGACGTTTTTGCACTGGGGTTTTCATGCCTGGGGTATATATGCCCTGGTGGGTTTGTCGTTGGCCTTCTTCGCTTTCAATCGGAATCAGCCTTTAACGATACGGTCGGTTTTCCTGCCCGTATTGGGCAAGCGGGTGCACGGACCAATAGGTAATATTATAGATGTATTTGCTGTGCTGGCCACCCTTTTTGGCCTGGCCACCTCACTTGGTTTGGGGGTAAAGCAGGTAAGTGGTGGTTTGCACCATGTTTTTGGTACACCCAATACCGTTCTGATGCAGGTGTTTCTGATAATTGCCATTACTTTGGTGGCCACTATTTCGGTGGTGACTGGCATTAAACGGGGCGTAAGATTCCTAAGTGAGTGGAACGTGCGTATTGCCGCTTTTCTGTTGTTGATGGTACTGATTTTGGGACCGTCGCTGTTTATTTTTAAATCCTTTATTCAAAATATAGGTAACTATCTGAACGAGATGCTGGTGGTTTCAACGTGGACTGAGGCCTATCGCGACAGGGGATGGCAAGGTGGCTGGACCGTCTTTTATTGGGCCTGGTGGGTTTCGTGGTCGCCTTTTGTGGGTATGTTTATTGCGCGTGTATCTAAAGGTCGCACCATACGCGAGTTTATTTTTGGTGTGCTTTTGGTGCCATCGGTTATTACCTTTTTGTGGTTGACAGCCTTTGGGGGGTCGGCCATATTTATGGATATTAAGGGAGTTTCTGAAGGTTTAGGCGAACGCATTATAGCGGATGAATCAACAGCCCTGTTTGTCTTTTTTGAACAGTTTCCGTTGAGTAACCTTCTGTCGGTTGTTGGTATTTTGCTGGTCATTAGCTTTTTTGTCACTTCTTCCGACTCGGGTTCGCTGGTCATTGACAGTATAACAGCCGGCGGAAAGCTTGATGCACCGGTGGCTCAGCGCATATTTTGGGCCAATACTGAGGGGGCCGTAGCTGCTGTATTACTGCTGGGAGGTGGCTTGACGGCCTTACAAACAGCCGCCGTTACTACCGGGTTGCCTTTTTTGTTTATTTTAATAGTCATGATGTACAGTCTTCACAAAGGTTTATCATCTGAAATGGCGCGCAGTAAGTACTTGTCCCAAAGTCAGGATAAAAAGTCTTATGAGAAGAAGATTGCCGGAATGATCGCCAAACGTTTAATTAAAAAGGAGGAGAAGAAATGATACTATCCAACATAGCCATATTGCTCGATTTATCCGAAATGGATAATATCCTGTTGAATTACATTAAACGACTCAACGAAAAATATCACTTTAAAGCCATTCATCTGATTCATTTTATGGAAGTGGAGGAGATGCCACCCGAAATACTAAGCCTTTTCCCGGATTTGGACCAGTCGGTTGATGAAATGATTGCCCAGGAAATGCGAGAGCAGATCGATGAGTTTATGCCTAAATGCGGTGAAGTGGCGGATGTATATGTGCACCAGGGCGGAAAAATGGAAGCCTTTTTAGAATGGATGGAAAACCAAAGCTTCGACCTGGTGGTATTGGGGAAAAAGGCAGCCATTCACGGCTCAGGCATTTTCTCTGGCAAAATGGTCCGCCTTTTGAATACCAGCACCTTATTTGTAAGTGAAATGGCGCGTGGCGACATTCATAAAGTAATGGTGCCCATCGATTTCTCGGAATACACCAATAATGCACTAAAAGTGGCCAAAGAAGCTTCTGATTTATTGTCGACCGAATTAATACCGGTGCATGGCATTAAAGTGAATATGCAATATTATCCATACGTTAAGGATAGGGAGGAGTTGAACGACCATTTTATTAAAGCGGCCAAAAAAAAGTACGAAAAGCTGAGAGAAAAACTGAAAATTAAGGCGGATTGTCAATATTTTGTATTGGCTGAGGATGGTCATATCTCCAAAACCATATATGATCAGGCCACTTTTCAGAGTGCCGATCTGATTGTGGTGGGTAGTAAAGGTAAGGCCGATGGCAGCGATCTGCTGATAGGCAGTGTGGCTGAAAGGTTGATTTCACATGATAAGAACATTCCGGTGTTGATTGTGAAGAAGTAGGATAGGTCAATAGGTCGATAGGTTGAGAGGGTTGATGGGGTAGGTAGGGAGGATAGGGTGATTAGGTCGATAGGCGATTAGGTTGATGGGGTTGATGGGGTGGGACGGGTTAGGTAGGTGGGGTGTGGAGCAGGTTGTTATGTTGTTAAAAGCCATCGGTCTCTTATGGAGGTTTGAAGAGTCCGATGGCTAAGTGAATTATAAGTGTGGGAGTTACTTTTTATAATACCATTTGCTCTCTTAAGTTTGGGATTGCTGAGGCAGGCCTTCGCCTTCCGAAATGCCGTTTTCATCCACAAAGTGGGTGAAACGATAGGCCGCTTTGTTGATGCGGTCCATGATGGCCAGTCCAATGCCTTCTTCCTTGATTTTCACGGCATAGATTTGCTCTATGGAACGATCGGCTTCGAAATCATGCAACGCGTTAAACATATTGCTGGCTGCTTCGAGTAAATCGCCGGTGGCCGAAAGAAGTTTGATTTTTGATTGGGCTCCTTCGGGAATGGGAGCGGGCTCAAACAGAAGCAATCCGGCGTAAGCAGGAAGTACTTCAGGCATCTCATCATACAGGTATAGCGGTTTTCTGGGCGAGTAGTGGCTTTTTAACTGTCCCGGAGCTTGAATGTGCTTTTCGGTGCTTGATGCCACAATTTTCACCTTCGGAAAATCCGCCTGAAGTCGATCCGGCGTAATGGCACCCGGACGCAATATTTCAATGGTGTTGCCACTCACAGCAATAATGGTGGATTCCAGTCCGATGTTCGTTGTGCCTCCATCCAGTAAATAATCGATGGTGGTGAGTTGTTCCTTAACGTGTTGGGCCTGGGTCGGACTCAAGCGTCCAAATAAATTGGCGCTGGGAGCTGCAATGGGGACGCCTGCCTGTTTTATTAGTTTCTGTGCTACTTTGTGTGAGGGCATTCGGACAGCAACCGTACTGAGACCGGCTGATACAATGTCAGGTACCTTAGTCGTTTTGGGCGCCACTATGGTTAAGGGGCCTGGCCAGTATTTTTCGGCCAGTTGAAAGATCAATGGGGAAATCGGTTTTTTAAAAACCGTTTCCAGGTCATCGATGGAAGAAATGTGCAGAATAAGGGGGTCAAATGAAGGGCGTTTTTTTGCTTCAAAAATCCGTGCAACAGCTTTTGCATCTAATCCGTTCGCCCCTAACCCGTAAACTGTTTCCGTAGGGAAGGCAACCAATTTACCATCCCGAATTAACTTTGAAGCAAAAATAATGTCTTTTCCTGATTTAATCATTACAGAAGCTCATTGTTGTCGTTCTCTGTTTTTTTGTGTGCATCTTTGTTGGGAAATTCATAAAAAATCCAGGCCGACCTGGAATGGTCGGCCTTGGATTTCGTTATATTAACTACTTTACTCATTACTTATTTTTTTTAAAAAACGCATATTTATACTCCATTGGCAACAGATCATTGTATTGTTCAACACTTGCACCATTTAAACAGGCCTCTATGATTTTGCGTCCCAATGGTAACAGATCAGGAGTCAAATACTGTGGCAATTCCTTCCTGAAGAAATCATACAACATTTCAGCACCCTTATCATAACCTTCTTCGCCTACTTCTATCTGCTTATAAACCTTCAGGAAGCGTGAAGGGATTTTATTTCCTTCAATAGTAAGAAAATTGAGCTCATACCCAAGTAATGCACAACGTGCAGGCTGGTACTGATCTGAAGAAAGCTTCGCATTTCCACGACGCGTAAGGTATTCACGCATCAACATCTGAGGTTTAAATCCTACCTTCCATACGCCGACATGCTGATTCGGAGCCAAAGTATAGCGCACACGTGGCGTACTGATTATTTGCTCAAGCAAGAGATTGGCATGGTGAACACGTTTTCCAGTGGCAAAAGGCCAGTATGAACCAACGCCTTCGCTATCCATACTTCCAGTTCCCACGATACTTGGGTTGGCATGTCCGCGGGGACTTACCAAACGCCATAACCAGGCCAGTGCCGGAGGAAGAATGTGAAATAAACCTACTATTCCATAAGTAGGATTCTCTTTAGAACAGGGCGGAGTGCGCACACCAAAACTACGGACATCAATTGTTACCGGCTTATTTACTACATTAGGAACGATGTGACGAGGAAGGATTACACGTGGATTCGGGCATCTTTTCCCTGGCTCATCCATGGTATGGTTCCAAACCAGCGCTGTTCCATTAGGTTTGGTATCAACATTCAGGAATAATAAAGGCTCAGGTGGGTTAATAGTGATTTTTTCCAGAAAAGGATCATCGCCATATTCCTTAATACCATCCACACGGATAAACCATCCATTTTCGGCATCAGCCGCTGTAAGTTTACCATTGCCTTTTTGATAGGATGGATGACATAGAGCCATATCATCAGTCACCGGATTGAACATGCAGAAAAGCTGAATATTCATGAGTCTTTCCTCTCCGGTAACCATATTTCTTCCGATCAGTACCTGTCCATTTGTTTCACGGGGAATCAACTGGAGCATTTCACTTTTTCCACCACCACTTGCACCTTCATGCATAAAAGTAGTGCTGTTATCATAAGGACTGATAACCTGAACTGTAGAGCAATGCGTAGTTACCCAGCCCTCATCTTCTCCGCGTGACAACAACACACCATACAAACCTTTTTTGGCACTTGGGCCAGGGTATAAGTTGTATGAAAACAACTCGTGTAAGCCATCCAGCCTGTTATGAATCACCTTCTGTTTTCCATTAAAATGGGTATGACGGAAAGGTGGCGCAACATATATTGCAGAATCAATCCTAAAACCTTTAGGCATATTATTTATGGGAATAATACGCTGAAGGAAGGCAAGTCCTAAAGCGAAAAACCCAGCATTTGCCGGAGCAATCGCAATTCCGCCTATACCTACAGGAAAGTTTCCGGCATAGTAAAAAAACACTGCCAGTTCCTGATCTTTCAACCAATCAAAAGTCTCATCACGTAATTTTGAGAAGTCATATCCAAAAACATCTTTGAATTTTTCTTTATCAGTTGGCTTGTCATCTGCTATTGCCATAGTCCCCGGGTCGCGGCGACGCATATAAGGCTCGGTATAGTTGGCCGAAATTCCATTTGTTACACGGTGCACCACAGCTTCAACATACTCCCCTTTTCCGGGAACGTCATATTTCACCTCAAACGAGCTGTTTTCTGCTCCATTTGTGGAGGCATCAACCAACTCATCGGTTGTGTTGAAATAATGAACTTTTCGCGCATTGTTCAATAGATCTTTAATCTGATCGGGTACAAGGACTCCTTTTTTTTCCAGCTCTTGAATCATGCTCATTGTTTTTATATTTATTTGTTTATAATTCTTTCTGTTTCTATGTTGGAAGCAGGCAATTCGCAATGGGTATCCGGGGGTGTTACAACCCACAAAATGATCGCCTGTTCTTCCTTTTGATTGATGACCTTGTGGTGCTTAAAGGAATTGTAATACAGACTGTCTCCTTCTATGGCCACAAATGTTTTCTTGTCCAATTCAAATTGGACTTCCCCTTTTAATACATGACAAAATTCTTGACCTCTATGTTCAGCAAAAAAATCGTCGGTATCGCTATTCGGGGGTATTTCTATTAAATAAGTCCCCATTTGTTTGGCTGTTTCGCGGTGCGACAACGAATAGAGCCGGGCCCCGGTCGTATTTTGTTTTATAAATATCCGGTCTTTTTGAATCAGGAGCGGGGAATGTTTAATGGTTTCATTCTCTCCAATAAGCTCGCCCACTGTAATGTGTAATACATCCGCTACTGCTTTTAAGGTTACGATGGATGGAAATGCCTTGGCATTTTCAATCTGTGAAAGGGCGCTGGAACTGATTCCTGCTTTTTGCGCCACTACGCCCAGCGACATATGCAATGCTTCCCTTCTGTTTCTTATGCGCCCACCTAAACGATTCATGTTTTTTGCCAATAAATACGATTACTAGGCAACAAAAATAATAATTAAATGCAGCTTAACAATTTAATCAGGGCTTAATGATGTTAAAATTTCACTCCGTTTTTCTTAAAAAAACATAAAGACGACATTGTTTTCAAACAGGTTCTTCATGTTAAGGACTTTTGCCAGTAGCTGTTTTGGGCAAATTTAACCATTTCTTAATTCGGGACTACCAAAAATACTAAATAATCCGCTTATGGGTCATGTTTTTACATTCATTCGTATATGTTTAGTAATATTGGGTTTTTAAGTTCTCTTTCAAAAAGGCATCCATCCATTCAACGGTTTGGTTAAACCAAGGGTGAAACAGCCAAAAAGTATGCATGCAATTTTCGTGTTGAAACGCCTGGTGTTTAATACCATATTCCTCCATTTTTTTAATCATATCATCTCTTCCCGCGCCAAAGCGTGGTATTGAGCTATTGATGAACAACATGGGTGCCGAATGGGGATTGATGTGCGTGAGCGCCGATGCTTCCTGTCTGCTTTCAGGATCATCCACTACCGAAGAACCAAACCAAAGGGTAGCTGCCGACGGCTTCCCTGGGCGATCCTGACCCTCGCCAGATTCAGGATGTATAAAGCGGAAACGCCATCTATGTTTATCACTGCCTGTACCTCTGCATGGTGTTCAGGGTAGGGCGTTGTGGTAAATACATCGTTGGTATTATTGATGCTCCCGATTAAAGCCGCCAATTGTCCTCCCGATGAAGTACCTGCCAAAATAATTTGCGTGGTGTCAAAGGGGGATTGACCCTCATTGGCCTTTACCCACTTGATGGCCGTTACGATATCCTTTACCGCGGCCGGATAAAGTGCTTCCATCGAGCGCCGGTATTCCACCATAACAGCAGCATAGCCACGTCTGGCCATTTCAAAAGCCATCGGATGTTCCATGCTTTTGTCCCCACTGCGCCATCCCCCTCCATGAATAAACAGGATGACAGGTAGCAGTTGATGGTCGTCCATCCTTGGGTAAGCGATATCTGCATGAAGCGCCCGTTCGCCATAGGTGGTATAAACAACATCCCTGATAGTGGTCAGCTGGGTGGTGTCTCCAATCGATGCAACTTCTATGTGCGGGTGGTATTTCACTTGCTTTTTAAATTCACTGCGGATATTGAATGAAGTGTCCACCGGAAAGCTCATCGAGGTGGGATGCATTTGTCCCGAAACAGAAATGAATCCCCACCCGTAAAGCGCCATGCAGATGGATAATAGTCTGTGCCCTAAACTCCTACGTTTTTGAACCCGGGTTTTTGTCTGTCCTATTTTTAAAAGTCCAATATTGGTCATTCGGTTTTGGTTTAGATATGTTTTGAGCTATCAAATATACAGATGAAAGTTCCGTAATCTTCATTATACGCCCGATTATTATAGGGGTAAAATGGTTGAATTTGTTCGATTAATATTGCTAAGATGCGGGTTTAGTGATATTTTTAGGTTAAAATTATTGGCCATGATGTCTGATTTGGAATTATTGCTCAAAGAATCCATTGTTAAAAGCAGTGCATTGGGAGGAGGTTGTATCGCTTATACCGGGTATTTATTGACAGAATCGGGACGTGAACTGGTGGTCAAGAAAAATTCAACGACTCAAATGGCCATTAAAGAAGCCAACGGACTCAATGAATTGAGAAAGTCCGGGGTGATTAGAATCCCTGAGGTGGTGCATGCCGATGAGCAGCTTTTAATCTTAGAATTCATCAGAGAGGGCAGTCGCCCAGGCTCCTTTTTTAGCGACTTTGGGCGACAGTTGGCTCAGTTACACAAGTATTCGTCGGGCGCCTATGGCTTTTATGAAGATAATTATATTGGCAGTACACCACAACTTAATCGGCCCGAGGGAGAAGAGAAGAGCAACTGGGCCACTTATTATTTTAATAAGCGCCTGTTGTATCAATATGAGCTGGCCGAAAAAAACGGCTTTGTAGACCGCACTTTCAAAGACTTATTCAGGCATCTCGAATCTTGCTTGCCTGATATATTAAAGGGGAGCGAGGAAGCCCCTTCTCTTCTGCATGGCGATTTATGGGGCGGTAACTTCATTGTGGGAACCGACGGGGTGCCAGTGCTCATCGATCCGGCCGTTTATTACGGTCACCGTGAAGCTGAACTGGCCATGACCCATCTGTTTGGCGGATTTGATCACCTCTTTTACGAAGCCTACAATGCTGAATGGCCCCTGAAACCCGGTTATCAACAAAGAGAGGCAGTTTACACACTCTACCATGTGTTAAACCACCTCAATATATTTGGCACTTCTTATCGCTCGCAAGCCCTTGCTCTCATGCAGCAGTATGGCTGAAATACTATGATTTAAACGAAACCTCGCGTTTCGGCAATAATGATAATCATTTCAATGATTTCTTCATCGGTCATGGTGGCTACATTGAAAAAGATGTCGAAAAATTCAATGTCCGGAAGATCTTTTTCAAAATAGTTTCTGAACTGGGTGCGGCGCTTATCCATTTCAATGACCTCCTTTTTGGCATCCACGATGCTCATGCCGTAGGAGTCGGCTACCTGCTTGGCCCGCCAGTTAATCGGGGCCTGAAGTTTTATGTGCAGTGATTTATCAAAGTTCTTGGTAATGGATTCACCGGCGCGGCCGACAATAACCACATTGCCCTCTGATGCCGCATTGTATATAAAGCGGGCAATGGTGTTTTTAATTTTAACATCGCCGGGGTAAAACTCATCTGAGAAGAAAAGCGCCAGATTTTCAAAGAAGCCCCGGGTGCGGTAGTCCGACAAGTCTTGTATCAGTGTGGGCGAAAGTTTTAATTCGCGGGCCGACTCCTCAATGATTTCTTTGCTGATCCATTTCCACTCCTGGGTTCCGCCCAGACGGGCATTCTTTTCCGTCAATGTTTCTGAAAGTAATCTGGCTATGCGTCTTCCCGGACAGCCGTAGTCCCTGGAAATGGTAATAACCGGTCCGGGCGCATAAAAATCAGGCCCCGAGCTTTTGCGTTTGCCCGTGCGTTCGCGCATGTACTTTAGAAACAGATTGTCCATGGTTTGGTTAATTGCTGGTTTGTTTTGACTTAACGTTCTTTATTAGTCAAAAGTAATACTAGAGCAAAATAAGAAGAAAGATGGAATTTTCAAAGCATAAAAAAAGGACAGATTAAAAAATCTGTCCTTTCCCCTTAAATCAGCCTTTGTTAACCAAATCCAAATCTATGAAAAAAAATCTACGACAAAGATAAGGTGCTTTTCGGTGAAAGAGATTGAAAGCAAGTTAATTCATGTTAAGAGTTACCTGGCTGTGAGAGGCCCGGATTTTCTTTTTGGTTAATGGCAGTTTTAAACTGCCGAAACAGATGCGGCGAAGTTGCAAACTTCGCCGAGCAACGATTGATTACTTCGTCGGGCAGTGACTGATTATTTCGCCGAGATGCGACTGAATGCAAAATTTAGGCACACTCAAGTTCCGGATATGATTCAATAAGTTCCATCTGGGGAGTTGGCATAAAAAAAGGATGGCTTTTGCAAGCACATCCTTTTAAAACCGATTAACTAAATCCAGGTTTTATTAAAATCCCCGGTACAAATATCGATATATTCTTTACAAATCAAATAAAGGTAGCGTTAACTTTTGTTAATCACGGTGATCCGCCACAAGATACTCCCCTTCAAAAGGTTTAGCGCTCGGGGTCGTAAGCATTCAATCTTAAAGAAATCTGGTGGCCGGCTGCTCCCAATAGAGTGGTCATCATTTGTTTGCCGGTCACCAATTCCTTGGGGGATGTAAAGGCCTTGTGCAAATCATTGATAGACCTGCTGTTGTCAAATATCTTATCCGAGTCGTCGTCCCGGTTGGCAAACTTCCATTCGCCGGGAATCAGGTTTTTATAATTGTTTTTATACTCGCCGTAAACAACTTCCTGATTGTCCTCAAAATTCAGATAATCTGTAAGCACTACCACACCCGTTTTCAGGTTCACCATTGAAAATTCAACCCTGAGTGTAGCGCCACTCTTTCGTTCTATTTCTGTGTAGGTGGTTTTAACGTACTCGGTCACAGTTTCTTTGCGCCCTTCACTGTTGGTTACCTCTTTGGTTTGTTTGATGTACGCTGGTCTCTCAGTTCTTCTGGGATTGGTGGTGTACTCATTAAAATTGACAATGCGTGCCATCAAAATATTGTCTGCCGAAAACTTAACCCCTGCACTTTTAATGAGGGCCAGCGCAATGCTGGGATCATTAATGACGCTTATCTGCGGCAGGTTATTAATGATGGGATCGTTAACAATCCGGTAAAAGGGTGTCGGCAAAGCCGAAATTTCACTGATGGTATTGGCCCGTAGCTCCGCAGCTGCGGCTTTTTGACTATTACTCGCGGTATAAAAGGGCAGCACAGCTACCGAAATAGTGGCGCCGGCGAGTGCCTCTTCACGCAATTGCATGGCATCCTTATAGGTGCCGTGCTCACTTAAAATGCTGTGAAAGGCAAAATAGGCCTTTCGGTAGAGCCGGGTATACATGAAATCAAGTCCGTCCCTGTAAATGGGCTCATAGCGGGCCACTACCCAATTCTCTCTGGCATCCTTATAGGTATCATCGATGTCGAGAATTTCTGAAAAGCGCTCCTCTGCTGTGGCAAACGATTCTGCATCCAGGGCTCTTTGTCCGTCCAGGTAAAGACCGTCCAGATAAATATTTCTTGAGGTCAGGAAAGCCGCCTGATGATTGCCGGAAAAATCAAGTCGCACCCCCAGTGAATTGGCCTGGTTCCGGTATTTTTCCGCATTGATATAGGCATAAACCGCATCTCCATGCTGGTTGTTCTGATGTAAAGTGGCAAAATCTTTCACCCTTTGGTCCAGCACCATTTGTCCGGTCCGCCTCAGGCCCAGTTTGGCTTCAATGTTATCGCGGTTGGCCGATAATGAGCGCATATAAAGTTGGGCCGCATCTTCATAAAGCCCCGCTTCATCATATTTGACGGCATTCTTTAAATGCCGCTTGGATGCGCAGCCAGTCAATGATAAAAGTACAATGGTCAGGAAAAGGAGTAATCGGGTGGTTTTGTAATTATTGCTCATACCTTCAATTTTGGTTTTATTTGGATCGCATTGGATTTACGTAAAATGAGGCGTAAGGTTTTTATTTTTTTTACTTTTGGGGCCATAAAAACTATTTCTTATGCTTAAAAAGGTTCCTCATACTTACGTCATCGTCTTTTTCCTGATCCTGCTGTCAGCGGTTGCCACCTGGTTTGTACCCGGTGGTGTTTACATGACCCCGAGGGAGGGATGGTATGCCGGTGTTTCAGCAAGTGGACAATCAACCCCAGACCTGGGAGGTTTTTGCAGCCCTTTTTATGGGCTTTGAGCGACAGGCCGGCATCATTATTTTCATTCTGATGATAGGCGGTGCCTTTTGGATCATGAACGATTCCAAAGCCATTGATGTGGGGATTCGTTCCTTCCTTCAGTTCACCCGTCGCCTTGATAAATACGCCATTATGCGCCGGATCGGCACCGGCAATTTGGTCATCGTTCTTATCATGCTCATGTTTTCGGTCTTTGGTGCCGTGTTTGGGATGAGTGAAGAGACCATCGCCTTTATCATCATCATTGTCCCCCTGGCCATTTCCATGGGGTACGACTCCATCACCGGGGTGAGCATGGTTTTTGTGGCGGCCGGACTAGGGTTTGCCGGTGCTGTATTAAACCCATTTACCATTGGTATCGCCCAGGGATTGGCCGGATTGCCTTTGTTTTCGGGTTTTGAGTACCGTTTGTTTTCCTGGGTAGTGATTAATTTAGTGGGCATCTCCTACATTCTGTGGTATGCCAACCGTATTAAGCGGAAGCCCGACTTATCGCCCGTGCACGAAGAGGACAATTACTGGCGCGAGCACTTGCATGTCAATGAAGTGGAAGATGAGCCCATCACCTACAAGGCGGCCTGGATCACGTATTTTGCCACCTTGTCCGCCCTTATCGGTTTCTCCATCGCCTACCCTCAAACCACCTTGGTAATGGGTGGCGGAAGTGGGGTCACCTCGTGGTTCATTCCCATTCTTACGGCTTCATTTGCCCTTACCGGCTGGCTGGCCTTACGCAAATCAGCACCCGTATTTGTTTTAAACCTGCTGGCCTATACCATCGTCTTCCTGATTGTGGGCGTTATGGGCTATCAATGGTACATCATGGAAATTGCCGCCCTGTTTTTTGCCATGGGAATTCTGGCCGGTGCCGCCATGGATAAAAGTCCCGACAGCATCACCAAACTCTTTCTGGCCGGATCGGCAGATATCATGTCGGCCGCGCTCATCGTAGGCCTGGCCGGTGGCATCATTGTCATCCTGGAGGAAGGTCAGATTATTCATACCATACTGCACGCAATGGCTGGAGGCATGAGCGATATGGGGGATATGGCATCGGTCGGCATCATGTATGTGATACAGACGGTTATCAATGTCGTGATACCGAGTGGTTCGGCCAAGGCGGCACTCACCATGCCCATCATGGCCCCTTTCAGTGATTTGATAGGCTTGTCGCGACAAGCCACGGTCATGGCCTTTCAGTTTGGGGATGGCTTTACCAATTTGATAACGCCCACTTCCGGAGTGCTGATCGGGGTGCTGGGGGTGGCCAAGATTCCGTATGCCAAATGGGCCAAATGGATAGCGCCGCTTATTATCACAATGATCCTTCTGGGGTTCTTGTTGCTGATACCTACGGTAACGATGGATTTAAATGGGTTTTAGGTGCTTTAGCCGCACGGGCTCGTCCTTTTTGGCTGCAGCCCCAAAAAGGAAGCAAAAAGGGCCGCCGCTGACGATAAAAATCTAAAATTGAGGTTGTTTGCCTAAACCCCGCGAACTCGCTACGCTCAAACAGCGCGGGCTTCTAAACGGCAACCAGCCTCAATTTCTTAGCGATTTTTTTCGAAGGCGGAAC